>NZ_JBIAUL010000025.1:0-56331 GCF_042892755.1 Streptomyces sp. NPDC001714
CCGCTACGAACGCAAGGCCGACCACTTCCTGGCATTCACCGCCATCGCCTGCAGCCTCATCTGCTACCGCAGACTCGCCAAATGAGACTGCGTCTTAGGCCTGAAGGCGTATGCACAGGGCGGGAGTTGTTCGTCGTGCCGATGAGCTAGCGGCAGGAAGACCACCGGCCGGATTGTCCACGTGATGCGTGTGCTGGCCTGGGTGACGGACACCGTGCAGGGCTCTAAGCGCAACAGGGCTCGTCGGGTTTCGGCCCGGCCGTCGTGGAGCCATGCCCACACCTCGTCTGAGGCGTCCGGGTCGAGTGCCGGTGAGATGGTGCGCAGCGCGATGGTGACCCATCTGTCTGCCTGGGGTGCGGAGTAGGCGTCGAAGGATGCCCGGAGTGCCGGCCACTGCATCCCGTCGGTGAGGTCTTCGGTCCAGCACTCGCACCAGAAGCCCCGCCGGGGCTTGCCCATCAGCACGGGTGGCCTCCCCGCTGGGCGTTCACGAAGAGTTCCGCGGTGACCGTGTAGCAGCCGTTGGCGCCCTGGACGACGACCCTGTGGGCGAGAGTGCTGACCATGCCCAGCCCTCGGCCGTGCTCGGCGTCCTGGTCTTGGTGCTCGACCTTCGGGGCGCCGCCTCCTCCGTCGTCCGTGACCGACAGTGCGATGACCTGTGGTGCGACCGCCAGGGCCAGGTGGAATCTTCCGCGTTCCCCTCCGCTGCTCGTGTGGAGGAGTGCGTTGGTGCTGAGCTCGCTCACGATCAGGGCCGCGTCGTCCGCCAGGGGCGATCCGCGCAGGATGTCTCTCGTCCAGCGGCGGGCCCGGCTGACCTCTTCCGGAAATCCTGGGCAAGTCAGTCCCCAGACTCGGACTCGACTCGTATACTCGTGCATACAAGTTCCTTCGTGCTGGTAGGCCGCATGTGCAGCGGGTTCGGGCTAGACGACTTTCACGCCGTCGTGGGCGCGGACGGCCGGCGGGGTCATCGCGTCGAGTGCGTCGGTGACGCGGATCGCGTAGGCCTCGTCGGCGAGGTCGGTGACTTCTTCTCGGGTGGCCCAGCGCAGGGCGCGGGTCTCGTCGCCGGTCGTGGGCGTGCCGTCGGCGGCCTCGCAGCGGAAGACCAGGGAGACGATCAGGCCCGTCATGTTCTTGTAGACGCCGGTCAGGGTCGCCGGAAGGGCGATCTTGATGCCGGTCTCTTCGAGGACTTCGCGTTGCAGGGCCTCGGGGATGGTCTCCTCGCGTTCGAGGACGCCGCCCGGCGGCTCCCACTTGCCGTTGTCACGGCGCTGGATCAGGAGGGCACGGCCCTGGGCGTCGACGACGACCCCGGCGACGCTCACGGAGTGCGGGCGTTCTGTGCTCACGTTCCTCGGCCCTCCCGGATGGCTAGGCTCTCCACCGTAGCAACTTCACTCACCCACTCGTCTAGATACCTAAAGGAGTACACACAGTGAGCCCTCTTTCTTCGGGCCTCCTCGGTGATCTCGACCCCACGAGCGATCGTGCGGTCTTCCGGCAGATCGCCGACCAGCTGCGCGAGGCGATCGACCGGGGGCGATTCCGCGAGGGCGAGAAACTGCCCTCCGAGGCGGAACTGGTCGAACACTACGGGGTCTCCCGGATGACCGTTCGCAACTCCTTCTCCGTCCTCACCGGCGAGGGCCTGGTACATGCCGAGCACGGCAAGGGTGTGTTCGTACGGCCCCGGCCGCCCGTGCGGCGGCTCGCTTCCGACCGGTTCGCCCGGCGGCACCGCGAGCAAGGCAAGTCCGCGTTCATCGTCGAGGCGGATGCGGCCGGCAGCCACCCCCAGGTCGACAGCCTGGAGGTCAAGGAAGAGAAGGCCAGCCAGGACGTCTCCACCCGCCTCGGCTCCGTACGCCGCGTCCTCGCCCGGCGCCGCCGGTATCTCCTCGACGGGCGGCCCGTGGAGTTCGCGACCTCCTACCTCCCCCTCGACATCGCCCGCGGCACCCAGATCGCCGAACCCAACCCCGGTCCCGGCGGTATCTACGCCCGCCTCGAAGAGCTGGGTCACCGCCTCGACCACTTCGAAGAGGAGATCCGCGCCCGGATGCCCTCGCCCTCCGAGGTCAAGACGCTCCACCTCGCGGCCGGCGTGCCCGTGATCCACCTCATCCGGACCGCCTTCGACACCGAGGGACGTGCCGTCGAAGTGTGCGACACGGTGATGGCGGCGGACGCATACGTGCTGTCGTACCAGCTTCCTGCGACCTGATCGTCATGGTTTGCGGTGGTGCGCGGGGGACGCTTCCTCAACTCGTACACCCCGACACGCTTACTCGTATAGACGAGTGGGCAAGTTGTGTGACAGGGTGATCGCCGTGAGCCCGGGAGATCGGGTTCACGGACCGCTACATGTATAGACGAGTAGATAGGGAGTGTTCCGTGCGCACCATCCGAGTGGAGACCACCGCCGCCACGATCCTGCTGACCGAGGCCCCCGAGCCGAAGGTCCGCGACCGCCAGACCGGCGAGATCGCCAAGGACGCGGTGAGCGGTGAGGCGCTGATGACCATCGGCGTCGTCTACATCGAGGACGGGGAGTCCGCCCTGATCAAGGTCACCGTTCCCGAGGGCGGCGTGTCCGAAGGACTCGTCCTCGGCTCGCCCGTCTCGCTGCCTGGGCTCATCGCCCGGCCGTGGGAGTCCGTGTTCAACGGCCAGCAGCGCCACGGCATCGCCTACCGCGCCGCCGCCGTCACCCCGGCCGCCTTCCCCGCCAGCGCCGGGGCTGCCGCCTGATGACCGACCTGACGACACTCCTGGAGGTGGGTGGTCCCCTCGCCGCGCTGGGCGGTGGGGCCGCCTACACCCGGGCCAGACATCCGGCGGTCTACTGGTCCGCAGTCGGCGGTCCGATATCCACGGTTCGCCTGCTCGGCTCGTACGGCTCCGTCATGGAAGCCTGCGGCCTGACCGTGGCGCCCTCCCGGCTCAGGGTCCTCGCCGTGAAGGCCACCACCCGGCGGGAGGTCCGGCCGGTCCCGCCCCGCCGGGGCATCCTCCGTCCCACCTCGACCGGGCTACGGCTTCGCCTCCGGCTCGCTCCCGGGCAGGAACCCGCGGACGTCGCCGCCTCGGCCGAACGCCTGCGGCACGCCTGGGGCGTCCACGCCGTCTACGTGACCACCGTCAAACCGGGCGTCGTGGAACTGCGGCTCGTCGGCTACGACGTACTGCGGCGCGTCCGGATGCCCCGCAAGACCGGCGCCGACCTCCTGAAGGTGCCAGTGGCGCTGCGCGAGGACGCCATGCCCTTCGTCCGCGACTACCGCACCGTTCCCCACCAACTCACCCTCGGCGCAACCCTGTCCGGTAAGTCCATGTACCTGCGCCATCTCATCTCCGGGCTTGCCCGGCAGGAGGGCGTCGCGCTCGTCGGGATCGACTGCAAGCGGGGCGTCGAACTGGCGCCCTTCGCAGCCCGACTCTCCGCCCTCGCCACCGACCCCGACGAAGCCGCCGAACTGCTGCCCGTCCTGGTCAAGGAAATGGAGGACCGATACGACCTCATCAAAGCCCGGCAAGGCATCGCCCCGGACACCTCCGACGAGGAGATCACCTCGGACATCTGGGGCCTGCCCGACACTCAACGCCCCACCCCCGTTGTCCTGTTCATCGACGAGGTCGCCGAACTCTTCCTCACCGCCACCCGCAAGGACGAGGAACGCCGCGACGAGATGGTCACCCAGCTCATCCGCCTCGCCCAGCTCGGCCGCGCGGCCGGCATCTACCTCGAAGTCTGCGGCCAGCGCTTCGGCGCCGAACTCGGCAAGGGCGCCACCATGCTCCGCGCCCAGCTCACCGGCCGCGTCTGCCACCGCGTCAACGACGAAGCCTCCGCCAAAATGGCCCTCGGCGACATCGCCCCCGAAGCCGTCTACGCCGCCTGCTCCATCGCCCCAGAAACACCCGGCCTCGCCGTCGCGGGCGACACCTCCGGCGGCTGGTCCCGCATCCGCACGCCCTACCTCTCCCTCGCCGACGCTGCGGCCATCTGCCAGGACACGGCCGACCTGGTCCCCGACGTCCCGGCCCTCAAGCCCTTCCGGCCCGACGTCCCCGTACGACCGCTCACCTCACCCCGCCCGGTCGTACAACCGCACCCCGTCGCCGACTGATCCACCCCCGGCCCCCTGCGCCATGTCCCTACCCCTCCCATGCCCGAAACCGGAAGGAGCCGCATCATGCGCGCCCAGCTGGCCCGCGTCGACGCGGTGCTCGTTCAGGCGCTCATCGCCGCCGCCCTGTCCTTCGCCCACCTGCACGACGTCGCCTCGGCGGCCGGACAGGACGGATGGAAAGCCTGGGCCTACCCCGTCTCCGTCGACCTGCTGCTCGTCGCCGCCTGGCGCCGACTGCGCACCGGCACCACGAAAGCCGCCGCCTGGTGCTGGTTCGTCATCGCCCTCGTCGCCTCCCTCGGCGCAAACGTCGCCACCGCCGGCCTCCTCGACCTCGGCAACGTCCCCGCCTGGATGCGGATCCTCGTCGCCGGATGGCCCGCCGTCGCCTTCCTCGGCGGTACCCTCCTCGCCCACTCGGCACCCAAGGCGCCCGCCGTCGGCGAAGCCATCGAGGACCAGGAGCAAGAGGCCGAACCGACTCCCG
Organism: Streptomyces sp. NPDC001714; assembly: GCF_042892755.1. Classification (NCBI taxonomy): domain Bacteria; kingdom Bacillati; phylum Actinomycetota; class Actinomycetes; order Kitasatosporales; family Streptomycetaceae; genus Streptomyces; species Streptomyces sp. NPDC001714. Next base: position 4,636 of record NZ_JBIAUL010000025.1, read on the forward strand.
AGACGCAGGCCGAAGAACAACCACCCGCACCCACAACCCTCCCGATACCGGCCGCCCTCGTCACGCATGCCCGCAAGGTCGCCACCGAGCACCACACCCGCACCGGCACCCCCATCGACACCCCGACCCTCCGCGCCCGACTCGGCGTACCGGCCCCCATGGCCGAAGCCATCGCTGCCCAGCTCTGAGAGGAGAACCAGGACCCGTGACCGCCAACCGCCGCTTCCGCAACGTCACCCGCATTGGCCCCGTCCAGGTCGGCACCGCCTACGACGACCGGGGCCGCGAGAAGCACACCGCCGCCTGCACCGCCCCGCGCTGCGGCTTCTCCGCCGACTACGACAGCCGCGCCGCCGCCGAACTCGCCGCCCGCACCCACCGCTGCCCCGTCCGCTGAAAGGACCCCGCACCCCGTGACCCTCAACCTCCCGCTCGTCGTCGTCCTCGGCTTCTTCGCCTGGGCAGCGATCAAGTACCTCGGCGTCCGCACCTGGATCGTCGTCCTGATCGCCCTCTTCGGCTTCTGGCTCTCCCACACCTTCCTCGCCCCCGCCATCGAATCCGGCACCCGTAGCGGCGTGACTGTCATAAACGGCTCACATGCCTAGACGAGTAGATAAGGAGATCTCGGCCGTGTTCCTGCCCAAGTACCCCGACAGCCCCACCCCGCCGCCCGCGCACACCCACGCCCCGACCACCCCGGCCCCCGCCCGGCGCTCCGCGCTCCCGGCCATCTCTGTCAGCACCGGCGCCGTCGTCGCCGTGCTCACGGGCGGCGTGGTCCTCACCGCGCTCCTGACCGCCGTCGCCGTGTCGGCCATCTCCGTGGCCATCGCCGCCGTGGTCCTGCGCTCCCTGCTGCGCGACCACAACCGGCGCTAGTCCACACCGACCCCTGGGGCGGCCACGACACCGCCAAGCATCCGGCCGCCCCGGGGCCCGTCACCCCCTGACCGAGCCAGCCAGAAGGAGCCAGCCATCTTCACCCGCACCACCCCGCCCCCGCTCGACGAACTCACCAACCTCGCCGCAGGCGGCACCCTGCCCGGTATCCTCCGCCAGCTCTCCGGCCTCGGCGGCTGCACCAACCCCATCCGCCTCGACGGCCACCGCACCGAGTACGACGTCGACACCACGACCGGCGAGATCGGCCGCATCCTCCAGCACCTCGACTCCACCGACCTGCCCGCCGGCCAACTCCTCGTCCGCTGCAACAACCGCCGCACCACCCGCTGCCCCGCCTGCGCCGAGGTCTACCGCCGCGACACCTTCCACCTGATCACCGCAGGACTACGCGGCGGCAAGGGCACCCCCGAACACGTCGCCACCCACCCCCGCGTCTTCGCCACCTTCACCGCACCCGGCTTCGGCCCCGTCCACAACCGCCGCACCGACAAACGCCCCTGCCGCTGCGGCACCCACCACGACCAGGACGACGACACCCTCGGCATCCCACTCGACCCGGACACCTACGACTACGAAGCCGCCGTGCTCTGGAACGCCCACGCGGGCGCTCTCTGGCGGCGCTTCTCGATCTACCTCCGCCGGGAGGTCGCCAAGCGCGCAGGCATCTCACAGCGCCGCCTCCGCGACCACGCCCGCGTCTCCTTCGCCAAGGTCGCCGAATACCAAAAGCGCGGCGCCGTCCACTTCCACGCCGTCATCCGCCTCGACGGCCCGCAAGGCGGCGACACCCCGCCCCCACCGTGGGCTACCGCCGAACTCCTCACCGACGCCATCCAAGCCGCCACCACCAAAGTCCGCGTCGACGGCCCGACCCTCGACAACCGCACCCACATCTTCACCTTCGGCCGCCAACTCGACGTCCGCACCATCCGATCCGCCGACTTCAACGACGGCCAGGAGCTAACCGAGCGGGCCGTCGCTGCCTACATCGCCAAGTACGCCACCAAGGGCGCCGAGACAGCCACGGGAGCTCTCGACCGGCCGTTGAGGTTCGCCGCCGAACTCGCCCAGTTCGACATCAGCGACCATGCCCGCCGGCTCATCCGAACCGCCTGGACCCTCGGCGCCCGCAAGGATCTCGAACACCTCCGCCTGCGCGCCTGGGCCCACATGCTCGGCTTCCGCGGCCACTTCTCCACCAAATCCCGCCGCTACTCCACCACCCTAGGCGCTCTCCGCGACGCCCGCGCCGAATGGCGCCGAGCACAGGCGGCAGCGACCACCACACCCGAAAACGCGCCCGGGACGACGTACGTCCTCGCGCACTGGGTCTTCGCCGGCACCGGCCTCTCCGACGCCGAAGCCTGGCTGTCCGCATCCCTCGAACCAGCCCCCGGAACCGAAGGAGAACCCACCCGTGGCTAGCCGCCGCCTCGCCCTGGCCGACGTGGCCACCGAACCGCGCAGCCTGCCCGCGCGGTACCTGACCCCCGAGGACCTGGTGGAGATGTTCGAGCTGCCCAGCGTCGAGACGGTGTACCAGTGGCGCCGCAAGCGCACTGGGCCCCGTGGCTTCCGTGTCGGTCGGCACCTGCGTTTCGACCCAGCCGACGTTCGGGCCTGGGTGGACTCGCAGCGTGAGGGGGCGGCTGCCTGATGGCCGGACACATCCAAGACCGCTGGTACAGAACCGAGGCCGGACAGGACGGCAAGGACCGCAAGGTCAAGACCGAGCGCTACGGCACCGGCATGCGCTACCGGGCCCGGTACGTCGGTCCAGACGGCACGGAGAAGTCAAAGAGCTTCCCCGACCGGCAAAAGCGACTCGCCGAACAGTGGCTCGCCCACATCGAGGCGGACATGGCGCGCGGGCAGTACATCGACCCGCGCGCGGCACGGATCACCTTCCAGCAGTACGCGGAAACCTGGGTGGAGACGCAGGGAGCGGACCCCAACACTCAGGCCTCGATGGAGTCGCAACTCCGCCTGCACGCCTTCCCTCATCTGGGATCGCGTCCGCTCGGTTCCTTCCAGCCCGCCCATATCCGCGACTGGGTGCGGAAGCTCCAGGAGAACGGTGTCCGGGGCTCGTACGCCCGGACGATCTACTCCAACGTTCGTGCCGCGCTGAGTGCGGCGGTGGACGACGGACACCTTCCGCGCAACCCGTGCGCGGCCCGCTCGGTCCGGCCGCCCACAGTCGACACGAAGCGGGTCGCCCCCTGGACAACGGAACGGCTCTTCGCCGTCCGGGCCGGCATGCCCGAGCGCTTCCAAGCCATGGTCGACCTGGGCGGCGGCTGCGGGCTCCGCCAGGGCGAGATCCTCGGCGTCGCCGTTGACGCCATCGACTTCGGTTCGGACACACTTCACGTGGTCCAGCAGCTCAAGCTGAGTCGGAGCAAGGCGGTGTTCGCTCCACCCAAAGGCGGCAAGCTGCGGGACGTACCGCTTCCCGCGCCGGTCGCCGATGCACTGCGGGCCCACATGAAGCGGTTCCCGCCGGTCGAGATCACCTTGCCGTGGAAGGTGGCCGACGGGCCTCCGGTGACCAAGCGGCTGCTCTTCACCGGACCGCGTGGCGGGCACGTCTGGCGGACGTCGCTCAACGAGGAGGTGTGGAAGCGGGCGCTCGCCTCGGCCGGTGTGATCCCTGAGCGGAAGCCTGGCAAGTCGTACGCCGAGTCACGCGAGAACGGCATGCACGCCCTCCGACACTTCTACGCCTCGGTACTCCTGGACGCCGGGGAGAACATCAAGGCACTCGCCGAGTACCTTGGCCACTCGGACCCGGGTCTGACCCTCCGCGTGTACGCACACCTCATGCCGTCCAGCCAGGAACGCACCCGAAAAGCCGTGGCTGCCGTCTTCGAGGGCGCATACGCTCCCGTTCGCTGAGGCAGGAGGGCGAGATGTCCGACGAAGAGTCCACCGAGTACTACACGCTGCTCTGCGACGACCCGTCCCACGAGGTGGTGCTCGTCGACTGCGGACCCCGCGAGATGGATGTGATCCTTGCAGTGCGCAAGGTGACCGGGCAGAGCTTGTGGCACAGCCGGGACCTGGCGCGCCAGGCGCCCGTCACCCTCCGTGGGGGTCTGTCTGCGTACAGGGCCCGGTCCGCTGTCGCTGTGCTCCAGAGCGCCGGCGCCAGAGCGGAGTGGAGACAGGAGCCGGAGCCCGGAGAGCGCGCGGCCCCATCGCCCTGACGGCCCAGAGACGGCCCAGAGGTAGCGAAAAGCCCCCTGCCAGCGGAGAAACCGCAGGTAGGGGGCTTATTCGTGGGCTGCTACTTCTTCTTGCCCTGGTTCTTGACCGCCTCGATGGCCGCGGCTGCCGCGTCCGGGTCGAGGTACTGGCCGCCCGGGGTGACCGGCTTGAAGTCGGCGTCGAGTTCGTAGGCGAGGGGGATGCCCGTGGGGATGTTCAGGCCGGCGATGTCGGCGTCCGAGATGCCGTCCAGGTGCTTGACCAGGGCGCGCAGGCTGTTGCCGTGGGCGGCGACCAGGACCGTGCGGCCGGCCAGGAGGTCGGGGACGATGCCGTCGTACCAGTACGGGAGCATGCGGACGACGACGTCCTTGAGGCACTCCGTGCGGGGGCGCAGCTCCGGGGGGATGGAGGCGTAGCGCGGGTCGGAGGACTGGGAGAACTCCGAGTCGTCGGCCAGCGGCGGGGGCGGGGTGTCGTACGAGCGGCGCCAGAGCATGAACTGCTCCTCGCCGAACTCGGCCAGCGTCGCCGCCTTGTCCTTGCCCTGGAGGGCGCCGTAGTGGCGCTCGTTCAGGCGCCAGCTGCGGTGGACCGGGATCCAGTGGCGGTCGGCGGCTTCGAGGGCGAGCTGCGCCGTGCGGATCGCTCGCTTCTGGAGGGACGTGTGGACCACGTCGGGGAGCAGGTCGGCGTCCTTCAGGAGTTCACCGCCGCGGACTGCCTCCTTCTCGCCCTTCTCGTTGAGGTTGACGTCCACCCAGCCGGTGAACAGGTTCTTCGCGTTCCACTCGCTCTCGCCGTGGCGGAGGAGGATCAGCTTGTACGGTGCGTCGGCCATGGGTCAGAGCGTAATCCACGTATTCGGGGCGGTGGGCGGGCGGCCGTGGGGCGTCCCAGGGGGCGGACAGTTGACTGCATCTGTTAATTGACTGGCTCAGGCGAGCGGCCTGTAAGTAAGTTCCACCCAGCACGCGCATCACTTACATCTGCCCTGGGGGAACCATGTCGTCCGCCGCCCTGCGACGCGCCGTCCGGGAGACCGTCTCCGGTCTACCCCGGGAGTTCTGGTGGCTGTGGACCAGCACCCTCGTCAACCGGCTGGGTGCTTTCGTGGCCACGTACATGGCCCTTTATCTGACCCTCGACCGGGGGTACAGCGCGTCGTACGCCGGGCTCGTCGCCTCCCTGCACGGGCTGGGCGGGGTGGTGTCGTCATTGGGGGGCGGGGTGATGGCCGACCGGCTGGGGCGGCGGCCGACCCTGCTCGTCGCCCAGGGGTCCACCGCCGCGGCCGTCGCGCTGCTCGGGTTCGTACGCGACCCCGTCGCCATCGCCGCCGTCGCCTTCCTCGTCGGCGTGGCCTCCAACGCCTCCCGGCCGGCCGTGCAGGCCATGATGGCCGACATCGTACGGCCCGAGGACCGGGTGCGGGCCTTCTCGCTCAACTACTGGGCGATCAATCTCGGCTTCGCCGTGTCGTCCATGGGCGCCGGGTTCATCGCCGAGGTCAGCTACCGCGCCGGATTCCTGATCGAGGCGGGGATGACCGCCGTCTGCGCCGTCCTCGTCTTCCTCCGGCTGCCCGAGTCGCGGCCTCGGCGGGCCGCCGCCGAGGCCGCCGAGGGCAGTGCGGTCAGTCTGCTGACCGTGGTGCGCGACGGGCGGTACATGGGCGTCGTCGGGCTGTCGTTCCTCGTCGCCCTGATCTTCCAGCAGGGGTCGGTCGGGCTGCCGGTGGCGATGGGGGAGGCCGGGTTCTCGCCGGCCGACTACGGCATGGCCATCGCGGTGAACGGGATCCTCATCGTGGTGCTGCAGATTCCGGTGACCCGGGTCATCCAGCACCGGAATCCGCGGTCCCTGCTCGTCGTCTCCTCCCTCCTCGCGGGGTACGGCTTCGGGCTGACCGCATTCGCCGGGTCGGTCGGGGTGTTCGCGCTGACCGTGTGCGTGTGGACGCTCGCCGAGATCATCAACGCGCCGACCCAGACGGGGCTGGTGGTACAGCTCTCGCCGGTGCACGGGCGGGGCAGGTACCAGGGGATGTACACGCTGTCCTGGTCGGCCGCCGCGCTCATCGCGCCGCTGATGTCCGGGGTCGTCATCGACCGGTTCGGGGCGCGGTGGCTGTGGGGGGTGTGCGCCGTCGTGGGGACGGCGGCGGCTCTCGGGTACGGGCTGCTGATGCGGCGGCTGCCGGTGGAGCGGCCTGCGGCCGCGGCTCCGGCGAGTGCGGAGGCGGGGGTGCGGGCCTGACGCCCGGACGGTGCCGGGAGGAGAGCCCCTGCCCTCGTGCGACGGAGGGCAGGGGCTCTTCCACGGCCGTGGGTGGCGTCAGTCCGTGCAGCCCGGTACCCGGTTCGGGGTGCAGTTGGTCGGGATGTTGCGGACGACCTTCGAGTCCGTCACCGTGACCTGGTTGGTGCTGAACACTCCGCCGGGTGCCACTGTGGAGGCGTTGTTCCGGACGGTGCTGTGGTCGAGGGTGACGGTTCCGTCGTCGTTGTAGATGCCGCCGGCCACGGAGGTGCCGGGGCCGTTCGCGCTGTTGCGGAAGACGTCGGTGCCGTTGAGGGTGAGTCTGTTCGTGTTGTAGATGCCGCCGCCGAGACCCGACGTGCCCCCGACGACGTTGCCGCTGACCTCGGACTTCACCAGCTTCAGGATCCCGCTGTTGGCGATCCCGCCGCCCCTGTTGCCCGTGTCGGTGTTGTTCGTGATCTTGCTGTCGTTGATCTCCATCGTGCCGCTGCCGATGTAGACGCCGCCGCCGATCTTCACGGTCCCGGCCGCGGTGTTGCGCCGGATCACACTCGTGCCGACGAAGGTGCTGCCTCCGGCCTGCGCGATCCCGCCGCCGGCGTACCGGGCGTGGTTGCGGGCGAACTCGGAGTCCTCGGAGAACACGGAACCCTGGGTGTAGAGGCCACCGCCCGTGTCCGCGTTGTTGAACGCCACGTAGCTGCTTCTGATGCGCGCCCAGGCGTTCGACGCCACCGCGATACCGCCGCCGTTCGCCGTGGCGGTGTTGTCGATCACGTCGACCTTCGCGAGCGTGAGCCGGCCACCACTGGATACGCGGATCCCGGCGCCGTCCCCGGTGGTGAGATACCCGCCGCGGACAGTGAGGTCCTGCAGGCGCAGGTCGCCGCCCGAATCGACGTCGAAGATCCGGAACGCATCGGCATTCGCACCGTCGCGGAGGATCGTCGCGCCGTTGCCCCGGATCGTGAGGTCCTTGTCGATGGCCGGCAGAGCGGTGCCCAGCAGGTAAGTGCAGTCACTCCGGAGTTGGAGGGTCTCGCCGTTCCGCGCGTAGTTGATGGCAAAGGCGAGCGCGGTCCCGCTGCACGGCACAGTGTCCGGCTCCGCCGCACTCGCCGGTCCGCTCGTCGGGCCCGTGACGAGCGCTGCCGCAACCGCGGCCACACTGCAGAATCTGATGTGTCGCATGACTGTCACATGCGACATCCGACCCCGACCGCAACAATGATGATGATCGGATCACCCGGTCACCTGACGGAATTCCTCCTGTCAGCCGAACGGGCGGCCGAACGGGCGGGTCACGGGTGCATCCGCGCCCCCTTCAGCACCTTGTCCACCGCGTTCCGCGGCCCGTACACGGCGAGCCCCACCAGGTCCAGCTCGGCCGTGGGCACGGCACGCACCGCCGCCCGGTTGTCGCGGTCGTTTCCGGTGGCGAACAGGTCCGCGGTGAAGACGGCCCGGGGCAGGGCGCGGCTCAGCGCCCGCTCGTGCGCGGCCTTGAGGGTCTCCTTGCCGCCTTCGAAGACCAGCACCGGCTGCCGGAACATCGGCAGGTAGCCGACCCCGTCGGCGTCCTCGTACGGCTCCCCGACCACCTCGGGGACGGTCGCGCCCAGGCCGCTGACCAGGAAGGCGGTGACGTTCAACCGCTGCCAGGGCTCCAGGTCGTCCCGCAGCAGCACGGCGATCTTCGTGTCGAAAGTGCTCATGCCCCGAGACTGCCCGGCGTCGTCCATCGGGGTCTTGTACGTTCTTTGCATGGCCGTACGGCAGGAAGTCAGCGCATGGCGGCCCCGGGTCCCGGGCGTCACCGAGGTCTTCCACGCCCGTTTCACCGAGTACGCGTACCCGATGCACGTCCATGACGCCTGGACGCTGCTCATCGTGGACGACGGCGCCGTACGGTACGACCTCGACCGGCACGAGCACGGCACCCCGGCCGACACCGTGACCCTGCTGCCGCCGCACGTCCCGCACAACGGCTCCCCCGCCACCGCGGACGGCTTCCGCAAACGCGTGGTCTACCTGGACGGGACCCTGCTCGGGGACGACCTCATCGGAGCCGCCGTCGACGGGCCCGACCTGCGCGACCCGCTGCTGCGCCGGCGGGTCGGCCAACTGCACTCCGCCCTCGTCCGCCCCGGCGACGAACTGGAGGCCGAGAGCAGGCTCACCCTCATCGGGGAGCGGCTGCGGGGCCTGCTCCGCCCCCGGCTCATGCCTCCCGGCCCCGCTGACCCTGCCCTCGCCCGCTTGCTGCGCGAACTCCTCGACGAGCGGGTCGCCGACGGGCTCGCCCTGGAGGAGGCGGCCCGGCTGCTGCACGCCCACCCGGCTCACCTGGTACGGGCGTTCAGCGGCGCGTACGGCATCGCCCCGCACCAGTACCTGATGTCCCGCCGGGTGGGGCGGGCCCGCCGGCTGCTGCTCGACGGCGTGCCGCCCGGCGAGACGGCCACCGCCACCGGCTTCTACGACCAGGCCCATCTCACCCGGCACTTCAGGAAACTGGTGGGGGTGACCCCCGGGCGCTACCGCGACAGCGCGCGGTACGTCAGCTGACGCCGCGGTACCTCACCTGAGGCGGTACCTCACCTGACATCGACGTAGTCGCCGGCGGAGGTCGCGCCGCCCGTGGTGGACGTGGCGCCGAAGGTCCACCGGTAGGAGCCGTCGGCTGCCGCCTTGACCGTGGTCCGCAGGGCGCCGGCCGAGTCGGCCTTCACGATCTTCAGCGTCGTGTACGTGCTGCTGCCCTTCTTGCGGAACTGCAGCTTGGCCGACTTGCCGCCGAAGCCGACGTACTTGTGCCGCACCCAGTCCGCGCGCGTGATCGCGCCCTTCACGGTGAGCGTCCTGCCCTTGCCGACCGGCTCCGGGGTGGCGTCGGCGGTGACCCTGGCCGCGCGCAGGACCTGTACGGTGCCGAGCCCGGTCAGGATCTCCTGGCTCTTGAGCCTGTCGTCCGAGCCCCAGATCTTCGCGCCGGCCGCGACCTTCCAGGTCGTCGCGTCGCTGTTGGAGTCCAGGGTGTAGCGCGGCTCGACGTAGAACTCGCCGCCGCAGGCGGCGGGCTGGGAGCCGTTGTCGTCGCAGCCGACGGAGCTGATGTAGATACCGCCGTCCGCGTCGCCCTTGGCCGCCGTGGTGTCGTGGTAGAGGAACGGGAGCACCTGTGCGTCGGCGAGCTTGACGCCGGACGGCCAGGTCATGCGGAAGGTGAAACCGGGCTTCACCGTAGCGCTGACGCCCACCACGACGGGCTTGCCCTTGTTCACGACCATGCCGGTCACGGTGATCCCGGTGTCGGCCGCCGCCGCGGACGGTGCCGCGAAGGCCCCCAGGGCGAGCGCCCCCGCGAGCACCACCGCCGAGCCGGACGATCTGCCTGCGCGCATGCACAACCTCTCGTTGACGGGAGAAAGGTAAGGCCCGGTAAAGACACCGGGCTGCCGCAGGTTAACAGCAGGCATACGGAAGGCGGTTCGAGCCCTCCCGGGAATTCCAGGACCCCCCTAGAGCCTCCGCTGGGCCTCATACAGGTTCCGCGGCCGTACCGCGTCCCAGGTGCCGTACAGCTCCAGGCGGGAGTTCAGGTCGCCGGTGAAGTCCGGTACGTCGATCTGGTCGAAGTCGGTGACCTCGTTGAGGCCGACCGTCGCGGAGTACGGGGCGAGGCCGTCGAGCCGCATCAGGCCCGCCCGGCCGTTGGTCACCCGGATGTTCCAGTGGGTGAAGCGGGCGCCGAACAGCGGTCCGGCGTTGGCATCGCCGCCGTGCCGGCCGTTGTTGTCCACGGTGATGTCGGTGCGGACGTTGGCGAACGGCAGGCCGCGGTGGGAGTCGAAGGTGCCCATCTGCATCTCGCCGCGCGACCAGACGTTGTGGGAGGACAGCCCCTCGACGTTGATGCCGTGCAGCTGGGTGTCGGCGGGGGCGGGGACCGTGCGCTGCTCGACGGTGAAGTCCTCGATCAGGTTGTCGTGCGAGCCCTCGCGGCAGAAGTAGGGGTGGTGTTCGCCCCGGCCGCCGACCCGGGTGCGGCGCAGGGTGCAGGCGGAGGCGGCGACCAGGCCGAAGCCGTTGTCGACGTTGCGGACGGTGACGTCGTCCACCCAGCAGTCGTACGCACACTGCAGGACGACCCCGTTGTAGCCCTTGTCGAGGAGGTGCGGGGACTGCGGGGTCTCCATGACGTCCAGGGTGAGGCCCTCGACGCCGGAGCCGGTCAGTGCACGGACGTGGGTGGTGAGCTGGGGGTTCCACTCCGGACGCAGGTCCAGCGGGAGCGGGCGTTCCAGCGTCACCCTGCGGCCGCGCACCGCCATGACGCGGACGGGCCACTCGTAGGGGACGTACGACAGCAGCTTGGTCTTGTCCTCCCAGTAGTACGACGCCGGGCCCGGGCCGCCGCCGGACATGTGCTGGAGGAGGGTGTGGGCGGTGTCGTCGGCGACCCGGAGCAGGACCAGGCCGCCCGGGCGCAGCCGGGAGGGGTCGGTGACGGTGACCGTCCGGTCGCCCTGCCGGGCCGGTTCGACGGACGTCAGCTGCTCCCACTCGTCCCGCTTGTTGCCCGTCCAGCCCTCGAAGGGCCAGGCCTGGGCCTTGATCGCCGCGACCAGGGAGTCCCAACGGGGCTTCGGCGCCAGCCAGATGAGCCCGCCCGCCCAGGACCACGCCGACTTCGTACCGCCGTAGCGGGAGCCGTAGGGGCCGATCAGCTCGGTGAGGTTCTTCGTCGCGTACAGGGTCGTACGGCCGCTGCCGGCGCCGCGCAGCACCACGTTGTCGTGGCCGAGGTGGATCAGGCCGTCGATGCGGAAGGTGCCGGGCGGGATGGTGACCGTGCCACCGCCGGCCCCGGCGGCAGCGGCGATGGCACGGTTGATCGCGGGGGCGCAGTCGGTGACGCCGTCGGCGACGGCGCCGTACGCGCGGACGTCGGCGGCGACGGGGAGGCGGCGGATGCGGGCCGCTCCGGCCCGGCCGACGTAGGGGATCTGCGGGTGGGTGAAGGGGGTGCGCGTGAACTCTCGCCAGAGTGAGGGCACTTGGCCGTCGGAGGCGTGGGCCGTACCGCCCGCCACGGCGGTCGCGGCCACGGCCGTGGCGCCGGCGAGCAGGGTCCGTCTGGTCATACCGGCGCTCACGTCGTGGTGCGTGCTGCTCATTCCGTACGTCCTTCCCATGGCGGCTTTCATGGTTGTGAACGACGTTCATGTCTGCGTCGGCCGCGAGCATGCCACGATGGCCCGGCGCCTCGAAAGAGTCGTGCAGGGCTTAATCAGGTACGGACCTGAAGTCAGTCAGCAGGGCGCTCGATCAGGTGTGTGAACGCGTCCAGGTTCCGCGTGGATTCGCCCCGGGACACCCGCCATGCGTACTCCTTGCGGATCGCGGAGGCGAAGCCCAGCTCCAGGAGGGTGTTGAAGGCGCCGTCCGCGGCCTCCAGGACCTGGCCCAGGAGGCGGTCGAGGTCGGGGGCGGTGACGGAGGAGAGCGGGAGGCGGGCGGTGACGTAGACGTCGCCGAGGCGGTCGACGGCGTAACTCACGCCGTACAGCTTGAGGTTGCGCTCCAGGAGCCAGCGGTGGACGGCCGGTTCGTTCTCGTCCGGGTGCCGGATGACGAAGGCGTTCAGGGAGAGGGAGTGGCGGCCGACGATGAGGGAGACGGTCGTCTTCAGCTTGCGGGTGCCGGGGAGCTGCACGACGTAGGTGCCGGACTCGGGGCTCTCCCACTCCAGTTCGGCGTCCTTCAGGACACCCTCGACGACCTGCGCGGCCTGCCGTTCCTGTGCACCATCACCCATGGACCGAGCGTACGCGACGGCGGTGGGACTGGGTCGCGGCCAGGTAGACGTCGGCGGTGGCGGTGGCGGCCGCGTCCCAGCCGAAGCACTGCGCGTGCCGGGCGGCGGCACTGCCGAAACGGTCGGTCAGAGAGGCGTCGTCGGCGAAGCGGCGCAGCACGCGCGCGTAGTCGGCGGGATCGTGACCGTGCACCAGGAAGCCGGTCTCGCCGTCCCGCACGGCCACCGGCAGGCCGCCGACCGAGGCGGCGAGGACGGGGGTGCCGGCCGCCTGGGCCTCTATCGCCACCAGGCCGAAGGACTCGCTGTAGGAGGGCATGACCAGGACGGAGGCCGCCCGGAACCAGTCCGCGAGCTGCTCCTGGCCGACCGGCGGGCGGAACCGGACGACGTCCGCGATCCCGAGCCGCGCGGCCAGCTTCTGCAGGCCCTCCGGCTTGGCGAGGCCGCTGCCGCTGGGGCCGCCGACGATCGGTACGACGATCCGGGAGCGGAGTTCGGGGCGCTCGTCGAGGAGCACGGCCACGGCGCGGAGCAGCACGTCGGGGGCCTTGAGGGGCTGGATGCGGCCCGCGAAGAGCGGGATCAGGGCGTCCTGCGGGAGGCCCAGGCGGGCCCGGGCGGCCTCGCGTCCGTCCGCCGGGCGGAAGCGGTCGAGGTTCACGCCGGGGTGGACGACGGCGACCTTGGCGGGGTCGGCGCTGTAGTGCCGTACGAGTTCGTCGGCCTCCTCGGAGGTGTTCGCGATGAGGCGGTCGGCCGCGGCGACGATCTGGGTCTCGCCGATGACCCGGGCGGCGGGCTCGGGGGTGTCGCCGTCGGCGAGGTTGGCGTTCTTGACCTTCGCCATGGTGTGCATGGCGTGCACCAGGGGGACGCCCCAGCGCTGGGCGGCGAGCCAGCCGACGTGGCCGGAGAGCCAGTAGTGCGAGTGGACGAGGTCGTAGTGGCCGGGGCGGTGGCCGGCCCAGGCCTGCATCACGCCGTGCGTGAAGGCGCACAGCTGGGCCGGGAGGTCCTCCTTGGCGAGGCCCTCGTAGGGGCCGGCGTCGATGTGCCGGACGAGGACGCCGGGGGCGAGTTCGACGGTGGGCGGGAGACCGCCGGAGGTGGCCCGGGTGAAGATCTCGACGTCGATGTTGATCGCGGCGAGGCGCTGCGCGAGCTCGACGATGTACACGTTCATGCCGCCGGCGTCGCCGGTGCCGGGCTGGTGCAGCGGTGAGGTGTGCACGGAGAGCATGGCGACGCGGCGGGGCCTGCGGGTCCGGCGGAGCCGGGAGGCAGCCGACGGGGAGCGGCGCCCGAGCCTGCTGACGTACTGGCTCACGTGGCGGTCCTCTCTCGGTGCGGGCATGCCGGTGGGAGGACAGCGAGCGCCCTCCAACGGGGTGCAACGCGGAGGGGAGGATTCCCATTCCGGGGGTGGTTGATTTTGCCGACACATTGCCTTGGGTCGCTCAACCGTTCGAGGGTGGGATGCGTGAGGTGGTGCGGGTGGGCGGGGGTTGAGCGCGCCCACGCGGCGGAGCCGCACATCGGTACAGCCCCGCGCCCCTTACGGGGCGCTTTACTCTCGTAGGCATGAATGCCCGCGCCGCCTCCCTCCCCCACTCTCGGCTTCGCTCGAGCGGGGGGACCCCCGTCGTGGGAACGGTGACGCGCGGGACCACCAACCCCAACCGCCTGCGCCGGATGGACCGGTGGATCGCCGCCACGCACGGTGCCGCGTTGCGGCGTGCCCTCGACCCCGTCGCCGTCGACCTCGGGTACGGCGCCGCGCCCTGGACCGCCGTCGAGTTGCTCGGCCGGCTCCGCACCGTCGCGCCACGCGCGCGTGTCGTCGGGGTCGAGATCGAGCCCGCGCGGGTCGCCGCGGCCAGGCCGTACGAGCGCGAGGGACTCGCCTTCCGGCACGGCGGGTTCGAGATCCCCGTCCCCGCACGGCCGTTGCTCATCCGCGCGGCCAACGTGCTGCGGCAGTACGACGAGGGTGAGGTCGCCGAGGTGTGGCGGCGGCTGTGCGGGCGGCTCGCGCCGGGCGGGCTGCTGGTGGAGGGGACCTGTGACGAGATCGGGCGGCGGCACGTGTGGGTCGCGCTCGGGCCCCAGGGGCCGCGGACGGTGACCTTCGCGACCCGTCTCGGGTCCCTGGAACGCCCGTCCGACCTCGCCGAACGGCTGCCGAAGGCACTCATCCACCGCAACGTGCCGGGCGAGCCGGTACACGCGTTCCTGCGGGACTTCGACCGCGCGTGGGCGGCGGCCGCGCCCTACGCGTCGTACGGCGCCCGGCAGCGGTGGATCCGGACCGTGCGGGACCTGGCGGCCGACTGGCCGGTGACGGACTCGGTGGCGCGCTGGCGGCAGGGCGAAGTGACGGTGAACTGGCAGGCGTTGGCACCGAAGGCCTGATGGGGCGGGGTGGGAACGATCTCGATGAGTCGTTCGTCACAAAGGCGGGGAGATCGTCATGCCCGGGGGGAAACCGGGGAGGAACCCACCCGCCGTTACCTCTGTCGCTTTACGGCGCGACGTGGCACGATCCTCCACGTGCCATAAGTTACTGACGGTTAATCAGTTTTTTTGGGGGGCGGGTCATGGGACCGGACAAGCACACCGTCCGGCCGGGCGGGTGCGGGATCCTGGCGACGGCGGTGACGGTGGTCTGCGCGGTGACGGTGCTCGCGGCACCCGGCACGGCGTTCGCGGCACCCGGTCCGACGCCCTCGACCAGCCCCTCCCCCAGCGCCTCGGCCTCCGCGGACCCCTCCAGCGGCGCCTCCGCGACCGTCCCGCCGGACAAGGACCTCGAGGCCGTACAGGCGAAGCTGGACAAGCTCTACCACGACGCGGCCGTCGCCACCGACGCGTACAACGCCGCCGAGGAGGCGGCCCGGAAGCAGTCCGCCGAGATCGTCGACCTGGCCAAGAAGATCGTCAAGGGGCAGCAGAAGCTCGACGGGTTGAAGGAGCGGGCGGGCCGGGCGGCCGCCGCCCAGTACCGCACCGGCGGGCTGCCGGACACCGCCAAGCTGGTGCTGAGCGACAACCCCTCCCAGTTCCTGGACGGGGCCGGCCGGGTGCTCCAAGGCGAGCGGGCGACCAAGGCCCTGATCAGGGAACTGACCCAGACCCAGCAGGACTTGAAGCAGTACGCGGCGGACGCGGCCGACCAGTGGAACAGGCTGGAGGCCGGCCGCAAGGCGAAGGCCACCGCCAAGAAGAAGATCACGCAGCGCATCGCCGCCGCCGAGAAGCTCGAGTCGGCGCTGCAGAAGAAGCAGAAGGAGCGTCTCGCCGAGCTGGAGCGGGAGTCCGCCTACAAGGCGCAGACCGCCTGGCTGGACACCGGGATACTCGACGAGATCCACAGCAAGGCGTCCGCGGCGGGCAGGAAGGCGGTCGCGTTCGCCACCGCCCAGCTCGGCAAGCCGTACGTGTGGGGCGCCGAGGGCCCGGACTCGTACGACTGCTCCGGACTGACCTCGCAGGCCTGGGCGAGCGCCGGGAAGCCGATCCCGCGCACCTCCGAGGAGCAGTGGAAGCAGCTCGAGCACATCGACGTCAAGGACATGCGCCCCGGCGACCTGATCATCTACTACGACGACGCCAGCCATGTCGCGATGTACATCGGGGACGGCGCGATCATCCAGGCCCCGCGCCCGGGGCGGACGGTGTCGATCGGCGGCGCGGGGTCGATGCCGATCCTCGGGGTGGTACGACCCGACGCCTGAGCGCCGCCGGGCACTTTAGGTGTGATGTCCCTTTCGTAAGCTGCATCATGTGACCCAGTGCACCGCAACGCCCGCCCAAACTCCGGCGGCACGTGACCTTCGTCATCCCTCTCGGGCCGCCCTCTTGCCCAACTGCGGTACGGCAAACGGCATATGACGATGGCCTGAGACAGAGCGACGCGGCTCACACCATTCCGTTGCGGTGGCCAGTACCGCTATGGTCCCCGTCGGGTGGGTCGAGGTCCCTCGCCCCGCCATGCCCTCGGGGGGAGGGAAGGAACCCAACAGATGCCCGTACCCGTACCGCGGCAGAGAGCGATCCCGGCCGTGGAGAGTGGTCAGGCGCCGGCCGCCGCGCCCGCACAGGGCGGCGGCCACCTCAAGGAAGAGGCCAACCGCACGGAAGCCGTCACCCCGAACACCGGCGGCACCACTCTCACCCTGCTGCTGATCGAGGACGATCCGGCCGGTTCACCGGTCCTGCCCGAGTTGCGGGACGCGTCCGGCACCTCGATCCGCGTCCGCACCGCCCGCAACCTCACCGAGGCCGAGCGGCTGCTGACCGACGACGTCCACTGCATCCTGCTGGACCTGGCGCTGCCGGCGCCGGGCGGCAAGGACACGGAGGGCGAGCTCGCCGTGCTCAAGCACGTGCTCGAGCTCGCGCCCCGGCACGCCGTGCTGGCCCTCACCGCCTCCGGTGACGCCGAGCGCGGCACCGAGGCCGTGCGCGTCGGCGCGCAGGACTACCTCTTCCGGGACGAACTGGACGGCCGGCTGCTGAGCCGCGCCATCCGGTACGCCGTCGAGCGCAAACGCTCCCTCACGACCGAGCGCAAGCTCGCGGAGGGGCGGCTGCGCGCCCAGGAGAACCGCCGCCTGGAGCGGGGCCTGCTGCCCACGCCCCTGCTGGAGGGTTCCTCGCTGCGCTTCGCCGCCCGCTACCGCCCCGGCCGCTCCCGGGCGCTGCTCGGCGGTGACTTCTACGACACCGTGCGCACGCCCGACGGGACCGTGCACGCGATGATCGGTGACGTGTGCGGGCACGGTCCGGACGAGGCCGCGCTCGGCGTGGAGCTGCGGATCGCCTGGCGGGCGCTGACCCTGGCGGGGCTGTGCGGCGACGAGCTGCTGTCCACGCTGCAGGAGGTGCTGGAGCACGAGCGCTCCGACGAGGAGATCTTCGCGACACTCTGCACCGTCGACATAGCGCCGGACGGGCGCCGGGCCGGGCTGTGCCTGGCCGGGCATCCCGCGCCGCTGGTCGCCCGGCCCGGGCGGCCGGCCGAGCTGCTGCCGTACGAGAACAACGGCCCGGCGCTGGGGCTGCTGAAGGGGGCCCGCTGGCCTCGGATGCAGGTGGAGCTGGGCGCCGAGTGGAGCCTGATGCTCTACACCGACGGCCTGATCGAAGGCCGGGTGGGCTCGGGCGGCGAGCGGCTGGGGCAGGAGGGGATGGTCGAGATGGTCCGGCGGCAGCTGGCCTCCGGCCTGACCGGGGAGGCGTTGCTGCGGGCCGCGGTGAACGAGGTGCGGCAGCTCAACGGGGGCGAGCTGACGGATGACGTGGCCGTCGTGCTGCTGGATCGGGGGGTTTGAGCGGGAGCTCGCCGTTTCCGGTTCGGTGGTCGGCCGGCTGGGGGTGCGTGGGGGCCGGCCGTGCGGTTCCTCCCCCAGCCTTCGGCCGGGGGCGCCCCCAGCGCCCCTTTGGGGCGCGCCTCGAAGAGTTACCGGCCGCCGTTGTACGGGCCGTAGGGTCCGTCGCTGCTGCTGCCGCCGCGGCGGCCTCGCCAGCCGCCGCCACCGCCCGACACCTGCTTGACCGCGGGGCGGACGTCGACGAGGTAGACGATGCTCGCCACCAGGCCCGCGATCGGGAGGATGGAGAGGATCGAGAAGAGGTAGCTGACGACCAGGGCGATGGCCAGGATGATCAGCCAGAACATCTTGTTCTGCTTGTCGGCCGCGCGGAAGGCGTCCTCGCGCCGGAACACGGCGTCGACCAGCCCGAACGCGGCCAGGACCATCAGGACGATCTTCAACAGTCCCAGGAACCCTGCGAATCCCAGCATCAGCATGCCGTCACCACCCGCTCTCTCCCGATCCCTACGCGGCCACCGTACCCGTAGAACGGGCCGGGCACCCTCAAGGTGCCCGACCCGTACGTTCCGCTGACGCGCGCGCCGGTTACTTGGCCGGCGGGGTGGTCTTCTTGACCGGGGTGGCCTTGCGGGGGGCCGGGGTCTTCTTGGCGGCCGGGGCCTTCTTCGCCGTGGCCGGCTTGGCCTCGGCGGCCTTGGGCTCGTCCGCCTTGTCCTCGACCGGCTCGGGCTTGCCCTCGACGGCGATGGCCAGGTCCTCGATCTCGTCGGCGGCCTCGCCGCGCCAGGTCTTCACGGCCTGCTCGCCGTGCTCGGCGACCTTCTCGTAGGTCTCGCGGGCCTTGACGGCGTACTCGGCGGCCACGCCGACCTGGCGCAGCGCGAAGTCCTGGGCGGACTCGCCGAGCTTCTTGAGGTCGCCGTCGAGGGAGACGATGAAGTCGTTGACCTTGGACTGAAGGCTGGCCTGCGCCTCCTTGGCCCTGACACCGGCCTCCTTGGCGCGGGCGGCGGCCTTCTCCTGGACGGCCTTCGGGTCGGTCTTGCGGACCGCCTCGATGCGGGCCGGGGCCTCGGCACGCAGCTGCTCGACCAGGCCGGGGACCTTCTTGGCCTGCTGGAGGGCCAGGTCCGCGGTGCCGGCGGCGAAGTAGAGCGGAGTCGGGTCGCTGAGGGTCTTGCGCAGGTCGTCGGTGATGGCCATGGTGATGGTCCTCCCGTATTAAAGTTCGGCTGAGGGTTTTGTGGTCCGCGGCGCGGCGGCCGGCGCGCTTGGCCGGCTCATCCGGCCGTCCGCCGCGGATCGGTCTCGCTGTCGTAGGTGTCGCTGCCGGCGTCGTGCTCCTCAGAGCCGACGGTGTCCGTGTCGCTCCCGCGTTCCTCGCCCGACCCGAAGCCGTTCTCTTTCCTGAACGACTCGTAGATCTGCAGCAGCACCTGCTTCTGCCGCTCGTCGAGGGTGGGGTCGGCGAGGATGACCGCACGGGTCTCCACCTCGTTCAGATCCCGCTCGGCGTCGAGGATCCCGGCGCGGACGTACAGCGTCTCGGCGGAGATCCGCAGGGCCTTGGCGACCTGCTGGAGCACCTCCGCGCTCGGCTTGCGCAGCCCGCGCTCGATCTGACTCAGGTACGGATTGGACACCCCGGCGGCATCGGCGAGCTGCCTGAGCGACAGCTGCGCGTTGCGCCGCTGTTCACGCAGATACTCACCGAGATTGCCGACGTTCAGCGATGCCATGCCTCCACCTTGCCCCACCCCCGCTAACAATTGCAAGCACCTGCTTGCAAAAGTGTGCCGCGCCATACCCGGATGGCGGACCGGGCCGGGCGCCGCCTCAGTCCCGCGGGTGCTGGGGTTCCGGAGCGAGCACGGCGCGGCAGTCGGACCAGGCCGGTCCGCTCAGCAGGGGGCGGAGGCGGGTGAACAGGGTGAGGAGCGCTGGGCCCCACCGGTCGCGGAAGGACGGGTCGATGCGGGCGAGATCGAGTTCGTTGGCGGCCGTCAGTTCGGCGAAGTCCCGGCGCGGCCGGGGTTCGGGTACCCGGGCATCTCTGGTGAAGCGGTCACGGACGGCCGCGTCGGGATCGGCGAGCGTCGGGTAGGTGGCCTTGCGGTCGCAGGAGGCGTAGAGATACACGATCGCCTCGGCCTCCGTGCCGATCACCGCCGCGAGTTCGGTGCGGCGGTCGAGCGGCAGCAGGGCGGTGGGAAAGCCGTCGGTGCCGTAGAACGCGTGGCACAGGCCCGCGAGTCGGAGGGCGGGGCGGGCGCCCCAGGCCGCGAGTTGCTCCTGGACGCGCTGGAGGTGCACGAGAAGCGTGCCGCCGGGATGGGCGATCTCGGCGGCACCGAGTGCGCGCAGGAGCGCGACGGCCCGACCGGAGGCAGCGGAGAAAGCGGGTGGTGCGGGGGAAGCGGACACGGGGCGGGTTCCTTCCGTCGCTCGATCGACTTGACGGCGTCAGCGCTGGACCGCCAGCCACTCCTCCAGCACCGCGAAGTCCGCCTCCGTCAGCCCGGACTCGTGGTCGACGCGGTGGAGGAGGGCGGGCCGGTGATGGTGGGCGGCGACCCAGGCACGGTCGGCCTCGGTGAGTTCGTCGTCGAGCCAGACGAACGGCCGCTCCCCCGCCCACGCCACCAGCGGCCGGGTCTTCCAGTGCAGCAGGGCCGACGGCTCCTCCTCGTCCGGCCACTCCACGACGGGCAACGGGGGCAGGCCCAGCCAGGGGGCGACACAGGCGTTGGCGTCGTCCATCCAGGTGCTGGCCCAGACGAGGTCGCAGCGGAGGGCGCCCAGGCGGGGGCCGAGGGCGGGGTCGACGCGGGTGAGCAGGGGGTTGAGCGGAGTGTGGCCGGTCTTGTAGACCGGGTAGGGGTGGTCGGCGGGGGCGCCGAAGGGGATGAGGGTTCCGTCGATGTCTAGGAAGAGGAGCATCGGGGACAGGATCGCAAGAGGGTGCCGGAAGAGGTAGTAGCGCGGCTACAGGTGGCGGGCGGCTGATCGCGCCCACACGGCGGAGCCGCATATTGATACAGCCCCGTGCCCCCAAAGCGGTTCCCCTCGCCCCCGAAAGAGCAGGGCGTGGTCATGGCCGCCGCTCAGAACGGCAGCGGCCTCGCGTGCACCACGTCCAGACGGGACACCGCCCTCGTCAGCACCACGTACAGCCTGTGCAGCCCCCGCTCCTCCCCCTCCGCCACCGCCGCCGGTTCCACGGCCACCACGTGGTCGTACTCCAGGCCCTTGACGACGCTCGCCGGGACCACGGCCACCCGCGCGCCCAGTTCGTCCGGGCCCGCCGGTTCGATACCGGCGGCCGTCAGCGCCTCGCGTACGGCGGTCACCTGCGCGTCCGCCGCCACGACTCCCACCGACCCCTCGTGGCACAGGGCCTCCCGCACGGCGGCGACCGTCGCGGCGGGAACGTCCTCCGTCGGGCGGATCGTCACCTCGCCGTCGCCGCGGTAGGACTTGGCCGGGGGCACGTCCGGGCCGAGGCGTTGCAGCAGCCGGTTGGTCAGGGCGACGACCGCCGCCGGGACGCGGAAACCGGTGGTGAGCGGGACGACGGTCGCGTCCGGCTTGCCCAGGTGGCCCAGTACGGCGTCCCAGCTCCGCGCCGACCAGGGTGTGGTGGCCTGGGCCAGGTCGCCGAGGACGGTGAGCGAGCCGAAGACCGCGCGGCGGGCGATCGCCCTGCACTCCATGGGAGACAGGTCCTGGGCCTCGTCGACGACGATGTGGCCGTAGCCCTCGGGGTGTTCGACGAGCCCCGCGAGCTCGTCGAGGAGGACCAGGTCGGCGGCCGACCAGCGGGCGGACTTGTACGAGCGCGGCGGGCGGGACCAGCGCAGGTCCCGCTGTTCGTCAGGGGTCAGGAGTCCCTCGGCGGCCGCCGCCAGCACCCCCTCGTCCGTGAGGAGTTCGGCCAGCACCTCCTCCGGGCGGACCTTCGGCCAGACGGTGTCGAGGCAGGCACTCATCGCACGGGACCGTTCGAGCCGCCGGGTCCACGCGCCGGGCTGCGGGCCCGCCCGCCGTTCGGCCTGCAACTGGACGGCCCGCATCGCCCGCCCCCGCACCCGCTCCCGCCCGACGGCGTACGGCGGTTCCTCGTCCCGCACCCTCTCGACGATCTCCGTCAGCGCGGCGGCGGAGACCCGCCAGGTGTACGTGCCGTCGGAGAGCGAGAGAGGGGTGACCGCGTCGGTGCGGACGTGGGCGTACAGGGCGCGGCGCAGGACCTCGGCCATCCGCGGGTCGTGCTTGAGCGCGGCGGTGCGACGGGAGTCGGTGCCGGTGACCGGGTGGCGGCCGATCTCCTCCGGCAGGGTCGTCTGCCGTACGCCGGTCTCACCCAGGGCCGGGAGGACCTCGGAGATGTAGGAGAGGAAGGTGCGGTTGGGGCCGAGGATCAGGAGGCCGGAGCGGCGGATGCGCTGGGGGTGGGTGTAGAGCAGGTAGGCGGCACGGTGCAGGCCGACGGCGGTCTTGCCGGTGCCGGGGGCGCCCTGGACGCAGACGGAGTCGGCGAGGCCGGCGCGGACCAGGTCGTCCTGGTCGGGCTGGATGGTGGCGGCGATGTCGCGCATGGGGCCGACACGGGGCCGTTCGATCTCGCTGGTGAGGATGGTGCTCCCGGTCCCTGGCTCCCCCCTGCTCAGGTGCTCGTCCTCCAGCCCCGTGAGGTCGGCGGAGTCGCCGCGGCTGCCGGGTGCCCAGCCGAACCGCCGGCGTACCGCCACGCCCTGGGGGTCGTCGGGCCCCGCCTGGTAGAAGGCGCGGGAGACGGGGGCGCGCCAGTCGACGACGAGGGGCGGGGCGGTCGGCTCCTCGCTGATCCGCAGGCGGCCGATGCGGTAGCTCTGCCCGGCGTGCTCTCCCGCCTCGAAGTCCAGCTTGCCGAAGAACAGCGGGCCCTCCGGCAGCTCGCGCATCTCCTTGGCCCGGCTGCGCAGCCGGTACCCGAGCACTTCGGCGTCGGCACCGGACGCGGAGACGTCCTCGCCGGTGACGACGTGCTCGACGGCGCCTTCGACCATGCGGGCGAGGGCGGCTCGGCAGGTGTCGTGGTAGGCGCGTTCGCGGTCGAGTTCCTGCTGCATGGGGGACAGCGTAGACGAGAAACAGTGACCGGGTTAAATTTTTTACCGAAACTCAGTCGTGCCTCAGTCGCGCCTCGGTCGCAACTCGGCCGCGTCTCAGCCGTCGTCCGCCACAGACCGCTCCAGCCGCCCGAACGCCCGCTCCGCCGCCCGTACCGCGTCCTCCCGCACGTCCTCGACCCGCTCGCCCGCCGCGATCCGCCGCCAGTTGTCCTGCGCGAGGATCCGCTGTACGGCGATGATCTGGCCGGCCGCGAGCCGGGCGTCCAGGGTGCCGCCGAGCGCCTCGGCGAGCGCGGCCTCCGACCGCTCCAGGTAGGCGTACTGCCGGGCGACCAGGGTGGGCGTGCTGTTGAGCAGGGTGTGGAAGGCGAGCACCTGGGGATGGTCGTTGAGGCCGGTGATCGGGTCGTTGCGACGCAGTCCGTCGAGGAAGTGGGCCCTCAGCACGCCGACCGGCGACTCGGCGCCCGCGACCAGCCGCGCGGCCTCCGTCTCGTGGTCGGCGATCCGGTGCAGGACCAGGTCCTCCTTGGCCGGGAAGTACCGGAACAGCGTCGGCTTGGAGATCCCGGCCGCGGCGGCCACCTCGGCGACCGACACCGCGTCGAACCCCTTCGCCAGGAACAGCCGCACGGCGATGTCCGACACGTCCTCGTACATCCGCCGCTTCTTGCGCTCACGCAGGCCCATCTCACCCATGGGGCCGAGCCTACGCAGCGGCGGTCAGGCCGACGGGACCTGTCGCCACTGCGGGAGCCTCGCGAGGCTCCACAGGTCGTCGAAGTGCTTGGTCCAGGTCGCCACCGCCGCCTCGGCGACGCCCTCGCGGGACCACACGTTCAGGTCGGTCCGGTAGCCCTTGGGGTCGTAGTACTCGTCGCCCAGGTGGTGCAGCCGCATCCGCACGGACAGGTCGTACAGGCCGTGCAGCACCTGCTGCCGGTTGAAGATGCAGATCTTGTCGCGCGGGATTCCGGGATAGAGCCGGTACTCGCACTCGACCCGCACCCGGCCCGCGGCCGTGAGCCGTTCCGCGAGCTCGGAGAGGATGCCGTCGTACTCACGGCACCGCTGCTCCATGCGCTTGCGGAAGTCGGGGTCGTCCACGGGCGCGTCCTGCTCCCCCACCTTGGAGGGAACCGTCATCGGCTGACCGAAGTCCGGGACGAGCATGCGGACCAGCACCCTGCGGGTGGGGCCGGGATGGTCGAAGAGGTCTTCCAGGTGGTGGTAGAGGGTGCTGTGAAGCGTCTCGCCCGTATAGCCGAGAAAACTGATCTCGACCCTTCGCGCCTCGAAGGCCTGACTCACGAAGCTGTCCAGCTGGGTGGAGTTCACCAGCGCCCGGGTCGGGGCACGGACCGACGACGTCAGCTCCTTCACCTGGTCGTACAGGACATAGCCGACCAGGCTCAGCAAGGCGCCGCCGAGATAGGCCTTGCCCTCCAGGGCGTCCCCGACCGGCTTCACGAACTGGGCCGTGAGGCCGGTGACGAAGATGCCGAGCAGCAGGATGCGGGTCACCACCGGCTCGACCCGCTCCTGAAAGCGCCTCAGCCGCGATATCCCGTCCTCACCCGCCGAACCACCGTTCCGCCCCGACATGCACGCCCCCTCCGCGCAGCGCTGCCCGGCCGGCCCCGCGGACCCGTGGGCAAACGGGTATTCGGAGCACTCATGTTCTCTCTAGGCCAGGGCACGAGCAAGATGGGGATTGGCGGTTGCCCGGGCCGGCAGGCCCAGGGAGGCGATGGCCGCCGCCAGGGTCATGGCGTACGAGTCCACGGCCCGGCGGACGTTGGGGGCGTCCAGGCTCGCTCCGGTGACCAGCCGGTCCAGGTCCACGTAGGCGGATCGGACGATCTCGATCCACCGGTAGACCCGCCAGTCCTGCTGCCAGGCATGGGTGTAGTCGTCCGGCAGCAGGCGCTCCCAGCGGCGGAACATCCGGTCCCGGATCTCCGGTCGGGTGGGGGTGAGGTGCATGTGCCGGACCAGGTCGTACAGGGGGTCGCCGACGACCGCCATCTCCCAGTCGATGATGGTCAGTGCCATCTCGTCGTCCCGGCGCACCAGGTTCCAGGGGTTCAGGTCACCGTGCAGGAGGATCGGTCTGCGATCAGTCACCCGGTGCCTGGCCAGTATCTGCCGCAACCGTCCGGCATCCGGCAGGCCGAGCTGCCTGGCGAGTTGCTGCGACTCCTTGGGCAGTTTCTCCACCAGCAGGACGAGTTGTTCGCTCAGATAGCTGTAGAAGCTGTAGCCCGCTTCACCGGCGGCCGGATCGAGCCTGGTGAAGTCGACGTCCTTCAGTGCTCTCAGCTGGTCGACGAGCCGGTCCGCCTCGTGCGGCAGCAGTCCGTGCACCGGATGGTTAGGGGGCCGGTCGATGTCGAGCGGCCCTACATAGGTGTGAATGGCAAAGCTGTCTTTCCGGTACTTCCCCGGGTAGCTCTCGCCGAGGGCCAGGACTCTCGGTGCCGCCACTGAGACACCCGACTGTTCGATGGCTCTGAGCACGGCATGCTCGCTGAGGAAACTACGTTCGCGGCGAAATACCTTTTTCACTTTGCGTCGCACCACAACGGGGAATTCGATACCGGGAACTTGCACCACGGAATTCAGATGGCCGGTCCCCTTGAACACTCGCCCGGCTGGGGCAGCGCCTTCGGCATGCAACGCTCTCTCCACAGCCAGATAGGGAAAGTCAGAACGCTCCGGAACACGCTTGTCCGGTGTCCAGGGTACGGTGCCGAAGGTGGAGAAAAGCCCCTTACGTGCCTCCCCACGGGAAATCCGCCACCGGAACAGAACGCGCTCGATCTCTGCTTCGCTGGGCAGTTGCCGCAGCTGCAGGGGGGCCTGGGCCACCTCCAGGGCGCGGCGCACTGCCGACGTGGCCTCGTCCAAGCCCTTCTGGTCGAACGATTCGTCCAAGGATGTGGCGGCCCTCATCACGTCCGGATAGACGGACTGCGCCTGCTCGAAGGCGACGTAGTGGCGCAGTTCCTTGCCCACGCCGTTGACGGCTCCGGGCCGGGTCCACTCCATGGCCCGGACCCAGGCCTCGATCACCTCGGACCACTGATCGCCGGGGTACTGCATGCGCACCAGGTGGGTCGCCAGGTCGTGCAGGGGATCGCCGTAGGTGGCGAGTTCCCAGTCGACGCAGATGAGCGACGGATGACCGCCGTAGGTGACGATCAGGTTGTCCCGATGCAGGTCCGCGTGGAGCAGGCTGTACGGCCGCCGGGCCATCACCGGCACCCGTTCCGCGAACCGGGTGAGCGCGTCCTCCGGGATGCCCAGCGCCGCGAACAGCCCGCCGAACGCATGGAGGTTGGCCCGTCGGATCTGCTGGTCGGCACAGTGCGCCAGCGTCTGCAGAAAGCCCTGGCTGTCCTGGCCGTTGCTGGGCCAGGAGGACGGCAGAGCCGGCAGCATGCCCCTGCGCACCTGGGCCGTCTGCGCGAGGAGCTGCGCAATCTCCCCGATCAGAAGTGAGTCGACGGGTTTGCCGTTGCCGCAGACGCTGGACAGCGGTACGCCCTCCACATAGCTGTGGACGGCGAACCCGTTTCCCTCGTAGAGGCATTCCGGCACATGCGGTAGCGCGGACCTGACGGCCCTGAGGATCTCCGCCTCGTTCTTCCAGGTTCTGATCACCACCGGAAGCACGCCGGCACGCCGCATGCGTACTGTCACCGACACGCCGGACTCCCTGCCCAGCAACTGCGCCATGGGGCCGGTCAGCGACAGGACGTAGTTCTTGTTGTGGTGCCCGCTGTGCGCCTTGCCGTGTTCGATGGCATGGCGCACGACCTGCTGGTGAAGCGCATGACCTGCGCCGGGTTTGGCGCGTTCCCCAAAGGACATAGAGGGAACAGAAGATGCGCCCACTGGCCGCTCCGGAATTGCTAGCGCTGGCTGGAAAGTACGGCAAACGGTAAACGCGGCGGACTGTCCGCACGACCAGAGGCGCAATCGAGTAGCCACAACGGGTGGTTTGGTGCCCCGCTGCGTCAGGTCGTTCTGAGATCGGTGTGCTTGACCTTCTCATACGTAGGAACCGGAGCGGTTGCTCAGATAATGCGGGCATGTTAGCGCACCGCGGTTGCCCCTACCTTTGGTCCACCCAAGAGTTGACAGAAACGCTACTCGGCGAGCAGGTTCCAAACCGACTCGAACCAGGACCGCATCTTCAGCACGAAGACCGACCCCGGCGAGTCCGGGACGGCCTCCTGGACGTGGTGCGTCAGCATGGCGCCCAGTCCCAGCACGTCGAGCGCGTCGATCTCCTCGCCGGTGTCCAGGATGATGGACCGTTCGATGACCTCGTAGAAGCCGTGCAGCGCCTCTGTCTTGTTGATGACGTAGAGCTTGAAGGCCGGAACCAGCCGCACATGCCTGATCTGGACGTCGACGGACGGCACGAACCGCTCGGCCTGGAGGTCCCGCAACGCGGTACGCAGCGATTCCGTGTGCCGGTCGGTGATGGCACGCAGCCGCTCCCGCAGCCGCGGATCGTTCTTGTCCTGCCTGATCACGGGATACGGCATGTCGAGCTGAGGATCAGGCAGGAGCAACCGTACGACGATACTCACGGGGTCGATGACGCCGGCCCGGATCCGCTCCGCCTGGAGCCGGATGTGGGTGTCGAGGGACTCCGAGGTCAACGTGAAGACGTCCAGGGAGACTTCGGGCTGCTCGAACGCCTCGCTTATCAGCGGCCCCAGCATCATCACCTGCCGTGACCTGCTCGCCTTGGCCGTGGTGGACTGCACCCGCTGGATCTTGACGACCCGCGCGGGGCTGCCCTGGCGGGACTCGATCCACCCCTCGTTGCCGAGTTCGCGCACCACCCGCTGGACGGTGTCACGGGACACCCCGAACTCCTTGGCGAGCTTGCCCTGGGCCGGCAGTTCGGTACCCAGCTGGTACGTCCCGTCCACCATCCGGGTCCGCAGGGCCTCGGAGACCTGCCGGAACGCCTTGCCACCGCCGTCACGTGCCTGCCTGGCCGCCATACAGCCAGCGTTCCTCTCCCGGCCCCCTTGCAAACCCGACCCGTCAGGCAGGAAGTCGGGCGAACCTGCCGGTTAACGGATCAACCTGCCCGGGCATGCCTGATATTGACCAGCAACCAGGCAGGCGGGCCCGGGTGCTGCAGGGTCGACCGGAGCTTGCAGGGGGCGGACGCAATGGAGTTACGGGTACTCGGGGTGACGGTACAGATCGACGACCTGATGCAACTCGCCGTCTCCGTATCGAGCGTGATCGGCGTCCTGGCGGCCTGGCGCCGCAGGCGCACCGCCCCCCGGCCGACCGCCACCCGCCGACCCCGCCCAGCGCCCCCTAGCGCCGGAGTATCTCCAGCAGCGGCCACAAGGACCCCACCACGTACTCCGCGCCGGCCTCGGTCAAGAGCTTGGCTTTCCGTGCGTTACGCGCGTAGCCAAGGAACGGGACGCCGGCGGTCCGGGCCGCCTGGAAGTCGGTGGGCGAGTCGCCGATCATCAGGGCCGCGCCGGGGGCGGCGCCCATCGCGTTGAGGGCGCGGTTGAGGCAGTGCGGGTCCGGCTTGAGGCGGTGCAGGTCCTGGGTGCGGCCGTAGATGTGCGGGGCGAAGCAGGGGGTCAGGGCGCGGTCGTCGAGGTAGGCGCGGACCACCCGGGGGGAGTTGTTGGTGGTGATCGCCATGCGGGCGCCCCGCGCTCGCCAGGTCTGGATGAGGATGTCCGCGAACGCCGTGGGCATCGCCGTCGCCGTGGCCCGCAGTTCCTCCTTGGTGAGACGTTCCTCCAGCTCCGCGACCAGGTCGCTGCCGGGGTGCCTGCGGTCCACGGCGCGCAGTACCAGGTGCGGGTCGAGGGAGTCCCGCTCCGTCTCCGTGACCAGGCCGTGCAGGCCCCGGACCGCCAGCCAGTCGACCAGTTCGCCGGCCACACCCGCCGCCGAGTGTCCCGCGAACAGCCGGCAGATCGGCCCGTCGAAGTCCCAGAGGACGACCCGGGCACTTCTGACCAGTTCCACGATCTCTTCGGTCGTGTTCTTGCTCTTGGCTGCCACCAGTTCAGTCTGCGTCGTATCAGAAGTCACTAGGAGAGTGTCAGGTCCGTCGTGATGGTTTCCCAGAGGGCGTTGAACCACTTCTGCGATTGCTCCACGAACGCGGCGTCCCGGTGGCCGGCCCGCCCCTCGAAGGAGAAGAGGAGGGACTCGGAGCCGACGGCGTCGTACATGTCGAGCAGGCCGTCCTCGGTCTGCTCCTCGCGGCGGGTGACCGTGTAGTACGCGAACAGCGCCTCCGCGCCGTTGAGCAGGTACAGCTTGATCGGCGGGGTGAACGGCAGGGCCCGGAAGGTGACGTTCACGTCGATCTTGTGGGTGGAGCGCAGGCCCTGGAGGTTGTACTGGAGGACCTGGCCCTGGGCGTTGCGCATGCCGAGCCAGCGGTTGTGGACCGTGTCGTCGTCGCCGTCGACCGCCGTCGGGAAGGCGAGGGCGATGCGCCGGCTGGGGAGCAGGACGCGGACGTCGATGCGCTCGGGGCGGATCCGGCCCTCGTGGATCATGCGCAGGGGCTCGGCGAGGGCCGGCAGCAGGCTCTGGGCGGTCAGACAGGCGGCGTCGATACGGACGTGCTCGGCGGTGAACGCCTCCGCCATGCGGGGGCCGAGGCCGACCATCGTCGGCTGCGGCTCGTCCAGCGCCGCGGGCCGCGGCCCGGCGATGCGCGGCGGGCTGCCCTTGCCGACGTCGACGAGGTAACCGTCGTCCTGCAGCGCCCGCACGGCCTGCCGCACGGTTCCCCGCTCCACGCCGAACGCCTCGGCCAG
Organism: Streptomyces sp. NPDC001714; assembly: GCF_042892755.1. Taxonomy (NCBI): domain Bacteria; kingdom Bacillati; phylum Actinomycetota; class Actinomycetes; order Kitasatosporales; family Streptomycetaceae; genus Streptomyces; species Streptomyces sp. NPDC001714. Next base: position 34,130 of record NZ_JBIAUL010000025.1, read on the forward strand.
CTCGGCCTGGGTGGGCAGGCGGTCGCCGGCCTTGAGCTCGCCCGAGCGGATGCGTTGCCGCAGGGTGTCGGCGATCTCCTGAGGTGTGCTGCCGGCGTTCACTGCCACGTTCTCCTGAGTCACGACCAAACGCTACAACTTTGATCCACCTGGCGGGAGTTGTTTGAGGGTTGTTTATAACTAGTAGCCAACTGGGGACAACTTAATCAGAGTTGGTCACCAACTTGGTTGAGTTGGCGGAAGCCTTGCTTCCTGACTGATGGGGGAACCACCATGCCTGCCGCCCTCGCTCTCCTCTCCGCCGTCTTCGTCATCGGCTTCGAGCAGATGGTCCAGTCGAAGTACGGTGCCACTGGCATTATCGGCCTGCTGTTGCTCACCGTGGGCATCAAGGCCAAGAGCCCGGCGTTCAGCTCCGCCGGCGCCGTCCTGATCGCCCTGATGCTCGCCGGACCCGCCCTGTAGGAACCACCGGGGCCCGCCCCGCAGGAACCAAGGGGCGGCCCTAAGCCGTCAGGTGCAGCTCAGAACTGATCGTCTCCCACAGGGCGTCGAACCACCGTGTGGACTGGTCCACGAACGTGGTGTCCCGCAGCCCCGCGCCCTGTTCGAAGGCGAAGAGCATCGACCGCGTGCCCTCGGCGTCGTACGTCTGCAGGTGCTCGTGGTCGATCTCCCGCTCGTGGCGCCCCAGCGTGTAGTACGCGAACAGCGCCTCCGCCCCGTTGAGCAGGTACAGCTTGACCGGCGGGGTGAAGGGCAGCGCCCGGAAGGTGACGTGCACGTCGATGCCGTGCGTGGCGCGCAGCGCCAGCAGGTTGTGCCGCAGCACCTGGCCCTGTGCGTTGCGCTGGGCCAGCCAGCGGTCGTGCACCGCGTCCTCGGCCGAGGCGTCGGCCGCCACCGCCGTCGGGAACGCGAGGTCGATGTTCCGGCTCGGCAGCAGCACCCGGACGTCGATCTTGGCCGGTTTCAGCCGCCCCGCGTGGATGAGCCGCAGCGGCCCGCCGAGCGCGAGGTTGAGCGAGACCGAGGTCAGACAGAGCGCGTCGATCCTCACGTGCGAGGCCGCGAAGGCCGCCTCTATGCGCGGGGTGAGGGCCACCATGGTCGGCTGCGGCGGCGCCTCCGGGCCCACGGCGAGCCGTACCGGGCCCAGACCCGGTGCCACCGTCGCCGGAGCGCCTTTCGACACGTTGGTGAGCAGGTGCTCCGACTGCAGGATGCGCAGTGCCTGCCGCACGGCCCCCCGCTCGACGCCGAACTCGTCGGCCAGTTTGGCCTGCGTGGGCATGCGCTGGCCCGGCCGCAGCACCCCGGACCTGATCCGGGTGCGCAGCTCGTCGGCCACCTCGTGGTGTGACGCCTGAGGCCGCTGTGACCTCTTCCGTCCATTGACGGAGGCGTGTTCCGGCTCCACGGACAAACAGTACAACTTCCCGCCATCTTTCGGCAGTTCACGGGAAGGTGGTTATGAGTCGCATCCAAGTGGAGATAAGTACTGTTGAGTTGGTCACCAACTCCCGCAACATGGTCATACTTCTTCGGCGGTTGGCCATCCGGGTTCCCTTCCGGAGGGGAGCCGGGAGCCCGGTCCACCTGGGCCGGCCGTCGGGGCGCGCGGCCAGCACGATCGGCACAGTCACAACTGAACACCGACAACCGAACACAGGCAGACCCGCACAGCCACAACTTCACAGCTCGCTACGGATGAGCAGCACAGAACAGCACAGCCACAAGTGAACACAGGTGATTCAGGCACCGTCCCCGGGAGGAAGGAGCGCCTCAGAAGATGTCCGGGCACCAAGGCCGCCCGGACGCGCGCAACAGGGCGTCGGCCTCCCGGGCGGCGCCCACTCGCTCTTCCTGGACCCGTCCGAGGGCGTGCAACCGCGCCACGGACTGGTCACCGAGCCAGACGCTCGCCAGCTCGGCGATGTCGAGGGCGAGGTCGGGGGTGTCGGTGGTCGGGGTGCAGGACGCCCCATCGGGGGAGGCGTCCAGCCGGAACCGGCCGCCGGCCAGCCCCTGCCGGTCCGCCACCTCGAGGACCAGCGACCCCGTCCTGTCGTACGTCCGCGCCTCCAGGGCCCGTACGACGTCCAGGATCCGCACCCACAGCCAGTCCGCCTGGTTGGTGATCCGCGCGGCGCGCGGGTCGGGCAGGTAGTGCGGCAGCAGGTCGTCCGGCGACCGCCAGCCGCTCTTCACCCTGGTGATCCAGTCGATCGAGCACAGGTAGTGCCACAGCGCGCGCTCGGCCGCCGGGGTCGCGCCGAGCAGCCAGTGCACGTCGGCGGTGTTGTACGGCTGCTTGCCCTGCCAGTTGTCGTCCGACTCGTAGGACGCGATGCCCTCCACCTCGCCGGCCGCCGAGCGGTACACCGCGAAGTAGGGCTCCTTCCACTCCTCGTCGAAGCGGACCACGCCGGTGCGCAACTGCCACCACAGCTCGCTGCGGCTGACCGCGCCCGGGGTGCTACGCCGGACGCGTTCGTGCAGGTCGGGGCCGAGCTTGCGGACGTCCTCGCCGTCGACGAGGTCGATCCGGCCGCCGTCCTCGGGGCGCGCCCAGCGCGGGTCCAGGCCGGTCCGCGGGACCTCGACCGTCCACTCCGTCAGCGTGGTCGCCGGACCGAAGCCGTAGCGGCCGTAGATCCGGTACTCGGCGGCGATCAGGGTCGCGACCACGTCTCCGCGCTCCTTCGCCGCGGCCAGGTCCTGGCTCATCATGCGGGTGAGCAGGCCGCGGCGGCGGTGGGTGGCGGTGACCGTGACGTTGGAGATGGCGTCGGCGGGGAGGGTGGCGCCGCCGACCGCGGTCAGCTCCTGGTCGAAGGAGCGGAACGTCGCGACGCAGCGGGGGCCGTCGAAGGCGCCGAGGAGTCTGCCCGGCACGAACTGCCTTCGGCGGGCAGCGAGTTGCTCCGCCGAGAGGGTGGGTCGCTGGAGGAAGCCGGTGGACAGGGCGCGGTGCCAGTCGGCGAGCTCGGGTTCGGTTATGGGGCGGACTTCGACGGGGTCGGTCATGACAGCACGGTATGCGTTTGATTCCGTGGTGCCGATTCATTTTCGGCTGCGGGTGGGTGGGGGCCGGTCGCGCAGTTCCTCCCCCAGCCTTCGGCCGGGGGTACCCCCAGCGCCCCTGAAGGGGCGCTCTGCCCTACGTCAGTAGATCGTCGACCTGCGCTTCGCCCTCCCGGTACCTGCGGGTGATCTCCCCGCTCGAATCGTCCGCCGTCCGCTGCAGGCGCTGCCTGCGCCGGGACACCTCCTGTTCGTAGCGGACCAGGCGGCCCATCGCCGTGTTCAGCTCCGTGTCCGTGCGGGCCTCCAGGTCGGAGAGTTCGACCTCGGCCAGCATGTCGGCCGCCAGCCTGCCGTACTCCTCGTTGTGCGGGGTGCCCAGGGTGACGTGGCGGGCGGAGGAGCGGTGGCGGGCCGGGGCGTCCGTGAGGATCTCCGGGAGCCGGTCCACGACGGCGGCCGCGCCCGCCGGGGAGCGGCGGGCCAGTTCCGCGCGCAGGATGTCGATACGGCCCTGGAGCAGCCGTCGTACGTAGCTCAGGTCGGCCTCGTCGCGCTGCGCGTCCCGGCGCAGGACGCGCAGTTCGGGCAGGCTCAGCCGGGTCAGGTCGTGCTCCGGTGGTTCCGCGGGCAGCGGGATGTCCTCGCCGCGCTGTGCGGGCGGCCGGGGCAGGCTCTGCACGCTCTGCGTGCCCTGCTTCTTCAGTCGCCCGGTGCTCGGTGTGCTCATACGTCTCAACCGTCCCCTCGACCGGCGTGTGAAAGCATGGTGCCACCCCAAGTGGCCGCAATGTGACCGAGTGCCCCCGAACGGCCCTAGTTGGGACATTAAGGATCCAAAATGGGCCCCTGTGAGGCGCATGTGGGCACCGGGCATGATGGTGCGCATGCGAGCGGTGGTACAGCGGGTGGACGGCGCGAGCGTCGTCGTGGACGGCGAGACGGTGGGCGCGATCGAGGGCGAGGGCCTGTGCGTGCTCGTCGGGGTGACGCACGAGGACACCAAGGAGAAGGCGGCCCAACTTGCCCGGAAACTCTGGTCGATCCGCATGCTGGCGGACGAGAGGTCGTGCAGTGACGTCGACGCGCCGCTGCTCGTGATCAGTCAGTTCACGCTGTACGGCGACGCGCGCAAGGGGCGGCGGCCCACCTGGAACGCGGCGGCGCCCGGCGAAGTGGCGGAGCCGCTGGTGGACGAGGTGGTCGCGCAGCTGCGGGCCCTGGGGGCGACCGTGGCGACCGGCCGGTTCGGGGCGCAGATGCGGGTGTCGCTGACCAACGACGGCCCGTTCACCGTCCTGCTGGAGATTTGATTCCTCCCCTCCCTGAGGCGACGGGAGGGAATTCCTGGCTCAGGCAGCCATACGGGGCAGCGCCCCAGATGGTCTTACGCCGTCAGCACCAGCCGGGTTGAGACCGGCCCGGACGAGCATCACGCATGCGGAGTTCTTGTCTCTGGGAGAGGAGATTCCGCATGCGGTGCAGGTGTAGGTGCGCATCCCCAGCGGCAGTGCGTGCTTGGCTCTCGCTCCGCAGTGCGCGCAGTCCATGGTCGTGTGCGCAGGGTGGACCAGGTGCACGGTGCGTCCGTGCTTGCGGCCCATCTCGATCAGGGCCTGTTTGGTGGCACCGATAGCAGCGTCGGCGGCTTTGCGGGCCATCGAAGTCCTGGCGAGGAACTTGGGCTTGAAGTCCTCGACGGCCAGCACGTCATGGTCAGTGACGACCTTCTTGGCCCACTTGCGACCGGCATCCTGGCGCTGGCGTGCGACTTTCTGGTGCGCTTTGGCGCGCAGCCGCTTGGCCTCGCGGTAGCCCTTCGATCCGGCCTGCCCCTTCTTCGGCTTGCGGCGGGCCATCATCCGGTCGTACCGGGTCAGTTTCGCCTTGGCCATCGTGCCGTGCTGGGCGTGCGGGAGGTCGTGGGCTTCGGATGTGGTGGTCGCAGTCTCCTTCACCCCCCAGTCCACACCGATCACCGCACCCGTCTCCGGCAGCGGCTCGACTGCGGCGGGGACGACGAAACTGGCGTACCAGTGGCCGATGCCGTCCTGGTAAACACGCACACTGGACGGATCTGCAGGCAACTCCCGCGACCACACCACGGTCAGGACGATCTCGCCTGCCAGGTGCAGTTGCCCGTCCTTCAGCCGGAAGCCGCGCCGGGTGTAGTTGAGGGTGGGCGACGCCTCGTGTTTCTTCTTCCACTTCGGCATCCCGGCCCGGCGTGCCACAGGCAGCCGGTCCTTGATGTCCTGCTGTGCCCTGGCACGGGACTTGCCGAAGTCCCGGATGATCTGCTGCTGCGGCACGGAGCTACCCGCTCGAAGCCAAGGATTCGTCCTGCGCGCCCCGGTAAGCATCTTGTCCAGCTGGGCTGGGCCACACGTCCGCTTCCCACCGGTGGCCTTGTTATGCCGGTGCACGACCTGGGACTTGGCCACGCACTCGTTCCACACCCACCGGCATCGGTCCCACTCCGCCAGCAGCACGGTGCGGGCAGTGGACGACACACGCAGCCGGAACGTGTACCTGGCATGCCCCACTCCGTCGGTTCCCTTCGCTGCTGCCACGCCATCACCCCCGTCCGCGTTCCGGTCGCCTGCTCCTGTCGAACGACCATACGTGCGAGATCCGCACGTCCGCTCGCCGCTTCGCCATGGTCACCCCAACCGGCGAACACGGACACACATGTTCGGCTTCACCGGAGAGGCCGAACTGCACCCTGCGTCGCGGGATGCAATTCCTATCCGGCCTGAACGCCATGGCCTCCCCGCAAGAGATCAGCTCGAAACCGGCGCCGTACCCGCTCGCCGGGCGGGCGGGGGCGCGTCCGGCGCCGACGAGGGGGCCGGGGCGGAGTCCGGGCGGCGCCGCGTCCCGCGGACGGACCGGGCGGCCTCGTCCCGTCTCTCGTCCCGTCGCTCGTGCTGCTCGGGGCCGGGCGGCAGCAGGGCGAGCAGGGCGCCGTCGGCCCGCAGGGCGGCGTCACAGCGTTCGGCCAGCAGCCGTCCCGGGGGCCGCAGGCCGTTCTCCACCCGGCTGAGGTAGCTCTTGCTGTAGTGGACCCGGCGGGCGAGCTCGGCGAGGGAGAGGTCGGCGGCCTCCCGGCGGACGCGCAGCGCCTCGGCGAACTCCTCCTGCGGTGTCACGGCGCCTCCCCCCGGGGCGCGCGCATCGGGTCGAACACGTGCACACCGTGTCCAAGTGGTCGCCGCCCGTTGCCAATTATGGAGTGGCAACGGCAGGTCCCGCAGCGTGCTTCCGGAGATCCACAGCTTGTGGAGAAGGAACCGGAGGGAACTTGCGGGGAAAGGAACGCGCGGCGGGCCTACGGCTCGACGATCACTTCCTGGGCCGCGGCCGTCTCCCCCACGACCAGCCGGGCGTCCACCGGGACGTTGCGCTTGACCAACGCCAGGGCCACCGGGCCCAGTTCGAAGTGGCGTACCGACGTCGTCACGACGCCGATCTTCCGGCCGTCCTCGCCCTCGTCGGCCACCCGGATCTCGGTCCCGTGCGGCGGCAGGTGGACGTCGCTGCCGTCCAGGTGCAGGAAGACCAGACGGCGCGGCGGCTTGCCGAGGTTCTGCACCCGGGCCACGGTCTCCTGGCCGCGGTAGCAGCCCTTCTGGAGGTGGACGGCGCTGCCGATCCAGCCCAGCTCGTGCGGGATGGTGCGGTGGTCGGTCTCGAAACCGAGCCGGGGCCGGTGGTGCTCGACGCGCAGCGCCTCGTAGGCGAGGAGCCCGGCGGCCGGGCCCGCCTTCTCGGCGTACGCCTCCAGGTCGGCGCGGGGCAGGAAGAGATCACGGCCGAACGCCGTCTCGCGCACGACGACACCCTCCGGGGCCTCGGCGATGGAGCCGGCCGGCAGGTGGACGACCGCGAAGTCGGCGGTCCGGTCGGCGACCTCCACCCGGTAGAAGAACTTCATCGACTCCAGGTAGGCCACCAGCGCCTCCTGGGTGCCCGGCTCGACGTGGGCCCAGACGGTCGTGCCGTCGTCGACCAGGTACAGCGCGTGCTCGATGTGGCCGTGCGCGGAGAGGATCAGCGCCTCGGTGGCCTCGCCGGCCGGCAGCTCGCTGACGTGCTGGGTGAGGAGCAGGTGCAGCCAGCTCAGCCGGTCCTCGCCGGTGACGGCCACGACCCCCCGGTGGGAGAGGTCGACGAAACCGGCGCCGTCGGCGAGGGCGCGCTGCTCGCGGAACAGGTCGCCGTAGTGCGCGGCGACGCCTTCGTCCACGCCCTCGGCGGGCACCGCGCCGGGCAGGGACAGCAGTGGGCTCTTCATATGCGTAAGCCTACGACTCGGTAATTGAACTCTGGACGGACGCGGATGCGGAGGATGCCGCCGTGGCTCTCTTCAGTGTGCAGTCCTTGCAACGCCCGAAGATCGCGAAGTGTTTCATGTCCGTCTCGAAGCCGAAGTCCCGCCGCAGCTTGGCGGTGAACTCCGCGGCCACCGCCACGTCCGCCTCGATCACGTTCTCGCAGTCGCGGCAGACCAGGTGGATGTGGTGGTGACGGTCGGCGAGGTGGTACGTCGGCGCACCGTGCCCGAGATGGGCATGGCTGACCAGCCCCAGCTCCTCGAGGAGCTCCAGGGTCCGGTAGACCGTCGAGATGTTGACCCCCGACGCGGTCTTCCTCACTTCACCGAGGATGTCGTCGGGGGTCGCGTGCTCAAGGGTGTCCACGGCTTCGAGCACGAGTTGCCGCTGCGGCGTCAGCCGGTAGCCGCGCTGCCTGAGGTCGCTCTTCCAGTCGGTGCTCACCACACCGAAAGTCTAGAACTACTTCCGAAATCCAGAACTACTTGAAGAACGCGATGCCGTCGTCCGGCATGTCGTCGGGGAGGGCCTTGGCCCAGCGCTCGACGTCCTCCGGGGTGACGACCTTCTTCAGGTGCGCCGACATGTAGGGACGCAGCTCGACCTCGGGGGTCTGCTTCTCGCCGACCCACATCAGGTCGCTCTTGACGTAGCCGTAGAGGCGCTTGCCGCCGCTGTACGGGGCGGAGGCGGCGGTCCGGGCGACGGCGTCGGTGACCAGGTCGATCTGGGGCTTCTTGTCGGCCATCTCGCCGTACCAGATCTCGATCACGCCGTCGTCGCGGACCATCGTGACCTCGACCTTGCGGTGGGCGTCGATGCGCCAGAAGCCGGACTCCGACTCCAGCGGGCGGACCTTGTTCCCGTCCTGGTCCAGCACCCAGGTGTGGGAGTGGTACTCCAGGAAGTCCCGTCCGTCGTGGCTGAAGGTGACTTCCTGGCCGAAGTTGCACTTCTCCGAACCCGGGAAGTCGTGGACACCGGCGCCGGCCCAGCTGCCGAGCAGGAAGGCCAGCGGGACCAGGTCCTTGTGCAGGTCGGACGGAATCTCGATCATGGGTGGTGGTTCCTAGACTCGGGCTCGGACTCGGTTCAGCGCTGGCCCTGGTACAGCTTCTTCACGGTCAGCCAGGCGAAGGCGATGACGCCGACGCAGACCAGGACCAGCAGGGTTTCGAAGAAGGCTTCCACGGGTGCTCCTTGAGCGAGGTCGGGCGTACGTACAAGAGCCGGGCCCAAGCTTACGCGGCCCGGGCCCGGCGCTCTTGGCGAGGTGCACCCCTGCGGGGTTCAGTCCAGCAGCTCGCTCTGCAGGGTCACCGTCTGCTGGAAGGGGACGGCGAGCGCCTCCTTCTTCCGGGACTGGACGATCACGCCGAAGGTGTCGCCGGCCGCGAGATAGGCCAGCCGCACCTGCTCGTCGCCGTACGGCCTGTCCTCCGCGTACGGCGCCAGCAGGACGTCGTTGATCCGGGCGGCGTCCGGGAACTCCTCGTCCCGGAGGTAGGTGTCGGCGCCGCGGACCGCGTAGGCGGGCGCGTCCTGGGTGATCATCTCGGTGTTCAGCAGCTTCTCGGTGATCGTGGCACTGCCGAACTGGAGCAGGTAGATCCCGGTGTGCGTACCGTCCGGGGTGGTCCAGCCACGGGCCGCGATGTGCCGGAGCCCGTAGTCGGCCAGCTTCCCGGCGAGCTCCTCGCGGTCCGCCTTGTCGGAGTAGAGCGCCAGGAAGTCCTTGGTCGCCAGCCAGCCGTCCGTGCCGCGCAGGGCGGCGTCGGCGGTGGCGCCCCGGGGCGCGGGCAGCACCAGTCGGCGCAGGTCGGCGTAGTGCGCGTTCACCTTGTTGGCCGCGGCGAACGGCGCCGGGCTGCCGGACGGCAGCGGCGCCTTCACCAGGGTGGGGTACTCCCAGCGGCCGTCGGAGTGCGTGGCCAGGCCGGGTACGTCCGTCCGGTCCGCGCGCGTGACGCCGTACGCCGCACCGGTCCCGACGACCGCGAAGACGGCCACGGCCGAGACCCAGCGGAGGGCGGCCCGAAGCCGACGCCGATCCTTCTTCCCGGGCTGCGGCTCGGTCCCCAGGACTTCGACGGCCGACTCCGGCTGCACGACCTGCATGGGCTGCATGGGCTGCACGGCCTGCACGGGCTCCACGGCCTGCACGGGCTCCACGGCCTGCACGGACTCCACGGCCTGCACGGACTCCACAGGCTCCACGGGCTGCTCAGCCTGCTCGGGCTGGTTCATGGTCATACCGCCACTCCCGGGTTCTTGATCCGGTCGAGCTGCTCGCCGAGCAACAGCGCCACACCCTTCTCGTCCAGCGGCTTGGCACCGGTGGCCGTGGCGCTGACCAGCACGTCACCCACGTACGCGGAGCACACCATCATGTCGAGCTTCTCGGCCGAGTCGGCGGGCGGCAGGAAGCAGGCGGCGTCCTTGTGGCCCTTCACCTCCGGGCCCTTGCGGAAGATCTTCAGCGCGTCGAAGAGCTCCTGCTGGGCCGTGGCGACGGACCGCACGGTCCGCTGGTCGCCCAGCTGCGACAGCACGATGTCGACGGTGTAGGCGTGGTCCGAGTACGTGGTGCCCTCCGTCGGCGTCTCGGTACTCAGGTAGCTGCGCATTGCCATGCCCTTGGTCTGCTGCTTGTCGATCAGCCGCTCCAGCTCCTTGCGCTGGGAGCGGGGCAGGTCCTTGATCGACTCCTTGCGCAGGTCGGCGGCCTCGCGGCCGGACAGCCGGACGTCGGAGCCGAACTCCCCGATGTCCGGGCCCCGCCCGAACCCCTCGGTGCCGTAGGGCAGCAGCATGGCCTGTAGACCGGTTCCCCCGGCCGCCGCCTCTTTCGCCCCGCCCTTGGCCGTCTTCGGCAGGTCCCAGCCGGGGACCCCCGGATCCCGGTCGGCGCCGCTCACGCGCACGGCGGTGATGGCGACCCCTGCGACGACGGCGACGAGCAGCACACCGATCCCGGCGATCCGGGCCACGCGGCGCCGACGACGACCGCCGGCCTCACCGGCCGCACCGGTTCCGTCGACCTCACCAGCCGCAACAGTTTCGTCGGCCTCACCAGCCGCACCGGTTCCGTCGACTTCACCAGCCGCACCGGTTCCGTCGACTTCACCGGCCGCACCAGTTCTGTCGGCCTCACCGGCCACGCCGGACAGTTCCTCGCTCACAGCCGCTCCATCTGCCGCTTCGCCAGATCCATGATCTTCGCCTTCGGGACCGGCTTCGTGTCGTAGACCCAGATCTCCATGGCGATGTCACCGCGCCAGGCGTGTGCCTCGGCCGAGTACATGTCCAAGTAGCCCGGCTTGGTGTCGGGCTTGTTGTGGACGTACGCCATGCCGTCGCCGGTACCGGGTATCGGCCGGCCGTCCGTGTCGGCCTCCTTCTCGGCCCAGTAGTAACCGCCGTCGGCCGCGTCGGCCGCCCCGAGCGTCTCCTCCTGGCGGTACTGGACCAGGCGGATCTCCACGCTGTAATGGCCGCCCTCCCGCCAGTCCGTGGCGGCAGCCCGCCGGAACTCGCCGGCGACGAGGTCCGCGAAGCCACTCGCGGGCTTGTCGTACGTCTCCGCGTAGTCGGCGAGGCTCGTCCAGCCGCCACCGTCCGGGTAGAAGACCGCACGCGCGCCCCTCGGCTTCTTCAGCAGCAGCTTGCGCAGATCGCCGCCGGCCCTGACCTGCCGGTCCTGGGCGGCCGACAGCGGCTCGGGACCGGCGCCCTTCGCCTGCGCGACGGACGGCTGGGACAGGGGCGGCAGGGCGGTGGGCTCGCGGTCGGCCTGGACGAGGTAGCCGACGCAGGTGCCGGCCACGACGCCGAGTACGGCGGCACCGGCGATCAGCGCGGTGGTACGGCGCGTCCTTCGCCCACGCCTGGGCGAGGCTTCCGGAAGCGATTCCGGCACTGTTTCCTGTGGTGGTTCTGGCCGAGGTTCCGGCGGTGTGTCTGGTACGTCCATTTCGCCCCCCTGTGCACAAACGGGAGCGCGGATTCCTTGATCCGCGCGCCACAGGAGACTCATGGTCCGTTCCATGAGTTGTACAAGGATTAATTACGATCAGGACACCGCAGCGAGCCAGGCAGCCGCCCCCGCAGCGAGCAAGAGCGTGAGATTCAGGGCCACCTGACGGTCACCCATCCTCAGGTGGACCCCGACCGCGCCGACCTGAAGCACGGCGAACCCGACGGCGGCGGCCAGGGCCGGCCAGAGCGCGACGCCGGTCAGACGCGGGAGGACCAGGCCGAGCGCACCGAGCACCTCGACGCCCCCGATCGCCCGCACGGCCGCCGTCGGCATGCTCTCCACCCACGCCATCATCGGCAGCAGCCGCTCCCGGCTCCGCACGACCTTCAGCCCGCCCGCGTAGAGGTAGAAGAGAGCGAGCAGACCGGCGACGATCCAGTACGCGACGCTCATGAGCCGGTGGCCGGCTCGGTGGCGTAACGGCTCATGACCTCGGCGCTCGCCCGCGGGCTGGGCGCCTGGCCGGTGGCGAACAGGTCCCGCAGGTCCCGGAAGTACTGCACGTACAGGTCGGGCGTGAACGTGCTGAGCATGACGGCCGGTTCGCCGGTGACGTTGGCGAACGTGTGCGGGGCGCCGGGCGGCACCATGACGAGGGTTCCGGCCGTGGCGTCGTACTCCTCGTCTCCGACGGTGAAGCGCACCGAGCCGGAGATGACGTAGAAGCCCTCGTCGTGCCGGGCGTGCCGGTGCTGCGGCGGGCCGGGGGTGTGCGGTGCGAGGACGGACTCGGCGAGGCCGAGGCGGTGGCCGGTGGTACGGCCGTCCTCCAGGACGCGCATGCGGGTGGTGCCGAGCATCAGCACCTCGCCGTCGCCGGGTCCGACGACGGATACAGCGGGGGTGTTGTCGTGGGTCGTCATGTTCCGATTCGACGGCCGGGGCGGTCCAGCTGTCCAAGACCTGTTCCGCAGACCCGATACCCGATCGGTATCGTGGCTGCATGGAGCGTATGGAGCTACGGACGCTGCGCTATTTCGTGGCGGTCGCGGAGGAACTCCACTTCGGCCGGGCCGCCGCACGGCTCCACATGAGCCAGCCCCCGCTGAGCCGTGCGATCAAGGCGCTGGAGACCGAGGTCGGCGCGCGGCTCTTCGAGCGGTCGCCGGCCGGGGTCGCCCTGACCCCCGTCGGCGCCGTCCTGCTCGACGAGGCCCGCGCGCTCCTCGACCAGGCCGACCGGCTGCGCGTACGGGTCGCGACGGCGGCGGGGACCGCCGTTCTGACCGTCGGCCTCCTCGGCGACAGCACGGATCCCGGCGTACGGCGCCTGGCCCGCGCGTACCGCGAACGCCACCCGGGCGTCGAGATCCGCGTCCGCGAGACCGACCTGACGGACCCCACGTGCGGGCTGCACGCCGGTGCCGTCGACATCGCTCTGACCCGTGCGCCGTTCGACGAGACAGGGCTGGCGGTAAGGGAGTTGCGGGCCGATCCGGTGGGGGCGCTGCTCCGTGCCGACGATCCGCTGGCCGGCCGGGAGAGCCTGCGGCTGGCCGACCTCGCCGAGCGGCGCTGGTTCCGGTTCCCGGAGGGTACGGACCGGCTGTGGCAGTCGTACTGGAACGGCGGGGAGGCGCGGGAGGGGCCGGTCGTACGGGCCGTCCAGGAGTGCCGGCAGGCGGTGCTCTGGAACGGCACGGTCGGCATGACACTGGCCGGCCACGACCCGGGAGCCGGGCTCACGGTCGTACCGGTCGCCGACATGCCGCCGAGCCGGGTGGTGGTGGCGTGGGCCGAGGGGGACGGGAATCCGTTGCTGCGGTCGTTCGTGCGGGTCGCGGTCGCGGCCTACCGGTGATCAGAGGAGGACGCGAGAGACCTCGAGCCACGTCCGCGCGTCCGCGCGTCCTCGCCGACTGCGCCGACACCAGCGCGTCGAGCTCGTCGCCTTCGGCCACCAGGTCGGGCAGGGCGAGGTCGCGATCCGACCCGGACGTGTCGAGGCCGTAGTCCAGCATTCAGCGCCCGACCCGCTTGACCCCGACGACGAACGCCGACCAGGCAGAGGCTTCGAAGAGGAGGGTTCCGTGGGAGGGGGCCTTGCTGTCACGGACGGGGACGAGGGAGGGGATGCCGGTGGCTACTTCGAGGCAGTTGCCGCCGTCCTGGTTGCTGTAGCTGCTCCTGTGCCAGGAGGCGGAGGCCAGGAGATCGTCGGAGACCTCGATGCAATCGCCGCCACTTGTGTTGCTGTAGCTGCTCTTGCGCCACGTGACGCCACTCAGGTCGACGGCTCGCACGGCACTTCCTCCAACATCCGCAGGATGAACTTGCGTGACTCGGCCGGTGAAAGCGCCAGGTCGCGCATCGCATCGTACCTACGCAGCAGCAGCTCAACTGAGGCGTTTTCTTCCACCAGTTCACCACGCAAGTCGTTCTCGGTGTAGGCGACCGTACGGCCATCCGGCAACCGCAGGAACTTCACCGAGGTATTCATCAGGCCGTGCGGTCCGGCGCTGAACGGCAGCACCTGAAGCGTGATGTTCGGGCGCTCGGCGGCTTCTGCCAGGTGCTCCAGTTGCTCCCGCCACGCCCCCAGGTCGCGCAGCGACGTGTGTAGCACCGCCTCAGACAGGATGACGCGGAACATCGGCGGATCGTCACCCTCCAGCAGTTGGCGACGCCCTACCCGTGCCTCTACCTGCTGCTCCAGTTCGGTGCCCTCGATCCAACCCACCGCTAGCGCCTCACGGGCGTATCCAGCCGTCTGAAGCAAACCCGGCGGTGAACTCACGGCGTAGTGCCACAGGCTGGCCGCCTCCGCCTCCAGCACCATGTACCGCCGGTACTGCTCCTTGAACTGCGACGGATCCCCAACCGCCAACTCCCACAAGGCTAGCAACAGCCCAGGCGTCCCATAGAGCTGATCCAGCGCCTCCACGACCTCCGGGCTCCCCAGAGTCCGCCCGCTCTCCATCTTCCCGAAGTTGGACGCGTCCCAGCCCAGTTCCTCGGCCAGCCCCTTTAAGCTCACCCCCTTCTCCGCCCGCAGCAACCGCAGCTCCTCCGCGAACCGCTGCCTCGGCTCCTGACTGCGCCCCGTCACCACCCGCCTCTGCGGCACCGCACCCCTCCCGGATTCCCCATGGAATTTGTGGAATTAGCGCCGCCAGACGGGGAAGAACCGCTCCTCCTCGGCGCGCCGCCCCCGCCTCCCGGCCATCCTCGTAGCAGCCTCGACACGCAGAGTAGTCCAACTCTCGCATTTCGTATAGATGTTGGACAAAAGGAGCGAATGCCATGGAGCCCGGAACCCTGCTCTACGACACCGCCACCGACCAGGTCGGCGAGTACCGGGACCAGTCGGGGCCGTACGCGATGCTGCGTCCCGTGGGGGGAGGGAGAGAGTGGCAGGCCCATCCGTCGACGCTGCGGCCCGCCACCGACAGAGAGCGGCTCAGCGCGGGCGTCCGGGCGGCGAACGACCGTACGTGGGCCGTGCCGCCGGACCCCGAGGACCTCAGCCGCCCGCCGTGGCCCGTGCCCGGCTGCGCCGAGTGCACGCACCTCGACGACCGGCGGGAGACCGCCCGCGCCGCCCACGACCACAGCGCGGCCACCGACGCGAACGTGCTGCTGCGCCAGCACCAGCGCGCGGAGCACCCGTGAACCGCCGCGTCTTCCGCTACGTGCCGTACGTGATCGTGCAGGACGCGGGCGCGGCGCCCGAGTACGCGGCCCGGTGCGTGTCTGGGGACGAGGAGGACTGCGGGGCCGAATCGGGGGTGTGCGGGCATCCGGCGGAGGTGGAGGAGTGGCAGCGCAGGCATGCGCAGGAGACGCGGCACATGCGGTACCGGCGCCTGTTCGCGGACTACGCGGTGCTGACCCCGGCTTGAGCCGTTCGGCGGGCGCCTGCCGTCGTCCGTCGGCCGCGGCGCACTCACGCCACCCCGGAGCCCTCGCCCGGAGGCCGGCGGATCAGGTGCAGACAGACGACCGAGGCGACCACGGTCCGCCGTTCGGAGACGTCCAGACGGGGGTCCATCTCGACCACGTACTGCTGTAGGCCGATCCACGAGTCGATGGTGCTCACCGTGACCCGGCCGAGGGTCTCCGGCGCCGGGCCCCCTTCCGGGGCGGTGTCCGTGAGGTGCCATTCGACGGACAGCTGCCCCTGCCGCGTGAGGAGGAGCCGGCGTCCCCGCTCCGTCCGGAGGCTCAGCTGCCGGGACTTGACGACTCCACCGGCACCGGCGGTGCCGATCTCCCGGTCCGCTCCGTCGGTGAAGTGGAACCGCACCGGTCCGAACTGCTGGAACGGCTCGGACCAGGAACGCTTCTCGATGCGGACGACGACCTCGCCGGACGTCGCCGTCAGGACGAACTGTGTGTGGTCGATGTCCGTGACCTCGGCGAGCGGGGTCCCCTCCACGGTGGACACGGCCAGGACGGGGCCCCGGTACGTGCGCCACTTCGAACGCTTCGGCTGCCCCACCACGACGGCTTCCAGCGCGAACGGACCGGGTTCCGTCATCGGTCTTCCCTCCCCCGCCCCGGCTTCCCCTCGGCCGGGTACGTCCACTGTGACCGAGAACCCGCCGGACTCCCACCCCTCGGGTGCACATCGGCGCACGCTGGGCGGGTGCCGTGGTGCCCCGGACCGCCAGACGCGGTGCGACCACGTCCTCGCGGAGCCGCGGCCGGCCGCCCTCCAGACGGGTCGTCACGGCGGCCACGGCGAGTTCCGCAGTCGATCGACGCGGCCGACCGGCTCGGCTGCCCGCGCCTCAACCTGCACGGCACCGGCCTGGACCTCTGCCACGCCCAGATCGGCGAGGGGAACCTGATCGAGCTGGTCGGCGGTCGCCCGCGCCTGGCCGGCCTCGGTTACGGCTGCACAGTCGCGATGGAGGCCTGAGCGGGCGAGGACGGCGAGAGCGCGCTCCACCGGTTCCGCTCCGCGTTCACCGTCTGATCAGGGCTGGTTCGGGCCCATCCGCCAGGGACGGAGCTTCTCCGGGTTCCGTACCGCCCAGATGTGCCTGATCCGGTCGCCGGCGACCTCGAAGGCGAAGACGGTCGCGACGGCGCCGTCCTGCTGGGCGACCAGGCCGGGCAGGCCGTTGACCGTGCACTCCAGGAACGTCGTGCGGTGGCCCGCCACGCGCGCGATCTCGGCGTAGGCGCGGGCGATCCGCTCCCCGCCCACGATCGGGTACAGGTGGGTGACGGCGAGCCCGCCGCCGTCGGCGGTCGCGGTGGCGTCGGGGTCGAGCAGGCCGACCAGGGCGTCGATGTCCTTGGCCTCCCACGCCGTCCTGAACCGCCGGACGATGTCGGCCTGTCCAGCGCTCGGGCCCGTGGGGGTCCGCGCGGTGCGGATGCGGCGGCGGGCGGAGGAGGCCAGCTGGCGGCAGGCCGCCGGGGTGCGGCCGACGATCTCGGCGACCTCGCCGAAGGGATAGCGGAAGACGTCGTGCAGGACGAACGCGACGCGCTCGGCCGGGGTCATCGCGTCGAGGACGACGAGGAAGGCCATGGTCACCGACTCGTCGAGGGTGATCCGGTCGGCCGGGTCGGTCCCGCCGGAGTGCCCGGTGACCCATTCCGCGGGCTCGGGCAGCGGCTCCGGGATCCAGTCGCCCACGTACGTCTCCCGCCTGGCCCGCGCCGAGCCGAGCAGGTTGAGGCAGATGCGGCTGGCGACCGTCGTCAGCCAGGCACCGGGCGATTCGACGGCCTGCTGCCCGGCTGCGGACATGGCGTACCAGCGGGCGTAGGTCTCCTGCACGACGTCCTCGGCGTCGGCGAGGGAGCCGAGGAGCCGGTAGGCGAGATTGATCAGCTGACGCCGTTCCCGCATGACCGCGCCGAGGCCCGGATCGCTCTGCTCGTCCCGCTCGTCCCGCTCGTCCCGCTCGTCCCGCCCGGCTCCGGTGGTCATGGTCCGCCCGTCTCCCTCGTTCACCCGTGTGCCTGTGCCCCTACCCGTGTCGACAGGACAGCGCGCCGGAATGTGAGGCCGCCGCGCCACCTCACATTCCGCGGGGCCGCGTTGTCGTACCGGTGAGGACGACGACAGGACGTCGACGGTGAGGGGACTTCGATGAACGACTTCCAGGCCATCGCGGACCGCGTGGAGATCGAGGCGCTGCGCGGCGAGTTCACCGACGCGGCGATGATGCGCGACCGGCCCCGCATGGCCTCGCTGTTCACCCCGGACGGCGCCCTGCGCATGCCGAACATCCCCGTCGAGCTGATCGGCCGCGAGGAGATCGTCGCCGGCGGCGAACGGCTGCAGAGCCAGTGGGACTTCTTCGTGCAGAACACGCACCCCGGCACGATCCTGCTCGACGGCGACACCGCGACCGGCCGCGCCTACATCCAGGAGCTCGCCCGCACCCTCGACGGCCGCCAGGGGCTCAACTACGCCGTCTACCACGACCGTTACCAGCGCACCGAGGAGGGCTGGAGGTTCACCGAGCGGGTGTACGAGGTCAGGTACCTCGACACCTCCCCGCTGGCGGGCACGGCGCCCCGGGCGGCACAGGACGCCCCGGCCGCCGCCTCCTTCGCCCACCCGGCGTCGGCCGAACGGCTGGAGCGGACGGCCGCCGCGCTGCGTGCCCACGGCTTCGCCGCCGAGATCCTGGACGACACCGCGGCCGCGCGCGCCCGCGTCCGGGACCTGCTCCCCGAGGGCGCCACGGTGTTCACCGGAGCCAGCGAGACGCTCCGGCTGTCCGGCATCGACGAGGACATCAACACCGGCGGCCGGTACGACGCCGTCAGGCCGCGCGTCCTGGCCATCGACCGGGCCACCGGAGCCGACGAGATCCGCAGGCTCCTCGCCTGCCCCGAGTACGTCGTCAACAGCGTCGCCGCGGTCACCGAGACCGGCTCGCTCGTCCTCGCCTCGGGCAGCGGCAGCCAGCTCCCCGCCAACGCGGGCGGGGCCGCCCACGCGGTCTGGGTCGTCGGCGCGCAGAAGGTGGTGCCCGACCTGAACACGGCGCTGCGCCGCGTCGAGGAGCACGCCCTTCCGCTGGAGGACGCGCGCGCCCGGGAGGTGTACGGGTCGCCGAGCGCCGTCAACCGGCTGCTCGTCCTCAACGCGGAACCCCGCCCGGGCCGCGGCACCGTGCTGCTGCTCCGGGAGGCCGTCGGATACTGACGGCCGCGCTGCCCGACGCGTGCGTGGCGGCCGGTGGTTACGCTTCCGGCATGGCGAAGAAGCTGGTGATCAAGGTGACGGCCGGGGCGGACGCCCCCGAGCGGTGTTCGCAGGCGTTCACGGTGGCGGCGGTGGCCGTGGCGAGCGGCGTCGAGGTGTCGATGTGGCTGACCGGCGAGTCGGCGTGGTTCGCCCTGCCGGGCCGGGCCGCCGAGTTCGAGCTCCCGCACGCGGCCCCGCTCCCCGACCTGGTCGACTCGATCCTCGCGGGCGGCACGCTCACCCTCTGCACCCAGTGCGCGGCCCGCCGGGACATCACAGAGAAGGACGTCATCGAGGGCGTACGGATCGCGGGCGCGCAGGTATTCGTGCAGGAGGCCATGGCGGACGGAACGCAGGCGCTCGTGTACTGAGCGCTCCGCCGGAAGCGCCGCGGTGCGCCGTCGGCCGACTGCGGCGTCGGCCGACTGCGGCGCCGTCGTGGCTGGTCGGGCAGTTCCTGCCCCAGCCTTCGGCCGCGGGGTACCCCCAGCGCCCCTTCGGGGTGCTGCCGAACCGCAGCAGACTTCGCCGGACCCGCTCAGGACCTCGGCCGCTTCTTGCCGTCCAGCTCGTCCCACCACTCGTCCGACTGCGGATCGCCGGAGGGGTCGTCCCACCAGCGGTCGTCGGGGCCTCGCCGGTTCGCGACCATCGCGGCGACCGGGGGGATGACCATGGCCACCACGCACATCCCCACGGCGGCGGGGACGGACCAGATGCGCACGACTCCCCAGGCCAGGACGAAGAGCCCGATACAGGTCCCCATCATGGCGAAGTACACGCGACGGCGACGAGCCAGCATGCATCCAGGGTAGGTCGGCCGTGGGCGTTGAGCGCGGGACCGACAGCGGGTGTGCGGGACCGCTACGTCAAGGAGGGACCGCCGTGCGGGGAAGGCGAAGGGCCGCACCTTCCGGAGGGTGATCCGGGAGGTGCGGCCCTTACGGGTGTGCTCAGACCGCGATCGCGACCTCGGCCAGGCCGCCCTGCTGGGCGACGACCGTGCGGTCGGCGGTGGCGCCGGGGACGAGGGCGCGGACGGTCCAGGTGCCCTCCGCCGCGTAGAAGCGGAACTGTCCGGTGGCGGAGGTGGGGACCTCCGCGGTGAACTCACCGGTCGAGTCCAGGAGGCGGACGTAGCCGACCACGGGCTCGCCGTCCTTCGTCACCTGGCCCTGGATCGTCGTCTCACCGGGCTTGATCGTCGAGGGGTCCGGGCCGCCGGCCTTCGCTCCACACATGCTGATACTCCAGAGGTCTTGAAAGGTCGGTCTGAGGTCTTGCCGGGGGTCTTACTTGTTGGCGCCGAGCTCGATCGGGACGCCGACGAGGCTGCCGTACTCGGTCCAGGAGCCGTCGTAGTTCTTGACGTTCTCGACACCGAGCAGCTCGTGCAGGACGAACCAGGTCAGGGCCGAGCGCTCGCCGATCCGGCAGTACGCGATGGTGTCCTTGGCGAGGT
This sequence comes from Streptomyces sp. NPDC001714, assembly GCF_042892755.1. Lineage (NCBI taxonomy): Bacteria > Bacillati > Actinomycetota > Actinomycetes > Kitasatosporales > Streptomycetaceae > Streptomyces > Streptomyces sp. NPDC001714. The sequence goes on from NZ_JBIAUL010000025.1 coordinate 54,157, forward strand.
CGACCTGCTCCTCGGCGTAGAGCTCCTTGAGCTCGTCGTCCGACTTGAAGGTGCCGTCGTCGTTCGCGTTCTTCGACCACGGGATGTTGCGGGCGGTCGGGACGTGGCCCGGACGCTGCGACTGCTCTTGCGGCAGGTGGGCCGGGGCGAGCAGCTTGCCGGAGAACTCGTCGGGGGAACGGACGTCGACGAGGTTCTGCGAGCCGATGGCCGCCACGACGTCGTCGCGGAAGGCGCGGATCGCCTTGTTCTGCGGCTTGGCCGTGTAGGTGGTCTCGGTGCGCTCCGGGACCTCCTCGACCAGCTCGCGGGCGTCCAGCTCCCACTTCTTGCGGCCGCCGTCGAGGAGCTTGACGTTCTCGTGGCCGTAGAGCTTGAAGTACCAGTAGGCGTAGGACGCGAACCAGTTGTTGTTGCCGCCGTACAGGATCACCAGCGTGTCGTTGGCGATGCCCTTCGCCGACAGGAGCTTCTCGAAGCCCTCCTGGTCGATGAAGTCGCGGCGGACCGGGTCCTGCAGGTCCTTGGTCCAGTCGATGCGGATCGCGTTGCGGATGTGGTTCTTCTCGTAGGCGGACGTGTCCTCGTCCACCTCCACGATCGCGATCTCGGGGTTGTCCAGGTTGTCCTGGACCCAGTCGGCGTCGACCAGGACGTCGCTGCGGCTCATGCTCTTTCTCCTCCGGGGCAGTTGCGGCGGGGCGTGCGAGTGCGGGTGGGTGCGCGTCGGGGCGCACGGATGCCCTCGGCAGGGAGGGCAGGGGGATGCGGAGGCAGCGGGCCTCCGCCGTCAGAAGGGGCGACAGAGCATGGCGGCGACGCGGCACAGGTCGACTGCCCGCCGCTTCGTGAGATCCGCCTGACGCTTCATGGCCTCGATCGTAGGGACGGATAACCGGGCATGTCACCGGCATGTCGTATGGTGAGACGCGATCGTCCGAACTGCGAGACACGGGAAGAACCCGGGGCGTGGTTCCGGGGCGGCCCGGTGCCTGTATCGGTCACCACATCTACTGTACGGACGCGACCGTCTCGCGTGTTGGAACGGCGCCGGTCCCCGTCGTGCCGCTTACTACCCGGCCAGCTTGACGTTCGAACCCTTCACCACGATCTCCACACCGTCCTTCTCGGCCTCCACCTTGTCCAGCTTGATGCCGCCGGGGAGCTGGTCGATCGCCTGCTGGAAGTCGGAGGCCTGGCGGAAGCGGTCCTCCACGAGGCTGACACCGGCGAGCTTCGGGAGGTTGTCGGCGTGCACCTGGACGGTGTTGTCCTTGACGGTGACCGTGCTGAGGACGGTCACCTTCTGGTGGGCGCTGACGCCGGGGACCTTGACGTCGAGAGTGACCTTGATCTTGCCGTTGCCGCCGTCCGCGAGACCGACGACCTGGCCGGTGAAGCCGAGGCCGAGGTCGGTGGGCGCCGTCCGGGCGTTCTTCAGCAGCTCGGGGTAGGAGACGAGCGCGGTGCCGGTGGCGGTCTGCGCGGTGGCGGAGCTGTAGTCGCCGGTGAAGGTGACGTCCTTCATGTCGGCGTTCAGGTCCTCGATGCGGATGGTCTTGCCGGCGGTGCCGGTGGCGGCGTCGTAGTCCTTGATGCCGACGTGCACGTCGTCGAGGGTGCCGCTCGCGACCTGGGTGAGGAACGGGAAGCCCTTGATGGAGACGTCGGGGGTGCTCGCGAGGTCCTCCGTCGTCCGCAGCTTGTCGGCGGCCTCGCCCTGGGCGAAGTGCACGGCGACGCGGTCGACGATCACGAAGAGGACGCCGAGGACGACGACGACGATCAGAAAGATTCGCAGTGCACGCATGTGGTCGGTTTCCCCCGGGTCGGCTGCTCACGTCGGTCCCGCCACGCTAACCCTGCGGGAGCGGGCCGACGGGGGATTGTCGACCAGCTGTGACAGTGAGGGCGCCGGTGATGCTGGGGGCCGCCGCCCCCAGACCCCCGCAACAGGGGCCGAACCGGCCCGTGTCCGGGCGCGGGCCGGTGGGGGCCGAGCACGCAGTTCCCCGCGCCCCTTGCGGGGCCGCAGTGGGGGCGTGCAGGTCCACGTCCGGGTGCCGGCCGGTGGGGGCCGAGCACGCAGTTCCCCGCGCCCCTTGCGGGGCCGCAGTGGGGGCGTGCAGGTCCACGTCCGGGTGCGGGCCGGTGGGGGCCGAGCGCGCAGTTCCT
>NZ_JBIAUL010000025.1:56428-118922 GCF_042892755.1 Streptomyces sp. NPDC001714
CCTCCCCTAGCCTTCGGCCGGGGGACCCCAGCGCCCCCCTTGCGGGGCCGCAGTGGGGGCGTGCAGGTCCACGTCCGGGTGCGGGCCGGTGGGGGCCGAGCGCACAGTTCCCCGCGCCCCTTGCGGGGCCGCAGTGGGGGCGTGCAGGTCCACGTCCGGGTGCGGGCCGGTGGGGGCCGAGCACGCAGTTCCTCCCCTAGCCTTCGGCCGGGGGACCCCAGCGCCCCCCTTGCGGGGCCGCAGTGGGGGCGTGCAGGTCCACGTCCGGGTGCGGGCCGGTGGGGGCTGGTCGCGCAGTTCCCCGCGCCCCTTGGGGGCAGCTGCCGTAGGCGGCGTCTGAGGGGCGCCGCTTCGGGACGGAGTCCGGCTTGGCCTCCCTGGGCGTGACCTCTCTACGAAGCGAGTCGGGTGGGTGGGTGGGCGAAGGTCAGTGGAGGATCCAGATCACCGGGGCCGCCGCCGTCAGGGGGAGGGCCACGCCCGCCGTGAAGTGGACGAACCTCGACGGGTAGTCGTAGCTCGCCGCGCGGTGGCCTGCGAGGGCGCAGACCGCGGCCGACGCCCCGATCAGCGCGCCCTTCGCGCCCAGCCCCGTCATGCCGCCCACCGCGATGCCCGCGCCGGCCGCGGCCAGCAGGGAGACGACCACCGAGGCCGGGGTCGGCAGGGGCAGCGCCCGGGCCAGGACCGCCACCGCGACCGCGGCCGCGCCGACCGACACCGCGTCGGGGTCCGCGCCCAGGTAGCCGGTCGCGATGATCGCCAGTGCGGAGGAGGCGACCGTGGCCATCAGGCCGTACATACGGGTGTCGGGGTCCGCGTGCGAGCGGAGCTGGAGGACGAGAGTGAGGAGGACCCAGATGCCCAGGGGCCCCAGGATCGCCGCCGGGGCCTGGTCGCGGCCCGCCACCAGCACCGCCACGTCGGCCGTGACCCCGCCCAGGAAGGCGAGCGCGATGCCCTGCCGGGCCGGCCACATGCCGTTCAGACGGAACCAGCCCGCCGCCGTCACGGCCTGGAGGATCACCAGGGGGACGACGAGGGCGTACGAGGAGATCGGCGCCGTCACCGCGAGCAGCAGGCCCAGCAGCGCCGTGAGCAGCGCCGGCTGCATGCCGGGCTCGATGATCGGCGAGCGGCCCTCCAGGCGGGCCCGCTGGGCGTCCGTGATGCGCGCGTTGCCGGAGAGGGTCGCGGGACCGTAGCCGGTCTCAGGTTCGGCGGGAGCGGGGGCGGATGCCGGGTCGGGCGGGGGCGCGCTGTACGCCTGCGCCGGCGCCGGCTGCTGCTCGGCGACGTACGGCCGTTCGTACGACTGCGGCGGCAGGTACGCCGTCTCCGCGGCCGGCGCCATCGGCGGGGCGGGCGCGGCCTGCACCGGGGCGTGCGTCTGCGTCTCCCAGGTCTGGCCCTGCCACTGCTGCGTGGCGTACTGCTGCTCGTCGTACCCCCACTGCTGCTGGGCGGGGGCCTGCGGCTGCTGCGGCTGCTGCGGCTGGTAGGGGTCGTAGCCCTCGTACGGCTCGTACGGCTGGTTGGTCATCGCTCTCGCTCACCCTCCTGCGAACGGCGGGAGCACCTCGACCGTGCCGCCCTCGGCCAGCCGTACCGTCTCATGTCCGCGCGTGCCCACGGGGTCACCGTCGATGAGGAAGGAGCATCGCCGCAGGACGCGCGCCAGTTCCCCGGGGTGTCGCGTGCGCACCGCGGTCAGCGCCTCGGCGAGGGTGTCCGCGTCGTACGGCTCCTCGGCGACGCCGGCCGCGGCCTTCGCGGCGGCCCAGTAGCGCACCGTGACCTTGGGCATCCGGTTCCTCTGGAGACTCGATAGAACAATCAGTCGGCTGTGTACCTGTCTGTGTACAGGGTCAGGCTAGCCCGCCCGGGCGGCCGCCCAGTCGCCGATCCTGGCCAGCAGCCGGTCGCTCGCCGCGTGTTCGGCGTGGCCCATGCCGGGCTCCAGCCAGAGCTCGGCGGCGCCGGCTGCGGCGTCGGCCAGCATCCGGGGGTGGTCGACCGGGAAGTAGCCGTCGCTGTCGCCGTGCACGATCAGCAGCGGGGTCGGGGCGATCTTCGGCACCGCCTCCACCGGGGAGAGCGGCACCGGGTCCCAGTCGCGGTGGTGGATCCGGGTGCGGAAGCCGTAGCGGCCGACCAGCCGGCCCTCCGGTCTGGTGACCAGCCAGTGGACGCGGCGCATGGGGGCGGTGCCCCGGTAGTACCAGCGGGCGGGGGACGACACGGAGACCACGGCGTCCACACCGGCGTGCAGCGCCGCGTGCCGCAGGACGACCGAGCCGCCCATCGAGAAGCCGACGGTGACGACGCGCGCGTGGCCGAGGTCCCGGGCCCACGCCACCGCCGCCGTCAGGTCGAGGACCTCGCGGTCGCCGACGGTGGTGCGGCCGCCGGACCGGCCGTGGCCGCGGAAGGAGAAGCTGACCACCGGCGCGTAATCCGTCAGGGCGGCCACCACCCGTCGTACGTGTGGCCGGTCCACGTCTCCCGTGAAACCGTGGGCCATGACGAACACCAGGTCACGGGAAGGTGACCGGGAGCCGTCGTATACGGCGGAGGCGGGATCGTATACGGAATCGATGGAAATCCCGTCGTCCGTGCGCAGAAACGTCCGCATAGAGGCGTTTCTGCTCGTCTCATATGTCGGACGAACGACGGAACGTGCCACATGACCTGCCGGACCGATGCTCATGTGGGCTATTCTGCTGGGCAGAGGACTCGGGCAGCGCCGCCACCGGGTCCTTTTGTGCTTTCGGAAGGGCTGTATACGAAGCGGGAAACTCCAGGTGACCGCGGATGTACGGAACATCGGGAGCGCAGCGCAGTGTCGTTGCACACAGTCCTCGCAGGGACCGAGGAGGAACCAGACATATGAGTTCTCTGCTGCTCCTGACCAACGCCCTCCAGCCGTCGACGGAGGTGCTCCCGGCCCTCGGCCTGCTCCTGCACAACGTGCGGGTCGCACCGGCCGAAGGGCCCGCCCTCGTCGACACCCCGGGTGCCGACGTCATCCTGATCGACGGCCGCCGTGACCTCCCGCAGGTCCGCAGCCTCTGCCAGCTGCTCCGCTCCACCGGCCCCGGCTGCCCGCTCATCCTCGTCGTGACGGAGGGCGGGCTCGCCGCAGTCACCGCCGACTGGGGCATCGACGACGTCCTCCTCGACACCGCGGGCCCCGCCGAGGTCGAGGCCCGGCTGCGGCTGGCCATGGGCCGGCAGCAGATCGTCGCCGACGACTCCCCCATGGAGATCCGCAACGGCGACCTGTCGGTCGACGAGGCGACGTACAGCGCGAAGCTGAAGGGACGGGTCCTCGACCTCACCTTCAAGGAGTTCGAGCTGCTGAAATACCTCGCCCAGCACCCGGGCCGGGTGTTCACTCGTGCACAGCTGCTCCAGGAGGTCTGGGGCTACGACTACTTCGGCGGCACCCGGACCGTCGACGTGCACGTACGGCGGCTGCGCGCCAAGCTCGGCGTGGAGCACGAGTCCTTGATCGGAACCGTCCGGAACGTCGGTTATCGATTCGTTACGCCGGAGAAGGGCGACCGGGCCGCTGACGCGGCCAAGGCGCCCGCCGACCGGCCAAAGCCGGAGGATGCGGACGCATCGGCGGCCCTGGACGCGGCCGAGGTACCGGCCGAGGCGTAGTCGTCGTCCGGGCGAGGCATGGCCGTCGCCCGGACGGGGCATTGCTTACGCAAGCGAAGCTTCGATACGCCCTGCCCAGAGCGGGTCCATCCGCGTAGACTCCGCGCGTGGCCAAGGTGACTCGGGATGATGTGGCGCGGCTGGCGGGGACTTCCACCGCCGTTGTCAGTTATGTCATCAACAACGGACCCCGGCCGGTCGCCCCGGCCACGCGCGAGCGTGTCCTCGCGGCGATCAAGGAACTGGGGTACCGCCCGGACCGGGTCGCCCAGGCGATGGCGTCCCGGCGCACCGACCTCATAGGCCTCATCATCCCGGACGCCCGGCAGCCGTTCTTCGGTGAGATGGCGCACGCGGTCGAGCAGGCCGCGTCCGAGCGCGGAAAGATGGTGCTGGTCGGCAACACCGACTACGTCGGCGAGCGCGAGGTCCACTACCTGCGCGCGTTCCTCGGGATGCGGGTCTCCGGCCTCATCCTCGTCTCCCACGCGCTGAACGACCTGGCCGCCGCCGAGATCGAGGCCTGGGACGCCCGGGTGGTGCTGCTGCACGAGCGGCCGGAGGCGATCGACGACGTGGCGGTGGTGACGGACGACCTCGGCGGCGCCCAGCTCGCCGTCCGCCACCTGCTGGAGCACGGCTACGAGTACGTGGCCTGTATGGGCGGCACCGCCGAGACCCCGGCCGTCGGCGACCCGGTCTCCGACCACGTCGAGGGCTGGAAGCGGGCGATGGCCGAGGCGGGCCTGCCGACGGAGGGCCGGCTGTTCGAGGCGCCGTACAACCGGTACGACGCGTACCGGGTCGCCCTCGACATCCTCGCCGGCCCCCACCGTCCCCCGGCGATCTTCTGCTCCACCGACGACCAGGCCCTCGGCGTGCTGCGGGCGGCGCGCGAGCTGCGCATCGACGTGCCCGGGGAGCTGGCGGTGGCCGGCTTCGACGACATCAAGGAGGCGGCGCTCGCGGATCCCCCGCTGACGACGATCGCCTCCGACCGCCCGGCGATGGCCCGCGCGGCGGTGGACCTGGTCCTCGACGACGGCCTGCGGGTCGCCGGGTCGCGGAGGGAGCGCCTGAAGACGTTTCCTTCACGGCTGGTGGTGCGTGGGTCCTGCGGGTGCGGGTAGTTCCTCGGGTTCCGGTGCGTGGTGGGTTTTTGACCGTGGTGCGCGTGGTTCTCCGACTGCGAGTGCGTCGTGGTTGCGCGCGCAGTTCCCCGCGCCCCCGAAGGGGCGCTCGCTGCAGCGCCCCTTCTTTTGGGGGCGGGGGGAACTGCGCGACAAGCCCCACCGGCCCGCACCCGGACATCCACAGCAAGAACTTCATGAACGGCGTCTGAGAACCTCGGCCGACCTGCGAGAAGCTTCCTTATATCGGGCAAACACGCTTCTCGCGGCGTTCTCAGCGGGTACTCAGGAGGCTCTCATGGTCACGGGACAAGCTACTTGTCATGACCGAGAGCTTCCGCCGCAGCGGCGAGTACGAGAACCCGCAGGGTCCCCAGGGTGACGCCTACCAGGGCGCGTACCCCCGGCAGCAGCACGCCTCCTCCCCCGTGAACCCGGAGTGGCCGCCCCCGCCCACCCACCAGCCGGCGCAGCAGCCGGTGACCGTGGAGCCGGCGGCGGCCGACGGCGGCCAGGGCGGCTACGGCGGCGGTACGGCCGTACTCCCCACGGTCGGCGCCGACGCTGAGCACCCGGCGGAGCACCCGGAGCACGGCGTGCACTCGGCGCCCAAGAAGCGCACCCGGGGCCCGATAGCCCTCCTCGCCGCGGTCGCGATCGTCGCGGCCGCCGTCGGCGGCGGCACCGCGTACGCCTTCCAGGAGCTCACCGGCAAGAACGACGTCGTCTCCAGCAGCACCACCACCAGCGTGGTGCCCTCCAGCAAGAAGGGCGACGTCGCCACCATCGCCGCCAAGGTCAGCCCGAGCGTCGTCGAGGTCAACGCGACCCTCAGCAACGGCACCTCCACCGGCTCCGGCGTCGTCATCACCAGCGACGGCGAGATCATCACGAACAACCACGTGATCTCCGGCGCCCAGTCGGTCAAGGTCTCCACCAGCGACGGCAAGTCGTACACCGCCGAGGTGGTCGGCACCGACAGCTCCAAGGACCTCGCCCTCCTCAAGCTCAAGAACGCCTCCGGCCTCCAGCCCGCCACCCTCGGCAACTCCGACGGGGTCCAGGTCGGCGACACGGTCGTGGCAATCGGCTCGCCCGAGGGCCTGACCGGCACCGTCACCAGCGGCATCGTCTCCGCGCTCAACCGGGACGTCACCGTCTCCACCGACGAGGGCCAGCAGCAACAGCAGCAGGGCGGCGGCAGCGGCCAGTGGCCGTTCTCCTTCGGCGGCCAGCAGTTCAACGGCGACACCGGCTCCTCCACCACGACCTACAAGGCGATCCAGACCGACGCGTCCCTGAACCCCGGCAACTCCGGCGGCGCGCTGATCGACGCCAGCGGCGACATCGTCGGCATCAACTCCGCGATGTACTCGGCCAGTTCCGACTCCTCGTCGTCTTCCTCGGACGCGGGCAGCGTCGGCCTCGGCTTCGCCATCCCGATCAACACCGTCAAGTCCGACCTGGCCAAGCTGCGGTCGGGCTCTACCAGCTGAACCACCGGCACGAGCACGTAGGGAGCACGTCATGATCAAGCAGGTTTCGCACACGATGGCCTCCGACAGCCCGGCCGGTTTCAGCCTGGCCCTTGCCGTGGCATACGAGCTCCACGCACCGACGGAGGCGCCGGTGGCCCCGACCCCGGCCCCGCGCGCCCCGGAGGTCGCACCGACCCCGGCTCCGCGTGCCCCGGAGGTCGCACCGGCCCCGCAGCTGATGGGCCTGCGCACCTCGGCGGCCCGGCCGCACCAGCGCAAGGTGCCGCTGAGCCGCATGACCCTGGTACGCGGCTAGGGGCGTACCACCCCACCAGCGTGCATACCCGACAGCCCGGAAACATGCGAGGCTGAGAGGCGTCCCGACCGAGACCCACCGCACCCCGAGGAACCGCGAGCGATGAGCCCCGCCGATGGCGACCGTGAACCCCAGCGCATCCTGATCGTCGACGACGAGCCGGCCGTACGCGAAGCCCTCCAGCGCAGCCTCGCCTTCGAGGGGTACGAGACCGAGGTCGCCGTCGACGGCGCGGACGCGCTGGAGAAGGCGACGGCCTACAAGCCGGACCTGATCGTCCTCGACATCCAGATGCCGCGGATGGACGGCATGACGGCCGCCCGCCGCATCCGCGGCGCCGGCGACACCACCCCGATCCTGATGCTGACGGCCCGCGACACGGTCGGCGACCGCGTCACCGGCCTCGACGCGGGGGCCGACGACTACCTGGTCAAGCCGTTCGAACTCGACGAACTCTTCGCCCGCATCCGAGCCCTCCTGCGCCGCAGCTCCTACGCGGCCACGGTCGCCGACGGCGTCCACGAGGACGAGGCGCTCACCTTCGGAGACCTGCGCATGGACCTCGCGACCCGCGAGGTCACCCGGTCCGGCCGCCAGGTCGAGCTGACCCGCACCGAGTTCACCCTCCTCGAGATGTTCATGGCGCACCCGCGCCAGGTCCTCACCCGCGAGCAGATCCTCAAGGCCGTCTGGGGCTTCGACTTCGAGCCCTCTTCCAACTCCCTCGACGTCTACGTCATGTACCTCCGCCGCAAGACCGAGGCCGGAGGCGAGCCCCGCCTCGTCCACACCGTGCGCGGCGTCGGGTACGTCCTGCGCCAGGGCGGCGCCGAGTGAACAGGCTCACCGCCCGCTTCCGCACCCTCCCGATCCGCGCCCGCCTGTCGATGCTGGTCGCGGCAGCGGTGGCGTTCGCGGTGGCGGCGGTGTCGGTGACGTGCTGGTTCATCGTGCAGGGGAAGCTGTACGACCAGCTTGAGAGCGACCTGCAGAAGGTGCGCGGGCCCGCGTACATGGCCGCCCAAAACGCTCTCATCGAGTGCACCGACACGGTTCAGGACACGAACGGCCTGCGAATCAGCTACGGCCAGGTGGTCAAGACGGACGGCACGATCTGCCTCACCCGTGACTCGACAGGGGTGATCAAAGTCAGTCAGTCCGACAAGGACGTCATCAAGGCCGGGACCACCGACACCCTCTACTTCCGCAACGGCACCGACGAGGACGGCAACCCGCTGCGTGTGATGACCCAGGTGTTCCCCACCGAAGGTGGCTCCTATGTCGGACTGATCACCGCCGTCCCCCTGAAGAGCACCCAGGACACCCTCAAAGACCTCGCCCTGATCCTCCTCCTCGTCTCCGGCGTAGGAGTCGTCGGCGCCGGAGCCGCCGGCCTGGCAGTCGCCCGTGCCGGGCTCCGCCCCGTGGACAAGCTCACCGAGGCCGTCGAGCACGTCGCCCGTACCGAGGACCTGAGTGTCAGGATCCCCGTGGAGGAGGAGTCGGAAGACGAGATCGCCCGCCTGTCCCGCTCCTTCAACAGCATGACCAGTTCCCTGGCCAGCTCCCGGGAGCTCCAGCAGCAGCTCATCGCGGACGCCGGCCACGAACTCCGCACCCCCCTGACCTCGCTCCGCACGAACATCGAACTCCTCACCCGGAGTGAGGAGACGGGCCGCCCGATCCCCCCAGCGGACCGCAAGGCGCTGCTCGCCTCGGTGAAGGCGCAGATGACGGAGTTGGCGTCGCTGATCGGCGACCTCCAGGAGCTGTCCCGCTCGGAGGGGCAGCGCGGTGAGCGCGTGCAGATCGTGGCGCTTCAGGACACGGTCGAGGCGGCCCTGCGCCGCGCCCGCCTGCGCGGCCCGGAGCTGACGATCACGGCGGACGTGCAGCCGTGGTTCGTACGGGCGGAGCCCTCCGCGCTGGAGCGGGCGATCGTCAACATCCTCGACAACGCGGTGAAGTTCAGCCCCGAGGGCGGCAAGATCGAGGTCACCCTCGAACGCGGCGTCCTCACGGTCCGCGACCACGGCCCCGGCATCGCCGAGGACGAACTCCCCCACGTCTTCGACCGCTTCTGGCGCTCACCGAGCGCGCGGGCCCTGCCCGGCTCGGGCCTCGGCCTCTCCATCGTGGCCCGCACGGTCCAGCAGGCCGGCGGCGACGTCACCCTGGCCCGCGCGAACGGCGGCGGCACGGTGGCGACGGTGCGACTGCCGGGGGCGCCCACGGCTCCGCCGGACTCGGCGTGACGCGTCCGCTGAGGACGAGGCTCCGCCCTGAGCCCGCCGTGCGCTTCGCTCTCAGCACGGCCGTACCGAGCGGGACGCCCACCGCCTCCTGACGCCTCAGGCGGCGGCCATATCCTCTCCCCAGTCGCGCACCCGTTCGGTGCGTAGGGGAGGGGTTCGATCGTGGACGAGGGTGGAGTCGAGCGGGAGTACCGAAGGCGGCGCAAGCCGCCCCTGGCATACCTCCTCCTGCCGGGGCTGCTGATGATGAACGCGTTCATCCAGACCAGCCGGGTCTCGCGCGACGGCGGCGGGGTCCGGTGGGGGCCGCCGGTCTTCGCGCTGCTGATGGGCCTCACGATCGCGCGGATCGCGCTGGATCACTTCCGGGCGCGCACCAGGGTCACGGCCGCCGGGATCACCGCGCAGGGGCCGGTGCGTGCGCGGAGCTGGGCCTGGTCCGAGGTGTACGACATCCGGGTCGAGCAGGCGCCGCGCGGTTCCGGGCGGGCAGCCCCGCAGTGGCTCACCTACCTGTACGACTTCCGGGGCCGCCGCTTCCTGCTCCCGCATCTCAACGACTGGCAGCTGGACGACCCCTACGCCGAGGTCGCCGAGCTGTGCCTGGCCGCCGCCCCGCTCCGCAGCCTCACCTGGGAGCGCCGTCCGGACGTCGAGGAGCGGATCCTGCGCGGGGCCCTGCGGCGCAGGGCGTGGGCGTGGGGGTCGTACGCCGCGGTCGCGGTCTTCTGCCTCATGTTCGTGGTCGACATCTGGCGGGTCGCCGCGGGGCGCCCGGACCACCCGTTCCTGCTCATGGTGTGCGTGCCCGTGGCCTCGGGCATCGCCTTCGCCGTCGTACTCGACCGGTACTGGAGCATCCGGCCGCCGCGCTCCCCGGTACGGCAGCCGTAGCCCATCCACATCCCACCCCCAGCCCCGTCACAGCCCCTCGTCACACTTTTGTCGGATGGCGAGTCAGATGGCGAGGAAGATTTTGCTGGCCGACGACGACGCGGCCGTGCGGGACGGGATCGGCCGGCTGCTGAGGTTCGAGGGATACGAGACGGTCCTCGCCGGGGACGGCAGAGTGGCCCTCGATCTCCTCGGGGTTCCGGAGGGCGAGCCGGACCTGGTGCTGATGGACGTGGAGATGCCGGGTCTCGACGGGCTGGCGGCCACGCGGCGGATCCGGGCGTCCGGGTCCACCGTGCCGATTCTCATGATCACCGGGCGGAATGCCGTGGGGGACCGCATCGTCGCCCTCGACAACGGCGCCGACGGGTATCTGGCCAAGCCGTTCGCCGCCGAGGAACTCCTCGCCCGAGTACGGGCGTTGCTGCGGCGCAGCCCGCGGCGGGAGGTGGCGACGGAGACGGGCGGCGGGGACCGGTTCCTCGGGTTCGACGATGTCTCGATGGATCTGCGGAGCCGGACCGTGCACCGCGGGGACCGGGCCCTGGACCTGACGAAGACCGAGTACGCGCTGCTGGAGTTCCTGCTGCGGCAGCCCGGGCGGGTGCTCAGCCGGGAGCGGATCCTGCGGGACGTGTGGGGTTTCGAGTTCGCGCCCGCGTCCAACACGCTGGACGTCTACATCATGTACCTGCGGCGGAAACTGGAGAGCCGCGGCGAACCGCGGCTCATCCACACCGTGCGCGGGCTGGGCTACACCCTGCGGACGGTTCCTACCACCTGAGGATCATCGTCTCGTCCGGGACCGGCGCCGGTTCCGCCGCGACGGCCTCCGGGAGCGGGTGGGCCAGGGCGGCGTAGGCGCCGTTGCGGGCGAGGAGTTCGGCGTGGGTGCCCGCCTCCACCAGTCGGCCGCGGTCGACGACCAGGATGCGGTCGGCGTCGGGGGCGAGGGTGAGGTCGTGCGTGATCATGATGGTCGTACGGCCCGCCATCAGCCTGCGCAGCGGGGCCACCACCTGGCGGGCGGCGATCGCGTCCAGGCCGGCCGTCGGCTCGTCGAGGACGAGGACCGGGGCGGCGCGGAGCATCGCACGGGCGATGGCGATGCGTTGCAGCTGGCCGCCGGAGAGGGCGGCCGTGCCGGGGGCGATGCGGGTGTCGTAGCCCTCGGGGAGGGCGGCGACGAAGTCGTGGGCGGCGGCGTCGCGGGCCGCGTGCTCGATCTCCTCGTCCGTCGCGCCGGGGCGGCCGCACTCGATGTTCTCGCGGACGGTGCCGTTGAGGATCAGCGTCTGCTGCGGGAGCAGGGCGACGTTCTCACGGAGGAACTCCAGGGGTACGTCGGTGAGCGGGACGCCGTCCAGGCAGATCACGCCGGCCGAGGGGTCGTAGAAGCGGGTGAGGAGCTTGGAGAGGGTGGACTTGCCGGCGCCGCTGCGGCCCGTGACCAGGACCAGCTCGCCGGGACCCGCCGTGAGGTCGATGTCGCGGAGGGAGGCGCGGCGGGACTCCGGGTAGCGGAAGGAGACGTTGTGGAAGCTGACCCAGCCGCGCACCGGCCAGGGGCCGACGGGCTCGGCGGGGTCGGTGACGGAGGGCTCGGCGTCCAGGATCTCGCCGATGCGTTCCGCGCCGGCGGTGGCCGCGGTGAGGGTGAGGCCGAGCTGGCCGAGGTTGCGGATCGGCGGGTAGAGGTAGCCGATGAAGGCGGCGAAGGCGAGGAGCTGGCCGAGGGTCATGCGGTCGGCGGAGATCTCCCAGACGCCCAGACCGATGACGGCCAGGACGCAGAGGGTCTCGACGACCTCGACGAACTGGGCGTACATCTCGCTGAGGCGGGCGCCGCGCACGCTCGCCCGCATCCATGCGCGGGCCTCGACGTCCAGGCGCTTCTCCTCGTCCCGGCGGCGGTTGTACGCCTGGGTGAGGAGGACGTTGCCGAGGGACTCCTCGACCACCGAGGTGATCGCGCCGTCGGCGACCCGCTCGTCCTGGGAGGCCGTCCTGATCCGGCCGGAGAAGCGGCGGGCGGCGAGCAGGAACAGGGGCGCGAGGACGAAGGTGGCCAGGGCCAGGTCCCAGCGGATCCAGAAGGCGACGGCCGCGTAGAAGACGGCGGAGAACACGGCGGCGATGGTGCCGACGACACCCGACACGACCATCTGCTCGATGGCCTCGACGTCACCGGTGAGGCGTTCCACCAGGTCGCCCTGGCGGTGCCGCTGGAAGAAGTGCGGGGGGAGGTCCTGTACGTGGCGGAAGACCTTGGCGCGCAGCCGCAGCACGAACCGCTCGGCGGTCCAGGTGGCCAGTGAGTTGCCGAAGTAGCCGACGACCGCGCCGAGTACGGCGACGGCCAGCCAGGCGCCGGCCGGTCCCCAGAAGGCGGAGAGCGAACCGGCCTTCAGGGCGTTGTCGGTGAGGTCGGCGAAGAGCAGGATCGCCGCGGTCTCGGCGAGGGCGGACACCACCACGCACGCGATGATCATCCACAGCCACCTGCGGTCGCCGCGGGTCAGCGGCCAGAAGCGGCGGAAGGCCGCGCGGGCTTCTCTCATGGTCGACAACTCCCTTCTTGTCTCTGCGCGCACGGGGCGCGCATGGCCGAGGCGGGGCCACCGGTGCGACCACGCGTAACCGGTGCCCCCGCCTCACGGCGCTTCTCAGTGCTTGTCGCCGACGGGGCGCTTCGGCTCCGGCTTCTTCGGCGCGGGCTTCTTCGGGGCGGGGGCCGGCTTGCGGTGCTTCTTGACGGGGACGATCTTGTGGAAGCTCATGGTGTTCTACCTCTCTGCGATGACTTCTGTCCTGGTTCTGCAACAGTTTCTCTACTGCCCCGCTGCAATAACCTGTGAATTGACTTGAATTACGTCTGTAAATTCTTTGTCAGCGCTCGTCGCCGACCGGACGACGCTTCAGCTCCGGCTTCTTCGGCGCGGGCTTCTTCGGGGCCGGAGCGGGCTTTCGGTGCTTCTTGACGGGGACGATCTTGTGGAAGCTCATGGAAATTCCCTCCTCTGGGCTGGCGAGTTAACGGCTGCCCACGGGGCGCTTGGGCTGGGACTTCTTGCAGTCCTTCTTCTTCGGAGCCGGCTTCGGGGCGGGCTTCTCGGCCTTCTTCACCGGGACGATCTTGTGGAAGCTCATGATCTTCTCCTTCGTTCTGTCGTCCGCGCCGTTCGCTTTCGACATGGAAAACATTACGCGGTCCGGGAGCCCGAGAAAGCCATTTTCAGTTAGACCTCGATGAATTGCGGCTGAGATGAATTTTCAGGAGCAACCGGGAACCGTTCGCCGCCTCACATAGGTTTTATCCAGCAGATCCAGCGGAGCCGGCAGAAAGGGCCCGGTACGCACGGGGGTGCGTACCGGGCCGTGGGGCGTGCTGCCGCAGGAGCAGGCGCCTACTGCACGATCGTGATCCGGTCCGTGGCCGGCGGCGCGAGCGGGGCGGACGGCGAGGAGTTGGGCGTCAGGTGCTTCGGCGAGGGCCGAGAGGTCGTCGGTGCCCTGGCGGTCGATAGCGTCTGGATGAGCAGGTCTCCGGCGAGGGCAAGGGCACTCGTCAGGTGGAGAACGAAGGTTCTTGCATCGAATGCGTGACCTTCGCCAGTAGTGGTCGTCGGGTGGCCAAGAAACCGCTCACCAGCGAGAACAGAAAGACCAGCCGCCACGACGCAGCCGCCGGGGCGATCGGAAGACGCGCCCTGGGTCACCCGATCCGGCGACGGACGGCACCGCCCCGTACCCACCAGAGCGATGGATGCGGGCATCGGACCGTCCAGGCCGAACCGAGCAGCCCAGGGCGTGAAGGACACCGCCCCCGCATCCCCGGACCACGGACACGATCCGTGCCGCCCGGACGCGGAGCGAACGCGGTCGACCAGAACGCCCAACACCGTCCGGGGCGTTCGGCTGAGCACGAGACCTGGAAACAGGACTCACTCCCACTCAGCCTCCAGGAACGGTTCATGGTTACACCTTGGTGCCCTGCCCTCCGCCTTTCCAGGGCTCCCCCCTTTGCCCACCCGGCCCCGTACCCTCGTACGCATGACCAGCGACGACACCGCACGGCCGCCCATGTACTCCCGCTCCATCGACACCTACTCCGCGCTCACCCCGGATCAGGCCGAGGCCGTGCGGGAACTGCTGGCGGAGGCCGCGCGGGCCGACGGCCAGCAGCCGGTGTCCGAGCAGGGCCGCCTCCAGCTGAGCGGCGGCGCCCGGGAGGGCGTCTCCCATCTGCTCCTCTCCCTCGGCGGCGAACTCGTCGGCTACGCCCAGCTGGAGGACACCGACCCGGTGGAGGCACCGGCCGCGGAGCTGGTCGTCCACCCGGCCCACCGGGGCCACGGCCACGGCCGCGCGCTGGGCGCCGCCCTGCTGGCCGCCTCCGGCAAGCGGCTGCGGGTCTGGGCGCACGGCGGCCACTCGGCGGCCCGGCACCTCGCGCAGGTCCTCGGCCTCACCCTGTTCCGCGAACTGCGCCAGATGCGCCGCCCGTTGACGGACCTGGACCTGCCGGACCCGAAGCTGCCCGAAGGCGTCACCGTCCGCGCCTTCGTCCCCGGCCAGGACGACGCGGCCTGGCTCGCCGTCAACGCCGCCGCCTTCGCCCACCACCCGGAACAGGGCTCGCTCACCCAGCGCGACCTGGACGACCGCAAGGCACAGCCCTGGTTCGACGCGGCCGGCTTCTTCCTCGCCGAGCGCGGCGGCGAACTCCTCGGCTTCCACTGGACGAAGGTCCACGACGCGGAACGCCTCGGCGAGGTCTACGTCCTCGGCGTCTCCCCCGCCGCCCAGGGCGGCGGCCTCGGCAAGTCCCTCACGACCATCGGACTGCGGTATCTGGCCGAGCGCGGCCTGCCCACGGCGATGCTGTACGTCGACGCCGACAACACGGCGGCGGTCGCGGTCTACGAGCGGCTGGGCTTCGTGACGCACGAGACGGACCTGATGTACCGGACGGAGACCTGACGGACCCGAGGGCCAGTCACCGGTTCGGCGGCCGCCTGCGGTTGATCAGGTGGGCGGACCTGCCGATCACGGCGACGGCGACCGCCGCGGCGAGCACCTTGACGAGGGGACCGGCGCCGCCCGCCAGGGTGGCCCCGGCGAGGACGAGGACGACGGCGGCCGAGAGCCAGGGCATCGCCCGTTCGGCCGGCCCTCCGTCGCGGAAGGGGTTGTCACGGAAGGGCTTGTCCATGCCCGTCTCCTCGTCCGCCTCGGCGCCTGTCGCCTGTCGCCTGTCGCCTCCATCATGCCCGCGTGAGCCCGCCCGGCAGTCGCCGTCAGCCCGTCAGGCAGTCGTCCGGCCCCTTCGGCACCCGCACGCCGAGCAGGCGGGCCGCCTCGGCCGTCGTCGTGTGCGGTGAGACCAGTTGCTGCCAGTGGGCCTTCACCCGGGCCGCCACCGTGTCGTGCGGCTGGCGGAACAGCTCCCGTACGACCTGCGTCTGCTGGGCCGAGACGGACATGCTGCCGCCGTCCGGGGTGAGGACCGCGGCCGAGCTCGCGAGGCTGTCGTCGATGCGGAGGTGGCGGAAGGTGTCCTCGGGGGTGGGGTCGGTGGCCAGGGCGAGCCACATCGTCGTCACCGGCCGGGCGTCGCACATCTCGACGGACGCCCGCTCGTTGCCCGCCACCAGGACCCGGGCGACCCCGACCGCGAACTCGGGGACCCGGTTGCCGCCCCACTGGGTGCCGACGGTCACCGTGCCCGGGGTGGAGCTCGTCGGGAGGGTGGCGTCCGCGGTCAGGTCGGTGATCTCCTGGATGCGCTGGCGGACGGTGAGGCGGGTCGTGGCCTGCTCGCCGCCTGCTTCCGACCGGACCCGGTCCACCACTCCCGCCCAGTCGACCGTCCAGCCCTTCCAGTCCGGGTACGCGCAGTACCGGGAGCCGGCCCGCTCGACGCACGTCTGGAACTTCGCCGGGTGGTCCGCCTCCGCCTTCCGCGCGGCCTGCAGACCGGCAGAGTCCCCCGGTGCCTGACCGGCCACGCCGGCCACCGCCGCCGCGAGGGCCACTGCCGTCGCCGCCTTCAGGAGCCGAGCCCGGCCGCCGGCCACCAGCATCGCCGCGCACACCACCAGCACCGTGAGCCCCAGCAGGTACAGCGCGTGCCAGCTTGCCGGACGGCCCAGCAGTTCGCCGGGGACCGGGGTGCCGCCGTTCTGCAGCACCGCCGGCCACAGCCAGTCCACGGCGTGCGTGCCGGAGCCGCCGGGCAGCAGGCTGGTGACGAACCCGATCGCGAGCAGGAAGAGCAGCGGGGCCGCCGGGTGGGGCAGGACCCGGGCCAGCAGCACACCGAGCGCGCCGGCCAGCAGGACGGTCAGCGGGGCCACCGCCAGTTCGAAGACCGAGCCGTGGCCGACCGCACCCGGCCGCAGCGCCGCCCAGGCGAACTGGACGTCGACCACCAGGGCCACGCCGACGGCGAAGGGCACGGCGGACAGGGCGTGGGCGAGCGTGCGGCGCGCGGGCGACATCGCCAGTACCCCGAACTGCTCCTCCAGGCCGCGCCGCCGGTTGAGCAGCGCCGCCCGGTGCACGCACACCAGCAGGGCCACGGCGAAGAGCTCCGGACCGCCCTGGGTGGAGCGGTCCACGTCGTGCAGGACGGGATACGCGTCCATGCCCTCGTCCCGGCCGAACAGCCCGTACCCGACGTAGGCGAGATACACCAGGCCGAAGACCAGCAGCGGGAGCTGGAGGAGGAGCTGGCGGGCCTCGAAGGCGGCCAGGGCGAAGACGGAGGCGGACGCGGTGTCGCGTTCGTGGGCCGGGCGCCCGGCCGTCTCCCTCACGAGTACGGTCGTCATGCCGCCGCCACCTCCGGGCCCGCCGTGTTCTCGGCGTCGAGGACCAGCAGGTAGCCGTCCTCCAGGGTGGGTTCGAGCAGGTCGGCGCCGGTGGGCGGGTCGCCGACGTTGCGGAAGGTGCCGGTGCCGGTGCGCCAGCCCGCCCGTGCGCCCGGGGCGCGTTCCGTGCTGCTCCACACGCGTCCGGCCGCGCGGGCCGTCAGCTCGGCCGGCGTGCCGTCGAAGCGGACCCGGCCGCCGGCCAGCACGATCACCCGGTTGCAGAGCATCGCCACGTCCTCGGTCTGGTGGGTGGACAGCAGTACCGTGCGGCCCTCGCCCGCCTCCGCGATCAGCTCCCGGAACCGCATCCGCTGTTCGGGGTCGAGTCCGACCGTCGGCTCGTCCAGGACCAGGAACCGGGGGTCGCCGACGAGCGCGGCGGCCAGCGCGACCCGCTGCCGCATCCCGCCGGACAGCCGCTTGATCCGCCTGCCGCGTACGTCGGCCAGGCCGACCTGGTCCAGGACGCGCCGCACCTCGCGGTGGCGGCCGCCGCGGTCGGTGAGCTCCTTGAGGATCGCGACGTAGTCGACGAACTCGAAGGCCGTGAAGTCCGGGTGGAAGCCGGGGGTCTGCGGGAGGTAGCCGAGCGTGCGGCGGACCGCGAGCCGGCCGGCCGGGGTGGCCGGATCCTCGCCGTGCACCGTGAAGGCGCCGCCGTCCGGCGGTACGGCGGTGGCGAGGACCTTCAACAGGGTGGTCTTCCCTGCGCCGTTGGGCCCGAGCAGGCCGGTGACGCCGTCCGTCAGGGACAGGGTGACGCCGTCGAGCGCCGGGGTGCCGCCGTAGCGCACGGTGAGGCCCGTGGCGGAGACAGAGGTGTTCAACGTGGGACTCCAGCGATCAGTCGGTCAGTGGGTCAGTGGGTCAGTGGTCAGTAGGGCTTGGCGTCGAAGCGGTCCCGCACCTGGTGCAGCAGGACCGTCGCCAGCGCGGCGAGAGCGGCGGCCACCGACTGCCCGGCCGTGGTGAAGGCGGCCGGCGTGTTCGCCGGGTGCATCGCCGCCACCGCCATCAGGGCCGTCCACGCCCCGCCGACCAGTCCGGGCCCGAGCAGCGGGCCCAGCCGCACGGAGAGGGCGAGACCGGCCGCGGTGAGCGCGAGGGCGGGCAGCAGCCAGCCGAAGGCGAGCAGGCCGTAGCCGGGCAGGGCCAGCGCGGCCAGGCAGTTGAGGCCGAGCGAGGCGGTCAGCGCCGCCACCGTGCGGATCATCAGCAGCCGGAAGCCGTGCGTCGGGGCGACCGCGGCGATCTCGTACGTCGGGTCGAGGACCGGTCCGTACGACAGGGCCACCGCGGCGAGCGGGAGCAGCGGGGCGAGGGCCAGGAACAGGGCCGGGGCGTCCACCGCGTGGACCACGAGGACCGTCGCCGCCAGCACGAACGCCACCGACACCAGCCAGGAGCGGCGCAGCACCGGGGTGGCGGTGAGAAGCCGCGCGGTGGGCTCCGGAACGCCGGCGCGGGCCAGCAGCCGTTCGCCCAAGCCGGGCTTCGGCGCGTCCAGTTCGGCGTCCAGGCGCTCCCAGCCGGCGTCGAGCGCGACCGGGTCGGACACCGACGCGAGCACCGCGCGGCAGTCGGCGCAGGAGCCGACATGGGTGTCGGCCGACCACAGCAGCGGCGGCGCCAACTCGCCGTGCGCGTACGCCCGTAGATCCTCTTGAGACATGTGCCAGGTCATGCCAGCTCCTCCCGCAGCTGCTTGCGCGCCCGCATCGCGCGGGTCTTGACCGTCCCGGGCGGGATGCCGAGCAGGACCGCGGCCTCCCGGGTGGTCAGTCCGTCGATCACCGTCGCCTGGAGCACCGCCCGCAGTTCGGGCGAGAGCCGGACCAGGGCCCCGGCGAGGTCCCCGTGCTCCACCCCCGCGAGCACGCGTTCCTCCGCCGAGGCCTCGTCCCGGTGGCGCAGCCGGGCCAGCGCCTGCCGCAGCCGGCCGCGGGCCCCGTCGCCGCGCAGCGCGTCGACCAGCCGCCGCGACCCGATCCGCCACAGCCACCCGGCCGCGTCGGCGTTCTCGACGTCCTCGCGGTACCGGGCGGTCCCCCGCCACACCGCGAGGAAGGTCTCCTGCACGACGTCGTCCACGACCGCGGGGTCCGCGCACCGGCCGCGCAGCCGCGCGGTCAGCCACGGCGCGTACCGCCGGTACAGCTCCTCGAAGGCGCGCCGGTCCGAATCCGCCGCGACCGCGCGCAGCAGCTCCCCGTCGCTTCTCGTTCCGCTCACGTCTCCTCATCGCACGGGCCCGGCCGATCGGTTCACGGAACCGGCCTTGACTTTCCGGAGAATCTTGCACCACCCTTTCACTACTCAATTAGTGAAAGGGTGGTTGTACGGGTGGTCGAGTACCGCATCGACCGGCGCTCCGGCGTCGCCACCTACGTCCAGATCGTCCAGCAGACCAAGCAGGCCCTGCGCCTGGGGCACCTTCAGCCGGGAGACAAGCTGCCCACCGCCCGTGAGGTGGTCGAGGCCACCGCCATCAACCCCAACACGGTCCTGAAGGCCTACCGGGAGCTGGAGCGCGAGGGCCTGGTCGAGGCCCGGCGCGGCCTCGGCACCTTCGTGAAGCGCTCGCTCGGCGCCGCCCCGGCCGCCGAGTCCCCCCTGCACGGGGAGCTGGACGACTGGGCCGCCCGGGCCCGCGCGGCCGGCCTGGACCGCGACGACGTGGCCGCACTCTTCACCGCCGTACTCGAGACGCACTTCGCCGTGCACGAGAAGCACTTCCAAGGAGAGAGTTCATGACCGACACCGCGATAGCGGCGTCCGCGCTCGGCAAGCGGTTCGGCCGGCGCGGGGGCTGGGCGCTGCGCGACTGCACCTTCCGGCTCCCGGCCGGGCGGGTCTGTGCCGTCGTCGGCCCCAACGGGGCGGGCAAGTCCACGCTCCTCGCCCTCGCCGCCGGTCTGCTCGGCGCCACCGAGGGCGGGCTGACCGTCCTCGGCACCACCCCGGCCGGAGCCCGCACCCGGGTCGGCTACGTCGCCCAGGACAAGCCGCTCTACCCGCAGCTCACGGTCGCCGAGACGCTGGAGATGGGCGCCGACCTCAACCCCGGGCGCTGGGACGCGGCCGCCGCCCAGGAGGTCGTGGCCGCCGGGGACCTGCACCCGAAGTCCCGGGTCCGCGCCCTCTCCGGCGGCCAGCGCACCCGGGTCGCGCTCGCCCTCGCCCTCGGCAAGCGGCCCGAACTGCTCCTCCTCGACGAGCCGATGGCCGACCTCGACCCGCTCGCCCGGCACGAGCTGATGGGCGTGCTGATGGTGCAGGCCGCCCAGCACGGCACCACCATCGCGATGTCCTCGCACGTGGTCGCCGAACTGGAGGACTCCTGCGACCACCTGCTGCTGATCGGCGGCGGCCGGGTCCGGCTGGCCGGCGAGATCGACGACCTGCTGGCCGCCCACACCCGGGTCGCCACCGGCGCCGACGCCGACCTCACGCCGCACACCGTCGTCGAGTCCCGCGCCACCGGCCGCCAGCTCAGCGCCCTGATCCGCCCCTCCGGCCCGCTCCCCGCCGACTGGCGCACCGGCACCCCCTCCCTGGAGGAACTGGTCCTCGCCCACCTCCGCAACCCCGGGGCCCCGGTCCTGGCCCCGACCGAGGAGGTCCTCGCGTGACCGCCCTGTCCGCACCGGCACCGGCACCGGCGCCCACCGCCAGGCCCCAGCTGACCCGCTGGCTGCTGCGCCTGCACCGCCCCGCGCTGTACGTCTGGGCGGCCCTGGCCCTCCTCACCGCCACCGTGCTGATCCTGCTGCAGGGCCCGTTCGCCGACGCGGCGGCCGAGGGCTGGCGGCAGTACAACCACTGCGCGTTCAACACCACGTGCGCGTACGACCAGAGCGCGATCCTGCGCTACAAGGACTGGTACAACTACGCCACCCTGGCCGCGGCCGCGGTGCCCTTCCTCATCGGCGCCTGGGCGGGCGGCGCGCTCCTCGGCAGGGAGCTGGAATCCGGCACCGCCCAGCTGTCCTGGGCCCAGTCCAGCACCCCGGGCCGCTGGCTCACCGTGCGGCTGGCCGCCCCGGCCGCCCTCGTCACGGCGGGGACGGGCCTGCTGGCCTGGCTGCATCATCTGGCCTGGGCCGCGGGCCGTGGCCGTATCCACAGCGCCAAGGACTGGTACGACGTCGGGACCTTCCACACCGGCGGCCCCACCCTCGTCGCCCTCTCCCTGGCCGGGCTCGCGGCGGGCGCGCTGGCGGGGCTGATGCTGCGGCGGTCGCTGCCCGCGCTGGGCGTCGGCCTGCTGCTGACGGGCGCGGTCTGGGGCACCACCCTGGTGCTGCTGCCCCATCTGTGGCCGACCCTGGGCCGCAGCGGACATGGCGATGTGGCATCGCCCGCCGGCTCCTGGACGGTGAGCCAGGGCGGGAACGCGGCTCAGTACCATGTCACATACCACCCCTACTCCCACTACTGGCCGCTCCAGCTGACCGCCACGGCCCTCCTCCTCACCGTGACGGCCCTGCTCACCCTCGCCTGCTTCGCGGTCCTGCGCCGCCTGACCGGCAAGGCGGCCGCCCGATGAGCACCCTGCCCCTGACCCGCGGCGGCCTGCCCCGGACCGTGCTGCGGCTGCACCGGCCGGCGCTGCTGACCTGGACCGTGTTCGTGGTGGGGATGTGCGGCTGGCTGGTGTGGCTGACCGAGGTCACCGCGAAGGACCCGGACCTGCAGGGCCTGCCCTGCGTCGACGCCTGCGACCGTCCGTACCTCCTGCTCGACTATCCGATGCAGCTGAACTGGGCCGGTGACCTGATCGGCTACGGCTTCGTCGCCGTCGCCGCCTTCGCGGGCGGCGCCCTCATCGGCCGTGAACTGGAGTCCGGAACCGCGCAGTTGGCCTGGACGCAGGGCATCACCCCGGTCCGCTGGCTGACCGCCAAGCTCGCGCTGCCCGCGCTCGCGGTCACCGTCGGCGGCACGGTCCTGATCCTGGTGTTCCGCTGGGCCTTCGCCGCCCACCCGGACCTGACCTGGGAGTCCGACTGGACCTGGAACATGGCGTTCATGGCGCGCGGCCCACTGCTGGTCGCGTACGCCCTGTGCGCGCTCGCCGTCGGCACCCTCACCGGCCTGCTGCTGCGCCGCACACTGGCCGCGCTCGGGGCCGCCGCCGGGGCGATGTGGCTGCTCAACGCCGTGCTGACCATCTACCGCTTCCGCCTGTGGCCGCCCCTCACCCGCACCGGGCCGCACGCCTGGGACATCCCCGACGGCTTCTGGCTGGTGCGCGAGGGCGGGGACGGCAACAGCCGCTTCGCCACCTACCAGCCCCCCTCCCACTACTGGCCCCTGCACCTCACCGAGACCGCGATCGTCCTCGCCGTCGCCGTCCTCGCCACCCTCCTCTCCTTCCGCCTCCTCAAGCACCGCACGGAGTCCCCCGCATGACCGCCCTCACCGCCGCGCGCCCGGCGCCCGCGCCCCACCGCTCGCTGCGCCGGCTGCACCGCCCGGCGCTGCTCGTCTGGGCCGTGTTCGTGCTGCTCGGAACGGGCGGGCTGCTCTGGCTGCACCTCTCGGAGGTGCCGGCCGAGCGGGCCTGCCAGGGCTTCCACTACTCCGCCGAGGGCGCCCTCCCCAGCTGCGACTACACGGCGTTCACCGACGCCGACAACGTCTTCAACTTCCTCGGTGAAGCCCTCACCTACTCCTGCGTCGCCGTCGCCGCCTGGGCCGGCGGGGCGCTGATCGGCCGGGAGCTGGAGTCCGGAACCGCCCGGCTCGCCTGGACCCAGTCCGTGTCCCCGGCCCGCTGGCTGGCCGACAGGCTGATCGCGGCCGCCCTCCCGCTGGTCGCCGGGGGTGGGCTGCTCGCGCTGGCCTTCGGCTGGGTGTGGAGCTCCGACCAGGGCGCCCTGGTCACGAACTGGACCTGGGACCGTGTCTTCATCCCGCGCGGACCGCTGCTGCCGGCCCTGCTCCTGCTCGGCCTCGCCGTCGGCGCCCTCGCCGGGATCGCGCTGCGCCGCACCCTCCCGGCGCTCGGCGCGGCCGCCGCGGTGACCCTGGTGACCAGGCTGTATCTGCGCGCGGCGTGGAAGCCGCTGCACGGCCCGCTGCACGGCTTCTGGGCCGTTCATCTCAGCGCCACCGCGATGGTGCTCGCACTGACCGCCGCGGCCACGGCCGGCGCCTTCCTCCTCTTGCGCCGCCGGGCCCGCTGAGGGACCGTCGGTCCCGGGCGTACCCCGGACGGGGGAAGGACGTACGGGGCCGGTGGGAAGGTCGTACAGGATCGTCGCTTTCGTGATCCCGAAGGCCTGCCGGGGCTGATCACAGACGTCGGCGAGCCGCCCTCCGCTATCCCATACGCCATGTCTTCGTAACCAATGGTTCAGACGGACTTGCGACGCTCAGGCAATGAAGCCCGCCGTGCCAGAGCCTTCGCCGCCCCCCGAGGGGTCCGCGGGAAACGGGGTCGTCCAGCTCCCACCCGCACGTTCCGACGCGCCTGTCACGCCCCGGGCGCGGAAGAATGGTGTCATGAGTCAGCAGAACACCCAGGCAGCCGAGGTTCAGCACGCCCAGCCCTCCGTGGGCTCCATAGCCGCACACCGCCCGCACACCGTGGCCGCCGTGGTCTCCGACCTGGAACCCGACATCGACGCCGACCTCGACACGTACGAGGAGACGCAGGTCGACGGGGCCCTGCTGCCCCAGGGGCGCTTCCTCGACCGGGAGCGCAGCTGGCTCGCGTTCAACGAGCGGGTTCTCGAGCTGGCGGAGGACCCGGACACGCCGCTGCTGGAGCGGGCGAACTTCCTGGCGATCTTCGCGAGCAACCTGGACGAGTTCTTCATGGTCCGGGTGGCGGGCCTGAAGCGCCGGATCGCCACCGGTGTGGCCACCCGCTCCGCCTCCGGGCTGCAGCCCCGCGAGGTGCTGGAGATGATCTGGGCCCGCTCCCGCGAGCTGATGGCCCGGCACTCCGCCTGCTACCACGAGGACGTCGCCCCCGCACTCGCGGAGGAGGGCATCCACCTGGTCCGCTGGGCCGAGCTGACCGAGAAGGAGCAGGCGCGGCTCTTCACGCTCTTCCGGCACCAGATCTTCCCGGTGCTGACCCCGCTGGCGGTCGACCCGGCGCACCCCTTCCCGTACATCTCGGGCCTCTCCCTGAATCTGGCCGTGGTCGTCCGCAACCCGGTCAGCGGTCACAAGCACTTCGCCCGCGTGAAGGTGCCGCCGTCGCTGTCCCGCTTCCTGGAGAGCTCCCCGGGCCGGTACGTCCCGATCGAGGACGTCATCGCCGCCCACCTGGAGGAGCTGTTCCCGGGCATGGAGGTCGTGGAGCACCACGCCTTCCGGCTGACGCGGAACGAGGACCTGGAGGTCGAGGAGGACGACGCGGAGAACCTGCTCCAGGCCCTGGAGAAGGAGCTCATGCGACGCCGCTTCGGGCCGCCGGTGCGCCTGGAGGTCGAGGAGTCCATCGACCGCGAGGTCCTGGACCTGCTGGTGCGCGAGCTGAAGATCTCCGAGGCCGAGGTGTACCCGCTGCCCGGACCGCTCGACCTCACCGGCCTGTTCCGCATCGCGAGCCTGGACCGTCCGGAGCTGAAGTACCGCAAGTTCATCGCGGGCACCCACCGCGACCTCGCCGAGGTCGAGTCGGCGTCCGCGCCCGACATATTCGCCGCACTGCGCGAGCGGGACGTGCTGCTGCACCACCCGTACGACAGCTTCTCCACCTCCGTGCAGGCCTTCGTCGAGCAGGCCGCCGAGGACCCGGACGTCCTCGCGATCAAGCAGACCCTGTACCGGACCTCCGGCGACTCCCCGATCGTCAACGCGCTCATCGACGCCGCCGAGGCCGGCAAGCAGGTCCTCGTCCTGGTCGAGATCAAGGCCCGCTTCGACGAGCACGCCAACATCAAGTGGGCCAAGCGCCTGGAAGAGGCCGGCTGCCACGTCGTCTACGGCCTGGTCGGTCTGAAGACCCACTGCAAGCTGTCCCTGGTGGTCCGCCAGGAGGGCGAGACGCTCCGCCGCTACAGCCACGTGGGCACCGGCAACTACCACCCGAAGACCGCGCGCCTGTACGAGGACCTCGGCCTGCTCACCGCCGACCCGCAGGTCGGCGCGGACCTGTCCGACCTGTTCAACCGGCTCTCCGGCTACTCCCGCCGGGAGACCTACCGCCGCCTGCTGGTGGCCCCCAAGTCGCTGCGCGACGGCCTGATCGCGCGCATCGAGAAGGAAATACAGCACCACCGGGCCGGCCGCCCCGCGTTCATCCGCATCAAGGTCAACTCGATGGTGGACGAGGCGATCATCGACGCCCTGTACCGCGCTTCCATGGCGGGCGTGCCGGTCGACATCTGGGTGCGCGGCATCTGCGCGATCCGCCCGGGTGTCGCGGGCCTGTCGGAGACCGTCCGGGTCCGCTCGATCCTCGGCCGCTTCCTGGAGCACTCCCGGGTCTTCGCGTTCGGCAACGGCGGCGAGCCCGAGGTGTGGATAGGCAGCGCCGACATGATGCACCGCAACCTCGACCGCCGGATAGAGGCGCTGGTCCGGGTCGTCGACCCGGCTCACCGGGCCGCGCTCAACCGGTTCCTCGAATCCGGCATGTCCGACTCCACCTCCTCCTGGCACCTGGGCCCGGACGGCGAATGGACCCGGCACGCGACCGACGCGGACGGCCAGCCCCTGCGCAACATCCAGGAGATGCTCATAGACGCCCGGAGGCGCCGGCGTGGCACAGCAACACCTTGAACCGACGGACCCGACGGCCCGGGTGACGACCGGGGACGCCCTCGCGGGCTACCTGCGCGCCCAGGCCACGGAGTTCCTCCGCGCGCTGCGCCTGCACCGGGAGACCGGGACGGTGAGCGCGACGGAGGAGTCCGTCGACGCGGCCCGCGCCCTGCGCCGCTCGGCCCGGCGCATCAGCGGCAGCCTGCACACCTTCCGACCACTCCTGGAGGCCGACTGGTCCGAGGAGATCCGCCCCGAACTGGCTTGGCTGTCGGGCACGTTGGGCCTTGAGCACGCCTACGAGGCCCGGCTGGAGCGCCTGTTGCTGGCGCTGCACCGCCTCTCCGGCTCGACATCCCTGCCCAGCCAGGCCACTTCGGAGGCGGTGCCCGAGCGCGGCAACCTCACGGTGGGCGCGGCCAAAGCGGGCGCCCTCCTCGACCGCCAGCTCACCCTCGCCCGCACCCGGGCCCACTCCACGGCCCTCCAGGCGCTCGGCTCCGCCCGCTTCCACGCGGTCGCCGACAAGGTCGCGGTGCTCGCCAGCGAGGTCCCGCTGACGCCCGCGGCGCCCTCGACCGACCTGCGCCCGCTGGCGTCGGCGGCCGAGGAGCGCCTCACCGACGCCATTACCGCGCTTCCCCTGGTCACCGCGGGCCACCCCTACAACGCGGAGGCCCTGGTCCACGGCCTGTCCCCGGACCCGGCCCCGCACCCCCAGGACGGCCCCTGGCACCAGGTCCGCCTCCTGCTGCGCCTGCACCGCTACGCCCGCGAGGTGCTGTGCGGCGAGGGCGCACCCGTGGACGTACGGCTGCTCGCGGCCGGACAGGCCCTCAACCGGCACCGGGACGCCTCGGAAGCTGCCGCCGCGGCGGCGGCAGCGGCCCGCACCCCGCGCATCGCCCCCGCGACGGCCTACGCCCTCGGTGTCCTCCACGCCGACCAGCGGCACGAGGTGGAGGCTGCCAGGTTCGCGTTCCAGCAGGCGTGGCAGAAGCAGCGGGTGGAGGCCGTGTGACCGACACCCCGGTGCTGGCGGCGGGCTGCGTCCTGTGGCGCCGCTCCCCGGTCGACGGCGGCCTGGAGGTCTGCCTCGTCCACCGCCCCAAGTACGACGACTGGTCCCACCCCAAGGGCAAGCTCAAGCGTGGCGAGGAGGCGAGCGCGGGCGCGTTGCGCGAGGTGGCGGAGGAGACCGGCTACACCGCCGTCCTCGGCAGCGAACTCTCCACCGCCCTCTACTACGCCAACGGCCGCCCCAAGGAGGTCCGTTACTGGGCCGGCGAGGCGGGCGAGGGCCACTTCACCCCGAACCACGAGGTGGACAGGATCCTGTGGCTCCGCCCGGCGGACGCCCGGCAGCGCCTGACCCAGCCGCGGGACGCGGAGTTGGTGGACGAGCTGCTGGCCTCGCTGCACCGCACCCCCTAGGGCCTGTCCGACAATTCCAGTCGTCGCCCGGAGGGCGGCCTCGCGGCGTCAGGTGCGTGCTCTCGGCGTGCCGGGCCCTGATCCACGTACTGGACGTACTTGGGTCAGGGCCCGGTGCGTCGAGAGTGCGTGCATGGCGCCGCGAGGCAGGCGGGAATTGTCGGACAGGCCCTAGGGGGCTCGACGGAACCAGGGTCCGACTGGGGTCCGGCCCTGGGGAGTCGAACGGCGGCAGGTGCTTGGGTTCGGGCATGACCGGACTTCCGCTCGCGCACGCTCGGACCCTCCGCCGGGTTCCGCTCGTCGGCCGTGACGAGGAACTGCGGTTGCTCGCCCGCCATGTGACCGATGCGCGGGAAGGGCAAAGCGGCGCGGTCCTGCTGGTCGGTGAGCCCGGCATCGGCAAGACCCGGCTGCTGGACCGGCTGGCCGGGACGTGCCCTGACCACCGGGTCGTCAGGATCGCCGGGGTGCGCTCGGAGGCAGGGCTCGGCTTCGCGGCCCTGCACAGTCTGCTCCGGCCCTTCCTTGGCGGCCTCGACACGCTTCCGCCGCCGCAGCGCGAGGCCCTCGGCGCCGCGTTCGGCCTGGTGCCCGGGGCCGTCGCCGACCGCTACCTGGTCGGCCTGGCGACCCTCACGCTGCTCGCCGACGCCGCCTCGGCCCACCCGCTGCTTGTGCTGGTCGACGACGTGCAGTGGCTGGACCGCGAGTCGGCCGACGTACTGGCGTTCGTCGGCCGGTGTCTGCACGGCGACGCCGTCGGCCTGGTGCTCGCCGGCCGCGACGACCGTGACGAGCCGAGCCCGTTCGACGGGATACCCGTCGTGTCCCTGACGGGGCTGTCCCCGGCCGACGCCCGCGACCTGCTCGCGGCGCACAGCTGTGGACGGCTCGATCCGGGGGTGGCCGACCGGATCGCCGCCGAGACCGGCGGCAACCCGCTGGCGCTGCTCCGGCTCACCGGCACACTGACCGCGGAGCAGCTCTCCGGCACCGCGCCGCTGCCCGTGGCGCTGCCGGTCCCCGCCCCGCTCCGAGCTCACCATCTGCGCCGGGTCCGCGCCCTGCCCGCCGAGACCCGGACACTTCTGCTGGTCATGTCGGCGGCTTCGCCGCAGGAACCGGTGGAACGCTGGCGTGCGGCCGGGTATCTCGGCGTACCCGCGCACGCCGCGGACGCGGCCATGTCCGCGGGTGTCCTCACCCGCGACCACCCGACCGGGTTCCGGCACCCGGTGTTCCGGTCCGCCGTCTACTGGGGCGCCGAGGCCGCGGACCGCCGGCTCGTGCACGCGGCGCTCGCCGCGGTCACCGACCCGGCGCGCGCCCCGGACCGCCGGGCATGGCATCGCGCCGAGGCGACGGTCGGACTCGACGCGGACGTCGCCGACGAACTCGAAGCGGCCGCGCCCCAGGCACGTGCCGGCGGCGGACCCGGCGCACAGGCGGCGTTCCTCTCCCGTGCGGCCGAGTTGTCCCCCACCGACCGGGCCCCGCGGTTCCTCGCCGCCGCCCGCGCCCACCTCGCACTCGGGAATCCGGTGTCCGCACAGGCCGCCCTGGACCGGGCCGAGACCGAACTGGGCCCCGCCGACGCCCTGCTGCGCGCCCGCGTCCGGCAGACGCGGGCGAGGGTGGACCTGTACCTCGCTCGGCTGACGGGCGTACCGGCCCGCCTGCTGGACGCGGCCGACTCCGTCGCCGAGGCCGACGCCCCGCTGGCCCGCCGGCTGCTGATCGAGGGGCTCGCCGCAACGGTGGTGGGCCACGGCAGCACCGACGGCACCGACGCCACCGACGGTGGCACCACGCCGTACGAGTTCGCAGCCGCGGTGCTGGCGTCCCCGGCGATGCGGTCGGCGGGTTCCGCGCCCGCCGATCTCCTGCTCAGGGGCCTCGCCGCGCGGCTGCACGCCGACTACCCGTCGGCCGTGCCGCTGTTGCGGCAGGCGCTCCGGGCTTTCGCAGGCGAGGCGTTCGGGAGCGAGGCCATCAGAACCGAGGCGATCGGAAACGGGGCCATCGGAAACGAGGCATTCGCAAACGAGGCATTCGCAAACGAGGCATTCGGAAACGGGGCCATCGGAAACGGGGCCATCGGAAACGAGGCATTGGGAGGCGAGGCGTTCGGAAGCGAGGCGGCGCCGGACGGGAACGGTGTTCCGCTGGCGGTGCTCGCCCTGTTCGCGGCCGAGGACGTGTGGGACGAGGCGGGCGGACGGGAGGCCTGCACCCGCTTGGTCGGCCACGGCCGGGACACCGGCGCGCAGGGCGCCCTCCAGACCGCTCTGATGGTCCGGGCCCTGTGGGACGTGCGGGCGGGCCGGTTCGGCGCGGCCCGGGCCGGCTTCGAGGAGGCCGCGGAGCTGGCCGCCGGCATGGGCCTGCCCCCGCAGGGGCCCGCCCACCGGATCGAGCTGCTGGCCTGGAGCGGCCGGGAGGCCGAGACGCGGGCGGCCGCGGCCGAGATCGCGGAGGTCTGGGTGAGGCAGCACGGCAACGACGACTTCGGCGACCGGGCCCGGACCTGTCTGGCCGTGCTGGAGACGAGCCTCGGACGCTATCCGCAGGCGTTGGCCTGCGCGCGCGTGGCGCTGGAGAAGGACCGCCCGGGCACGGGGAGCCGGGTGCTCCACGAGGTGGTCGAGGCCGGCGTGCGCAGCGGCGACCACCGCGCGGCGAAGGCGGCACTGGCCCGTCTGGAGGAGCGCGCGGCGGTGAGCGGCACTCCCTGGGCGAGGGGCCTGCTGGCCCGCTGCCGGGCGCTGATGGCCGACGACGACCAGGCGGAGGCGTACTATGCCGAGTCCGTGGAGCTGCTCGGCCGCACCGAGGTCGCCACCGAGGCGGCCCGGTCCCATCTGCTGTTCGGCGAGTGGCTGCGGCGGCGCAAACGGCGCGGCCACGCCCGGGACCACCTGCGCACGGCCCACCGGATGTTCACCGGCATGGGGGCAGTGGCCTTCGCCGAGCGGGCCCGCACCGAGCTCGCGGTCACGGGCGAACGGGTCCGCACCCACACCGCGTCGGCCGATCGCGAACTGACGCCCCGGGAGCGGGAGGTGGCCCGGCTCGCGGCCGGCGGGGTCACGAACGCCGACATCGCGGTCCGGCTGTTCATCGGCGTCTCGACCGTCGAGTACCACCTCGGCAAGGTCTTCCGGAAGCTCGGCGTCACCTCACGGCGTCAGCTGACGTCCGTGCTGGACGCCGAGGCCCGGCCCTGAGCGGTGCTACTCGGTGGGCGGAGGTCCCGCGACCCGTACGCGGTACGCCTGCGCCGAGGCGATGATCGCGCCGATGTCGAAGGCGGCCGGGGCTTCGTCGACGCTGGACACCGGCGTGCCGTTGGCCACGAACCAGTCCTCGACGTTGGCCGGCGAGAAGACGGTGGCCAGCCGGGCGGACTTGCTGCGCACGAGGTAGCTGTGCGCGACACCCCGCGGGCCGTGCGCGGCCTGCCCGGGTTCGAGGTCGAACTTCTGGTCGCCTACGAAGAAGGTCACCTTGCCGTCCAGGACGATCCAGACCTCCTCCTCGTCGTCGTGTATGTGCAGCGGGGGTGCGTGGCCCGCGGCGTCGGTGAACTCCATGACGCTGATCGATCCGCCGGTCGCCCGGCTGGGCACCAGCACGCGGGCCTGTCCGCCGAGGAACCAGAACGGTTCCGCGGCCGTGTGTGGAGAGGTCATGACCGTCCCTTCAGGAAGGTGAGCAGGATCCCGGTCGTCTCCGCCGGGTGTTCCTCGTAGAGCCAGTGGCCGGAATCGGGGACGACGACCCCGGTGACATGGGTCGCGTACTTCTTGACCTGCTCGGCCACGGAGTCGCCGAGGCTGCCGTCGGCCCCGATCGCGAGCACCGGCATGGTGAGCTTGGTCTTCCGGTAGACGGCGTCGTTCTTCATGTCCTGCGGCAGCGTCCGGAACCAGGCCAGGCTCGCCTTGAGATGGGCCGGGTCCTTCAGGTAGCCGGCGAAGACGGCGACCTCGTCGGGGGTGACCGCGCCCTTGTGGACCTCCAGGTCGTCGATGAACCGGTCCGTCCACACCTCCTCGCGGCCCTGGATGAGGTCCTCGGGCAGGCCGTTGCCGAGGGCGAAGAAGCCGAAGTGCCAGGCGCCGGGGCCGTTCGCCGTCAGCGACGGGAAGGTGTAGATGCTCGGGTCCGGGATCGGGGCCTCGCTGAGCACGAGCTTCTTCACGTCGGCGGGGTGCGCGGCGGCGTAGGAGTAGGCGACCATCGTGCCGATGTCGTGCCCGACCAGCCGGATGTCCTTGTCCCGGCCGATCTTGGCGAGCAGGCCGTGGATGTCCGCGGCCATGCTCTTCTTGTCGTAGCCGGCCGCCGGGGCGTCGCTGCGGCCGGCGCCGGGCAGGTCGGGGGCGATGACCGTGTAGTGCTCGGCGAGCGCGGGCATGATGTGCCGCCACTCGTACCAGGTCTGCGGGTAGCCGTGCAGGAGGACCAGGGTCGGACCGTGCCCGCCGATCACGTAGTTGAGGCCGAGCGCACCGACCTGTGTCTTGTGCTGGGTGAAGCCGGCCGGCAGGTCCTCCTGTACGGCGGCGGCTCGGGTGGCCGGTGCGGCGGTGGCGTACTGGGTGGCCCCGGCGGAGGTGAGGCCGAGCGCGGCGGCCGTCGCCAGCAGGGTCAGGGCTCTCGGGGTGGACACAGCGGAGAGGTGTCGCACGGGCAACTCCTGGGAGAAGGAACAGGCGGATTTGCCTCGGCTCACCACACCACTCGGGCGGTGCCGTTCGAATCGGGGTGGGGCCACAGTCCCGGGGCACGCGGGCCGCTGGGGTCGGGGCGGTTCGCCACCCCCGCGCGGGCACTGAACGGCGTGCGATTGCCGGTGGCTTGACGATCTTGTGCCCCGAATGGCCATCTCCTGGCGGTATCCTGCGGGTTGCGGCAGGCCCAGCCCCCGGAGGTTCGTGTTGGAGCGCGCTGGTTCGGAGGGTCTGTTCGTGGGCCGCCTCGGTGAGTCGGCCCGGCTGGCGGAGTGCGCCGACCGGGTGCGGGCCGGGGAGTCGTGGCTCGCGGTGGTCGAAGGAGAGGCCGGGATCGGCAAGAGCGCTCTGCTGCGCCGGTTCGCCGCCTCGCTGGCGGACCACACCGTCCTGTGGGCCACCGCCGACGCCTCGGAGACGGGCTTCTCGGGCGGGGTCATCGGTCAGCTGACCCGGCGGGTGGACCGCGAACTGCTCGCGCAGTTCCCGCTGCTGGCCGGGGAGCCGCCGGCCGGAGCGACCCCCCATGCGGTCGGCGGGCAGCTGCTGCTCCTGCTGGGCGCGCTCCAGGAGTCCGGGCGGCCGGTCGCCGTCGTGGTGGACGACCTGCACTGGGCGGACCGGCTGTCGATCCAGGCCCTGGGCTTCGTGCTGCGGCGCCTGTGGGCGGACCGGGTGCTGACCGTGGTGGCCACCCGCCCGGACGCGGAGGCCTCGGCGGAGCCCCTGGACCGGCTGCTGCGGTCCCTGGACCGCGCGGTCAAGCTGGAGCTGCGCGGCCTCGGCGACGGCGAGGTGGCCCAGCTCGCCCAGGGGCTGGTGGAGGGCCAGTTGGCGGCGGGCCTGATCGAGCGGCTGTACACCTACACCCAGGGACATCCGCTGTACGTCCGCATGGTGCTGGCCGAGGTGCCCGCCGCGGCGCTCCACGACGGCGTGCTGGAGCGCTGGCCGGTGCCGCCCTCACTGCGGGTCGGGATCCGGGCCCAGCTCAACCGCCTCCCGAAGGGCTCGCGCGACCTGCTCGCGGCGATGGCGGTGCTGGACGCGCGGGTGCCGCTGGCGACGGCCGGACAACTGGCCGGGGTCGCGGATCCGGTCCGCGCCCTCGGCCCCGCGCTGGCGTCGGGGCTCGCCCAGTGGTGGCCGATGGAACACCAGAGCCCCGTCGCCCTGGTACACGCCCTGCACCGCGACGCCGTCTACGAGACGCTCACTCCCGAACGGCGCCGGGCCCTGCACGCCGGCGCGGCGGCCGTCGTCAGCACGGCCGCCGGCTGGGCGCACCGGGTCGCCGCGGCCGGCGGCCCCGACGCCCGCCTCGCCGACGAACTGGAGGAGTCCGGCATGCGGGAGGCCGCGAACGGGCGCAACGCCCTGGCCGCCACCCGGCTGCTGTGGGCCTCCTCGCTGTCGGAGAACCGCGAGGAGCACGAGCGGCGGCTCCTGACCGCCTGCGCCCAGTCGCTGCTCACCATGCAGCCCGGCTGGTCCGCCAAGCTGCGGCCGCAGGTCGAGGAGTGTGCTCCGGGTCCGCTGCGAAGCTGCGTGCTGGGCGTGATGGACATGATGGCGGGCCAGTTCGCCGCCGCCGAGGCCCACCTCGAGGGGGCCTGGCAGGACGCCCTGGCGCAGCCGGCCGCCGACTGGGTCGCCGTGCTGGCGGGCACCTTCCTCGCCAACATCACCCTCTGGCACGGCCGCGGCGCCCAGACGGTGGAGGTCGCCCGCCGGACCCTCGCGATCGGCGATCTGGACCCGGCCACCACGGACTTCACCCGGGCCGCCCTGGCCACCGGACGGCTCTGGCATCGGGGCCCGCGTGCCGCCCTCGAGGACCTCACACACCTGCCGGACGACGGCTCGGCGGTCCCCGACCACAGCCTCGACACGCTCGCCACCCGCGGAGTCCTGCGGCTCTTCCTCGGCGAACTCGTCCCCGCGCGCGCCGATCTGCAGACCGCGGCGGCGCGCGACCGGCAGGGCGCCGGCGCCAAGATGGGCCCGCTCACGCTCGCCCTGCTGTCCGTCGTCCACTACCTCGCGGGCGACTGGAACGAGAGCGAGTCGGTGGCGGACCGGGCGCTCGCGGTGGCGGCCACCCACGACCAGCTGCTCGGCGACGCGGCGGCCCGCTTCTCGGCCGTCTGCGTGCTGGCCGGCCGGGGCGAGTGGGACGCCGCCCTGCACCACGTCGACAACCTCGCACGCCTCGCGAAGAGCCTCGGCGCGTCGACCGAGATCGTCTACTGGTCGCTCGCCGGTGCCACCCTGGCGCAGGCCCGGGCCGACCACCCGGCGATGCTGCGCGCGCTCACCCCGCTGCTCGACGGCACGCCGGACTCGGCGGGCGGCGGGATCCGGCTCCGGTACAAGCCGTTCGGGCTCTGGCAGCAGTCGCTGCTCGTCGAAGCCCTCACCGGCTGCGGACAGCCGGAAGCCGCCGCGGCCGCGCTGCACGACATGCGGCAGGCGTTCGACGGCACCGGCTACCTCGGGGTGGTGGTGGCCAGACTCACCGGCCTCGTCGCCGAGGCCCAGGGCCGTCCGCACGACGCCCTGGAGGTCTACGAGCAGGGCGTCGCCGCCGTCGCCGCTGCGGACCCCACCGACGCGTCCCCGCTCCACCGCGCTCTGCTGGAACAGGCCTACGGCAGACTCCTGCTGGCCACCAAGGCCGCCTCACGGCGCACGGCCGCGTTGTGGCTGAACACGGCGCACGGCCGTTTCAGCGCGCTGCGGGCCACCCCGTTCGTGCAGCGCTGCGACGCCCACCTGGCGGCCAGCGGGCTCACCGCACCCCAGCAGGCCCCCAGCCAGTTGCTGGCCCTCACCGAACGCGAACTGTCCGTGGCCTACGTCGTGGCCGGCGGTCGCACGAACCAGGAAGCGGCGGCCGAGCTCTACGTCAGCCAGAAGACGGTCGAGTACCACCTGTCCCACATCTACGCCAAGCTCGGCATCTCGTCCCGCCGCCAACTCGCGGACGCCTTGCGCGCCTTGGAGAGCTAGGGCCGGTCCGGCCACCGGCCCCGCCTCACAGCTGGGTTCTGTGGCCTTCCCCGTCCGTCCGCGCAAGGCTTCTAGCCCGCCGCGCCGGTCCCCGCCACCCACACGTGCACCGGGCGAAACAGAACCGCCCCTGCTCGACCATGCTCGTGTGATGTTCCTGCCCCTGCAAAGCCCGCTCGGAACCGTCGTCCTGCGCCACCCCGACAACGTTACCCACGCTCGGTAAAGCGCTGGTATGCGTGACGGCCCCACCCACCCCTCGTTAAGCGGAACGACGCGGGACCCGTGACGGACGTACCGGCTGGGGGTAGGCAGGCAATGGATCGGCGGCAGCACTGGCGCGCTGGGAAGACGGCCGTCACCGTAGGGCTCGTGGTCGGCCTCGGCGCATGCGCCACCGGCTGTGGCGGCGCCAGGGCGGAAGGGGTCGGCGGCTCCCCCGGCGACAACCCGGTCACCCTCCTCAAGCGGACGGCGGACACCCTGCGCGCCACCCGTACCTCCAAGGCCACGACCTCGATGGAGATGGCCACCGGCGGCACCCGCGTCACCATCCGCGGCAAGGGCGTCTACGACTACGACCGGCAGCTCGGCAGGCTCACGGTCGTCCTCCCGCAGGACCCCGCCGGTGCCTCGGAGCACCGCCCGATCACCGAACTCCTCGCCCCGGGCGCGCTGTTCATGAAGAACCGGGGCGCCGGGGTGCCCGCCGACAAGTGGGTCCGCGTGGAGACCGCGACCCTCTCCGACGGCAACCTGGTCACCGGCGGCGCGACCGACCCCTTCGCGGCTGCCGAGTTGCTGCGCGGCACCCGTACCGCGACCTACGTGGGAGAGACCGACCTCGCCGGGACCGAGGTCCGGCACTACCGGGGCACCGCCGACCTCGCGGCCGCCGCCCGCTCGGCGTCCGCCGGCGACCGGGCCGCACTGGCCGCCGCGGCGAAAGGGTTCGCCACTCCCGAGGTCCCGTTCGACGTGTACCTCGACGACCAGGGCCGGATCCGGAAACTGCGGCAGCGGTTCAGCTTCGTCAACGACAGCGGCAAGGGCACGGTGGCGGTCGCCTCGACGACCCTGCTGTACGGTTTCGGCACTCCGGTGGACGTGAAACTGCCACGCTCCGAGGACATCTACGCGGGCCGGATCGCCGAAAACCAGCCGACGCACTAGTCAGGGAACGGCTCTGTACAACCTGTGAACTAGCCCGTCCGTGCCATGCGCGTTGTGTAGACCGCTGCCTACTCTAGAGAGTCGGTGACGGCAGAGAAGAGGTGATGCACGTGGCTCCGGTCGGCGGTACGGCAGTTCAGGACCACGTGGCCCTCGCCGAGATCGAGCTGTGCGGAGAACTGATCATCGCGGCGTCGGCCGCCGAGGACCGGCTCAGCCTGGAGAGCATCGACGAGGTGCTGCGCGTGGCCGAGGAGCGCGAGAACCGCTGATTCAGGCCAGCCGCCGGTCAGGTCCAGAGGCGGACTCGCTCAGGTCCGCAGCAGGCGGGCGATGGCCTGGGTGGCCTCCTCGACCTTCGCGTCGATCTCCGACCCGCCCTTGACGGCCGCGTCGGCGACGCAGTGCCGCAGGTGTTCCTCGAGGAGTTGCAGGGCGAAGGACTGCAGGGCCTTGGTGGAGGCGGAGACCTGGGTGAGTATGTCGATGCAGTAGGTGTCCTCGTCGACCATGCGCTGGAGACCGCGGATCTGGCCCTCGATCCGGCGCAGCCGTTTGAGGTGCTCGTCCTTCTGCTTGTGGTAGCCGTGCGTGGTCGCCGGCGCTCCGCTTCCGGAGGGCGTCGTGGCGCCGGCCTCGGTGGTCGTCATCGCGTCCTCCGCATCGTCGATTCATATACCCCTGGTGGGTATATGGTAACGAACTTTGCTGGGTATAGGGCCCTCGGGACGCCCCCTTCATGATCACCAAGCCCGATGGGCGAAACTGGAGGGCGGCCCATTAGCCGTGGCCGGATGATGCGCTTAGCATCACCCTGACCGAAACCCATGCATACCGAGGACCCCAAGTGCGCTTTCGTCTGACCCCCAGGGAGACGAGCTTCTACGACATGTTCGCCGCGTCCGCGGACAACATCGTCACGGGCTCGAAACTCCTGATGGAACTGCTCGGGGCGGACCCGTCCGCCCGGGCCGAGATCGCAGAGCGTATGCGGGCAGCGGAACACGCGGGTGACGACGCCACGCACGCGATCTTCCACCAGCTGAACTCCTCGTTCATCACGCCCTTCGACCGCGAGGACATCTACAACCTCGCGTCGTCCCTCGACGACATCATGGACTTCATGGAGGAGGCCGTCGACCTGGTCGTCCTCTACAACGTCGAGGAACTGCCGAAGGGCGTCGAGCAGCAGATCGAGGTGCTGGCCCGGGCCGCCGACCTGACGGCCGAGGCCATGCCCCACCTGCGCACGCTGGACAACCTCACCGAGTACTGGATCGAGGTGAACCGCCTGGAGAACCAGGCGGACCAGATCCACCGCAAGCTTCTCGCCCATCTCTTCAACGGCAAGTACGAGGCGATCGAGGTGCTGAAGCTCAAGCAGATCGTGGACGTCCTGGAAGAGGCGGCGGACGCGTTCGAGCACGTGGCGAACACGGTGGAGACCATCGCCGTCAAGGAGTCCTGAACCGTCGATGGACACCTTCGCGCTCGTCGTGACCATCCTGGTCGCGCTCTTCTTCACCTACACGAACGGTTTCCACGACTCGGCGAACGCCATCGCGACCTCCGTCTCCACCCGGGCGCTGACGCCGCGCGCGGCCCTCGCCATGGCCGCCGTGATGAACCTCTGGGGCGCCTTCCTGGGCTCCGGCGTCGCCAAGACCGTCAGCGAGGGCCTGATCGAGACCCCCAAGGGCTCCACGGGCATGGGCATCCTCTTCGCGGCGCTGGTCGGCGCGATCGTCTGGAACCTCGTCACGTGGTACTTCGGCCTGCCCTCGTCCTCCTCGCACGCGCTGTTCGGCGGCCTGGTGGGCGCGGCGCTGGCCGGCGGCACGGAGGTGCTCTGGAACGGCGTCATCGACAAGGTCATCATCCCGATGTTCCTGTCCCCCGTCGTCGGTCTGATCCTCGGCTACCTGGTCATGACGGCCATCATGTGGCTGTTCCGCCGCTCCAACCCGCACAAGGCGAAGCGGGGCTTCCGGATAGCGCAGACCGTCTCGGCGGCCGGCATGGCCCTCGGCCACGGCCTCCAGGACGCCCAGAAGACGATGGGCGTCGTCGTGATGGCACTGGTGATTTCCGGCCATGAGACGTACGGCGACCCGATCCCGGTCTGGGTCAAGATCGTCTGTGCCGTGATGCTCTCCCTCGGCACCTACGCGGGCGGCTGGCGCATCATGCGCACCCTCGGCCGCAAGATCATCGAACTCGACCCCCCGCAGGGCTTCGCGGCCGAGGCGACCGGCGCGTCGATCATGTTCACCACGGCGTTCCTCTTCAAGGCGCCGATCTCCACGACCCACGTCATCACCTCGGCCATCATGGGCGTCGGCGCGACGAAGCGCGTGAACGCGGTCCGCTGGGGCGTGGCCAAGAACATCGTCCTGGGCTGGTTCATCACGATGCCGGCGGCGGCACTGGTGGCAGCGGCGGCGTACGGCATCGTGCACCTGGCGTTCCTGTAACCGGTCCCCCCCACCCACCCGACCCGGTCCGCCTGGAGGCCAGCGCCCCCAGGGGGTGATGGCGGCGGTCGATGGAGGGACGCGTCCCCAGGCAGCCAGCGCGCGGATGGATCGGGGCGGTCCGGACCTGCCAACGGGAGTGATCCGTCGGAGCGGGGCTTGTGGCGGCGGCCGCTGACATCTCAAAGCGCGCTCGCAACAGCGCCCCAAAGGGGCGCTGGGGGTACCCCCGGCCGAAGGCTGGGGGAGGAACTGCGCGACGAGCCCCCACCGGCCGGCAGCCGCCGTACAACAGGTCCCCCCACCCTCTGCGGCCCCTCCCCACCACTGCCCGCAGCCGCCGGACGGCATCCCCACCCGCCCCAAGCCTCGCCTCTCGGCGAACCGAGTCGGGTGGGCGGGTGGGCAGGAAGACGCGCAAGTCGGGCCCGCCCCCGGGAGCCAGGGGCGGGCCCTTTTGCGTCCTCGCGGTGGCACCGCCATGCAGCACCGCGAGGGGTCAGGTACGGCTCAGCCGAAGCGGCCCGAGATGTAGTCCTCGGTGGCCTGGACCGACGGGTTGGAGAAGATGCGCTCCGTGTCGTCGATCTCGATCAGCTTGCCGGGCTGGCCGACGGCGGCCAGGTTGAAGAACGCCGTGCGGTCGGAGACCCGCGCCGCCTGCTGCATGTTGTGCGTCACGATGACGATCGTGAAGCGCTCCTTCAGCTCACCGATCAGGTCCTCGATGGCGAGGGTCGAGATCGGGTCGAGCGCCGAGCAGGGCTCGTCCATGAGCAGCACCTTCGGCTCGACCGCGATCGCGCGGGCGATGCACAGACGCTGCTGCTGACCACCGGAGAGGCCGGAGCCCGGCTTGTTCAGGCGGTCCTTGACCTCGTTCCAGAGGTTCGCGCCCTTGAGCGACTTCTCGACGATGTCGGAGAGCTCGCTCTTCTTGAAGTTGCCGTTCAGCCGCAGTCCCGCGGCCACGTTGTCGAAGATCGACATCGTGGGGAAGGGGTTCGGGCGCTGGAACACCATGCCGATCTCGCGGCGCACCGCCACCGGGTCGATGTTGGCGGCGTACAGGTTCTCGTCGTCGAGGAGGACCTTGCCCTCGACGCGGCCGCCGGGGGTGACCTCGTGCATGCGGTTGAGCGTGCGCAGGAACGTGGACTTGCCGCAGCCGGAGGGGCCGATGAACGCCGTGACGGTGCGCGGCTCGATGTTCATCGAGATGTCTTCGATGGCCTTGTGGGAGCCGTAGTAGGCGGTGAGCCCACTTACGTCGATTCGCTTGGACATTACTTCTTCACTTCCAGGGAGTCGGTCGCTGTCGGCCGGTCAGCGACCGGTCTTGGGGGCCTTCCAGCGGGCGATGCCGCGGGCCACCAGGTTCAGGATCATCACGAAGGCGATCAGCGTGAGCGAGGCCGCCCAGGCACGGTCGTAGGCCGCGTTGGCACCTGCGCTGTTCGCGTACTGCTGGTAGATGAACAGCGGCAGCGACGACTGCGCACCCTCGAAGGGGTTGTTGTTGATGAACGGGTTGCCGAACACCAGCAGCAGCACCGGCGCGGTCTCGCCCGCGATACGGGCGATGGCCAGCATGACACCGGTCGTGATGCCGCCGATCGAGGTCGGCAGGACCACCTTCAGGATGGTGCGCCACTTGGGCACGCCGAGCGCCAGGGACGCCTCGCGCAACTCGTTCGGGACGAGCTTGAGCATCTCCTCGGTGGAGCGCACGACCACCGGCATCATCAGGATGGCCAGGGCGAGCGATCCGGCGAAGCCGAAGGGCTGCATGTCGAAGATCAGCATGAGGCTGAGGATGAACAGACCCGCGACGATCGACGGGATACCGGTCATCACGTCCACGAAGAACGTGACGGACTTGGCGAGGCGTCCGCGCCCGTACTCGACGAGGTAGACCGCGGTGAGGATGCCGATCGGGGCGCCGATCAGGGTGGCGAGGCCGACCTGCTCCAGGGAGCCGATGATGGCCGCGTAGGCACCGCCACCGGGCTGGGAGTCGGCGACGACGCCCATGGAGTGGGAGAGGAAGTAGGGGTCCAGGACCTTCACACCGCGCGAGATGGTCACCCAGAGCAGAGAGACCAGCGGGACCACGGCGACGATGAAGGCGACCCAGACCAGGGAGGTGGCGACGCGGTCCTTGGCCTGCCGGCGGCCCTCGACCCGGGCGGCGATGACATAGGTGCCGAGGACGTAGAGGAGGCCGGCGATCAGGCCCCACTGGATCTTGCTGTCCAGGCCGCCCACCAGGCCGATGGCCACGCCGAGCACGATGGCCCCGGCGACGATGGCGTAGGAGGACCACTTGGGGAGGGTGGCACCGCGCAGGGTGCTGGCTGCTGCGGTGCTCATGCGTTGGCCCCCGAGTACTCTGCGCGGCGCTGGATGATGATGCGGGCCGCGCCGTTGACCAGCAGGGTGATGACGAAGAGGACCAGACCGGAGGCGATGAGCGCGTCACGGCCGTCCGAGGTCGCCTCGCCGAACTTGCTGGCGATGTTCTGGGCGAAGGTGCCGCCGCCCGGGTTGAGCAGGCTGGCGTGGATGTCGAAGTCCGGGGAGAGCACGGTGGCGACGGCCATCGTCTCGCCGAGCGCGCGGCCGAGGCCGAGCATCGAGGCGGAGATCACGCCGGAGCGCCCGAAGGGCAGCACCGACATGCGGATGACCTCCCAGCGGGTGGCGCCGAGGGCCAGGGCGGCCTCTTCGTGCATCTGCGGGACCTGACGGAAGACCTCGCGGCTCACGTTGGTGATAACCGGCAGGATCATGATCGCGAGCAGGATGGAGACGGTCAGGATCGAGCGCGGGGCGCCGCCGTCCCAGGAGAAGATCCCGGTCCAGCCGAAGTAGTCGTTCAGCCAGCCGAACAGGCCGGTCATGTGCGGTACGAGGACCAGGCCGCCCCACAGGCCGTACACGATGGAGGGCACGGCGGCGAGCAGGTCGATCACGTAGGCGACCGGGCCGGCGAGGCGGCGCGGCGCGTAGTGCGTGATGAACAGCGCGATCGCGACCGCGATCGGGACCGCGATGGCCATGGCGATGATCGAGGAGACGATCGTGCCGAAGGCGAGGACCGCGATGCCGAAGCTCGGCGGGATGAGGTTGGTGTTCCACTCGAAGGTGGTGAGGAAGTTGCCGTGGTCGCGGTTGATCGCGAGGGCGGCCCGGTAGGTGAGGAAGACCGCGATCGCGGCCATGATCACCAGGAGCAGGACACCGGAACCGCGGGAGAGACCGAGGAAGACTCGGTCACCGACCCGGGTGGCACCGCGCGCGTTGCGCTTCTGCTGGGCCGCGGAGGGCTGTGGGGGCGTCGGGGGAGATGCGTCTGCTGTCTGCGTCGATATGTCCATCGGGTTCTCCGGTCTGCGGAGTCGCCCTGGGGGGCGGCTCGGAGGAGCCGTACGTCCCGCACGTAGGGGTGTACGGCTCCGGGCGGCGGTGCACCGGACGGTGCGGCCGGGTTCCCTCCGGAACTCGGCCGCACTCTCGGAATCTTTAGCTCAGGCCCTCGATGGTGGTGCGGACCTTGGCGATGATCTCGTCGGGGACGGGGGCGTAGTCGATCGTGGACAGGATCTTCTGGCCGTCCGCAGAGGCGATGTAGCGCAGGAACGCCTTGGTCGCCGGGAGGGTGTCGGCCTTGTTGCCCTTGTCACAGGCGATCTCGTAGGTGACCAGGCTGATCGGGTACGCGCCCTCGGCCTTGGTCTTGTAGTCGAGCTGCAGCGCGAGGTCCTTGCCCACGCCGACGACCTTGGCGGCCGCGATGTCGGCGGTGGCGGACTCGGTGGACGGGGCGACCGGCTTGCTGGCGCCCGTGTCGATGCTGGCGGCCTTGATGCCGTCCGAGACGTAGGAGAGCTCGAAGTAGCCGATGGCGCCGGAGGTCTGCTTGACCTGCTGGGCCACACCCGCGGACTGCGGAGCGGACTGGCCGCCCTTGGCCTGCCAGGCCTTGCCGCCCGAGTACTTCCAGTTGGACGGGGTGGTGGCGATCAGGTACTTGGTCAGGTTGTCCGTCGTACCCGACTCGTCCGAGCGGTGGAACGCCTGGATCTTCAGGTTCGGGAGCTTCGCGGTCGGGTTCAGCTTCTTGATCGCCGCGTCGTTCCAGTTGGTGATCTTGCTGTCGAAGATCTTGGCGAGGGTCGGCGCGTCCAGAACCAGGTTGTCAACACCCGGGACGTTGTAGCCGATCGCGATGGCACCGCCGACCATCGGGAGGTCGATGCCCTGGCCGCCGCCGGTGCAGACCTTCTTGGAGGCGGTGATCTCCTCCGGCTTGAGCGCGGAGTCGGAACCGGCGAAGGCGACCTGGCCCTGCGTGAAGGCGGTCACACCGGCGCCGGAGCCGGAGCCCTTGTAGTTGATCT
Source organism: Streptomyces sp. NPDC001714 (assembly GCF_042892755.1). Lineage (NCBI taxonomy): Bacteria > Bacillati > Actinomycetota > Actinomycetes > Kitasatosporales > Streptomycetaceae > Streptomyces > Streptomyces sp. NPDC001714. Next base: position 99,011 of record NZ_JBIAUL010000025.1, read on the forward strand.
GCACGCCACAGGCCTGGGAGAAGTTCTTCACCCAGGCGTCGATCGCGTTCTTCTGCGCGGAGGAGCCGTCGGCGAGGAGCTGACCCTTGGCGTCGTCACACTTGATGGAGCTGGCGTTGGCGGAGGCCGAAGACGTGCTCGAACCGCTGCCGCCGCCGTTGTCGTCCGAGCCGCACGCCGTCAGGGCCAGGGCGCCGGAGACAGCGACAGCACCGAGAGACAGGGCGCGCAGCCGGTTCTTGCGCTGAAGCTTCACTTTCGGGAGTTCCTTCCAGGGGCGCCACCTTCGGCGGCGTGCGAAGTAAGTGGTGGGCGAGGACCTCCTGACTGGGCATTCATGGCCGCTCACCGCACCCGGTAAGGCCGAAATTAGGCAGAACAGGTGAAGCGGCCGATGGCCATAGGTGAACGGAGGGTGAACCCCTGCCGTCAACCCGGTTAGGTCACGGAACGCTTACGGTGAGGGCACACGCCGGTTCCAACAGGCGGGTTACGCGAACATTTCTTCGCCGTTCGCCATCGCAGTCGTTACGACGTCACAGCGTTCGTTACACCGCACGGGAACCCGTGTGCGACGGACGCCGTCTCGTCCCACGAAAGCCGACGCGAAAGGCACGGGCATGGAACGGCGTACGTTCATATCTGGCGGAGCGGCCGCCCTCGCGGCGACCGCCCTGACGGGGTGCAGCTCCGGCAGCGCCACCGCCACCCACACGACCGGCGCGCCACTCGCGACCACATCCTCTCGTACGGCGCTGAAGACCACCAGCGCAGCGGCCGCGGCCAACTGGACGGCCCTCGCCCACGCCCTGGACGGCACCCTGGTCCGCCCCGGCGACGCCTCCTGGACCACCGCCCACCAGCTCTACAACACCCGGTTCGACGGCCTGAAGCCGGCGGCGGTCGCGTACGTGGCGCACGCCGGCGACATACGCACCACGCTGTCGTACGCCCAGGCCCATCGCGCTGAAGGTCTCGATCCGCAACGGCGGCCACTCCTACGCGGGCTACTCCTCCGGCGACGGCCGCCTGATCCTCGACGTCTCGAAACTGAACCGCATCCGCGTCAGCGGCGGTACGGCGGTCGTCGGCGCCGGCTCCAAGCTGATCGACGTCTACCGGGGCCTGGCGGCCAAGGGCGTGACCATACCGGCAGGCTCCTGCCCCACCGTCGGTGTCTCCGGCCTGGTCCTCGGCGGCGGCCACGGGGTCGCGTCCCGCGCGTACGGCCTGACCTGCGACAGCCTCACCCAGGCGACGCTGATCACCGCGGACGGCACGCAGGTCGTGGCCAACGCGGCGACGAACAAGGACCTCTTCTGGGCGCTGCGCGGCGCCGGCAACGGCAACTTCGGCGTCGTCACGGAGCTGCAGTTCAGGACCCACCCGACCCCGCAGGGGGTGACGGCGTACCTGACCTGGCCGTGGTCGAAGGCGGCGCAGGTGTTCAAGGCCTGGCAGGAGTGGGGCCCGTCCCAGCCGGACGAGATCTGGTCGTCCCTGCACCTGGAGAACTCGGGCAGCGGCCCGCGCGTCTCGGTGGCCTGCTTCTCGATGGGCACGTACGGCGAGCTCCAGAACGCGGTCGACGCCCTCGCCCACCGGGCAGGCGCCAACGCCTCCTCCGTCTCTCTGCGCCGCCACGGCTACGAGGAGGCGATGGAGATCTACGCCGGCTGCTCCTCCTTCTCCACCGAGCCCCAGTGCCACCTGCCCGGCTCCACCCCCGGCCGCTCCCCCCAGGGCAGGCTCGGCCGCGAGACCTACACCGCCCGCTCCGACTTCTTCGACCGCTCCCTGTCCGCGGCCGGCATCCAGACGGCGCTGCGGCAGATCGCCGCCGTCCGGGGCGGCGCGGGCAGCATCGCGTTCACGGCGCTGGGCGGAGCGGTGAACAGGGTCTCGCCGACGGCGACGGCGTTCGTGCACCGCCGGTCGCGGATGCTGGCGCAGTACATCGTGTCGTGGGGTGCCGGGTCCTCCGGCAGCACGGGTCAGTCCTGGCTGAACGCTGCGCACACGGCCATGAAGCCGTACGCCTCCGGCGCGGCCTACCAGAACTACACGGACCCGACGCTGACGGACTGGAAGAAGGCGTACTACGGCGACGCCGTGACGAAGCTCGGCAAGGTGAAGCAGCAGTACGACCCGAATCGGTTCTTCTCTTCTCCGCAGGGGTTGTAAGAAGGGGTGGCTCGGCGGGTCGTGCATCCGCGGGTGCGTGGGGGCTGATCGCGCAGTTCCTCCCCCGGCCGAAGGCTGGGGGAGGCACCCCGCCAACGCGGGCGAGTGAAACCCCCCGACCTCGGCCCCCGCCTACGCCGCCAGGTCCCGCTCCTCGGCCTTCACCGACGCCCGGGCCCCCGGCACCAGTCCCACCCGCGCCGACCGGCCCCGCACGATCCATCCCACCCGCGCCGACCCCCCGACCGCCTTCATCACCGGCGTCAGCAGCGCGGTCGCCGGCGGAGACAGCAGCAGGACGACCGCCGTACCCAGCGCGAACCCGCCGACCACGTCCGTCGGGTAGTGCACCCCCATGTACACCCGGCAGAACCCCTCCACCAGCGCCAGCCCTATCCCCGCCACCCCGAACCTCCGGTTGGCGACGAACAGCCCGACCCCCAGCGCCATGGTGATCGTCGCGTGGTCGCTCACGAAGGAGTAGTCGGTCTTGCCGGAGACGAGGACGTCGATCCCCTGGTGGGTGAGGAAGGGCCGGGGCCGCTCGACAAAGCCGCGGATGGGAACGTTCACGAGGACGGCGATCGCGGCGGCGAGCGGCGCCCAGACCAGCGCGGCCATGGTGGACGGGGCGTCCTCGTCGCCACGGCGCCGCACGGACCACCAGCACCACACCACCAGCAGCACCATCGCGACCAGCAGCCCGTACTCCCCGACGAACTCCATGGCCCGGTCGAACCAGTGCGGTGCGTCCTTGGCCAGGCCATTGATGTCGTAGAGCAGGTCGACGTCAGGGTTCGACCCGGATTCGGCGATTACAGCCATCGCGCTGCGGCCCCTTCGTCGTCGTTCCGGGACGCACCTGGTGTGCGTCGCTCGCTGCCACCCCCGTGGTCGGCTACGTCAACAGGAACGCACGGCCGACACCACTACGTTCCAGGTTCCACCGAATGATCACGCAGACGTTATCGAAGAGAAACACAAACCCCCAGCTCAGGGGGTGGGTTATACGCTCCGTTCACACCGTGGTGGGGAGTGCTTTCGCGCCATCCTCGGTGACCCGGGTGGCCCCGAAGTAGTCGGCCGAGTCGATGGGGTCGAAACGGATCACGGCCCCGGTGTAGGGCGCGTCGATCATGTAGCCGCCGCCGACGTAGATCCCCACGTGGTGGATGGCGCGGGAGTTCGAGAGGTCGGTGGAGAAGAAGACGAGGTCCCCGGGGAGCAGCTCGCCCCGCGAGGGATGCGGTCCCGCGTTGTACTGGTCGTTGGCGACCCGCGGCAGCGTGATACCGACACTGGCGTACGCCGCCTTGGTCAGCCCGGAGCAGTCGAAGCGGCCGCCGTCCGCGGCGGTGCCGTTGCCGCCCCAGAGGTAGGGGGTGCCGAGCTTCTTCTGGGCGTAGTTGATGGCCCCGGCGGCCTGCTTGGTCGGCGAGAGCCGGCTGACGGGCGCGGCGAAGCTCTGCTCCAGGGTGGTGATGGTCTTGACGTAGTTCTGGGTCTCCTTGTACGGCGGCACGCCCTGGTACTTGATGACCGCGTACGCCCCCGCGTTGTAGGCGGCGAGCATGTTGTCGGAGATGTTGCCGGGCACCTCCTTCACGTAGGACGCCAGTTGGCAGTCGTAGGAGGCGGCCGACGGAATCGCGTCGTTCGGGTCCCAGACGTCCCGGTCGCCGTCGCCGTCGCCGTCGATGCCGTGCGTGGCCCAGGTGCCGGGGATGAACTGAGCTATCCCCTGCGCGGCCGCCGCACTCTGCGCGTGCGGGTTGAACCCGCTCTCCTGGTAGAGCTGTGCGGCGAGCAGGGCGGGGTTGATGGCGGAGCAGAGGTTGCCCCACTTCTGCACGAGGGTGGAGTACGCGGCCGGCACGGCTCCCTTGGCCAGGGTCTTGGAGGCGCCGCCGACCCCGTTGAGGAGGTTCCCGGCGACGACGTACACGCCGACGACGAGCAGCATGACGAAGCTCACCCCGAGCGCCGTCACCGCGCCACCGACCACCCATACTTTCCGCACGCCCCAACCCTCCCCCATGTCAGGGCTGTTCAACGCCATTTCGGCCGAGAGTGGCGCTATTTCACAGGAAGACGGCGCACATGACGCGCCCTCAGCAGGCCGTCTCAGTCACCCGTGGCGTCCTTGTACAGCTCGGCGGCCTCCCGGCCGAGCACCACGCTGTACGAGACGTCGGGGGTCGAGCCGCCCTGCTCGTGCCCGCCCAGCACCCCGACCACCTCGTGGTCCCCGTTCACCCACGGACTCCCACTCGTGCCCCCCGTGAACTCCGGGCAGTCGATGCGCTGTTGGGTGGCGCTGTGGGCGACGGGCTTGTTGGTGCAGCTGACGGGCACCTCACGCAGGTCGGGGTACCCGGTGACGGTGACCGCGGTGGCGCCGGTGGCCACCCCGGCGGCGAACCGATTGCTCCCGGTCACGTCCTCGACCTGCTTCCCGTCCCGCTTCTCCACGACGGCGAAGGCGACGTCGCTGTCCTCGCTCTGCCCGTGGGCCCACCCGTCGGGCAGATACCGCTTCCCGACCTTCCACACCCCGTACGGCGCCTGCCCGTCCCGGTACCCGGGCACGAACACCAGCCCCGTGGCGTCGCCGTCCCCGTCGATGCAGTGCGCGGCGGTGACGATCAGGTCCCGCTGCGGGCTGTGCACGACGGAGGCGGTGCAGAAGTGGTTGCCGGACAGGCTCCCGGCCTTGTCGGCGCCGAACAGCGCCCCGACTTTCGCGCTCTCGGCGGTGGCCCCGACCACCGCGGTCACCCCGAACGGCCCCGCAGCTTCGTCGGCGGCCGCGACGGAGGCCGAGGTGGCGGCCAGCACGACGACGGCGCAGAGCGCGACGCGTCGCGAGGTGGCAGAGATGCGTGAGGTGCGCTTCATCAGCGCCTACTGTCCCCCACAAAGGTGAGAAACGGTTCCCGACTTCACTGAGTTTTTTCCGGGAACCGCCCTTGCGGCCGACCGGCCTCGCCGTGGAGAGGGAACCCGTCGGTCACGGCATCGCGCCTCGGACTGCCTCTGAGGCCCGTCTTCCTGAGGGCCGGCGACGCGAAGGCGTCATGCGCCGCCCCCGCGCTCAGAACGTCGTAGTCATCCCCCCGTCCACCGCGATCGTCTGCCCCGTGATGAACGACGCCGCGTCGCTCGCCAGGAAGACGACGATGCCCGCGATCTCGGCCGGGCGGCCCCATCGCCCCAGTGCGGTCCGGGTCCGCAGCCACCTGCCCCACTCCGGGTCCTCGGCGAGTTCCGCGTTGACGTCGGTGGCGAAGGTGCCCGGGGCCACCGAGTTGACCGTGGTGCCGCTGGGGCCCAGGTCGGCCGCGAGCGCCCGGGTCAGGCCGTCGAGGCCCGCCTTCGCGGTGGCGTAGGCGACGTCGCCGATGCGGCCGAGCTGGCCGACGACGGACGAGACGTTGATGATGCGGCCCGGGGTGCCCCGTGCGGCCAGGCCCCGGGCGACCGTCTGGCTCAGCGCGTACGCCGACGTCAGGTGGACGTCGAGCAGCGCGGACAGCTCGTCGGGGGCCATCTCCTCGACGCCCCTGCGGTCCCGGTGGCCCACGTTGTTGACAAGGATGTCGATCGCGCCGAGGGCGGTCACCGCCTCCTCGGCCGCCTCGCGGTCGGTGACGTCGAAGGCGGCGGCCGTGACGTCCAGGCCGTCGTCCTCGCGCAGGGCCGCCGCCATCTCCTCGAGCGTGGCCGCGTCCCGGCCGTTGAGGACCACCCGCGCACCGGCGCCCGCCAGACCCCGCGCCATCTCCAGGCCCAGCCCCCGCACGGAGCCGGTCACCAGGGCCGTACGCCCGTCGAGCGCGAAGTCCACGGCGCCGCCGCTCATCCGGCCACCTCCCGGAGAATCGTCGTGTCCGTCGTGTCCGCTCACCGTATCCGGGTGCCGAGACGGGCCCGCCGGGCGTCCAGAAACTGGGCGGTCACCCCGGGCACGGCACCTTCACGCGGCCTCGACGCCGAGCGGCCACGTCACCCCCGTCATCTCCTCCGACAGCGTCCACAGCCTGCGGGCCGCCGCCGGGTCGCTCGCCGCCGCGCTGCGGCCGACCAGGGTCGGCGCTCCGCGCATCTCACCCAGGCCGTCCGGGCCGACGAAGCTGGCGCCCGGCAGGTCCTGGGTCGCCGCGTACAGCGTGGGGAGGGTGCCCGCGCGGTCGTCCTGGGCGAAGAGGCGGTTGCCGACCCGCATGCCCAGGCGGGCCAGCGGGTTGGCGGTGTGGCTCTGCAGGTTGGTGGCCGCGTAGCCGGGGTGGGCGGCGAGAGCGCGGACGCGGGAGCCGGCCGCCGTCAGCCGGCGCTGGAGTTCCAGCACGAACAACAGGTTCGCCAGCTTGGACTGGGCGTAGGCGCGGGTCGGGTTGTAGGCGCCCTCGAGGTTCACGTTCTCGAAGTGGATCACTCCGTCGCCGCCCCGGTGCAGGCCCGAGGAGACCGTCACCACGCGGTCCGTGAGGTACGGCAGGAGCAGGTTGGTCAGCGCGAAGTGGCCCAGATGGTTCGTGCCGAACTGCATCTCGAAGCCGTCCTTGGTGCGCAGCTCCGGGAGCATCATCACGCCCGCGTTGTTGACCAGGAGGTCCAGCGGCCGGTCCCAGCCCGCGGCGAACTCCCGTACCGAGGCCAGGTCGGCCAGGTCCAGGCGGCGGACCTCGGTGCTGCCGTTCACCCGCGCCGCGGCGGCCCGCCCGCGCTCCGGGTCCCGTACCGCCAGCACCACATGCGCACCGGCCCGGGCCAGCGCGTCCGCGGCCGTGAAACCGATCCCGCTGTTGGCACCGGTGACCACGGCCGTACGGCCGGAGAGGGCGGGCAGGTCGGAAACGTTCCATTTGCGATTCTTCTCAGCCATGTCCGCCAATGTAGGCGTCGACAACAATGCTGTCAACGACAACAAAGATGGCAACGACAACAAAGCTGACGTCGACTACATCGGGATACGATGGCCCCCATGCCGCAAAGCCGCCCCTACCACCACGGAGACCTGCGCGCCGCCCTGCTCACGAGCGCCGAGCGAACCCTGCGCGAGAAGGGCACCGCCGCCCTGTCCCTGCGCGAACTGGCCCGCGACATCGGGGTGAGCCACGCGGCCCCCGGCCGGCACTTCAAGGACAAGCAGGCCCTGCTGGACGCGCTCGCCCTCAGCGGTTACGAGCGGCTGAATCAGGCCCTGGCCTCGGCGGACCTCCCGGACGCCGCGCTAGAACCGCGCATGACCGCGCTCGCCCGCGCCTACGTCGGCTTCGCCGTCGGCAACCCCGAGCTGCTGGAGCTGATGTACTCCCGCAAGCACGAGCCGGGCATCGGCACCGACCTGGCCGCCGCCGCCGAGCACTCCCTGGGCTCCTTCGTCCTGCTGGTGACCGACGCCCAGCGGCGCGGCGAGATCGTCCAGGGCGACCCGGAGACCGTCACCCTCACGGCCGCGGCCTGCATCCACGGCCTGGCCGCGCTGGCCACCAACGGCACCCTCCCGCCGGACGCGGTCCTCGCCGCTCTGGACCAGCACGTCCACCTCGTCCTGCACGGCCTCAAGCCCCGCTGATCCCGGCCCACTTGAGGGCTTACGGGGGCTCGGTACGCCCCGATCAACGCGCATTGAACCCCGCCCCGGAGGGCCTTCGGGTCAATCGAACCCCAACTTCCGGCCATCCGGGCCCCAATGATCAGTAAGTCCTTCCCGCCCTTCAGTAACGCGGAAGTCAGGATTCCGAAACCCACCTTGTTGTCGCGTACTCAACAAGGGGATGGTTCGTCGCGGGCCGCCGCCCCCACCGGCAACCACACCGGTGGTCCCCCACCCGCAGGCCTCTGTCCCACCTCTCCCAGGAGGCTGTACGTTGCGCACGCCCACCCCCAACTCCCCCCACATACGCGGTAGATGGCGCCAGCTCGGCTCGGCAGCGGCCGCCACCGCCGCGCTCCTCGTGGCCGGCTTCGGCACCGCGGCCCACGCCAGCGCGGCCACCGCGACCGCCACCGCGACCCACAAGGTCAGCGCCAAGGCCATCGCCGCCCAGGTCGCCAAGGCCCACGTCCGGTACGAGAAGGCCGGCTGCGGCGCCACCCCGAAGACGGGCTACGCCGCGTGCAACGCCCTGCGGGTCACCGGCGGCACCACCGCCTTCATGGAGAAGCAGGCCGCCCTCAAGGGCATCGCGCCGAAGACCGTCAAGCCGAACGCCGCATCCGACTCCCCCACCGGATACGGCCCGAGCGACATCCAGTCCGCCTACGGCCTGACGGACGCCGCCGCCTCCAACGGCTCGGGCGAGACCGTCGCCATCGTCGACGCCTACGACGACCCGAACGCCGAGGAAGACCTGGCGACCTACCGCTCGTACTACGGCCTGTCGGACTGCACGACCGACAACGGCTGCTTCAAGAAGGTCTCCCAGACCGGCTCCACCACCTCGCTCCCCTCCGCCGACAGCGGCTGGGCCGGCGAGGAGTCGCTCGACCTCGACATGGTCAGCGCGACCTGCCCGAACTGCAACATCCTGCTCGTCGAGGCCAAGTCGGCCTCCGACGCCAACCTGGGCACCGCGGTGAACGAGGCCGTCAAGCTGGGCGCCAAGTTCGTGTCGAACAGCTACGGCGGCTCCGAGTCGTCCTCGGACACGTCGTACGACACCTCGTACTACAAGCACGCGGGCGTGGCCATCACCGCGAGCGCCGGTGACGAGGGCTACGGCGCCGAGTACCCGGCCGCCTCCCGGTACGTGACCGCCGTCGGCGGCACCGCCCTGAAGACCTCCTCCAACAGCCGCGGCTGGACCGAGTCGGTGTGGAAGACGTCGAGCACCGAGGGCACCGGTTCCGGCTGCTCCGCCTACGACGCCAAGCCCAGCTGGCAGACCGACACCAGCTGCTCCAAGCGCATGATCGCCGACGTCTCCGCCGTCGCCGACCCCGCCACCGGAGTCTCCGTCTACGACTCCTACGGCTCCGACGGCACCGGCTGGAACACCTACGGCGGCACCAGCGCCTCCTCGCCGCTGATCGCCTCGGTCTACGCGCTGGCCGGCACCCCGGGCAGCAGCGACTACCCGGCCGAGTACCCGTACGCGGCGGCCGGCACCTCCGCCCTGAACGACGTGACCAGCGGCAACAACGGCTCCTGCTCCGTCTCGTACTACTGCACCGCGAAGTCGGGCTACGACGGCCCGACCGGCTGGGGCACCCCCGAGGGGACCGACGCCTTCACCGGCTGAGCCCCGCACCGATTGACCTCCCCGTCGGGTCACGGGGAGCCGCCACCGTGAGGGGGACGTGGGGTCCCCTCGGCGGCAGGGAAAGAGAGACGGGCCACGGCAGCCGGCCGTGGCCCGTTTTTCCTGTCCTTGGCAACTCCCGTGAGGTTCCTGTGAGTTGAGTCAAACGCCCGTCACCCGCAATCCAACGGGCGGCCATCGAAAGGTCACGCGAAGGCCCCGTTCGGCAATGCGGAAGTCAGGATTCCAGCAGCCTCTTGTTGTCACGTACTCAACAAAGGATTCTCTTCGCGGGCCGCCGCCCCGCCGCCGGGGAACCCGTACCGACCACCCGCACCGCCCCTGTTCCCACCCCAGTTCCGGAACTCAGGAGGCTGCACGTATGCGTTCCACTCCCCCCAACAGACCGTCCACCCACGGTAGCTGGCGCCGGATCGGCGCCGCAGCAGTGGCCACGGCCGCGCTGGTCTTCACCGGCCTCGGCACCGCCGCCCAGGCCGACGCGGCTGCCACCGCGTCCACCAAAGTGACCTACGTCTCGACCCCCTGTGCCACCCCCAAGCACACGGGTGACCTCACCTGCAAGTCCTACCGCGTCACCGGCGGTCTCACCGCCTTCCAGAAGATGCAGGCCGCGAAGACCGGCATCACCCCGAAGGCGGCCGACGCGTCGACCCCCTCCGGCTACAGCCCGACCAACCTCCGGTCGGCCTACGGCCTCACCTCCGCCTCGGCCTCCAACGGCTCGGGCGAGACCATCGCGATCGTCGACGCTTACAACGACCCGAACGCCGAGTCCGACCTCGCCACCTACCGCTCGTACTACGGCCTGTCGGCCTGCACGACGGCCAACGGCTGCTTCAAGAAGGTCAGCCAGACCGGCTCCACCACCTCGCTGCCCTCCTCCGACAGCGGCTGGGCCGAGGAGATCTCCCTCGACCTCGACATGGCCTCTGCGATCTGCCCGAACTGCAAGATCCTGCTCGTCGAGGCCACCAGCGCCAGCTACGCCAACCTCGGCACCGCGGAGAACGAGGCCGTCACCCTCGGCGCCAAGTTCGTCTCCAACAGCTACGGCGGCTCCGAGTCCTCCTCGCAGACCTCGTACGACACCTCGTACTACAACCACCCCGGCGTAGCCATCACCGTCTCCTCCGGTGACAGCGCCTACGGCGCCGAGTACCCGGCGACCTCCCGGTACGTCACCGCGGTCGGCGGCACCAAGCTGTCCACGTCCTCCACCACCCGCGGCTGGACCGAGACCGTCTGGAAGACGTCCAGCACCGAGGGCACCGGCTCCGGCTGCTCCTCCTACGACGCCAAGCCCAGCTGGCAGACCGACACCGGCTGCACCAAGCGCATGGAGTCCGACGTCTCCGCCGTCGCCGACCCCGCCACCGGAGTCTCCGTCTACGACTCCTACGGCGTCACCGCCGGCTGGTACACCTTCGGCGGCACCAGCGTCTCCGCGCCGATCATCGCCGGCGTCTACGCCCTCGCCGGCACCCCGGCGAGCGGCACCTACCCCGCGCAGTACCCGTACGACTACGCCGGCACCTCGTACCTCAACGACGTGACGAGCGGCAACAACGGCTCCTGCTCCACCTCGTACTTCTGCACCGCGGGCACCGGCTACGACGGCCCGACCGGCTGGGGCACCCCCGAGGGCATCACCGCCTTCGCCAACTAGTACCGGCGCTCCTCCCTCTCACGGGCTCACGGGTCGCGGCAACCAGCCGCGACCCGTTCGTCATGAGAACATCGGGACGGTGGTATTCACCCGACTGGCCGTCAAAAACCCCGCCAGGTCGTAAAAGGTGTCAACGACGGAACTGCACCACAGGTTCCGCCCAGGCCTCATTGCCCGGCGTGACCTGCCGTGATACACAGAGTGACCGTACGAACCCTTCGTACGAAACCCGCCAATCAATGACGTCAAGTCGACATACTCCGGCGACGTTGTCGGCGACAATGATGCGTGACCTCTGCACCGAGCAGGGGCGGACAGAACTACCCACCAGGGGCGGTGACTTACATGTTCCTTGCAGCCGACAAGGGCGACATCAACACCATCATCGGCGGAATCGCTCCGGACTGGGGCCCCTTCGGCAGCCTGGGCAACGAAGCGAAGACGATGATCCAGGTGGTCATGGCCGTCGCCATCCTGCTCTGCCTCGGCATCGCCGTCTGGGGTGCCGCCAAACAGCGCATCGGCGCCACGGCCCTCCGTGACACCTTCAGTGCCGAACAGGGCAAGGGCCTCATCATCGCCGGACTGACCGGAGTCTTCATCATCGGCTCACTCGGCACCCTGTTCACCATCGTGTACGGCATGGCCGTCTAGCCGCCTGGACCTCCGTATCCCCCGCTCCGAGGTTGCGTTTCCCTGATGTCGAGTCACCACACCGCGCCCGCGCGGGAACCAGCACGGCTACCGTCGTACTGCTACGCGTTCCGGTACGACGTGGAGGGGGAGCACCCGGCATGAGCCTCGGAGACGAGCCCGGCTACCCGGAGACCGGCCACACGCGCACCCGCCTGCCCGAGGGCGACCCGTACGGCGGCGCCTCCCGCCGCGGCGGCCGGTCCTCCTCCCGGAGCCTGGTCACGGTCGTCGGCGTGGTCGTCCTCCTCATCGCGGCGATCGCCTTCGCGAACAGAGGCGGGAACGACACCTCCTCGAACAGCGCCGACACCAACAGCACCGGCAACGGCGGGCCGGTGACCTCCTCGACCGCGGCCAGCGGGACCAAGCCGGTGGAGACGAAGAGCGACGGAATCCCGACGGGGTACGCACACAGCAGGCAGGGAGCGCAGAGCGCGGCGGCCAACTACGCGACCGCGCTGGGCTCCGACGGCATGTTCATCACCGCCACCCGGCACGCGATCGTGCAGACCGTCGCCGACCCCGGCGTCATGAACAGCATGCAGTCCGGCTTCGACGCCGACTACTCGGCCGACTTCCTGAAGAAGGCCGGCCTCAACACCGACGGTACGGCCCCCCAGGGCAGCACCTTCGTCAACCGCACGCTGCCCGCCGGTACCAAGGTCACGTCGTACACCGACGCCGCCGCCACCGTCGAGGTCTGGTGCAACGGCCTGTTCGGCATGGCCGGCGAGAAGTCGACCACCCCTGTCACCAGCAACTGGTTCACCATCACCATGAAGCTGAGCTGGAGCGGCGGCGACTGGAAGGTCCTGGAGTCCAGTCAGAGAACCGGCCCCACCCCGGTCAACGGAGACAATCCCGTCTCCGGGACCGACGAGATCAGCAAGGCGGTCCAGGAATTCGGAGGGTTCACCTATGCCCGCTAGCCAGCACCGCGTGCTCAAGCTGACCGGCCTGGTGGCCTCCGTACAGGCCTCCGCCGTCCTCCTGGCCGCCCGCGCCTTCGCGGCCCCGACGCCGACCCCCTCCGCGACCCCGTCCGCCACGCCGAGCAGCGACAACTGCGCCGGAATCACCGGCCCGTCCCTGCAGCTCTGCGAGAGCGGCTCCGGCGGCAGCGGCGGCGGCTCCACCACCGACCCTCTCACCTCCACCCTCGACCCCCTCTCCTCCCTCGCCCAGGGCTGCGCCAAGGCCGCCTCCTGGACCGTCGACAAGCTCAGCGACGCCGTCAAGGAGACCGCCAACGTCGACTTCACCAACGAGAAGTTCCTCCAGCAGTACGCCGTCGTCTTCGCCGCGTCGACGATCCTGACCCTGCTCCTGTGGCTGCTGGCCGTGGCCAAGCGCGCGGTACGAGGCGTCCCCCTCACCACCGCCATCTCCGAGGCCATCGGCTTCCTCTGGCTGACCGTCCTGGCCTCCGCCTTCACCCCGCTGATCCTCTACACGGTCGTCTCGGCCACCGACGGCGTCACCGACGTACTCGCCAGGACCACCGGCGACCAGACCGACACGTTCTTCGGCACCTTCTCCGGCGCCCTCAGCAAGGGCGACAACATCGGCGGCGGCCCGATCATGCTGATCGTCGTCTCCCTCGTCAGCATCCTCGCCGCCGGCGTCCTCTGGCTGGAGCTCGTCATCAGGGCCGCCCTGCTCTACGTCGGCGCCCTCCTCGGCACCGTCGTCTACGCCGGCCTCGTCGACAAGAACCTCTGGGGCCACGTCCGCCGCTGGGCCGGCATCATGATCGCCGTCATCCTCGTGAAGCCGGTCATCGTGATAGTGCTCGGCCTCGCCGGCGCCCTGTCCTCCGACGGCGGCCCCGACTCCTTCTCCGCCGTCGTCTCCGGCCTCGCCATCATCCTGCTCGCCATCTTCGCCAGCGCGATGATCTACCGCTTCGTCCCCGGCTTCGGCGACGAGATCGCCGCAGGCCGCAGCAACCGCATCATGTCGGGCGCCGAAGGCAAGGCCGCCGCAGTCATCAGCAGCCCCGCCAACCTGGTCGCCCAGGGCATCAGAACGCACAGCGCCCGCGCCGACAACAACGGCGGCGGTTCCGGCGCCTCCGGTGCCCGCCCGTCCAACCCCGCCTCGGGCGGCGTCGCCGCGCACAGCACGCGCACCCCGAACGGTGGTGGCGGCGGAACTGTCCCCTCCGCCGCACCCGCACCCCGCGCGCCCAGCCCGGCGAACACCCCGCACGCCAGCAACACCCGCAACAACAGCTCGGGAGGTGAAGGGCGTTGACGACAGAGTCCCACCTGTCCCATCCGATCACGCCCCGCCGTACGTATCTCATCGGCCGCGCCCGGCCGAATGCGATCATCGGCAGGAACCGTGAGTCCGGCGAGATCGTGCTCATCATCGCGGGCGCGTTCCTCGGCATGATGTGCGGGCTCCTCGTCCCGGTGCTCTCCCTGCGGATCGTGCTGCTCATGGGCTTCCCACTGATCGCACTGGCCGCGGTCTACGTGCCGTACAAGCGCCGCACGTTCTACAAGTGGTTCGAGATCAACCGCAGTTTCAAGCGAACCCTGCGCAACGGCACCGTCTACCGCTCCACGGCCTCCGAGGCCGGCACCCGGCTCGACGGCCGTGAGGTCGAGATCGGCCCCCCGCCCGGCATCGGCCGCATCACCTGGCTCGCCGCGCCCTTCGGCCCCGACGAGATCGCCGTACTCCTGCACGCGGACCGCAAGACGGTGACCGCGGCCATCGAGATCGAGGGCCCCGGCGTCGGCCTGCGCGACTCCGAGGACCAGGAAGCCCTCGTCGACCGCTTCGGCACCCTCCTCAAGCACGTGGCCAACGGCGACGGCTTCGTCACCCGCCTCCAGATGCTCGCCCGCACCCTCCCCGCCGACCCCGACGCGCACGCCAAGGACGTCGCCCAGCGCGGCGACGACAAGGCCCCGGACTGGCTGTCCCGCTCCTACGACCAGCTCCAGTCCATGGTCTCCACCAGCAGCGAGCAGCACCGCGCGTACCTCGTCGCCTGCATGCACTACTCCCGCGAACTGGCCGCCGAGGCCCAGGCGATGGCCCGCGCGGCGCGCCCCCAGTCCGGCCGCAAGCTGGACCGCGACGCCGGCCTCGCGGTCGTCATGGCCCGCGAGCTCACCGACATCTGCTCCCGCCTCCAGGAGGCGGACATCCGCGTCCGCCAGCCCCTCGGCCAGGGCCGCCTGGCGTCGCTCATCCACTCCATGTACGACCCGGACCACCCCATCGACCACATCCAGGCCATGACCCAGCGCAACGCCTGGCCGGCCGAACTGGACGCGATGGAGCCGACGTACCTCCAGGCCAAGACCCGCGAGTCCGCCACCCGCGAGCCCTGGTGCCACGCCACGGCCTGGGTGAAGGAGTGGCCGATGACCCCGGTCGGCGTCAACTTCCTGGCCCCGCTCCTGGTCCACACCCCGGACGTCATCCGCACGGTCGCCGTCACCATGGACCTCGAACCCACCGAGGTCGCCATCGAACGCATGCTGACCGAGAAGACGAACGACGAGGCGGAGGCGAGCCGCGCCGCCAAGATGAACCGGACCGTCGACCCCCGCGACATCGCCGCCCACAACCGCCTCGACCAGCGCGGCGAGGACCTGGCCAGCGGCGCCGCCGGCGTCAACCTGGTCGGCTACATCACCGTCTCCTCCCGCACCCCGGAGGCCCTCAACCGCGACAAGCGCACGATAAGGGCGTCCGCCGGAAAGTCGTACCTGAAGCTGGAGTGGTGCGACCGCGAGCACCACCGCGCCTTCGTGAACACACTGCCCTTCGCCACCGGAATCCGAAGGTAGAGGCTGATGCGCTGATGAGGGACCCGCTGTCCGTCCTCACCGAAGCCTTCACGTCCTTCCTCTTCGGGAAGGTCGAGACGACCCGCTCACCGGTCCGCACCTCCACCGGCCAGGCCCAGGCGGTCTACCTCCCCACGGCCGCGCCCGGCCTCGGCGACTCGGGCGTGATCATCGGCCGCGAGGTGTACTCCGGCAAGGGCTACATCTACGACCCCTTCCAGCTCTACGGCCAGCAACTCCCCGCCCCGCACTGGCTGGTCCTCGGCGAGTCCGGCAACGGCAAGTCGGCCCTGGAGAAGACCTACGTCCTGCGCCAGCTCCGCTTCCGCGACCGCCAGGTCGTCGTCCTGGACGCCCAGGGCGAGGACGGCGTCGGCGAGTGGAACCTCATCGCGGAAGAGCTGGGGATAACACCCATCCGGCTCGACCCGATGGCGGCCCTCGACCACGGCATCCGCCTCAACCCGCTGGACCCGGCGATCACCACCACCGGCCAGCTGGCGCTGCTGCGCACCATCATCGAAGTCGCGATGGGCCACGGCCTCGACGAACGCTCCGGCTTCGCCCTCAAGGTCGCCCACTCGTACGTCAACGAGTCGATCCTCGACCGCCAGCCCGTCCTGACGGACATCGTCGAGCAGCTCCGGCACCCCGAGCCGGAGTCGGCCGAGGCGATGAACGTCGCCATAGACGACGTACGGGCCTGGGGCCTGGACGTCGCCCTGGTCCTGGACCGGCTCGTCGACGGTGACCTGCGCGGCATGTTCGACGGCCCGACCACGGTCGGCATCGACCTGGACGCCCCACTGATCGTCTTCGACCTCTCCCACATCGACCGCAACTCCATCGCCATGCCCATCCTGATGGCGATCGTCGGCGTGTGGCTGGAGCACACCTGGATCCGCCCCGACCGCAAGAAGCGCATCTTCCTGGTCGAGGAGGCCTGGCACATCATCGCCAGCCCGTTCGTGGCCCAGCTGTTCCAGCGCCTGCTGAAGTTCGGCCGCCGCCTGGGTCTCTCCTTCGTCGCAGTGGTCCACCACCTCTCCGACGTCGTGGACGGCGCGGCGGCCAAGGAGGCGGCGGCGATCCTGAAGATGGCGTCGACCAGGACGGTCTACGCCCAGAAGGCGGACGAGGCACGGGCGACCGGCCGCGTCCTCGGTCTCCCCCGCTGGGCGGTCGAGATCATCCCGACCCTGACCCCCGGTATCGCCGTCTGGGACGTCAACGGCAACGTCCAGGTGGTCAAACACCTGGTCACCGAGACGGAACGCCCGCTCGTCTTCACCGACCGCGCGATGACCGAGTCGTCCAGCGACGTCCTGCTGTCCCCGGACGACGCCCTGGTCGCCGCCGAACTGGAGGCGGAGCAACGGGCTGCCGCCTTCGTGGAGCAGCACCTCGGCGACTCCGAATCGACGGTGGCGTAGGGAGGCCGTTCGTGAGACCGGACCCTCGGCAGGAGCGCGATCAGCAGGGCGGCGGGATTCCCGACGGCCTGCTGATCGGCATACTCGGGTTCCTGCTCGGCATCACGATCATGGTGTGGACGGCGACGGGCCTGGCGGCCTGGTTCGCTCACGGCAGCTGGCCGTCGACGGTCAGCCTCTCCCACACCCCGCTCGCGATGCGCCACCTCATCGGCTCCCCGCACGACATCACGGGCGCCTGGCCGGACACACCGGCGGCTCGACTGGCGGGCTGGGGACTGTTCTGGGGCCTGTTCATCGGCCAGCTGATGGTCCTGATCGTCCTCACCGTGTTCGTGCTGGGGACGGTCGCCCGGTGGCGGGCCGGAAGGAGAAGACGGGCGGCCACGGCGAAGAGCAGACACGCGACCGCGGTCCCGGAGCCCCGCACCGAACCGGAAACGGGCCGGGAAGCCCGCCAGGAGGCCCGCTCGGCGGCTCTCCAGGAGTCCCGCCCGACGGCCTTCCAGGAACCCCTCCAGCAGCCGACGATCCCGATGACGGCCGCCGCATCACCGGAACCCACCCTCGAGGACATCCGCCCCGCCCTCAACGGTGACCGGCTGAACACCTGGACCAGAATCCACGTCGCACCGCGGGAGAGCCGGCAGACGACCGCGACCCAGGCGATCCGGGACGCTCTCGGCCCCGCCCTCGTCGTCACCTCGAACCCCGCCCTCTGGTCGGAGACGAAGGACGCCAGAGCCAAACTCGGCCCCGTCCTCCTCTACGACCCGAACCACCTCTGCGACACCCCCGCCCGCTTCCACTGGTCCCCCACGGCCCACTGCGAGGACAAGCCCACCGCGATCCAGCGCGCCCAGGCCCTCCTCACCCCGGTCAGACCCACCGCGAAGATCGACCAGACGGTCACGGACACGGCCGAGACCCTCCTGCGCAGCTACCTCCACGCCGCCGCCCTGGAGAACCGCACGATCCGCCACGTCCACCGCTGGGCACAGGGCACCGGCGTCCAGGACGCGGTACGAACCCTCCGCACCCACCCCAAGGCCGCCCCGGGCGCCGCCGGCGAGCTGGAAGCCGCCCTCACGTCCCACCCGGAACGCCGCGACATCGCCCAGGAGTTGACGGCCAGGGCGCTCGCCGCCCTCTTCACGGTCAACATCCGCGAGGCCTGCACACCCAACCGATCCGATGCCCTCGCCCTGGATTCCTTCGTCGACGAAGGGGGCACGCTTTATGTGGTCGGTGAATCCATCGAGGACCCCAGGACCAACCCCGGCGCGATGCCCCTCCTGACGGCCCTCGTCTCCAGCGTGGTCGAGCACGGCCGGCGCATGGCCGAACGGTCATCCTCCGGTCGGCTCGACCCACCACTGACCCTGGTCCTGGACGACGTGGCAGCCGTGGCCCCGCTCCCCCAGCTCCCCGACCTGCTGGCCTCCGGCTCCGACCAGGGTCTGCCGTCCCTCGCCCTGCTCCGCTCCCACGAACAGGCCCGCTCCCGCTGGCCGCACCGGGAGCTGCCGGTCTAGGCCGGCCACTCCAGAACGAACTCGAACTCCCGCTTGCCCGCGTCCGCCTCGAGCCGCACGGTCACGCCGCTCGGCACGAACCCGGCCTTCCGGTAGGCGCCCTGGGCGCGGGGGTTGTCCTCGTGCACCAGCAGCCGCGCCCGCTCCGCGCCTCGCTCCCGGGCCCACGCCACACCGGCGTCGAACAACGCCTTGATCAGCCCGCTCCCCCGGTGCTCTGGCCGTACGAACACGCCCACGACGTGCCCCTGCCGCCGCTCGACCGGAAACCCGGCCCAGTCCGTCGTCCCGGCCTCCTCGATCAGCACGGTCACGGTCCCCACCCACTCCCCGTCGGCCGCCTCGGCGATGAACTGCCGCGCACCACTGGGCTCCTCGGCCGAACGTGCCGCCCGCTCCTGGTAGAACGAGTCCGGCCGCCGCAGGGCGTCGTCATAGGTCTCGAGAAACGCGATGTCCGCAACCGGATCCCGCAACGCGACGAGACGCAGCCGCTTGACGGCCTCCCACTCGTCGGCCCGTATCGCGCGAATCACGTAATCACCGCTGGTCGTAGCACTCATGTGGCCACGCTAACCCTCACCGCCCCCCGCACTCACCTGGTTTGTCAGTGCCGCGGTCTACGGTGGGCGCCATGACGACTCTTCCGAACCGTCCGAACACCGCCCTGCTGATCGTGGACGTGCAGAACGGGGTGGTGGACAGCTCCCACAACCGCGACGAGGTCATCGCCAACATCAACACCCTGCTCGACAAGGCCCGTTCCGAGGCGGTCCCCGTCGTCTGGATCCAGCACTCCAGCGACGAGCTGAAGCCCGACAGCGCCCCCTGGCAGTACGTCCCGGAACTCGTCCGCGAAGCCACCGAGCCCCTCGTCCACAAGCGCTACGGAGACTCCTTCGAGGACACCGAGCTGGAGTCCGTGCTGGCCGAGCACGGCGTGGGCCGCGTGGTCGTCACCGGGGCCCAGACCGACGCCTGCATCCGCTCCACCCTGCACGGCGCGATGGTCCGCGGTTACGACGCGACGCTGGTCGCCGACGCCCACACCACCGAGGACCTCACCGCGTACGGCGCGCCGGCCCCGGAACAGGTCATCTCGCACACGAACCTCTACTGGAGCTGGCAGGAGGCTCCGGGGCGAAAGGGCGGCACGGCCGAGACGGCAGAGGTGACCTTCTGAATAACGCAGAAAACCCCCGCATCGATGATGCGGGGGTTTTCTCAATATTTGTTCGGCGGTGTCCTACTCTCCCACAGGGTCCCCCCTGCAGTACCATCGGCGCTGTGAGGCTTAGCTTCCGGGTTCGGAATG
>NZ_JBIAUL010000026.1:0-103670 GCF_042892755.1 Streptomyces sp. NPDC001714
TCGCCTCGTCCCGCTCGGTGGCCTTGCGGGCCGGGACCTGCACGCTCCAGCCAATGCGGTGCAGCAGCAGATCCAGCCCGGCCAGGGTGTACTCGGCCCCGAACCGGCGCCGCACGATCTCGCCGATGCGGACCAGCGTCCAGCACTGGTCACTCCAGCCCGACGCAGCCGGACCGACCTCCAACACCGCCTCCAGCACGCGTAGCTGGTCGGTATCGAGCTTGCATCTGGCGCCACCGGGCCCCTTGGAGACCAGCGCCTGGCGGCCGCCCGTGGCCAAGGCCCGACGCCAACGGTTCGCCGACATCCTGGTCACCCTGAACCGCCGAGCCACCTCCCCGTTACTGGCCCCGGCCTCGATCAAGTCAGCCGCGCCGAGCCGGACCTGCTCACGCCGATCCCGCTCCTCGGCCGTCAGCCCACCGCCATCGGGATACCTCATCTCTCTGGCATAGCGCGGCCCACGAAAACCGTCACGACCCCCGTAACCCCAACCATTAAAGATCTCTAGAGCCCGAGTTTTCCCCACCGCTGCTCTTCGCCCGAGTTGGTTCACGAAGTTAACTAAGTGGGGAAAGTGGGGGAGCGGAAAGCAGAAGGACTCACCGATCGCTGGGGCGGTGAGTCCTTGAGCGCGGGGTGATCCAGTGGGACGGAACGAAGCCTGCCGACTGGTCGAGGTGGAATGGTGAGCCGGGGCCCTCGGGCGTCCAGCCGTCGCTGAGAGCGGTGCGTATGCTGTCAGCCACCTGGCCGGGCAGGATCGGGCTGGCTTGGGGTGCGAACCAGTCGCTCGGGTGCGGCTGGTTGGTGGTGGCCAACAGTATGGAGCCGGGTGCGTGTTCGACCGCGCGGACGGAACTGGCCGGGAACCTCGACGTTCAGGGCTCGGCAGCTTCGGCATCCTGGCATGCTGGCGGGATGCCGAGTGAGCGGGACGTACCGATGCATACGCTACCCAGGGTGCTCAATCCCCTGTGGATCATCTCCCTCTTTCTCGGATTGTCCGAGACCACGGTGGGTATTGCGGCCGCGCTGTCGAATGGCTGGGTTCAGGGAGCTCTCGCAATATTTGCGGTTACCTTCCCGGTTCTAGTATCCGGAGCCTTCTTCTCCATTCTATGGAAGAAGCCAGAAGTGCTGTACGCACCGGGCGACTTTCCCGAGCATGTTTCAGTCACCGCCTACGTGGACGGTATGCGCCATGGCTCCGTGACAAACGCCGAACTACTGAAAGCAGTCGTGCGGGACACCTTGGAAGACGTGATTCCCACCACGTTGTCCCAGACAGTCACCCCGCAGCAGGTCACACAGCTGGTGGACCAGGCAATCGCCGGTGTTCACGAAGGCATCGCCAATCGCATGCTATCGGTCGATCTGAGCGCCATCCACCCAGACTTCCGGGACTTCAAAACCGAATTCCCACTGGCTGAGGGCGCGACGGTCGCCAACTTCCTTGACCGACTGTGGGCCGTCATGCGCGACCACGTACGGCCCTATACCTACGGCACCCACTGGGTCCTCATAGACCGGAAAAGCAATCACATTTTCCGTGACGTTGGGAGCACATGGGCGCGAACCCGCTTCGGGCAGCCCGAAGATGACCGCCCCTTGAAGGAAGTCGGTTTCCGCGTCGATATGGATCTCGCCGTACTGCCCCTCCGTCACAGCGCTTGAGCAACCCATGGCCGTGGCACCGCTTGTGTAACTGACCTAGCCCCAATGCCGGTGACTCTGCTGGTGATGTTGGGCAGGTCATGCGGTGGGCTGAGCACAGAGTGCGGAAGTGCGTGGCTCGGCGTCGTGTTCTGGGCGTGGTGTCGATCCAGTCGGCGACGCGGGCGACGTTGCAGGCCATCGCAGTGAGGACGTGCTGGACGTGGGTCCGGGCCAGGCCGGGGTAGCGGGAACGGCGCAGTCCGTGGGCCCGGACGTTCTGCGAAAGGGTGGCCTCGATACCGGCGCGGATCGCGTAACGGTCCTGCCACTGCTCGGTCTGCTGGTCGAGCCGGTTTCGCGTCTGGATCTCATGTAGAGGCCGGGGCAGCACTGTTATCGAGCGGGGGCGGGTCGCGGAGGACGTGCACTGTGTGCGGTCCGGGCAGGACCGGCAGTCTGCCTCGGCGAACCGAGCCTGCAGATAGGTGTTCCCCTTGATCCTCAGCTCGGTCCAGGACACAGTCGTGGCCCCGTGGGCAGATCGCCTGCTCGTTGTCCCAGTCGATGGTGAAGGCCGCCTTGCCGAAGCCCGCACCGGCCTTGGCCTGGCTGCTGTGGTCGGCGACGACCGGGCCGAGCAGAGCGATGCCGTGCACCCGCTGCGCCCGCTCGACGCGTGCCGGGGAGATGTAGCCGGAATCGACGACATGCTCGGCGGGCAGCAACTGCCGCTCGGCGAGCTCGTCGTGGATGGTGTCGGTCATCTCGATGTCCTGGACGGTGGAGATGGTGGTGGCGACATGGACCACCAACTCGGGGCGCTCTTCGTCGCAGGTTTCCGTGAAATGCGTCCGGTATCCGCTCCATGCGGTGTCCCGTTTGACGCAGTAGTGCGCGTCGGTGTCATACGGGGAGTCGAACCGCAGCGAGGCGGGCGGCAGGGCGTGGCCGTCACGCCAGCGCAGGGCTCCGTCCATGTCCCAGTAGAAGTGGTGGACCCAGACCTGGCGGAGGATCTCCACCTGTGGCAGCAGCCGGAGGTGAGGTGGGGCGTTGGAGGCCCAGGCTGTGGTGAGGATCTTCTGCCCGTCCCTGCCGAATTCCTCGGCCCGGGCGGTCACGGCTGCCTTCCCGCCCGGCAGCTTGCCGATCTCCACCCGGCGTCCGTATCGCTTGGTCCACTCGGGCTCGATCAGCGGAGTCAGCCAGGCAGGGGCGGCCTCGGCCAGTTCCTCAAGCGCCGCCCGCAGCGTCTCCCCGACCAGTTCCAGGCGGCTGAGGGTGCGAACCGCGGCCAGCACATGGGTGGCATCGGTACGCTGCTGGCCCCTGGCCCTGAGCAGGCCGGCCTCCATCAGGCGGTCCAGCATCAGCTGCAGCAACTCATCATTGGCGCCGTCCCGTTCGGCCAGGCGGGCCCTGAACTCGCACAGTACCGAGTGGTCGAACCCCGGATCCTCCAGCTCAAGGCCGAGGGCGTACTTCCAGTCGATCCTGGTGCGGACGGCGTCCGCCGCCGCGCGGTCGGAGAGGTTCTCCGCGAACTGCAGCACCGACACCAGCGCCAGCTGTCCGGGAGACAGCCCCGGCTTGCCGTCGGCGGGATACACACCGGCGAACGCGTCGTCCTCGAACAGGACATCGAGCCGGTCCCGGATAAGCATCGCTGCAGTGCCCTTCGGGCACGCCGCCCGAGCTGTTCGCACCGTCCTCACCGGAATCCGCTGGAAACTCCCCGGCCGTAACGACACTGCCCCCACACCCCAAAATTCGAGGCCACCGCACTCCTCCAGCGAACCATCCGACGGCCCCACCGTCAGCACCCCGGACAAGATCACCAGCAGAGTCACGGCATTGGGTTTAGGACGCGCCGTCGCTGGCAGCCTCGCTGCGGTGCGGCTCCAGGCGATCGACTGCTTGCTCGCTCCATGCCCGGATGACTGATGCCTGCTCGGGGGTCAGTGAGTCGAGGAAGTGGCGGCGGATGTTGCCACCGTGCACGAGGATGGCACTCTGGGCGGCCCGGCGCCCCTCGGCGGTCAGCCCGATCCCCGCGCGGCGACCATCGGCCCCGTACTGGGTGCGCTTGACGAAGCCGCGTTTTTCCATGCGCGTCAGCTGATGTGAGACGCGGCTCTTGTCCCAGTCGAGCGACTCGGACAGCTCGCCGACACGCATCTCGCGGCCGGCGGCCCGCCACAGCGTCACCAGCACGCTGAACTCGGCCTTCGAGATGTCGCAGTCATGCTGTAGACCACGCTCCAGCTCCCTGGTGAGCAGGCGCTGCGCGCGCATCCAGGTATCCCAGAACTCCCACTCCTCGGGTTCCAGCGATCGAGTCTCCCTCATGTCGCCGAGGATACCGCGACCAGCAGAGTTGTCACTTCAACTCCCTTCAACCTAGAGTTGACGTGACAACTCCCCGAAAGGAAGCCATGCCACTTCGCATCGCAGTCATCCTCGGAAGCACCCGCCCCGGACGCCGCGGCGACCAGATCGCCGCCTGGGCACTGGAGGCCGCCCGTGCCCATGGTGGAGCCGACTACGAACTCATCGACCTCGCCGACCACGACCTGGGCAACCTCGACGAGCCCGGCAACCCGAACTTCCAGCAGTACCAGCACGGCCACACCCGCGCCTGGGGCGCACTCATCGACAGCTTCGACGGCTACGTCTTCCTCGTCCCCGAGTACAACCACTCCTACCCCGGAGCCCTGAAGAACGCCCTGGACTACGTCTACCGGGAGTGGAACGACAAGGCCGCCGGGATCATCAGCTACGGCGGCTGGGTCGCCGGGGCCCGGGCCGCCGAGGCGCTGCGGCTCGTCCTCGCCGAACTCCAGGTGGCCACGGTCCGCGCCCAGCCCACCATCTCGACACATCCCTCGTTCCACACCGGCACCTTCGTCCCCCAGGAGGGCCTCGACACCGCCGTGGGCGACATGCTCGACCAGGTGATCGCCTGGTCCGGCGCCCTGCGCGGGGTGCGCCAGGCCAAGACGCAGACGCCCACGGCTGCATGAGGCCCAGTTCGTGACCGATCACGTGACAGGACGCTTGTCCTGCAGCAGATCTGGGCGCACCTGCTGGTCCACCACGCGCTGCGGGAGCTGATGGTCAGAACCACCGCCACCCGGGGCCTGGATCCCGACCGGGTCTCCTTCACCGAAACCCTGCGCTCCGCCCGGCGCAGCGTGACCCTCACGCCGGGCAGCTTTACCCCCTGAGCTGCTGGTCAGAGCCCGCGTCCTGCTCCAGCACGACCTGCTCGAACGCCTCCTGCCACCCAGACGCCTGCGCAGCCAGCCCCGTGTCGTCAAACGCAAGATGTCCAACTACCGACTCAAACGAGCCGAACACCACACCTGGCCCCAACCCACCCACACCGGCACCCGAGCCATCCGCATCAAACGACCCCAACCCGCAGACCCGTAAAGCACCGGCATTGGGCCTGGTGCCGCGTCATGCCGGGTTGCCCGTCGGCGGGCACACGATGATCGTCCATCTCAGTGTGCGTCGGTTTTCTGCGATCAACGATGCGGCGCCGATAGCGGCTGCGAACCCGGGTGGCAGGACGCTCGCACTGTGGACACTGTGGCCACCTTCCCGGCGGTCCGCACCCCGCTGCGTCAATGACCAAGGTGTCATCGACCGCCACGACCGGCCGCACCATTAGGCGCAGGCCCGGGAAAAGGAGATCCTCCAGCGCCTCCGTTTTCATGACGGGGTGATCCCCCGGCGGCACGGTCCTGCAATCCGGGGGGTCACTGCCAGCCAGCCGCGTTGACCACGGATGCGGCGACGTAAGCGTCGAGGGCCGCAGTGGTATCGACGGTGAAGTCCTCGACTCCAGTCCGGCCGAGGATTCCGTCCAACTCGCCGGATCGATTCAGGTGCCGTTGCAGCGTTGCAGGCTCGCGGCCGTGGCGACCGGCCAAGCGCCAGCGGATGACCGGAAGTTCGGCTTGGGGCCGGCGCACTGTGAGATCAACACCTACGGCATCGGCCAGTTGCTTCCGCTCATCCTGTTCCTCGATCACGGCGGTGAGTACGAGGCGCGTCGCTCCCGCATCAAGGTGGTGACCGGCGAATCTCCGAAAGTTCCGCAGCAGCATGCCGAAGTTGAACCCGTGTCACCAGGAGGTGCGGGTCATGAATTGCTCAGCCAGTCGAGGTCGAGCACGACATGAGGGACCCTGAGTCGGCGAGAAGATCACCCACCGCCTCGGCAATGGTCGTCTTACCCACACCGGCCGTGCCGTTGAGCAGGAGGGCGTGAACGCCCCGGGGGCGGTCCGAGTGCATGTCGGCATCGTACGTCGAGCATTGCACGCTCCGGAGGCGGGCTCGGTCACTCATCGTGCGTGCCGCCGGCCGTCCATGCGTATCTGGGACACGACGTTTGGGTGATCACCCGTGAAGCACCGAGACCGTGCCGATCGGTCTTCCCGTCTTCGCTCTTGCCGCGACCGATGCAGCGACCCCAAAGTTGTACGTCACGACCTTGGGGGTGGCCGGATGAGGCGTACGCGCGCTCGTCAATCAGTGGTTTCCACTGTGGGCTCGTGCGCTCTACTCGCTGTGGCGGCCTGCGGTGGCGGCGCAGAACGAGCCGCCAAGCCCTCGCATTCGGCAGCAGCATCGCGCACGTACACCAGCCGGTCCTTCGCGACGCCGCTCACGATCACCGTCCCCGCCTCACTGGGAGCGCTGCCGGTATCGGACACGCGCACCTTCCTGACGTGGGTGAAGTCGAGCAACAAGGTCCGGTTCCTGCTGCCCGCGGTCGTGTACCGGCCGGGGGGCAGTGGTAGGCCCGAAAAACCGCCTGCCACCTACCAGGGCTACGTGGCATTCCTTCATGATCAGGCCGGATATCACGCGAACTGGCAGGATGAGAAGCCCACGACCGTCGGTGGTCGCGCCGCCACACTGCTGACCGGCACCACCAATGAACCGATGGACGGATCGCTCGGCTGCCCGACGGCCGCTGCGGATCCCGACAAGGACTGCTTCGGCCTCCAGCCCGACTACGAACTCCGAGTGGTCGTCATCGACGCTCCCAGCAGGCCACTGGTGGCATGGACCTCGATAGATCTCACTCAGGTCCAGGATCCTTCGGCCGCCGTCACACGGTTCGAAGGCATGCTCCGGACCGTCAAGTTCCGATGAGCGCAGATCCTTGTGGAAGTGGACGACGCGCAGCTGCTGAACGAGGCGTCCGCGCTCCTGCTGCACGACTTGGCGCTTCGGGGACTGTCGGAGTGCCCGGCACGGCGCGGACGGGCGAACCTGCGCAGGACGCGGTGACCGCACTGTGAACGAGGGAGCGCCCGAGGGCGCAAGGAGGTGTCAAGGTGAGAAGGATCCTGGGAGTCCCGGCGCTGCTGCTCGCGCCCCTGCTGGCGCTCGCCGCTTGCACGTCGGGCGCGCCGAAGGCGCAGCGGTCCACATCCGACTCGGCGGGAGCGTCCCCCAAGGTGGTCCATCTGACGATGGCCGTGCCCTACGGCACCGCGTCTTCGGTGGAGAGGTTCATCCAACGGGTCGGAGAGGCGACCGGGGGATCCCTGCAGATCGACACCAAGCTCAACTGGCGGACGGGCCAGCTCGCCTACGAGGACGGCACGATCGCGGACGTCCAGGCGGGCAAAGCGGATCTGGGGGTAGCAGGCACGCGGGCCTTCCCCGGCCCCGTGCGGATACTCAGCGCGCCAGAGCTGATCACCAGTTACGCAGCCCAGGAACGGCTGCTCAAGAGCCCCCTCTACAAGCGGCTGGGCACCGCACTGAGCGTCCCGGGGATCACCGGCCTCGGCCTGCTCCCGGGCCAGTTTCGCTACCTGTTCACGGCGAGTCGCTCGGCCCCGACCCCCACCGGTCTGCACGGGCGGCTCGTCGGCGTGGCACAGTCGAAACTGGCAGACGACACCTTCCACGCTCTGGGCGCACGCACCCGCTGGTATCCGCTGTCCGGGTCGGTCAGCGACATGGACGGCATCGAGTCCTCGATCGCCTCCTTCAACCACGAAGGCTACGTCTCTTCCAAGAAGTACCTCACAGGGAATCTGGTGCTGTGGCCCCGCATGGTCGTCCCCTTCATCAGTGACACCGCGCTGAAGCGCCTGAGTCCCGAACAACGCCAGGCGCTCACCCAGGCCGCGTCCGCCGCCTTCGAGGACACGATGTCGGAACTGCAGGCAGAAGATGCGGATGAACTCGCCCAACTCTGCGCCGGAGGGCTGGTCGTCGGGGAAGCCAATGCGGCGCAGCTCGCGGCGTACCGTGTGGCCGTCGCTCCGGTTGACACCCGGCTGGAGCACGATCCCCAGACCGGCAAGCTGTTCACGCCGGTGAAGTCGCTGGTGAAGGGAGCGAAGCCGGAACCCGCCCTTCACTGCTGATGCCCCTGGGCCTTCCTGAGCGGGACCCGCGGACGGCCTTGGTTCGCACGATTCGGGGTTGACCGGCGGCTGAGCCTTCCCGAACGATCCGGCGGGCAGGGAGACGATTGCCGCGGACAGGATCGCCTTCGGCGACCACCGGGACCCGAGGGGAGGGCAGTGTCTGCCACCAACACGAAGCCGGGGTTCTGACGGCAGGAGTCTGCCTGCGGGGAACTGCGGAGCAGCGGGCCCTGCTGGCAGGCGCGAGGGTTGTGCCATGGGTGCAGCGCCTCGGGAGGGACCGCCTCACCAGCGCGGGCCTGCGGACTCGCAAGTGATACGTGATCCTTCTGGACGCCCCGCACTCTCCAGCGGCGACCATCCAGCCCATCTTGGTGACGGCTGGTGGAGTCACCTGTGGTGGTCGACCAACCAGCAGCTGTACGTCGCGGGATCGGTCTGCCGAAGTCGCAGCTCAGCCGGTCCCTCCAAAGGAGCTACACCCCAGCCGGTTCAGCTGCTGCCGTCGCAGATGCCGGTGGTGCAGATGTACCTCGCCCTCGTGTGGGCCAGGCAGATGAAGACGGCGCCGGCGGACGGTCGCGCGGAGCAGGTCCGCGACGCCGTCTACGACCGGTTGGCGGGTCGCTGGCGGCTGTGCCTGACTTGGCCTCGGATGGAGTGGGTGGCACGCGTTGTGGCCGCGCCAGGTCACCGGAGCGGCCGGAGAGGCCCGCCGGTTTGCCCGCGACCACGGCACCATCCACGGACCGGCGGCCGGCCGGTCCGGCAGCCGGACGACCGGGTCGTCGGGCTTGCAGGGGGATGTCCGGCCCGGCGAGGCCTTCCGTGCCTTACCCGGTAGCGGACGTGCCAAAGGTGCAGTGACGTCGTCGGGGCGCGCGTTGCCGCGGTACGCATGTGGTCCCGGATCCAGGGGGTCAGCCGGCGACGAGCCGCACCGGCAACGACTCGAACTTGCTCATCGTCTGGCTGGCCGCGCGCACTGCAGGCGCGGTCCGTTCGATGCGCCGGACCCTGCGGGCCAAAGCAGTCAGAAGCTCGATCGCTTGCATCCTGGCCAGGGGAGCACCGACACACAGATGGATTGATGTGCCGAGGGCCAGATGGGCTTTGGCGTCGACGCGGCTGATGTCCAGGCGGTCCGGATCCGTGAACCTGCGCGGGTCTCGATTGGCGGGGGGTATGAGCACGCACACGTCTGCGTCGGCGGGGACGACAACCCCATCAATGTCCACGTCGGCGGTCGTACGGCGATAGACCGAGCGCAACGGCGAGTCCCAGCGCAGCACTTCTTCCACGGCGTTCGGAATCAGGCCGGGGTCGGCAAGCACAGCGTCCCACTCCTCGGGAAACTCGGCGAAGGCATTCACGGCGTTACCGATGAGACCGCTCGAAGAATCGACGCCGGCCAACCAGAGCGAGAAGAGCGTCGTCAGCCGCTCGGATTCCGCCAGGGCTCCGTTCATCCCGCCGTCCTCCATGACGCGACGCCCCATGCAGTGCTTCGGCAGGGCCGGAACGCCCTCATCCAACAGCCAGTTGAACGCCTGAGAAACCAGGTTCCCCTCACGGGGGTCGAGGTCGGGGCCGTGGAGTTGGCCCACTGCGTTGGCCCAGACCCGCATGCGGAGGGAATCGGGCGGCTCGATACCGGTGAGCAGTCGCGTGGACAGATCGGGCAGCGGCGAGGCGAAGAAGGAGACAGCGTCGATCTGTCCGGCCGCAGCAGCAGCCTCCACCAGTCCGACGGCGGTCGCACGGACCACGGGACGAAGCCGTTCCATCGCTTCACGGCCGAACTCCTTTTGCACAGAACGCCGTACGCGTGTGTGACGGGGTGGATCGCTGTCGACCAGAGGGTAGTTGTTTCCGTGCTCCGGCACCCGGGTGTAGCCCGCACCGAGCCCGGAGCGGAACTCCCGGTGATCGCGCAGCACACGACACGCTGAGTCGTAGCGGCCTACGAGCCAGACCTCTCGTTCATGAGAGTAGACCACAGGCCCTGCCTCTCGTATGTGCCCGTAGGTGCTCGCAGGCTCCCGCAGCACTTGGATCCCGTAAGGATCAATCCCCTCAAGGAGAGGGACAGCAGAACCCATGAACGTTCCACCCTTTCAAAAGCTACCTGTCTTTTGCGGCGCCCGGGTCCCACAGATCGGCGGCCCGTGAGGCCGTCACGCTAAGCCGGTCCCATACCGGGGTGGGTACCGCCTGGATTCCCCGTAGAGGCCTGCGGCGCTCCGGTGGGGGAACCGGGAACGCATCCGGACGGAACGAGGCGAGGCTGAAGCCTCGTTCTCCTCAGCAAGACGGACAGGGCCGACCGCCTCGCACAACCGGTCCGCGATCGGCCGCCGTGCCGGCAGCCGATGGCAGGGCGACGGGTCTAGGGACGAGGTGGAACGCGGCGCGTTCCCTCTGCCGCCGTTCCGGACGCGGATCCACCGGTAACGCCCGGCTCCGTACGACACCAGTACGCCGGTCGTGGTCGGCAGCACGGTGAGCGCGTTGATCAGCCTCGCGCTTTCATCAGGTGGGCTGTCCGAGGCTTGATCAAATAAGCGGAGGGCGCTCCTGAGCTGCAACGATGGGACTTGTCGAGGGTTCTGTCGGCTGCACGCGGGTGTACGGGCACTCATTCACGTCATGGACGGGCCGCCCGCAAGGGTCCACAACGGAATCAGGAATCGGAGTGTGAAGACTCGTCGCAGCACCGGTGTCGCCATACACACCGCTTGAAGAGGGGGCAGATGCCGGAGCAGCACTTCCTCACGGCAGATGCGTCGAGGGGCCCGGCGACTGCCGGACCCCTCGACTCTCGTAGCGGGGACAGGATTTGAACCTGCGACCTCTGGGTTATGAGCCCAGCGAGCTACCGAGCTGCTCCACCCCGCGTCGGTCCCGCCACTCTACACCGCCCCCAGACACCTGTAGTCATGCGGCCCACGACCAATCCGCGCATCGGGTTGGACACCACGGCCTGGGAAGGGCTCCCGATGTGACTCGTGGTCGACGACCGGGTGGTGCACATCGACCTCCTCCGTTGGGCGACGACACCGTCCTGATCACCCGCGGCGACCAGGACAGATGGTTCAGGCCGTCCTGGCCGTTCGACAACAGCTACGGCGACTTCCAGCTGCGGGCCTACCAGCGGAGTCGTTGACGCACGGAAGAAGTCGACACAGCGGGCGGGGGAGTGTTACGCCCTTGGCGGGGACGCTGGCAGGGACGCCGGCGGCGGGGACACCCGCTGGCGACGCCTGCCCGGTGGTCGGGGAAGGCGCCCGGCGTGGTGACCGGCGGCAGCACCAGGGGCCCGGCCAGTACGAGTGCTCGGGCTGGGCGGATCCCCGCAGCAACCGTGATCTCGTGCTCGCCTCAGGCACGCGGTCGGCCGGCGGGTGCTGCATCAGCGGCTCGTGCCGGCGTCGCCATCGTCATTCGAAGAATTCCGCTGCCTCCTGCCGCCCGGAGCGGAGCCGTTCCCTTGCTCTTCCAGTAGCTCGATGAGCGCGGCGTCCGCTCTTTTTTGGTCTTCTTTCGTCAGCTCGACCGGTGCGTTGTCGTAGACGGTGTAGCGATCCGGATCGATGATGTTGGCGGCCCGCAGGGTGAACGTCAGCAGGCGGCGCCACCCCTTGCGGTGGCCGACCCTCGCTTGCAGCTGGACCTTGTAGTCACGGGCTTCGGGCATGAACCCGGAGAAGGGTGCCTCGAACTCGATGACGAGTTGTTGGGCTTCTCTCCCTGGCACAACGAAGCCGGCCGGCAGCTTCGCATCCTCGTCGGGCCCCGGCTGCAGGCGAGACGGTGAGGACACCCACAGCAGCGGCAGGTGAGAAGCGGGCTCGTCGGGGAAGGTCAGGATGAGGTCCTGTACGACGATCGGCTTGGGGCCGGTGTTGTGAAGGACGAGCGGGAGTCGCAGGCGGGCCGTGGATGAGTGGATGATCGCTGCGAAGGCATGGGGCTCCCACGTCTTCAGTCGCCCTTGCCTGGCGTTGAGCCACCAGAACGACGCGACGGTGAAGAGCAGTGCGCAGACCGACACCACGCCGGCGCCTGTGAGAGATGAGGACGCGGCTTGATCGGTCGCGGTCATCAGCGGAACCACATATTCAGTGTGCCAGCCCCGGCGCGGGCTCACTCACAGGACTCAGGGGCCTCCGCCGCCTGCGCGCAGCAGCCGGCGAGCACGACGGTCCTGCCTGTCGCAGGTGGCTGCTCCGGGGCTTGGCCCCCGTCACGAGCCGACATCGGCAAGGAGCACGAGATACCAGGCGACCAGTGCGGCGCACACCACGGCGGGGACGAGTTTTGGCGGCCCGTCTCCCTTGCGCACGTGCGTGGCCACGGCGCCGGCGAGCAGCATCAGGAGGCCGAGGCCGGCCAGCTCTCCGAACACCGGCAGGACCGGGCCGACGGCCACGCCCATGGCGCCTGCCAGCTCCAGCGCACCGATCAGCCGGTAGGCCGAGGTGGTGAAGCCGGCGTGGGCGGCCAGCTCGGGCATCGGGCCGAGCGCCAGGATCTTGGCCACGCCCAGCAGCGCGAAGATCAGCACGATGACACAGGCCAGTCCGGCGGAGAGGCTCATGAGGCGTCCTTGACGGTGTGCGGTTGACGGGCCTGACGGCGTTCTGTTCCCAGGCCGGCGAAATAGGCGACGAGGTCCGGGTTGTCGACCGCCGAGGGGTTGAGGACCTGCTCGGCGGGGGCGCCCTGGAGCAGGCGTTTGACCGGGACCTCGAGTTTCTTCCCGGTCCTGGTGTGCGGGATGGCCGGCACGGCGAGGATCTCGTCGGGGACGTGGCGCGGGGAGGCGCCGGTGCGGATGGCGTCGCGGATCGTCTCGCGCAGGGCGTCGTCCAGCGTGACACCGGGCGCGGGGACGACGAACAGGGGCATCCAGTAGCCGCCGTCGGGTTCCTCCGCGCCGATGACGAGGGCTTCGGTGATCTCGGGGAGGCGTTCGACGATGTCGTGGATGTCGGCGCTGCCCAGGCGTACGCCGTTGCGGTTGAGGGTGGCGTCGGAGCGGCCGTGGACGATCACCGAGCCGTGGGAGGTGCGGGTGATCCAGTCGCCGTGCCGCCATACGCCCGGGTAGGCGCCGAAGTAGGCGTCTCGGTAGCGGCTGCCGTCGGGGTCGTTCCAGAAGTACAGCGGCATGGAGGGCATCGGGCGGGTGACGACCAGTTCGCCGACCTGGTCGACGACCGGCCGTCCCGCGCCGTCGTACGCCGCGAGTGCCACGCCCAGGTTGGGGGCGGACAGCTCGCCGGCCCAGACGGGGGTCGTGGGGGCGCTGCCGGCGAAGGCGGAGACGATGTCGGTGCCGCCGCTGGTGGAGGCCAGCTGGACGTCGGTGCCCACGTGGTCGCGGACCCAGGGGTAGGCGGAGGCGGGCAGGGCGGAGCCGGTGCAGCCGACGGCGCGGACCGCGGACAGGTCGTGCACGGAGGGTTCGATGCCCAGCTTGGCCATGGCCAGCAGGTACTGGGGGCTGGTACCGAAGACGGTGACCTTGTGGCGGGCTGCCAGCTCCCACAGGACGTCGGGGCGCGCCACCGGTGCCGGGCTGCCGTCGTAGGTGCAGGTGGTGGCACCGGTCAGCAGGGTGGAGACGACCAGGTTCCACATCATCCAGTGGGTGGTGGTGTACCACAGCAGGCGGTCGCCGGGGCCGAGGTCGGAGTGCAGGCCGAGGGTTTTGAGGTGTTCCAGCAGGACGCCGCCGTGCCCGTGGACGATGCCCTTGGGCAGGCCGGTGGTGCCGGAGGAGAAGACGACCCACAGAGGGTGGTCGAAGGGCACCGGGGTGATGGTGAGGTCCTCGCTGCGGGTGACGGCGTCGTCCCAGGAGACCGTCAGGCCGGTGCGTTGGGTCTTGGGCCAGGTGAGGCCCAGGTGGTCCACGAGCACCGTGGCCTTCAGCGTGGGAAGGGCGTCGGCCAGTTCGAGCGAGGCGGCACGGCGGTCGTGGGCGGCGCCGTTGAAGAGGTAGCCGTCAGCCGTGACGAGCACCGTCGGCCGGAGCTGGGCGAATCGGTCGGCGGCGGCCTTGGGGGCGTAGTCCTGGCCGCACACCGACCAGACCGCGCCCAGGCTGGCGGTGGCGAGGAAGGCGATGACGGCGTGGGGGGTGTTGGGCAGGTAGCCGACCACCCGGTCGCCCTGTGCCACGCCCAGGTCGCGCAGGGTGGCTGCCATGGAGGCGACCTGGGCGCGCAGTTCCCGGCCCGTGATCTCGTAGCCGGCGCCGGTCTCGTCCAGCGCGGTGATCACGGGAGCGTCCGGGTGCAGGTTGCGCAGGGCGTGGTGGGCGTAGTTGAGGGTGGCGCCGGGAAACCAGCGGGCGCCGGGCATGGTCTCCTCGGCCAGCACCCGCTCGTAGGGAGTGGTCGCGTCGATGTGGAAATACGCCCATACCGCGGCCCAGAAACCTTCCAGGTCCGTGACGGACCAGTGGTGCAGTGCCTGGTAGTCGGTGGGGTCCTGGATGCCTGCGGCGCCCTGGTGCCGGGCGGCCCAGCGGGCGAAGTCCGCGATGCGGCTGCCGGCGGCCGTCTTCGGGTCGGGTGGCAGGAACGGT
This sequence comes from Streptomyces sp. NPDC001714, assembly GCF_042892755.1. Lineage (NCBI taxonomy): Bacteria > Bacillati > Actinomycetota > Actinomycetes > Kitasatosporales > Streptomycetaceae > Streptomyces > Streptomyces sp. NPDC001714. The sequence continues at coordinate 14,665 of NZ_JBIAUL010000026.1, forward strand.
TCCGGGCAGGGCGTGGCGTGCGGGGTGGTCATGGTGCGGTGCTCCTCGGCAGCGGGACGGACCGGGCATCGGCGGTACGGCGGGCCGCGTACAGCAGGGAGGCCCAGGCGGTGGTGCCCGGGAAGTGGCCGGTGCCGGCAGGGACGGTGTCCATCACGACACGGTCGGGGCGCAACAGGACGGCGTCGGCCCGGCCGCGCGCCAGCCAGGCGGCCAACGTGCCGTCGTCGCCCAGATCGCCGACGTGGAGCGTGGGGGCGTCCAGCGCTGCGGCCACGGCCGACATCCGCGGGGTGGGCGGCAGCGCGGTCACGACGGCGAAGGAGTCTCCGAGGATGTCGTCCAGGCGGACTCGCCTGCCGTCGGCGAGCACCCAGGGCTGCGGACAGAAGGTGCCGGGCAGCCCGCGCCCGATGAGGCCGGGGCGGCGCCGGACGAGCGGGCCGGCGGGCAGGGCGGGGCTGAGGTCACGGCTCACCGCCGCGGTCACGCCGGGAACGCGGCAGGCCGTGGCGACGGCGGCCCGGCGGAGCGCCGCGGCGCGGTCCTGTCCCCCGGTCATGGCCCAGCCGACGGCGACCGCGACCCGGATCAGGTGGCGGGCGTGCGGCTTGCGCTCGCGCTCGTAGGTGTCCAACAGCCCGTCGTCCGCGCCAAGTCGGAGAACACGGGCGAGCTTCCAGGTCAGGTTGTGAGCGTCGCGCAGGCCCGCGCACAGCCCCTGCCCGATGAACGGCGGGGTGAGGTGGGCCGCGTCGCCCAGCAGGAAGACGCGCCCCCGGCGCCACCGGTCGGCGAGGCGGGCCCGGAACGTGTACTGCGCCTGCCGGATCACCTCGAAGTCGTCGCCTCGCGAGAGGCCTGAGGGCACGTCCACCCAGGGGGCGACCAGCTCGCGCAGGCGCTCCAGCCCCTCCGGGCCGTCCAGGGCCTCGTCGTCGGTCAGCCGGAACTCCCAGCGGTAGCGGTCCTCGCTGAGGCGCATGAAGGTGGCGGGCTGGGTGGGGCAGCAGATCTGGTCGACGCCTTCCCAGGTGCGCACCGGGCGGCTGGTGCGCACGTCGATGACCCGCCAGCTCTCCTCGAAGTGCAGGTCCTCCCATACGGCGCCGACGGCGTCACGGGTGAGACTGCCCGCGCCGTCGCAGCCGAGGACGGCATCGGCCCAGACGTGCTCGTCCTCGTCGCTGCCGTCGCGGCGGAAGGTGACCCGGACCGGAGCGGTCCCCTCGGTGCCCTGGCTGACGGACACGACCTCCACTCCGCCCCACAGCTCACACTCGGGGCGGCGCGTCAGGGCGGCGCGCAGCAGACGTTCCAGGTCGGGCTGGTCGAACATGCTGGTCTGAGGGAAGCCGTGCTTCCCGTGCCGGGATCGGGTGAATTCGGCGATCACACGGTGCCGGGCGTTCAGCAGCCGCAGCCCGCGTGCCGGACGTGAGAGGGCGGCGAACTCCTCGTGGATGCCGACGCTCTGCAGGATCCGCCGGACCTCGTCGTCCACGACGACGGCACGCGGCAGGGGGTAGACGTCCCGGTGGCGTTCGAGGAGCAGGCTGCGCACTCCGTGCCGGGCGAGCAGGAGCGCGGCCGTGACTCCCACGGGCCCCGCACCGATGATCACCACCGGTCTGCGCGCTGCTTCGCTCACGTCGCGTCCGCCACAGCGGTCCGCTGCTCGCCCAGGTCGATGCGCCCGTCAGGGGTGGCGATCGTGGCGGTGACGAGGTCGCCCTCGCGCAGGTAGCGGGGGTTCTTGGCCTGGCCGTTGAAGAACGCCTTCCACTTCAGGGCGGGCGGCAGCAGAGCGGCGATCTTCTCGACCGGCTTGGGCGGGGCCTTCAGGGCCGTGCCGCCGGGGGTGCCGGTGAGCAGCAGGTCGCCCGGGTCGAGGGTCTGGAAGCGGGCCAGCAGGGTGAGCGCCTGCGCGGGCCGCACGATCATGTCGGCCAGGGTGCGGTCCTGGCGCGGAACGCCGTTGACCGACAGCCGCAGCCGCAGGTCGATCAGACGGGCGAATTCCTCGGGCTCCAGCAGGGCCAGGTACGGCCCGGTAGGGGTGAAGGTCGGGTAGGACTTGCTCTCGTAGAACTGCGTCTTGGTCAGCTGGACGTCGCGGGCGCTGACGTCGTTGGTGAGGACGAGCCCGGCGACGTAGTGCGGCAGGTCCGTCTCCTCGACGACGGTGCCCACCGGCAGGGTTGCGCCCATGACGAGGCCGAGTTCCACCTCGTAGTCGAGGAATTTCACGTGCGCCGGGCGGACGATCGCCTCGTGCGGACCGCTGACCGAGCCGGATGCCTTACGGAAGAAGGTGGGCGGGATGTCGCCGGTGAACCCGGAATCCTTGGCGTGGCTGCGGTAGTTGACCATCTGGGCGACCACCCGGCAGGGGGTGGTGACCGGGGGGAGTGCCACCAGGTCGGCGACGGGTGTGCCGCTCTCGCCGGAGGCGGCGGCCTCCCGCACGGCGGCCCGGTCGGCGAGCAGTTCGGCTGTGGTGACGGCCTTGGTCTCGATGCGGACGGCGCGTTCGTCCCGGACGGCCCACCAGCCGTCGGGGGTGCGCAGAACGTTGGTGCTCATGAGCTCATCGCTTTCATCAGGCCCAGCAGGCGTGCGGGGTCGAGTTCGTTGTCGTCGCGCAGGGCCGTCATGACCTCGCGGAGCTTGGCGGGGGAGGGGTTGGTGCCCAGGAAGTCGCGGGTGACGGGCGGGCCCCACTGGGCCAGGCCGCTCGCCGACATGGGTGCCCAGCCGGGTTCGAGGTCGCAGGAGAACAGGTCGCCGTCGGCGAAGTGCTCCAGCATGAAGCGGTCGGGGTCGCGCCAGTAGTCGAAGAGCTGGCTGCCCTGGATGTGGCGGCCGATTCCCCAGCTGCGCCGGTAGCCGCGCTCGGCGAGGTACTCGCCGCCGGCGGCGATCGCGTCGAGGTCGGTGACCTGGTAGGCCGAGTGGACGTATCCGGTTCCGGGCCCCAGGTGCAGGGCGAGGGTGTGGTGATCGACGGCCAGGCTGCCCTGGTCGCAGCGGATGAACGCCATGGTCGGCCCGCGCTCGCGCTGCCCGTCCAGGAACAGGAAGTCGGAGACGATCATCCCGAGGGTGTCCAGGTACCAGTCCAGGGTGCGGGCGAACGTCCGTGTCTCCAGCACCACATGGCCGAGGCGCTGGATGCGGGACGGCTCGCGGGGCGGGCGCTGGGTGGCGTTCGTACGCCGGGGTTCGGTGCCGGTGTTGAGGGTCAGCGGCGGCTGCTCGGGCAGCGCGGGCAGCGGTTCGGCGCAGTGCACGACCCGGACCGGCAGGCCCGAGGGGTCGAACAGGGTGACGGACCGTCCGCCGCCCGGTATGTCGATGTCCCGGACCGTGTGTCCGACAACGGCGGCCAGCCGGTCGACATCGGCCCGCTCGGCCGCGCGGAACGCCGGTCCGAGGAAGCGGGAGGCACGCCCGCGCCGGATGACCGTGCAGGGTGAGCCCGCGAACGTGCCGCGCAGCCACAGTTCGTGCTGGGTGCGGGCGGCGATCGCGAAGCCGAAGTCGCGGGCGAACACCTCGGCCCGGTCCAGGTCGGGCTTCTCGAACTCCAGCCAGGCCAGGTCCGCGACCTTGATCACGGGATTCCGGGCTCGTCCGGGGTGCTCTCCGCGCAGGGCGCCCTGCTCACTGTGGAGGTCTTGGTGGGGCGTCAGAGGACCGCTCTTGTTAACGGGGATGTGGGACATGGTGTCCTCCAAGCAACACTGCCGTAATGAGGAAATCATCAACTCTGGTCCTTCTCGTCGTCAATAGGTGCAGTTCAAATAATTGACGATCTCATCAGTAATGGCAGAGTAATCGTCGGGGCGGTTACACTGGGCTGTATGCCGACGTCAGCCCCGCCCAAGAACCGCTTCGAGCGGCGCCGCGCCGAGACCCGTCAGGCGCTCGTCCGCGCGGCCCGGCAGATCCTCGCGGAGACCGGGGACACCAGCGCCAGCATCCAGGCCATCGCCGAGCGCGCCGATGTCGGTTTCGGCTCCTTCTACAACCACTTCGAGTCGAAGACGGAGCTGTTCGACGCCGCGGTGTCGGACGCCCTGGAGGAGTTCGGGCAGGTCATCGATGCGCGCGTGGAAGGCATCGACGACCCGGCTGCGCTGGTCGCGGCTGGTTTCCGGCTCACTGCCCGGATGGCGGACTCCCACCCGGAGCTCCTGCGGATTCTGCGTGAGCGCGGCCTGTCCCACATCCACTCGGACAGCGGTCTCTCGCCGCGCGCCCTGCGCGACCTGGAGATCGGCATCGCGTCGGGCCGCTTCACCTGCGACAACGCGACCACCGCTCTGTCCGCCCTCGGCGGCACCCTGCTGTCTCTTGTGGCTCTCAGGCTGGACCGCCCGGACCTCGACGGCGACGAGGCCGCCTCCGACCTGGCCGAGATGGTCCTGCGCATGCTCGGTGTCCCCCCGGACGACGCCCGTGAGGTCACCCGGCGCCCGCTGCCCGGTCTCGACTGACAGCTGCCTCACTCACGACGTCCCGCACCTGCAGCGCTGCCGCCTGCGGTGCCACGCCGGCGGCGACGAGGAACGCGGTGGCTGCGGCCTCGACCGTGGGGTCCGCCCACGTGCTCGCGGCGTTCTCCTCGGCGAGGGCCAGCAGCAGTGCTTCCAGCGCCTGAGCGAGGACGGGCGCTGGGACATGGTCCGCGAACACGCCTTGGCGCTGACCGCGTCGTAGGGTCGCGACGGCCTCGCCGCGGACCGATGCCTGGGTGGCGCGGATCGCCTCATCGCCGAGGTGGCGTCGCCCCAAGGAGATCAGCGTGCGGTACTGGTCGCGCACCGCCCATCCCGACAGGACCATCCGCGTCATCGCCTCGAGCGGATCGTCATCCGGCATGCAGGCTGTGGCGAACGCCTGCCGGAGCGCTTGGTCCGCTTCCTGCGTCAGCTCGGCGACCAGCGCCTCCCGGCTGGAGAAGTGTCCGTAGATGGTGCGCCGGGCGACGCCGGCAGCCTGAGCGATGCTGTCGAGACTCGCGTCGGGGTCGTCCCGCAGTCTCTGCCGGGCGATCGCGAGAATGCGTCTGCGGTTCGAGCGGGCATCGCTGCGCCGCGGAGTGCGGCCCAGGGCGTCGGTCGTCTGCATGGCTGCGTCCCTCCAGGGGCTATGGCTGCCGGAAAACCGTGGGCGCCGGTGTCCCTCAAACACCGGCGCCCACTCACCCCTGCCCGAGGTGGCTTGGATGCCCGCTGACAGGCGTCAGGGGACCAGGATGAGGCGGATCGGGTCGCCGATCTTGTTTTCCAGACGGCTGACCGCGTCGGCCGCGTCGATGAGGGGGATGTGGTCCGTGATGGAGGGGGCCAGGTCGAGGCGGCCGGCGGCGGTCAGCCGCACGAGCTCGGAGACGGACTCCGGGAAGCCGCCGTAGTGACCGCGCACCTGCTTCTGCAGGTAGTTGAAGGTCAGGCCCTCGGTGATGGTGAGCGGCCTGGGGGTGATGCCCACCAGGATCAGGGAGCCGCCCAGACCGAGTGCGGAGGCGGCCTGTTCACGGACGGCGGGTACGCCGGCGCAGTCGAAGGCGAAGTCCAGGCCCCGTCCATCGGTGGCCACGCGTACCTGGTCGGCGAAGTCGGGGGCGGCCGGGTCAAGGGCGTAGTCCGCACCGAAGGCCAGGGCGCGCTCGCGCGCGCTGGGCAGCGGGTCGACGGCGATGATCGGGGCGGCGCCGACCAGGCGGGCGAGGCGCACGTTGTGCGCGCCGACTCCGCCCACGCCCCAGATGCCGACGGCCTGGGCGGGACGGACGCCCGCGGTGGCGACGACGGCGGCGTAGGGGGTGGAGACCGCGTCGGGGATGATCGCCGCCTGGTCGAAGGGGAGGCTGTCGGGGATGGGGATGAGGGTGTCCTCGCGGGCTATCACGTACTCGGCCCAGCCGCCGTCGTAGTCGATGCCGGCGGTGAGCATCTGGGTGCAGGGACGGCGGCGCACGCAGCCGGCGCACCGGCCGCAGGTCTTGCCTGCCTCCAGGGTGACGCGGGTACCGGGAGCCAGGCCGCGCTTGAGGTCGGGGCCGAGGGTGTGGACCACACCGGAGACCTCGTGGCCGACGGTGACCGTGTCGGAGGTGGCGAAGAGGGGGACGAGGGAGCCGTCGAGGAGGTGGACGTCGGAGAGGCAGACGCCGGCGGCCTTGACCTCGATGAGGACCTCGCCCGGGCCGGGGACGGGGATGGGGACCTCTTCCACGGCGAACTTCTTGCTGTCCAGGTGGAAGCGTCCGGCGAGCATGGTGTCCATGAGGATCTGCTTTCTGTGTGCGCACCGCCCGGCGGTTCGGGCCGATGGGTGCCGGGGTGTCTGGCCGGCTTGTGGTGGCCGGGAGGCGTACGGCCGGCAGCGGGGGGTGCCGCACGCCTCCCGGCGGCTGGGGGCACACGCCATGACGGCGTGCGACGGTCAGGCGAAGACGTCCTGCTGGTAGCGCTCGTCCGCCTCCAGCTGGGCGAGCCACTGCTGGGCGGCCTCGTCATCGCTACCGGTCTTCTGGCGGTGGATCGCGGCGAGTGCCTCGCGGACGGCAGGTGCCATACGGCGGCCGTCACCGCAGACGTAGATGTACGCGCCGTCCTCGACGGCCTGCCACACCACGTCGGCGGCATGGGCGATGGCGTTCTGCACGAACCGGGCCGGGTGGCCGGTCACCGCCGAGTAGGCGGTGTGCACCTGGGCGATTCCGGCCTGCTCCCAGTCCTGCATCTCCTGCTGGTAGAAGTAGTCGTGCTCGGGGTGGCGGCAGCCGACGAAGACCTGCGAGAGGCCGACCTCGGTGCCGTTCTCGTGCTGGCGGGCACGTTCCTCAAGGAAGCCGCGCAGTGGCGCGATCCCGGTGCCGGGACCGATGAGGATCAGGGGCGTGGCGGGGTCGGCGGGCGGGGCGAACGTCGGGGAGGGCACGCGGACGTAGCCGTACACGACGTCACCGGGCTCAAGACCGGCGATGTAGGAGGAGCAGGTGCCGCGGTACTGGCCGTCGCCGGACAGGGCCGGGCCTTCCAGCAGGCCGACGGTCAGGCGGACATGGCGCGGGCCAGCCGACGGGGCGGAGGAGATGGAGTAGAAGCGGGGTCGGATCGGCCCCATCATCTCCAGGAACACCGCCAGCGGCAGCTCGACCGCGGGGAAGCGTTCCAGCAGGCCCAGCACCGAGATGCGCTTGCCGAGGATCTCCTTCTGGTAGCGCTCCTCGGCCTCCTCCGTTTCGGCGGTGTACGCCTGGAGCTGCGGCCGGGTCCACGGGCACTCGGTGTACTCGGCGAGCGTCTGGATCTGGGACCGGGTGGCGACGTCCTGCAGCTCCAGGAACTCGGTGAGCAGGATGCCGGCGGTGACCGGGGTGCCGACCGGCAGGTGGGTGCGCCCACCGGCGGGCTGGTCGAGCCGGAGCACCTGGTCGTAGTCGACGCCGAGCCGCTTCAGGGCGCGCTCGACCAGGGAGAGTTCGTTCTTGGCGAAGACGGCCAGGTGGTTGCCGGTGTCGTAGGTGACGCCGTCGGGCAGCTCGAAGGTGATGGACTTCGCGGACGGGCGCGGCGGCTCGATGCTGAAGTCCCACAGGCCGGTCGCGTCGGCCACGAGCTCCTCGTTGGCCACCACCGTGAGCGGGTATGCCTGCTCGGAGACGATGGCGGGGCGCACGTCGGACTCGGTGAGCAGCTGGACCTGGTAGCGCGGGCCGGTGGCCTGGGAGGTGTCGGCGGCGTACTCCTCGGCCAGGGTGGCCCACAGGGTGTTCATCCACCGCGTGGCCATGCCGTCGAAGTCACCGGCGGCGTCCGCGATGCCGCGCTCGACGATGGGGGTGGCACCGGCGGCCAGCAGACCTTCCTCGATCCGCTTGGGGAATGCCTGGTAGGTGGCCACCCATTGGGTGTTGCCGGCGCCCAGCAGCGCGAACCGCACGTTCGACAGTGAGCCCTCGGGCAGTCCGGCGGCGAGGAGGTCGTCGAAGCGCTGGGCGTTGTCGGGGGCCTTGCCGTTGTAGCTGGCGGCTACGACGACGAGCAGACCCTCGGTGGGCAGGTTGTCGCCCAGCTCGTCCAGGCTCACCAGCGTGGTGCCGAACCCGGAACGTTCACTGCGGTCGGCGATCGTGCGCGCCAGGTCCTCGCAGGAGCCGAGGCTGGAGCCGTAGGCGACGGTCAGGTTCACGCCGACACCGCTGACCGCTGCCTGCGCCTGCGTGTCGCCGGTCTGCACGTCCGCAGCGCCGAAGACGGTCCGCTCGTGCTCCTGACGACGGCGGACGATCAGCTCGAAGTTGCCGGGCTTGCGCGTCAGCGCCTCCCGGGGGTCCATCTTGTAGTCGTTGGTGTCGGAGAACTTGAACTTCTGCAGCACCAGCGCGAGGGCCAGGCGGGCCTCGGTGAGCGCGAACTGGCGGCCGATGCAGGCACGTATGCCGTTGCCGAACGGCTTGTAGGCGTGCGGGTGGTGCTGGACGCGGTTCTTCGGCAGCCAGCGGTCGATGTCGAACTCGTCCGGCCGCTCCCACGCCTTGGGGTGTGTGTGCAGCGGGCCTTCCAGGATGAGGACCTTCGCACCCTTCTTCAGCTCGTAGTGGCCGCCGATGACGGTGTCCTCCCGCGCCGTTTTGCCGAACGACGGGATGGGAGCCCACAGGCGCAGGGTCTCGTCCAGGATCCGCGGGATGACGTCCAGCTGCATGATCGTGTCGTAGTCCGGGACCGTGTCACCTGGCATCAGCCGGTCCACCTCGGCGTACGCCTGGGCCAGCACGTGCGGGTTGCGCATCAGCGAGTACGTGGCGAAGGACAGCAGGCCGCTGGTGGTCTCGTGGCCGGCGATCAGGAACGTCAGCACCTGGTCGCGGACGTTGTCGTCGTACAGCCGCTTGCCGGTCTCCGGGTCGGTGGCCTCCAGCATCAGGCCCAGGAGGTCCTCCTCACCGCCCCCCTTCCCCTCGCGGCGCTCCTTGATCACGCTCTCGACCAGCTCCTGCATCAGCTGGACGTTCTCGCCGTACTTCTTGGCATCGGCCTTGCGGAGCTTGGTCATCATCGGCAGCTCCTGCGAGCGCCGCAGCGACTCCACCAGCGCCCCCAGCAGCGCGTTGAGGAAGGGGTGCAGCTCCTCCTTCTCGAAGGAGTCGAACCGGTAGCCGAACCCCGACAGGGCGATCGTGTCCAGCGTCAGCCGGGTGTAGTCGTCGGTGATGTTGACCGACTGCCCCTCCTTGCGCTCCCACTTGCCCGCCAGGTTCTGGGCGATCTCCAGCATCTGCCCGAAGTACGCCTTCATGGCCCGCTGGCTGAACGCCGGCAGGAGGATCCGGTGCGCCATGCCCCATTCCTCCTCGTGCTGGTGGGCCGTGAACAGGCCCGCGCCCGCGAAGTCCCGGACATGCTGCAGCGGCGTCTTCTCGATCTGCTTGAAGAACCGCGTCTCGTCGGAGACCTCGGCCACCAGGTCCGGGTCGTAGACGAAGATCTGCTCGACACCGGCGATGTCCAAGCCGTAGATGCCCTCGGGGAACTGCTTGGACAGCTCGGCGAAGTACTCGACCGGGTTGGTGCCGGGGATCTGCGGCGTGTTGCCGAGCAGGGGGATCCCGCGCGGGGACCGGATGGGGCGAAGGTCGTTCGCGGGGTGCGTGGTCATGGCTTGCTCCTCTGCGTGGAGGGGATGGGCAAGGGCGCGCTGCTCAGGTCGATGCCGTGGCGCCATAGGCAAAACATACGCCGTATGGAACTGAAACCATACGCGGTATGGAAAATGGGATGCAACCCCGCCAGGGTGAGTGGGGCTGTGATGTGCGGCTCAGTTCCATACTTCGTACGGAACTGATACCGTACGTGGTATGGAAAAGAAGGTGAGGCGTCCCCCGCGGGGAACGAGGAAGAGGGACGTGCCTCTGACCGAGGCCGGGATCTATGCCGCCGCTCTGCGGCTCATCGACGAGGACGGCGTCGAGGCGCTCACCATGCGCAAACTCGCCACCGAGCTCGACGCGAACCCGATGTCGCTGTACCACCATGTGCCGAACAAGGAAGCCGTGCTGCGCGGCGTGACGAGAATGGTCGGAGCCCAGTTCCGCACCGTGACACTCGAAAACGCCCCCTGGCAGGAGCGCATCCGCCTGCTCGCCACGGACTTCAGGACCCTGGCGCACCGTCACCCCGAGCTGATGGCCTACTCGTTCAGTCACCTGCCGGACTTCATTCAGGCCGACGACCCGTTCTGGACCGCGCTCACCGCCACCGTGGCCGCTGCCGGGGTGTCGCAACCGGAGGTTCCGGAAATCGCCGCTCTCATGGTCGCCGTCGTCATCGGTGTCCTCGGCGCCGAACTCAACGGCTCGCTCCAGCAGTGGGCGAGCCTCAAGCCCCCCGGTGCCCCGGCCGACCCGGACGAGGTCACGGACGCCCACCCGTCAGGTCCTGATCAGGACCACATGTTCCGGCTGGTGATCGACACACTCATCACGGGCCTGGAGGGCCGGCTCACCGCCGGTCGTGACGGCCAGGGCGTCGGCCGACGTTGAGGCCCTGAAGCGCTACGGCGTTGGGCTCGTCCGTGGCCGACGAGCCCAGGTCGCTGCGCGCAACAGGGTACTTCTCCCCGGAGACGGCCGCTTCAGTGCGGGGGAGTGGGCGGGACGGGCTGGTCGCACCTGACGTGGGTACCGGAAGAGAACGTGTTCTCCGCGCTGCCGGTCCGGCTTTCCTGCGCTCCCCCTCGGTCAGCGGTGGCCGGCAGGCTCGCTCGTATCGGGCGGTGTGCGGAGAGCAACGCCGCCTCGAGGCGGCCCGCGAGCCGTACCGACCGCGACAGGAGGTTCGCGCGCAGAGCACGCACGGCCAAAGAGGGCGTATGGGTGCGCGGGTCTTTGCCGAGCCGCGCCAAACCGCCGAGGTGGCGCCGCCCGATGCCAACCCTTCTGCCCGCGTCACTCGTCGCAGGCCGACCGTCAGCGCAAGGGCGAGTCCACGGTGGGCGTCAGCAGGGTCTCGTCGAGGCCGACGATCTGGCTGATGGCGAAGCCCTCCATGTCCGCGCGGAATTCCTTACTCGACAGGTACGTCTCCAGCCGCTCCTGCACGTCGTCGGCGTCCCTGTAGGAAACGAGGGCGTACAGCTTGGGGGCCTCGCTTTCGGGTGCCGCGGGCACCGTCCAGACGCCGTGTGTGGTGATCCGGTGCTTGGCCATACCGGGAATGTGTTTGGCCCAGATCTTCTCGTAGGCGGAGAGCGCATCGAGGCTGCGCAGGGTGTAGACACGGAGTTGGTACTGGGACATGACAGGTTCCTTTTCATCGGAGCTTGGATGGTCGGCGGTCAGCCTTGCGAGAGGAGGTGCGCCACTTCGACGTCCCAGTCGATGTGTCCGGACTCAGTACCTCGTGGCACCAGGGCCTCCGTGTCCTGAAGGAAGGACGTGAGGTCCGGCACGGGGATTTCGAGCAAGGCGGTGCCGGCGCAGGACCCGAGGGCCATGTACATCGACTGGTCGCCCCGCCCCGCGGCCGACCAGATCCGGACGTCCGCGCAGCCTGCGGAACCCTCCAGGCCATCAGCCAGAAGATCCCGCCCCAGAACCCATTCGACCGGCTCGACACAGTCGACGAAGAAAACGGCGCGGACGACGTAGGGATCAGTGGGCTCATACCGCAGACGTACGCACAGGGGCACCGAGTAGTCGCGCGAGACGACCAGGTGCACGGCCATTTGCCGCTCAACGGTCTTCAAGGACTTCTTCATCGACTTCCCTCCTGGGCATGGCTCGGCGGTGCTTCACACCCGTCACGCCTGCCCGGCGGCAAAGGGGCGGCGGGGGCGGAGGCGGTACAACGGGCCGTGGGCGCCGGACGGTACCGGCACATCGCACGACGAGTGGCGCTCGGCCGGCGGTCGGGGCCGCCGGCCTTCGATCGCCGCGTTCGTCCCTGCCGCCGACGGGAATCGGACCGAGGGGAACCGCACCGGCCCTGTGGCTTCGACCGTTACCCGTCTCACCGGTCGTCGCGGCTCAGGTCGTGGTGGTTCCTGCCCCGGTCGTCGTGCTCGAGGCGGTTCCCGTCGTGGCGGTACGACCTGTCCGGCTTTCAGCCGTGTCCCTCGCCGTCCCAGCGGTAGAAGTGACCATCTCGGTAGAAGAGACCGTCGCAGTCGTGCCTGGGCGAGTCGGTGTGGTGGTCCTGGTGCCAGCCGTGAACCTCGTCGCAGGAGTAGCCCTGCTCGAGCAGGTAGCCGACACCGTGGTCCCAGCTGTGATCAGCGGCCACGCCTTCCGCGGTCGGGCGCGGGGTGTGAGTGGAGGCGAGGGGTGCGGCCGAAGCGGTGCCACCGGCACCGAGAAGGGCGGCACTGGCGACCGCGACGGAGGACACGGAGAGGGCCATGCGCTTCGTGAGCTTCTTCATGATCTTTCCTTCCCGCTGGCGTGAGACGCCACAACGGCTGTTCTGTCAGGCGACGTGCGGGGCCTGAGATGGTCCGAACGAGCAGTTCCATACGCTGTATGGAAGTACCTGCCTCATTGGTACCATACGTTGTATGGAAATGTCGATGTGGTGAAGGCAACCTGGGGTGACCAGAGGGTTGGCCGAACGGCACCACGTGCGACGGGAGCGGGGCGTGGTGACCGCCGACGGCACCACTGCCGTGCCGAGCCCGCTCGGGCGATTGCGGGTGCGGGTGACCCTCACGCGCACGACCGCAGCAACCAGGGGCTGCCGATGCGTGCATTGCCTTGCACCGGGCGACGGGCGAGACCGGCCTCCTCGTCAGCAGCTGGCAGAAGGCCGGCTGCGCTCCGTCCGCTGCCCGCACTGCATCTGCCCTGAGGCAGCTCGTTTGTCGCAGGGGCGGGTTTGCGATCGCCGGAAGGCGGGACGACCATTCTTTTAGGGCCGTATCGACCAGGGCACACTCTGATGCCGACGTCGTCGATGTATCGCCCGCTGCCAGCTGTGCCGCGCACGGCCGAGCAAACGCCACTGTGGGGTCTGCGGCGCAGCGAACAGGGCCGAACGGCCTGCCCGGGGCGACGGGTGGGACATCCAGCCCGGTCGCCTGACGGAGGCTTGAGAAACCACCCCCCAGCTTCATGACCGAGGCTTCATGACCGGGTCGATGGTCGCCGTGGGGCGGGAGGCAGAACGGAAGGAGTCTGCCCATGCGGATCGTCGTGGACCTGAATCGCTGCCAGGGATACGCGCAGTGCGTGTATCTGGCGCACGAGGTCTTCAGGCTGACCGGTCAGGAGGCGCTGACCTATGAGCCGAACCCCGACGACGAGCGGCGCCTTCAGGTCGAGCGGGCGGCTGCGGCGTGCCCGGTGCAGGCGATCGTGATCGATCGCCTGGACGGCGCCGAGGGGGGCGAGACGTCATGACGCTGCGGGCAACGGTCGCGGAACTGGTGCGCGAGTTCCGGGCCAGCGGCCGGATCGTCATCGTGGGTGCTTCTCTGGCCGGGTTGCGGGCCGCGGAGACCCTGCGCGAGGAGGGCTTCACCGGTTCTCTGACCATCATCGGGGACGAGCCGTACGAGCCCTACGACCGTCCCCCGCTGTCCAAGCAGGTACTCAAAGGCTGGGTGCCGGCCGACCACACCAAGCTGCCCCGGATGCGAGAAGTGGATGCCGACTGGCGGCTCGGGGTGGCCGCCACCGGGCTGGACCGGGTCACCAAGCAGGTGCGCCTGGCCGACGGCGAGCAGGTTCCGTACGACCGGTTGTTGATCGCCACGGGCACCCGCGCGCGACAGTGGCCGAACCCGGACGAGGCCGCCCTGGAGGGCGTCTGCACGATTCGCTCCCGTGATGACGCCGCCCGGCTGCAGAAGGCGCTGGCCGAGTCGCCGTCGCGGGTCCTGGTCATCGGCGCCGGGTTCATCGGCTCGGAAGTGGCCTCCGTCTGCCGCGAGTTGGGCATCCCGGTGACCGTCGTGGAGCGGGGTGCGGCGCCGCTGGTCGGCGCGCTCGGCGGGGTGATCGGGGAGATCGCCGCGCAGATGCAGCGCGATCACGGCGTGGACCTGCGTTGCGGCCTGGGCGTGTCGTCGCTGGAGGGCGACGCCGCCGGGCATGTGCGGCGTGCGCGGCTGTCCGACGGCGCCATCGTCGACGCCGACGTGGTGGTGGCCTCGCTCGGGTCGATCCGCAACGTGGAATGGCTGGAGGGTTCGGGGCTGGCCGCCGGTTTCTGGGGCGTCGGGTGCGACGCGGGCGGCCGTGCCTTCGACATCAACGGCGTGGTCACCGACAGCGTCTACGTGGCCGGGGACGTGGCACGCGCGCCGCATGTCTTGTACGAGTACCAGTTCCTGGCGATGGAGCACTGGGACAACGCCGTGCTGGGCGCCGAGGTGGCGGCCCACAACATGGTCAACCTGGAGCCCCACTACCACCCGCATCTGCTGCTGCCCGGCTTCTGGTCCGGTCAGTTCGGCGTCAACATCAAGTCCGTCGGTGTGCCCCCTTTCGGTGACGAGATCGTCATCACGCAGGGATCCGTCGCCGACCGCCGCTTCGCCGCGGCCTACGGTCACCGGGGCCGCATCGTCGCGGCCGTGACCTTCGATCACGGCAAGTGGCTGGAGTACTACGGGAAGCTGATCGAAGGGTCCGGCCCGTTCCCGCCTCCGCCGCCCGGCTGGGACCAGCCGCCCGACATGAAGCCGATGCCGGCGGAGTTCCCGGACCCCAGGGTCCCGACGGCGATCCCCGACGTGGTCCTGACCGGCCACGCGCCGAGCGAGCGCACGGCCGAGTTCCGGCCGCGGCACCACTGACCCGGCCCGCCGGGTCGCGTGCGCCGGCGGACAGCACCGACAGGAAGAAGGAGGGGAGCCTCGTGGTCGAGGAAACCCCCTGGCAGCAGGCCCTCCGCTATGCCAACCGCGCCAATCCGTACCCCTTCTACGAGGAACTGCGCAAGGAACCGGTCGCGCGGCAGCCGGACGGCACCTATGTCGTCAGCACCTACCGGGAAATCGTCGCGCTGCTGCACGACCCCCGGGTCAGTTCGGACCCGCGCAAGCGTCCCGGCCCGGCCGCGGCCCTGGAGGAGGGCTCGGCGGATCCGGCGGCCGAACCGATCAGGGCGGTGCTGACCGAGCCGAACATCATCTCCTGTGATCCCCCCGAGCACGACCGGGACCGCCGGCTGATGATGCCGCACTTCGCCGGCCCGCCTCACGCGCCTCATCTGATCACCGACCTGCAGCCCGACATCCGCCGCATCGTCGACGGACTGCTGGACGACATGAGGGGCAAGAACCGGATCGACGCCGTCGACGACTTCGCCTACCCCCTGCCGGTAACGGTGATCTGCAAGGTGCTGGGCGTGCCACTGGAGGACGAGCCACGCTTCCACCACTGGGTCGAGACGGCCCTGGACGCCCTGGACTTCGGCCCCGAGGCCGACTCCGAGGAGATCCAGAGCCGACAGGCCGGGGGACGGCGGGCCGTGCAGGAGTTCGGGCAGTTCGCAGCCGATCTGCTCGACCGGTACGCCCGGGAGCCCGGCCCCGGCATGCTCTCGGCCATGGTGCACGACGACAGCCCGGAAGGACCGATGTCCAAGGGCGTCCTCGTGAGCAACGCCCTGCTCCTGATCTTCGCGGGACACGAAACCACGGTCAATCTCATCGCCCACAGCGTGCTCACCCTGCTGCGGCACCCCGACGCGCTGGAAAAGCTGCGCCGCCGGCCCGAGCTGATCGTGCCCGCGGTGGAGGAACTGCTGCGCTTCGAGTCGTCGGTCCAGTTCTGGCACACCCGATCCGCCGTGGAGGACATCGACATCGCCGGCACCACCATCCCGAAGGGGGCACCGATCTTCCTGGCGTACGGCTCGGCGAACCGCGACCCGGATCGGTTCGCCGACCCCGACGAACTCGATCTCGAGCGTCGCGACAACCAGCACCTCGGGTTCAGTCAGGGCATCCACTTCTGCTTCGGCGCTCCGCTCGCGCGGCTCGAGGTCCAGATCGCGGTGGGCGAGTTCGTCCGCAGGGTGCAGAACCCCCGGCTGGTCGAGGACCCGCCGCCGTACCGGCACAACCAGATCTTCCGCGGCCCGCGACACGTCCTCGTCGACATCGACGGCATCCGCGACTGACCAGGGTGTGCCTGAGGGATCGCAATGCGAGCTTTCCAACTCGTCGACTGGCGGCAGCCGCCCGAGCTGCGCGAGGTGCCGGTACCCGAGCCCGGTCCGGGGCAGATCCTGCTCAAGGTCGCAGGTGCCGGTGTCTGTCACTCCGATCTGCACATCATGCAGGCACCCGCACCGCTGCCCGGCTTCACGACCCCGCCCTTCACCCTCGGCCATGAGAACGCGGGATGGGTGGAACGGCTGGGACCGGGCGTCACCGGAGTCCAGCCTGGAGACCCGGTGATCGTCTACGGTTCCTGGGGCTGCGGCATCTGCGCCAACTGCCGTCGGGGCCAGGAGAACTACTGCCAGGGCCTCGGTGGTCAGGGCCCGGGCCTGGGGGGTGGTCACGACGGCGGCATGGCCGAGTATCTGCTGGTACCGGCGGCGCGCTACCTGGTTCCGCTCGGCGCCCTCGATCCCCGTCAGGCCGCTCCGCTCAGCGACGCCGGACTGACCAGCTATCACGCCGTCAAACGGTCGCTGCACCTGCTGGGACCGGGCTCCACCGCCGTCGTGATCGGGGCGGGCGGCCTGGGCCAGATGACCATCCAGATCCTGCGCGCGCTCAGCGCGGCGACCACCGTCGTCGCCGTGGACACCGACGCCGGAAAGCTGGAAACCGCCAAGCGCATGGGTGCCGACGAGGCTCTGCTCTCGGGCGACGAGGCGATCACCCGCATCAAGGACATGACGGCGCAGCAGGGCGCCCAGCTTGTGCTGGACATGGTCGGCGTGGACCCGACGCTGCGTCTGGCTGCGCAGGTGGCCAGGACGCTCGGCCACCTGACCATCGTCGGCCTCGGCGGCGGAGCTCTGCCCGTCAACTTCTCCAGCCCGCCGCACGAGTGCTCGGTCGCCTCGCCCTACTGGGGTTCCCTCACCGAACTGATGGAAGTGATCACCCTCGCCCAGCAGGAGAAGATCAAGATGCTGGTCGAGCACTTCCCCCTGCAACGCGCCAACGAGGCCTACCAGCTGCTGCACGACGGCAGGATTCGAGGACGCGCCGTCATCACCCCTCACGCGTGAATGCCGTCGTCAACCCGAACGGACACCACGATGCTGCCTGGCCGCCGGCATCGGGCGGTGCGGCGGAAACGCTCCCCGGCTCCCGCAGGAGGGAGGAGCTTGCCCGGAACACCTCATGTGTCACGGCCCCCTGCCCTTCCTGCCGAGCGCCATGAGGCCGATCGGGTGACGATGGACATGTAGTGACGTGACCACGCTGCTCACAGAAGGAGTAGGTGTCATGACATCTCCTTCCGATTCCCCCGGTTCCGTTCCGCCACGTGGCACCGAGCCACAAGAGGGTCCTGCGGCCGAAGGCATCGCCGCCCTGGCGAACGCGGGCTGGCAGATCCTGCTCACCATGGGCCTCGCCACCATTGCCCTGGGCGTCATCGCCCTGGTCTGGCCGGGCGAGACGCTGCGCGTCGTCGGCGTGCTCTTCGGTGTCTACCTGCTGGCCACCGGTGTCTTCCAACTCGCCGCCGCCTTCGGCACCCATGTCCCCCGGCACCTTCGCGTACTGCACTTCATCTCCGGCGCGGCCTCCGTCCTGTTGGGGTTGGTCTGCTTCCGGGGTCCCCTGGAGTCGGTCTTTCTGCTCGCCCTGTGGATCGGCTTCAGCTGGCTGCTTCGGGGCACCTTGGAGACGGCCGCGGCGGCCTCCGATCAGACGATGCCGGCGCGCGGCTGGCACGTGGCCTTCGGCATCATCGGCACCATGGCCGGCATCGTGATGATCGTCATGCCATTCGCCTCCGTCGCGACACTCACTCTGGTGGTGGGCGTCATGGCCATCGTCGTCGGCCTGACCGAAGTGGTCCGTGCCATCAAGACACGCGTCGAGATCGGCCATCTCGCTGCCGGCACGGCCTCCCAGCGGCGCCCGCTGTTCCACGCGGGTCCGCACCCCCAACACTGACCGGCGGAGCCGGACCGTGAGCGCGGGTCCGTGGCCTCGTCCTGGTCCGTGCGCCAGTCCGGCCCCGGGCACGCAGGTAGGGGAGACGGCGTCGGCACGGCGGTGGTGAAGGCGTTCTGGACACCGCCGTCTCCCCGGCGCGGATCCCCAGGCCGAGCTGCAAGCCGACTCCGCAGGCCGTAACTGTCGAAGGAAGTGTCATGGTGGCGGTGGCCGCAGGCGCAAACGCCGGACCGTCGGCCCGGTGCGGGACGGAGCCGTCAACTGCGGGCGTGAGCGCGGCAGACCCGCTGTCGCCAGTGAGATGCGCTCGGCTGACCCATACGGCTTTCGGGCACGTACCGTGAGTGAGAACGCGCCACGCCCGACGACCGGCGCGCGGCGGCCTTGTCTGATCGTGAACCCACGTTCGGGGGGAGGGAAAGCCGGCCGGTTCGGGATCGCGGAACGCGCCCGCACGCTCGGAGCCCAGGTGTTCCTGATCGATCATTCCCTGACCCAGGACCTGGCGACGGTCGCCCGACGCGCGGTGGACGACGGCGCGGATCTGCTCGGTGTGGCCGGCGGAGACGGTACACAGGCGCTCGTCGCCGAGGTGGCCGCCGACACCGGCCTGCCCTTCGTGGTCATTCCGGCGGGTACCCGCAACCACTTCGCGATGGATCTCGGTCTGGACCGTGAGGACCCTTCGGCCGCGTTGGAGGCCCTGACGGACGGCGTCGAGCTGCGCGTGGATCTGGGATACGCGGACGAGCGGGCGTTCGTCAACAACGTCTCGTTCGGTGCTTACGCCGCCCTGGTGCAGGACCCGGCCTATCGGGACGACAAGCTTGGCACGGCAGTGCGCATCCTCCCGGAATTCCTGGCCCGCCACGAGGGCCCGGAGCTGGTGGTCCGCACCGGGCTGCTCACCGTTGACGGGCCGGATGCCGTGCTGGTGAGCAACAACCCTTACCAAGTGGACGACCCCGCCGGGCCAGGCAGGCGGGCGCACCTCGACTCGGGTCTCCTGGGAGTACTGGCCGTCAGGGCGGAGACACCCGCCGAGACGGCCATGAGGCTGCGCAGCGGGCAACCGCACGGCTTCACCCGTCTCGCCACGCCCGACGACGTCGTCGTCCATGCCGACGTCCCGGCCCTCCCCGCCGGGCTGGACGGCGAAGCCGTCAGCCTGCCGACGCCCGTGCGGTGCCGCATCAGTCCTCGGGCCCTGCGGGTGTGGGTCCCCCGACGTGGCCGCGGCGCCGGGCCCGGCGGACGACCGCCGGGCTGGGCCGCCATCGGGCGGGTGGTGTGAGCCTCGGGCGAGCTATTCCTGGCCGCCACAGCCCAATGCCCCGACCGCTCGGCGCCCATCTCGCCGACCGGAGTCGACGCGCCGGCAGGCAGAGCGCCGTGAACCGCAACCCCCGTATCTGATGATTCGACCAAGTGTGAGGGTCTTGACGTCGGGGGCTTTATATCTGACTATTTCATCAGAAGTGGGCATTCTGCTCACTAAGACTCATACCGCATCGTGTGCCGCTCACCGGGACGACGCCGTTCACCACGGCTGCACACAGGGCCGCCGGGCCGAGTGTCGGCGCCCTTACCTCCGCACCGATCGGACGGACCCCCCGATGACCAACACTGACGACACCCTCCTCGCCGAACCGGTGAGCCCCCGCGAGATGCCCGACGCGGCGATAGCGATGCTCGATGCCGAGGGCACCGTGGTGGGGTGGACGCATGCCGCTCAGCAACTCGTCGGTTACCCGGCCGGGGAGGTGGTGGGCCGGTCCGCCGCACACGTGCTGCCGCCTCCCGAGGACGCCCGGAGGGCTTCGGCGTTCGCCGAGCAGTGCCGTGCGCGGGGTGGCTGGTCCGGCACCGCGGCGATACGCCACCGCGACGGCCAGAAGCTCAGGATGGCGCTGCGGGTCTCGCTGCTGCGGGGGCAGGGCGCCGGCACCCGGTGGCTGGTGTCCGTGACGGACATAGGTTCCCTGTCCTCAGGGGCAACCAGCAGCGGACCGATGAGGGAGTCGCTCCTTGCCCGTGCGCCGATCGGCATCGTCGTCTACGACCCGCAGCTGCGCTGTGTGTGGGTGAACGACGCCATGGAGCGTCACGACGGCGTTCCTTGTCACCGACGCTTCGGGCGCAGTCTGAAGGGCTTGCTGCCCGCCGTCGAGGCCGAAGCGCTCGAGGTGGTGATGCGGCAGGTGCTGGAGAGCGGCACGACGACGGTGCACGAGTACCGTGCGTGGCCGTCTGCGGACCGGCCCCGTGAGCACGCGTTCTCGGCCTCGTTCTTCTGTCTCCAGGGCGCGGACGGCACCCCGTTGGGCGTGTGCTCCATGACCGTGGACGTCACCGGGAACCGGCGGGCGCGGGAGCGCCTCGCCATCCTCAGCGAGGCCAGCACGCACATCGGGAGCACCCTCGACGTGATGCAGACCGCCCAGGAACTGGCAGAGCTCGCGGTGCCCCTGCTGGCCGACCACGCCCTCGTCGATCTGGTGGAGTCGGTTCCGTTCGGACTCGAGCCCGCCGCACGGATCGGCACGACGAGCGGACGCCGCCCTGTGTTGCGCCGTGCCGGGGTGGCCTCCGTCGACCAGGGTGTCCTGGAGATGCCAGCGGTGCGTGAAGAGGTGATCCACGTCCCCCCGACCTCGTCGTTCGCCGCCGTCCTTCGCAGGGGTAGATCTCACTTGGAACCGGTGCTGGACACTCATGCGGGCCCCTGGGTCGACCACGATCCGACGCGTGCGCAGAAGGTACGCGACAGCGGCGTCCACTCCTTGATGGTCGTCCCCATCCGTGCGCGGCGCTGCGTGCTGGGACTGGCGCTGTTCGGCCGCTCTCTGGAACAGACGCCGTTCCAGGAGGACGATCTGCTCCTCGCCGAGGAAGTGGTCACCCGGGCCGCGCTGTGTCTGGACAACGCGCTGCAGTACGCGCGCGAGCGCACCGCCGCCCTCACTCTGCAACGCGACCTGCTCCCTCATCGGGTGCAGGGCGGTGCTGCCGTCGAGGTCGCCTCGCGTTATGTGCCGGCCGACACGGACCACGGTGTGGGGGGTGACTGGTTCGACGTGATCGAGCTGTCCGGCGCTCGGGTGGCCCTTGTCGTCGGCGATGTGGTGGGACACGGCATCAATGCCGCGGCGACCATGGGCAGGCTGCGCACCGCCGTGCGAACGCTCGCGGACCTCGACCTGCCCCCCGACGAACTGCTGGCGCACCTCGACGACACGGTCGTGCGACTGAACGACGATGACGCCGACGTTTCCGACCCGGTGCCCGCGGTGGTGGGTGCCACCTGTCTGTACGCCGTCTACGACCCGGTCACCCGACGGTGCACCATGGCGCGGGCCGGGCATCCCTCGCCCCTGATCGTCGACGCGCAGGGCAAGGTCACCGTTCCCGACCTGCCTGCAGGAGCCCCGCTCGGCCTGGGTCTCGGCCTCGTGCCGTTCGAGTCCGTGGAACTGGAACTGCCCGAGGAAAGTGTCCTCGCCTTCTTCTCCGACGGTCTGGTGGAGTCCCGCGACGAGGACATCGACGTCGGCCTGCAGCGCCTGGGTGCCGCCCTGGCACAGCCCGGTGCCTCCCTGGAGGACCTGTGCTCGCGGGCGATGGAGACCTTGCCGACTCAGGCAGCGGCCGACGACGTCACCTTGCTCCTTGCGCGCACGCGCGCACTGCAACCCGCCCAGGTCGCCTCCTGGGACCTGCCGAACGAACTCGTCACCGTTTCGACAGCCCGGCACCTGGCCGCCCGTCAGCTCAGAGAATGGGGTCTGGAGCCGCTCGTGGCGCCCGTGGAGTCGATCGTCAGCGAACTGGTCACCAACGCGATCCGCCACGGAGACGGCCCGAGCCGCCTACGGCTCATCCAGCACCGGGTGCTGACATGCGAAGTCTCCGACACCAGCACCGGCCAGCCACGCCCACGCCATCCCCGCACGCTCGACGAGCACGGCCGCGGCCTCTACCTGGTGGCTCGGCTGTCGCGCAGGTGGGGTTCCCGTTCCGCAGCAGACGGCAAGGTCGTCTGGGCCGAACAGGACCTGCCCTGCACAGCCGGCGCCCTCTGACGCGTCGGTGGCCGACAGCCGCCACAGGATCACGACTCCCGGAGCCGCGGGCTCTCGCGAAGGAAGCCACAGACATGGACACATCGCATGGTGAAAACGCCGACTCGGCAGGTGCCTCCGAGGAAGCGACGGGCGTCTCCGGCGCCGGCCCCGGCGGCAGGCCCTACGCCTTCGACGGTCTGGCCGCCGCCGTGCTCGACGATCGAGGCGCGGTCGTGGGGTGGACCGGGACAGCACAGGACCTGACCGGGTTCCGGGCCGACGAGGTCCACGGCCGTCCCCTGCGGGAACTGGTTGCCGACCTCCCCCGCGACCTGCGCAGGGCCACGCAATGGCCGGCGACCGGCCGGGTACGACTGCGCCACCGGTGCGGCAACACGATCGACGTCACCTTCCGGACCACGCGGGTGAGCGGTTCGACGGACGTCCTTGTGCTCGCGGCGCCCGCCCTTCACGCCGCCGGCCATCAGCACGGCGCAGCGCTCCTGCGCGCACTGTCCGCACAGAACCGGATCACGATCGCTCTGCACGACACGGACCTGACCACAGTGCAGACGAACGCCATGCCGGACACGCACGACGGCCGTCCCGTGCAGCCGGGCACCCGGCTGCACGACGTGCTGTGCGCCGAGGACGCCGAAAGCATCGAGGCGGTACTGCGCCAGGTCCTTGAGACAGGGGTCCCGGTGCTCGGCAGGAAGCAGCACGTGAGCTGGCGGGACCATGCGATGCGGCGGCACGCGCTGTCGCTGTCCGCCTTCCGTCTGGAGGACGCACGAGGACGCCCCGCGGGGGTCGCGACTTTGTACATAGACGACACGGACCAACTGCGTGCCCGCCGACAACTGGATCTCGCCCGCGAGGTCGCCGAGCGTGTGGGAGGCTCCCTGGACGTCGTGCGGACCGCGCACGACCTCGCCGGCGTACTCGTACCCGCCTTCGGGGATCTGGCCGCGGTCGACCTTGCGCAGGCCGTCTTCGACGGTGACGAACCCCCCGAGCGGCTGGGCGGAGGAGATCTGCAGCTGCGCGTTGCGGCTCTGGTGCCGGCCACTGCAGCGTGGCCGGCCGGCATCAAGCGCGGCAACCTCGTCCCGCCCCTGTCCGACCACCCGCTCCTGCGCCGCTTCCAGCATGGCGAGACGGTCGTCTGCGGCCCGGACGACTTCGTCGCGCTGATCGGCGGCCGGCAGCCGGTCGAGCAGTTCCTCCCGCCCGACGTCCATACGGTGATGGCGGCACCGCTGTATGCCCGCGGCCTCACCCTCGGCGCGATCGTGATCTGGCGCACCGGCCTGTCCGAACCGTTCACCCGGGACGAGGTGGACCTCATGCGGCAGATCGCCTCACGGGGGGCGCTCGCCATGGACAACGCCCGCCGCTACACCCGCGAGCACAGGGCGGCCATGGCCCTGCAGCAGAGCCTGCTTCCTCCGGCCACGACCGACACCCCCGCAGCTGAGACCGCCGGCGTCTACCTGCCAACAGGTCGTGGAGCGGGCACCAGAGGCGACTGGTACGACGCCATCAGCCTGCCCTCTCTCCGGCTGGCCCTCGTCGCTGGAGACGTGATCGGCCATGGCATCCCCGCAAGCGCCACCATGGGCCGCCTGCGCGCCGCCATCCAGACACTCGCCGACCTCGAACTGGAGCCGGACGAACTGCTCACCCGGATCGCCGACCTGGTCCAGCGCCTCGCAGCGGAAGCATCACCGGGCAGCCACGACGTCATGGGCGCCACCTGCCTCTACGCGGTCTACGACCCTGTCACCCGACGCTGCGCCATGGCCAGTGCCGGGCACCCGCCGCCCGTGCTCGTCCGGCCCGACGGAACCGCCGAAGCCGTCGACATTCTCCCGGGTCCACCCCTCGCCGTCTGCGGCATGCCGTACGAGACCACCACGATCGAACTCGAGCAGGGCAGTGTCCTCGCGCTCTACACCGACGGCCTGGTCCACCGGCGCGCGCACGACATCGACGACGGGCTCCGGCGGCTGACCGATGCCCTCGCCACGTCCTGCCGCCCGGACCGCGCTCTGGACGAGACCGGCAGATCCCTCCTCGGCGATCTGGTGGACGAAGCACCGCGTGACGACGCGACCCTGCTGCTGGCACGCACCCGCGCCATACACGCGGAGGACACCGCTCACTGGCAGATACCGGCCGATCCCGCTGCCGTCTCCCAGGCCCGGGCATGGGCGACCCGCCAACTCACCGCATGGGGGCTGGACGACCTCCTCTTCCCCACCGAACTCATCGTCAGCGAACTGGTCACCAACGCGATCCGCTACGGCCGTCCGCCGGCGCAGCTGCGACTGATCCGCCACCACGTTCTGGTCTGTGAGGTCACCGACTCCAACAGCGCCCAGCCCCGTCTACGTCGCGCTCGCACCACCGACGAGGGCGGACGCGGCCTGTTCCTCGTCGCCCAGCTCGCCGAGCGCTGGGGCTGCCGCCATGGCCAGAACCACAAGACCATCTGGTCCGAACAGCCCATCGCGTACCCCCACTGATCGCTCCCTGAGCTCGTTGCACCTGGCGACGTCCAGGCCCTGATCCGTTGCTCAATGCGTTCCGAGGAAGCGGTGGGCGTGTCTGAAATATCCCGCGGGGCGGGCAACGCCTCGCTTTGGCCGGCAGGAGGAGTGCGCTGTCGGCCGTGACGCTCAGGGCGCCCGCACGCGGGACAGCGGGTGGAAAACCGGGCCTGAACCTGCCCTGCTGCGTATCCTGCTCAGACCGACGTCCTTCCGATGACTCATCACGTGGAGTGCGTTGCCACCCCGGCCTGCAGGGGTGGCTGCCGACTCCCGTGCCTGGCCTCGATGCCGGCGGGGCCGCGGCCGGAACCGGGACCGTGCTGCCGGGCTGTGGTTCAGGCGTCGATGATGACGGGGATGATGAGGGGCTTGCGGCGGTGGGTGCGGAACGCCCAGTTCGCGACGGCGCGGGCGACGAGTTGTTCGAGTTGGCGCGCGTCCCCGACACCTTCCTCGGCCGCGGTGGCCAGGGTCTTCTCGATGACGGGGATGACCGGCTCGAAGGTGGTGTCGTCGTGGACGAAGCCCCGGGCGAGGAAGTCGGGGGCCTCGGCGAGGGCGCCGGTGTCGGCGTCGACGATCGCCACCACTGTGACCACGCCTTCGGCGGCGAGGGTGAGGCGGTCCTTGAGGGACGCTTCGGTGGCGCCGCCGACTTCCATGCCGTCCACGTAGATGTTGCCGGCGGGGACCTTGCCGGTGATGGACGCGCGCCCGTCGACCAGGTCGACGACGACGCCGTCCTCGGCGATGACGACCCGGTCGGGGTCGACACCGGTGCGGATGGCGAGGTCGCCGTTGGCCCGCAGGTGGCGCCATTCGCCGTGCACGGGCATGACGTTGCGGGGTTTGACGATGTTGTAGCAGTAGACGAGTTCGCCTGCGCTGGCGTGCCCGGAGACGTGCACCTTGGCGTTGCCCTTGTGGACCACGTGGGCGCCCCACCGGGTGAGTCCGTTGATCACCCGGTAGATGGCGTTCTCGTTGCCGGGGATGAGGGAGCTGGCGAGCAGGACGGTGTCGTCCTTGCCGATGCGGATCATGTGGTCGCGGTTGGCCATCCGTGACAGTGCTGCCATCGGTTCGCCCTGGGAGCCGGTGCACACCAGAGTGATCTTGTGGTCCGGGAGCTTCTCCAGCTCCTTCGTGCTCACGACCAGACCGGAGGGGACCTTCAGATAGCCCAGGTCACGGGCGATGCCCATGTTGCGGACCATCGACCGGCCGACGAAGGCGACCTTGCGGCCGTGCTGGTGGGCGGCGTCCAGGACCTGCTGGATGCGGTGCACGTGGCTGGCGAAGCTGGAGACGATGACCCGGCGCGGCGCGGTGCGCATCACCTGCTCGATCGCCGGATTCAGCTCACGCTCGGAGGTGGTGAAGCCGGGTACTTCGGCGTTGGTGGAGTCGGTGAGGAACAGGTCCACGCCCTCCTCCCCGAGGCGGGCGAAGGCGCGCAGATCGGTGATGCGGTCGTCGAGAGGGAACTGGTCCATCTTGAAGTCGCCGGTGTGCAGCACCATCCCGGCCCGGGTGCGGACAGCGACCGCAAGGCTGTCGGGGATGGAGTGGTTGACGGCCACGAACTCGCAGTCGAAGGGCCCGAAACTACGGCGGTCGCCTTCTCGTACCCGCACCGTGCGCGGCCGGATGCCGTGTTCCTTGAGCTTGGCCTCCAGAAACGCCAGCGTCAGCTTGGAGCCGACGACGGGAATGTCGGACCGCTCGCGCAGCAGGTACGGCACGCCGCCGATGTGGTCCTCGTGGCCATGGGTGAGGACCACGGCCACGATGTCGTCCAGCCGGTCCCGGATCGAGGTGAAGTCCGGCAGGATCACGTCCACGCCGGGCTGGGTCTCCTCGGGGAACAGCACACCGCAGTCGACGATGAGCAGCTTGCCCGCGTGCTCGAAGACGGTCATGTTGCGGCCGATCTCACCCAGGCCGCCCAGGGCGATGACCCTCAGCCCTCCTGCGGGAAGGGGCGGGGCGGCTTTGAGGTCGGGGTGCGGATGACTCATACCCTGACGGTACCCGGAGAGCGGGACGGGGTGATCCATTTGCCTGTGCGATCTCCTCCTCCCGAGGGAGCGGGATATCCGCAGCGGGTGCCTCGGCACGATCGGATCACGCCCGGCGGCCGGAACAGGCACGGGTGAAAGCGGTACCACCTTCCGTGGCCGAACCACTCGCCCGGTGCCGGCGAAGATCTCGTGCACCCTCTCGGGTTTTCCGGCGTGCGCCACCTCCCGGTGGGCCTCGGCGTTGGCCCACTCGAAGTGGTCGAGGCGCGGGTGCCGTCGGCGCTCAGGAGCAAGTGGGCCGAGAGGGCCCCGAGGCAGTTTCCTTCGCAGGGCAGACAGATGGCGGTGTCCCCGAAGCGCTCGCCGCTCCGCCAGCCATGCCGGAACCGGATGTGGTGCCCCCTGAACTCGATGACGAGGCCCCGTAGGTCGGCTGGTTCGGCGGGGGTGACCAGCTGTGCCATGGTGGTGCCGGGGTTTTCGCCTGGTGTGTAAAGGTATGCGGCAAAGGCGGGCAGGCCGAAGTAGTCCCAGGCCTGCCGACGAGTGAGGGCAGGCCCGCTGTCGACGGACTTGGTCTCGAAGGTATAGCGACCTTCGGTGACGGTCAGCAGCGCGATCGTGTGCTTGGGCGAAGGCCACAGCGCCGCGTTGGTAGGGAGCGGTCGCCGCGCACGCGCAGCGCGGGGTCGTACAGGTACATGCCATGGGTGTGAGCGTTGACGAGAGCACCGCGCAGGCCGAGCTACGTCGCCGCGCGCTCCAGTTCGTCCGCCGTAGCCGCCGGGTCCTGTAGAGGCAGCGCCGCGAAACCTGAGAAGCGGTCGGGGTGCTCACCGATGCCGCCGGCGAGGAAGTCGTTCACGGTGGTCGCTTGCCGTACGGCGGCGGGGTGCATCTCGGCGCGTCACGAAGTGCTCTTCGAGGCAGGGCTTCGGCGTAGTCGCATGACGTTCGGTTCGTGATCATCCGAGAACAAGGAGTGTGAGGGGGCGGCGAGGGCCGCGGGCGTTGCGGCGGAGGCCGGTCGCGATGTTCTTCGCTCCGGCTGTGCGGCCGGCTCCTATAGCGAGGTTGCGTCAGGCGGCCATCGGGACCTTCTCACCTGGCCCGAGCATGAGGTGGCGTCCTTCCCCGGCCAACCCCCTCTTGCCCGCACCGTCGGCCGCCGACATCGCCGACTGCGTGACCACAGTGTGTGGCGCGAGGACGGGCAGTGGCGGCAGCACATCGCCGGTGAGTATGTCCGCACCTTGCTCGTCCCGCCCGCCGCCTTGTGACGCAGGTCGAGTGGCCAGGCCCGGCCACTCGACCTGAACTAGTTACTTCCAGTTACCGAACTGCTCGACGTAGGCCCGGCCGGTCACCGGCTTGCCCTGATAGGTGCCCTTCACCGTGGCGGTGGCCTCGTTGGGGCCGCCACCGGGGCCCTGGATCTCCTGCAGGGTGGGCGTGGCCGTCACCGTGAGCGTGGCCTTCAGGCTGGGGATCTCGACAGTCCACCTGCCGGCGTACCGCTTTCCACTGGTAGGGCTGGTCTCGAAGTTGGTCGCGTGCTTGGCCACCGGCTTGACGGACACGATGCTCTCCGAGCCGTCCTTGTGGAGCACTGTGGCCCAGCGCTCTTCGCCTTGCTTGTCGTACAGGTCCCAGAGGTTCAGGTACTCGCCGTTCTTGAGCTGGAGGGGCATCCAGGTCCACTTGTTCAACTGGGTGAAGTCCCAGTTGCCCCACTGGCGGTCAAGCCAGGACTGGCCGGTGACCTTGGTGGTCTTGCCGCCCAGGGTCAAAGTCCCTGAGGTCTGCAGGTTGGGCAGCGAGTAGTAGTAGCTGGAGCCCTTGAGGAACGGAAACAGCCCGGTGCCGTTGTTGTACATGGCAGGGCCCTTGGCGGCCAGCCGAAGGTCCAGATGACCTTCCGGAAGGGTCGCTGTCAGGTGCATGTCGTTCATCGGTCCCGAGAGTGTGGCGTCCGGCAGCCGCACGTCGAGCTTCTTGGACGAAACGCTGTACTCGCCGTCTTTATACTGCAGGGTCTGGGTGTAGTACTTGTTCGACGTGACATCGGTGATGGCGAGCTGGGCCATTCCACTAGAGGTGAGTTGCACCTCATAGCCGTACTCGTGCCCTCGGGCGTACAGGTGTCCCACCGTGTACCACCACTCGATTTCGGTGCCCGGGTGTGCCGCCTGGTCGGCCGGCAGATGCACGAAGGTCGGCGTGGTGGCCGTGGTGGCCGCAGCGGAGTGCGGGGCCGGGGAAGCTCCGTGGTGGGCCGGGGCGGCTGAGCTGACCTGCGGGATCGCCAGGGCACACGTGACCGCGACAGTGCCGGCGAGGGTCATGCCGCGAAGCCTGCGAGACGTGGCTTTGAATCTCATGTCGCACCTTCTCGTCTTGGGCGACACCTGTAGTTTTTTGGACGCGTGTCGCATAACGTGACGGTACGGCCAGGGCCTGAACCCGGACAACGTCAGCTCACGAAGAATGACGCTTAGAGGACAAAGTCATGATGATGTCAACCAGTCCGCCCGGCGACCGAAGGGTCCGACGTACCCGACGCCTGCTGCAGCAGGCACTTTTGGAACTGCTGCAAGACGAGCCGTTGTCGAAGCTCACTGTCAGCCGGATCGCCGCCCGCGCCGATGTGTCGCGGCAGACGTTCTACCTGCACTTCGACTCGAAGGAAGAGTTGCTGCTCAGCCACGTCGACGACGTCTTCGACCGGATCCGCGCCGCGGCGCTTCCCTCACCTCACCGCAGCGTCGGCCTCCGGGAACTGCTCGCCACAACCTTCGCTGAGTGCGCCGCGAACGCCGACTCCCTCGCGCTCGCACTGCAGGTCGAGAACACAGAGCACATCATCGAGCGTATCCGGGTCCACATCGACGACCTGATGCGGGCGTTCGGAGAGTACGGCCGGGAGGACGTCATCGGGAACGCACCCTTCGAGTACGCGGTGGACTTCGTCGCGGGCGGGGTTTTCATGCTGCTGCGCTCGTGGATCCGCGACGGCCTCGCCGTCCCCGCTGCGCGGATGACGGATCTGGTCTGCGGATTCATCGGGAGCACGGTCCGCCCGTACGGCACCCGGCTGCGCACCTGAGGACCAGCCCCGAAGCCCCCACTCCCCACCGTCCCGCCGCAACGGGACCAGCGACAAAGCCCCCAGGCACGGGTCCCCTGTCGCGCAACACCGTCACTCTGTTGGCGGTCTTGTCCACGGCGCTGATGATGGGCTCCCCCACGGGGCCGGCTGTCGCAGGACTTCTCGTCTGCCTGGTCATGACGCGAGCTGTCCTCACCGTCCCCCTCCACCACCTCTGCGACCCCCAAGGCCAGCGCGACCCCCCGAAGGCTTCCCCGTCCAGAGCGCAGGCGTCCTCGGTCTCCCCGCGAATGGCTCCTGCCACGACCTCGCTGGCCGGGCGGATCCGGCCAAGGTCACCTACCCGGGAGTCGCCACGGTCTACAAGGCCGGGGTCGGGGACGGCGCCTGCTCCTACGGCCCGAGCGGCGACATGATGATCGCGGCGATGAACACCACCGACTACGAGGCGTCACGGGCATGCGGAGCATACGTGCGCGTCCACGCGGCGCCTCCGTCACGGTCCAGATCACCAATGAGTGCCCCCTGCCCTGTGCACCCGGCCAACTCGACCTCAACGAACAGGCCTTCGCCGAACTGGCCCCCCGTCTCGACCGGCCGGCTGGCGATCACCTGGAGCCTGCTCAGCCCCGACACGGCGGGCACGATCTCGATCCGCTACAAGAACGGATCCAGCCCCTACTGGTGCGGCATCCAGGCCGTCGGCCACCGCAACCCGCTCGCCCGGCTGGAGGTCCGCAGCGGCAGCGGCTGGCACCAGCTGACCCGCACCGACTACAACTACTTCCTCGCTCCCGACGGCAGGGGATGGGGCGGCGCCATCAGACTCACCGACATATGCGGACAACAACTCACCACCAACCAGATCGCTCTACGACCGGACGTCATACGACCCACGCGAGTCCAGTTCGCACGACACTGACCACGCCGCCAACAGTGGGCCCCTCTGAACCAGCCGTCGACCGGGTCGGCGCGGGCCTGAAGACCGACCGAGTGCGGTCGACGGCTGGTTCAGAGGGGACGAAACCCTGTGGAGCCGGGGCGCTGGGCGGCTTGCGGGTGCCCCTCGGCCTGCGTGGAGACAACAGGGGCGACCCGGAGGCCGCCTTCGTGTCGGGCCGACGGAGACTTGCGCAGCCGAGTCTGCTCCTGGAGGGGGCTGGGCGGAGCAGTGGAGCTGCTGGAGGGCGACTCGGACACCCTGCAGGACTTTCATGGAGGTACGGCGGGCCGGGACCTTCGGGGATGTGCCAACGGTGGAGTTCCTCGTCCCGGGCCACCTGTTCCGGACTCCGTACATCCAGGGCGGCGTTGACGAAAGCCGAATGGGCAGCGGGAGGGCGTTTGCCGCCGGAAGGCCGTACCCTGCCGTTCGCGGACCTCGGCGAAGGCCGCACGCAAGTCCGCCCGGCACGATGACCGGGCCGGACTGCGACATCACATCGAGTTCAGGCACCGCTTGGACAGAGATCACCGCCGCCTCCGGCGCTCAGGAATCCCACTGTTCGGGTCCGGAAGAAGGCCCCGGAGCGTCACAGCGGTCGGCGCTCAGGGCGGACCGGTGCGAGGGGGTGCCCGGGTGTGCCAGTACGGGGTGCCGGTCGTCGACCGGTCAGCAGCAGTGTGTCGACGGCGGACGGATCCTCTTCCCGAGCAGCCCCCCGTGCGTCACGGCGCCCTCCCAGCAGGCTGCCCGCCCACCCCAGCAGGAAGGCCGCGGGCACGGAGAGGACGGCGGGGCTGCTCAGGCCGAACCAGGCGAAGTCGGCGGTGGGGATCAGTGCTGTCGGGGTGCCCGACACGGCGGGGGAGAACAGGTACAGGCCGATCGTCAGCGCTGTCCCGCCGTGGACCGTCCACAGCAGTCCGGTGCGGTTGAACCGGCGCCAGTAGAAGGTGTAGAGCAGGGCCGGTGCCACGGCCGATGCCGCGACGGTCGTGGAGAGTTGGGCCAGGAAGCCGGCGGAGCGGCCCTGTGCGAGCACCGCGAGTGTGATGCCCACGACGCCGAAGGCCGCTACGGCGAGGCGGGCGACGACCAGTTCGTTCGGTGGAGTCGGTCGCCTGCGCCGCGTCACGTAAGGGTAGGAGTCGCGG
This sequence comes from Streptomyces sp. NPDC001714, assembly GCF_042892755.1. Lineage (NCBI taxonomy): Bacteria > Bacillati > Actinomycetota > Actinomycetes > Kitasatosporales > Streptomycetaceae > Streptomyces > Streptomyces sp. NPDC001714. The sequence goes on from NZ_JBIAUL010000026.1 coordinate 46,631, forward strand.
GCGAGGGCACCGGCCGCCGCCAGTGCGGTGCCACCGACGACCGCCAGGATGCACAGGAAGAGGGCACAGGCCACGGCGGCGAACATCAACTGGCCGAGTCCGTTCCCCGTACCCTCTGTCAGGTTCCGTGCCAGCTGCATCAGCGCGCCGTCGGCTTGCGTCTGCCCGCCGAAGATCCCCCGGGTGCCGAGCCGGGCCGCGGCCGCGAATCCCAGGAAGACCAAGGCGGTGCACAGGACGGCGACGATGCCGGCCGCGTATCGGATGGAACGTCGCGCTGTGGCCGGGTCCTTCATCGCGTAGACCCGGTTGAGGACGTGCGGCATGCAGGCGCTGCCCAGGACCAGCGCGAGCTGACCTCCGGCGAAGTCGAGATAGGAGCTGCTTCCGATGCCGATCGTGCCACCGGGGGACAGGAACCGGCTCGGGTCGTTACTGCCCTGGGCGGCGGTGCCGATCAGGGCGTCGATGTCGCCGCCGAACGCACGGACGGCATAGGCGCAGATCACGAACAACGCCGTGCCGGTAACCGTTACGGCCAGCACCTGCACAGAGGTGAGTCCCTTGGCGCCGCTGAGCACACCGCAGGTGACGACCAGACAGCCGATCATCACGGTGCAGATCTTCTGGACGCCGACACTGGGGAAGCCGAGCAGAGAGGCGACGATACTGCCCGCGGACATCAGCTGCACGACCAGGAACGGCCCCGCCACGGCGAGCGTGGCCATCGCGGCGGCGATCTTGGGAGCCGTCCCGTGGGCCCGGAGCGAGAGGAGCTCGCCCAGAGTGCAGGCGCCGCTCAGATGGATCGGCCGGGCGAGGAGAAGGAGCACCCCGAGGGACAGGGAGATGCTGGTGGCCGTGGTGATGCCGTCGAAGCCGGCCGTCGCCACGACGCCGGTGACGGTGAGCAGCAGGGAGGTCGACGTGAAGGTCCCGGCCAGCGCCAGCCCGCTCTTCCAGGCGGGCAACGTTCGGTCGCCGACGTAGAACTCCCGCGGGGAGTGCTCGTCAAGGCTGGAGAAGACCGTCAGGAAGAGGGTCAGCATCATGAACAGCATGAAGCCGATCAAGACATGACTCGTGCTGCCGGAAACGGCCAGATGCAACGTCCCAGCGGTCATTTCGCGGTCCCCGTGCCGCTGTCGGCCGCTCCCGCACCGGACCGCGTGTACGCCTGCTGCCACGGGTCCAGCAGCCGGGTGCAGCGACGGTCGAAACGCAGGGCGGTCACCAGCAGCAAGGCTGCCTGGGCGAAGTAGAGGAGCAGCCCCACCGTGGCCTGCGTGCCCGGCAGCCGATGGGCCAGCAGGTCACCGGCCGTCGCGCCGAGACCCAAGGTGACGGCGAGGCCGACCGCGTTGGCCGTCAGAAAGGCGCGATCCAGTCGCAGGGCCTGCCGCCGTGCTTGCCATAGGGGCGACGGTACGGAGGTGTGGGGTCTGTGAGGCATGGCTGAACTGTACGGTTCAGTGCACATCATTCGTCAAGACCTGTGAGTCTGGTTTTTTGGGGTTGTCAGCCAGACCTGTCCGGCCTACTGTCTCGAAAAACAAAACAGCAATCCTGAAAAATGAGTCAAACGAACCGGGAAGGGCTCATCCATGACCACACCACCGTCGGCGTCCTCCGGTGCGACTCCACTGGTGCTCGTCGTCGGCGCGGGACCGGTCGGGCTGACCGCGGCCAACCTCCTGGGCGCGCTCGGTGTGCGGGTCCTGGTTGTCGAGCGGCACACGACCACGAGCGACGACGCGAAGGCGATCAGCCTGGACGATGAGTCGCTGCGCACACTGCAACTGGCCGACCTGGATGTAGCCGTCTACCCGATCATCGTGCCGGGGACGGGTACCAGGTACTTCGGAGTCGGCGGACGACCGCTCGTCCATGTCCGCGGCACCGGAGGGCGGCGACACGGGCACCCGTTCAAGAGCCATTTCGCGCAGCCTGACCTCGAGCGCGTCCTGCGTTCCGCTCTCGACCGCTTCCCGCACGTCGACGTCCGCTTCGGGACCCGCCTCGTGGAACTGAACCAGTATCCCGACCGTGTGTGGGCCACCCTGGCCTCTGGTGATGGCGGCCGGGCGACACGGCAGATCGAGGCCGCCTACGTCCTGGGGTGCGACGGAGGTCGCAGCACCGTGCGGGAGCAGCTGTCCGTACCCCTGCGCGGACGCAGCTATCCGGATGACGTCTGGCTCGTCGTCGACACCCTCGACGATCCCCACGACGAGCGTTACGGCATGCACGTCGGCGACCCCGCTCGGCCCCTCGTCATCGTGCCCGGGCGTGCGGGCCGGTGCCGATACGAGTTCCGGCTGCGCCCCGGCGAGTGCGCCCCCGGCGCCGCGGTACCCTTCGACCTGGTGCGGGACCTGCTGCGCCCGCATCGGGACATCACCCCGGAACAGATCGAGCGTTCGGTCGCCTACACCTTCCACGCCCTGCTCGCGGACCGGATGCGTGACGGCCGCTGCTTCCTGCTCGGCGACGCCGCGCACATGATGCCGCCCTTCGCCGGACAGGGTCTCAACTCCGGTGTCCGGGACGCGGCCAACCTGTGCTGGAAGGTGGCCGAAGTGCTTGCCGGGCGGGCCGGCGACGCACTCCTCGACACCTACGACACGGAGCGCCGTCCTCACGCTCAGGCGATGATCGACCTGTCCGTGCGGCTCGGCCGGGTCGTCATGACGACCGATTCCGGACGGGCCCGGGTGAGGGACATGTGTGTGCGTGCGGCTCTTCGGAGCCGGCGTGGGCGTCGGTACCTGACCGAGATGCGGTACCGGCCCGACACCCGGGTGACGACCGGAGCGGTGGTACCGACCGATGGCCCTGGACAGGCGCTGACCGGCACCCTGCTGCGGCAGCCCTTCGTACTGCACGGCTCCGGGTGCACGACCACTCGTCTCGATGATCTCCTCGGCCCGGGCTGGAGCCTGCTGGGCATCGGCCTCTCCGACGACGACTGGACCGCTGTCACGGCGGCCGGTCTGCCCGACGCGCGGTATGTGGACGTCGTACTCGGCGACCGCGCACCGCGTGAGCGCGGCCGATGGGCCGCGGTGGCCGACCGGGACGGTGCGCTCGACGCCTACCTGGCGTCGCTCCCGGGCCATCTGCTGCTGGTCCGCCCCGACAGGTTGATAGCGGCCGTCTTCACCCCCGGCCAGGCAGATCACGTCGCACGGGCACTGGCCCGGCTCCTGCCTCCGCCCCTGGTTCCTCAGCCTCCGACGGCGATCAGGCGGTCCGTGATCTTCTGAGCCGTCGTCAGCACCTTCTGTGCCAGTTCTGCCTCCGCTTCGGGAAACACCCTGGAGGAGAGCGCGGCGACGCTCACGGCGGCGACCACCTCATGCTGGTCGTCGCGGATCGGTGCGGCCACGCCCGTCACATCGGGGTCGAGTTCGCCGCGGGTGACGGAATATCCGGCGCGACGGATGTGCGAGAGCCGGTCCATGAGCGTGTCCACGTCGGTGAGCGTGGCCGAGGTGAAACGACTCAGCTTGGCGGCTTCCAGAAGCCGGCGCGCCTCTTCCTGCGGGATCCAGGCCAGCAGGACGAGCGCGGAGGCCCCGGCGTTGAGCGGGAGAGTACTGCCACGCTCGTAGGAGATCCGCACCGCCCGTGCGCGGGCCTCCGCACGGTCGACGCAGACGACCAGTTCCCCGGTGCGACGGGTCAGGAGCACCGTCTCGCGCACGTCGTCGGACAGTTCGGTCATCGCCGGAAGAGCGATTTCGGACAGTCCGTAGCTGCGCCTTGCCAACCGGCCGATCTCCAGGACACGCAACCCGAGCCGGAAACCACCGCCCGGCGCCTCCTCCAGGAACCGGCTGCCCACCAGGGACTGCAGATACCGGTAGGCGGTCGAACGGGCGACCCCCAGACGCTCGGCGACCGCGCTACCGGAAATGACGAGTTGGGTGTCGTCGAACATCATCAGGATGTCCAGGGCCCGATCGGCCGTGGAATTGCGCTCGCGATAGCTGGGGGACGCTGATCCTGACATGGGAGACACCCTACCGGGCAGATGCCTCCCGGCGACCGGAGATCACAGTCGGTCCTTGACGACGGTGTTGCACAGCTCGCCGACTCCCTCGACGAACGTGACCAGCTGCTGTCCGGGGCGCAGGAAGATCTTGGGGTCACGTCCTGCCCCCACACCTCCCGGTGTGCCGGTGGCGATCAGATCGCCCGGCAGGAGCGTGATGATGGTGCTGATGTAGGCGATGGTCGTGGCGACGTCGAAGAGCAGGTCGGAGGTGTTGGACTTCTGCATGGTGTGGCCGTCCACACTGCAGCCGACCGTCAGCCCCGAGGCTCCCGCGGGAAGTTCGTCCGGGGTGACGAGAGACGGCCCGACCGGCGTGGTCGCCTCGAACGTCTTCCCGGAGAGGAACTCCCGGGTGCGATGCTGCCAGTCCCGTACGGTCACGTCGTTGACGACGGTGTAGCCGCCCACGTAGGCGAGCGCTTCGTCCGGGGCGACGTGCCTGGCCCGCCGTCCGATCACGACACCGAGCTCGGCCTCCCAGTCGAGGTCGTCGCTGACCGGTGGCATGTGGATGTCGTCGTGGGCCCCGACCAAGGACCCGTCGTACTTGGCGAAGAGCGTCGGGTGGGTCGGGGTGGGCCGGCCCATCTCCTTTATGTGTGTGGCGTAGTTCAGGCCGAGGCAGACGATCTTGTTGGGGTGCGGGACGACGGGGGCGAGGGAGGCCCCTTCCAGCGGTATCCGTTCGCCGTCGGCCGCGGCCGCGCGCTGGTGCCAGTCCTCTCCGTCGGCCAGCAGGGCACCGACGTCCGGGTACGGCAGGAGGACCAGTTCGTCGGCCTCGTAGCGGGCCGCAGCGGTGATCAGCCCGCCGGGATCGGGGGCGGGCAGACGGACGGTGCTCAGTCTCATGACAGTTCTCCGGAGGACGGGGACGAAATGGCGACCAGGGCTGCCACTTCGGCCCGAGCCGTAGGTGGGTAGTGGAGGTCGGGGAGGAATCGAGGCGCAGGGATCCCGCGGCTGTGCTCCGGGATCCCGGAGCACAGCCGTCGCGAGGGCACCGTCACTGGACGGGCTGGTAGGCCGGACCGCCCTCGGTCAGCAGCCGCTCGGCCTCGGCGAAGATCTCCTCCGGAGGCAGGTCGAGGTTGAGCGACTTGCGGAAGGGCTGCCGTACGTCGCGCTCCACCCGGAGGTAGACCTCGTTGCGGTTGCCCTCGGGGTCGAAGAAGTAGATCCCGATCGCGTTGCCGTGGGTGACTTCCTGCTGGACCTTGATGCCCTCGGCACGGAACCGGTGGTGGAAGTCGATGATCGTCTCCAGCGAGTCGACCCTCCACGACACCTGATGGGTGAGCTTGGCGCCGGCAGGAGCAGTGCGGCCGCGCTGGAGGACGAACTCGTGGTGCTCCACGTCGGGACGCGAGGAGAAGAACACGATGCCCCGCTCCTCGTCCTCATCGGTCACGGTCAACCCCATGACCCGGGTGTAGAAGTCACGCATCGTCTCCAGGTCGTCCACCCAGAATCCGGTGTGTCCGAGGCCGGTGATTGCCATGGTCCTCTCCTTTCGGAACACGCTGTGCAAGAAGCGGGTCAGTTCGCGTCGCTGCGGGCGGCCACAGCCTGATCGAGCGTGGTGTGGTCGGCCCAGTTGCCGTGGAAGCCGAACGGCACACGGCTGGGCAGCTTCACCCTGGCCAGCGGCGTGCGCCGCAGATCGGCGGCATCGTGGATGAGCAGTTCGCTCAGTCCGGTCTCGCGGTTCCACCACAGGGTGAGGAGGTAGCCGTCGTCCTCGGCGACGGCGTTCTCGCGGGCGACGAAGACCGGCTCGCCGGGGTTGGTGAGGTGGTCCGGTCCCTCGACGACCGTGGTGGAGTCGCGCAGAGCGTCGTGCTTGGCGAGACCGTCACTCATGGTGTCGTCGGCCAGGTAACGAGTGGTGACGAAGTACCCGTAGCGATGATGCCGGCCGGTGAAGGCATCGTTGATCCTCGGGAACTCGCCGGCGACGCCGCCGACCAGTTCCTCCGTCGCCCGGCCGCTCGCCAGGTCCACACGCCAACGGTGGGGCACCGACGGCGGGAACCAGGAGTGGGACGTCACCGGGACGTCCAGCCGGTCGGCCGGTGTGCCCAGGCGGGTGATGCGGTGTCCGTCGATGACGACCTGGCCGTCCTCCTCGTAGGCGTTGTAGAAGTGGGTGTTGGCCCAGTGGCCGCCCACCTCGTGCCAACTGACGGCGTGCGTCTGCCGGTTCATGAGCACGATCTGCACGCCGTGCGGGAGCGACGCCTCGTCCCAGACCACGCCCGGCTCGCCCCGCATGATGTGGTCGAGGCGGAACTGAGCCGGGGTGACGAAGAAGATCGCGTAGTTGTCGCTGACGGCGAAGTCGTGCATCAGCACCGGCACCTTGATGTCGAAGCTGTGGCTGTCGACGACGTGCCCGGTCTTCACGTCCGCCCGGTACCAGGTGATGGTCGGTCCGGTGGCGGCGAAGAAGAGCATGTCGCCGCTGTCGGGGTCGATCTTGTAGTGGGCGGTGCACAGGACGTCGATGCCGCCGTGGAAGTCGTAGGTGCCGTACGTCTCCAGCGTTTCGGGGTGCATCGAGTACGGCAGTCCGCCCTCGAAGTAGACCAGCAGGTGGTCGTCGAAGATGCCCACGTTGGTGTTGGCGACGTTCTTCGCGGGCGGGGCCCCCGGGGGCAGCGGGGCGGTCGAACCGCCGTTGGCGAAGCCGCCGTAGACCGCCTCGCCTTGTTCGACCTCGAACTTCATGGAGTCGGTCATCACCCAGCGGGTGCGGTAGGCAGCCCGGCCGTCGCGCAGGTAGATGCCGCAGACCATGCCGTCGCCCTCCCACCAGTGGTAGCGGTCGGGTTCGCGCGGCTGGAAGCGGGGGTTGGAGGAGATGCGGAACAGCGCCCCGGCGAGATCGCCCGGGATCTGCCCGTCCACCTCCAGGTCGTAGGCACCGCTCTCTTCGGTCCAGGGAGTGAACGGGCCTTGCAGGAATTTGTTGCCGGGCGCCCAGTCGGCGGCGTCCTGGGCGAGCTGCGGGGTGGCTGGAGGTGGGGTGGTGCGCGGCGCGATGGTCATGGGGTCGGGCAGGGACGGGCCCTGCCGCGAAGGAAGTGTCATCTGCAGGCTCCAAGTGCGGGTGAAGCGGGGGTGAGAGACCAGAGCGGGGTCAGAAGGGGTAGTCGGGGATCTCGCCGCGGACGGTGACCCACTGCTGTTCGGTGAAGGCCTCGAGGTTGGCGGCGGTCCCTCCGTGCCGGGAGCCGTTGCCGGACTCGCCGACGCCGCCGAACGGCACGGTCGCCTCGTCGTTCACGGTCTGGTCGTTGATGTGGACCAGTCCGGTGGGGATGCGGTCGGCGAGTGCCAGGCCCTTGGCGACGTCCCGGGTCAGAATGCCCAGCGACAGTCCGTACTGGGTGTCGCCGGCCAGCCGGACGGCTTCGTCGAGGTCCTGGAAGGGCACGACCGGGGCGACCGGGCCGAAGATCTCCTCCTTGTAGGCGCGGGCGTCGAGCGGCACGTCGGCCAGCACGGTCGGCCGGTAGAACAGGCCCTCGTAGGTGCCGCCGGCGGCCAGCCGCGCGCCGGTCGCCACGCTGTCGGTGACGATGGAGTGGGCGGCCTGAAGCTGCCGGTCGTCGATCATCGGACCCAACGCGACCTGCCCGGTGGCCGGGTCGCCGACCGGTGCGGCGTTCGCGTGCTGGGCCAGCAGCTCGGCGTACTCCCCGGCGACCGAGGCGTGCACCAGGTGGCGGCTGGAGGCCATGCACACCTGTCCGGCGTGGTGGAACGAGCCGAACGCGCCGGCCGAGACGGCCTTCTCCAGGTCCGCGTCGTCGAGGACGATCAGCGCCGAGTTGCCACCGAGTTCCAGGTGGACACGCTTCAACCGCTGCGCCGCCGCTGTGGCGATCGCCTTTCCGGCCCGCGTGGAACCGGTGAACGCGATGACGGGCACGCGCGGGTCGTCCACCAGCGCGGCGCCGACGTCGGCGCCGCCGGGCAGCATGTGGAGCACGCCGGCGGGCAGGCCTGCCTCCTCGAAGACGCGGGCGATGGTGACGCCGCCGCAGATGGCGGTGCGGGGGTCGGGCTTGAGCACGACGGCGTTGCCCAGCGCCAGGGCGGGGGCGACGGCGCGCATGGCCAGCACCATCGGCGCGTTGAACGGTGCGATCACCCCGACCACGCCCACCGGGCGCCGGCGTGCGAACGACAGCCGGTCCTCGATGGACCGCAGTATCTCGCCGTACGGAGCCGCCGCCAGCGCCGCGGCCTCGTAGCACTCCTCGGCCGCCCCGTTCGAGGTCTGGAAGTCGGCGAACGGCCGCAGGGCACCGGACTCCCGCACGATCCATTCCGCGATCTCGGCCTGGTGCTCCTCGAACAGGCGCGCCGCGCGCCGCAGCACCTGGGCCCGCTCCACGTACGGCCGCGCTGCCCAGTCGCGTTGGGCCCGCACCGCACGCTCCACGGCCCGCTCCAGGTCGGCGGCGGTGGCAGAGCCGACACGGCCCAAGGTCTTGCCGGTGGCCGGCTCGGTGGAGTCGTACGACTCGCTCGTCGCCTTGATCCACTCTCCGGAGAAGATCCGCTCCTGCCAGTCGCCGGCATCCAGAAAAGTCATGGTGTCCCTTTCCCTTGCAGGACTAGTTATCCGTGTCCCGTTATTCCGAACTAGCATTTCACTATCTAGGACACTCCCGGGAGGCGGGGGAGATGTCAAGCGTCATGTTGACGTGCACTGTACGGTACAGTTTAGTTAGTCGCATGGCTACATCAACCGAGCAAGAGCCGCGCATCAACAAGCTCCTGATCGACCGGTTCCTCACCGATGTCTTCGGCGCGAGAAACGCCGACGCGGTGGCCGACTACGTCGCCCCTGACCTGGTCCAGCACGGTGCCGACGTCGCCGACGGCGCGGAGGCGTTCGCCGATCTCCTGCGCCGCGAGTTCGACCGTGGCCCGGCGGCGGACCAGGGCACGGCGGATGCCTCCGGGCTGCGGGAGCCGGTGTTCGTCGTCGGGGAGAACGACCTGGTCTGTGTTTGTCACTACATGCCGCAACCGGATCCGGATGCCCCCGGCACCACCTTCGACTACTACGCGTTCACCACCTACCGGATTCGCGAAGGACGGATCGCCGAGCGGTGGCCCTCCCTCAACAAGATCGCCCCACCGCAGCTCCCTGCACCGGGTACGCCGACGCGGGCGACCACTGTCTCGTCAGCGCCTTCGATCGACATCGAGGCGAACAAGCGTCTGGTGGTGGACTTCTACCGCTGCGTCTTCGACGCGCAGAATCCGGATGCGGTCAAGGACTTCGTCGACGAGGACTACCTCCAGCACGTCTCCCACTACCCACCCGGCAGGGCGGGCCTGGAGGAGTTCGTGCGCGGCCGATTCCCGGACGGCCCCGTGCCCCCGCCCGCCGAGCCCCTCATCCCGCCCGCACTGATCGTCGCCGAGGGCGACATCGTCGTCGTCGCCGGACTGCTCCCGCAGGCCGAACCCGACGGCAGCGGCGCGCTGTACCCGTACTACGTCTACGACGCCTACCGCGTGCGCGGGCAACGGCTCGTGGAGCACTGGAGCGGCATCGACAAGTCTGCCCCGCCCAAGCCTCCCGGCCCGCCGCCCGCCTCCCGCACCTGATCGGTCGTCGGCTCCCTTGTCCCGTTCGCCCTCGAATCCATACCTGCGCAGAAAGGTTCACCCATGCCGAAGTTGCACGTCGTCATCGGAAGCACCCGCCCCGGCCGACTGGGGCTGCCCGTCGGCCAGTGGGCGGCCCAGTCCGCGAAAGAGCACGGCGGCTTCGACGTCGAACTCATCGACCTCGCCGAGTTCGCCCTTCCGCTCCTCGACGAACCCGGGCATCCGCGTGCGGGTCGGTACGCCCACGAGCACACGCTCAAGTGGAGCGCCTCGGTGGACGAGGCCGACGCCTTCGTCTTCGTCACGCCTGAATACAACTCCGGTCCTCCTGCTGCGCTGCTCAACGCCCTTTCTTTCCTGTACCGGGAGTGGCTGTACAAGCCCGTCGGATTCGTCAGCTACGGCGGTGTCGCGGCCGGTCTGCGCTCCGTGCAGGTACTCAAGGAGGTCGCGACGGCTCTCAAGATGATGCCGATTCCCGAGGCCGTGGCCATACCGTTCGTCTTCAAGTTCATGGGGGAGGGCGGCTTCCAGGCCGACGAGCCGCTGGAGGCCGCGGCCACGATGATGCTGGACGAACTGCTGCGCTGGAGCGAGGCCCTGCAGTCCCTGCGCCTGAACCCGCCGCCGTTGGCTCCCCCCGGGCCGCCGGTGCCGGTCGCACCCGCGCCGCGTAGTTAGCACCGGCTGAGCCTCTCTCAACACCCGGGAGGGCACGCGCATCGCGTGCCCTCCCGGGATCTTTTCTGCGAGCTTATGGTTCAGGCCGGGCCGTCCTCGTTGTTTCCGAAGACACGCGCCGTCCTGAGCGGTGATCGCGGAGGAGCTGCGGGCCTGGCTGCGGGTCGGCGCAGCGGTGGGCGCAGTCGAGGATCAAGTCGGCCGGCCGGCACGGCGGAAGCCCGCACCGACGGCGACCCGGGTGCAGGCTGAGTGGCTAGCTACGGATGCGCTCATCGGCGCTGCCGGGCATCGGCGCGCCGGTGTCCGGGCTCTCGGTGGGGCTCGGATAGCGGGGCAGGAAGACCGACAGGACGAGGACGATCAGGCCTGCGGAGGTGAGCGCGACGAGCGTCGCGGTGTATCCGCCGGTGCTCTCTGCGGCTCCTTGCGCGAGTACCGGGAAGAGCCCGATGCCGACCAGGCTGACGATGCCCAGCGTGATGCCCTGGATCTGGGCGAAGGCCCGCATGCCGAAGTAGCACCCTACGAGGTACGGCCCGGTGGTGGACTCCGCGCCGGTCACGACACCGAGCAGGGCCATGGTGAGGAACAGCGCCCACATGCCTCCGGTGGCGGCGAAGACCATGACCATGCCGAGTACCAGACACACCATGAACGGCACGAAGGCCCGAGGGGTACGCGACCGGTCGAGGACCACACCCGCGAGAATCTGCCCGGCGACGGATGCCACCAGCATGACCGACACCGACAGTGACACATCCGTGGGGGTATAGCCCTGCTCGCCGAAAAGGGTCACGGCGTTCAGGCGCACGCTCATCGCCACCCCTGCCGCCACGGTGAGCACCAGCACCATGTACCACCAGGCCCGGGTCCTGAGCGCCCGGCCCAGTGGGAGGCCGGGCAGCTCCATGTGCGCCGGCCGAGCCTTCGCCTTCAGTGCAACGGCGTTCCCACGGGTGAGGGCTGCCGACACGGGCTCGTACATCAGGAAGTACTGGGCAGGGAAGACGATCAGCAGGATACAGGCGCCCACCAGCAGGTAGGTCGTTCGCCAGCCGAAATGCTCGATGGACAACTGACTCAGGGGCGAGAGGGCGGCACCGGCAAGGCTGGAGGTGGCGCCGATGAGCAGGGAGTAGCCCAGCCCGCGGTGGTGGGGGAACCACTCCGAGACGACCTTGTAGACCACGCCGAGGATGGAGGTGTATCCCAGAGCCGTGCTCACCAGCAGGATCGCCGTCAGCACGACGCCGTCCGCGCCGGCGAGCGCCACCGCGGCTGTCGCGAGCGCGTAGAGGGCGGTGCCCGGAACGGCGACCGCCCGGGCACCCCAGCGGTCGACCAGACGGCCGGCCAGGGGCAGCACGAAGGGGGCGGCCACGGTGGGGATGTTGAAGATGCTCAGCGTTTCAGAGTGAGACCAGCCGAAGTCCTCGGCAACCGGGTCGACGAGGAACGTGACCGCCGTGACGAGAGCCGGGGGACTGAGGACCATGGCGAGCACGCAGGCGATCGCCGCCTTCCAGGCCGGTGTGGGATAGCCGCGCAACGCGGACAACGACTCCCGCAGGGAGGCGGGGGCAGGGGCGCCCGGCTGGCCGGGCGGAGCGAATTCCGGGTGGGATCGGGGCGCGGACATCGTCGTCCTTCCTCGCGCAAGGAGATGGCGGGCCGCCGGCCGAGGGGGAGGCGCTCTCATGCTGCCAGTGGCTTGCCGTGGGCGCCGAGCGCCGGCGGCCTCCGATTGATGAACTGTACGGTGCAGTGCAATCCATCGGTCAAGGGGCCTGCAGGGGCGAATCGTCATCGCCGTACCGCGGTGACAGCGCAGAGGCCGGGCCGAGCGCGCCGCCGGAAGCGCCCAGGAATTCATGAAGGCCGTGGCGCGGGAGGTCGCCGCTCCCGCGCCACGGTGCGTGTCAGGAGCTCGCCCGCGAGAGTCTCGGGAAGACCTGGTTCATCGCGGACTCGGGGACATCCGGCAGGTCGCCGAGGCGCAGGCCCCGCAGGAAGATGGCCGTCGTCCATCGGGCGTACGCCTCGAAGTGGGCCGGGTCGCGGTTGGTCTCCGGATCCAACAACGCGTCCATCTGCGGTCCGGCCGCCGTCATGCGCACGAACAGTCCGGCGTAGGCCTCCGCGTCGGGAAGGGCGTAGCCGCGCTGGCGTGCATCGTCGCGGAGCGCCACGGCGACCAGGTCGACGACATGAGGTACGCCGAGGGATCGGATCGCCTCGGTCAGCTCGGGACGGCGGCCCGCCTCGACGGTCAGGACGCGGATGAAGGCCAGATAGGTCGGGGCGGTCGTGGCCTGGAGGAGCTTCAGGACGATGCGCGCGAGTCTCTCCTGGGGGTCGTCGACGGAGGCGAGCATCGTCTGATCCAGGTCGAAGTCCAGGGAGGCCCCACCGCGGGCGATCACCGCACGGAACAGCTCCAACTTGTCGCCGAAATGGGCGTAGACGGTGGTCTTCGAGACGCCGGCCTGCGCAGCCACGGCATCCATCGAGGTTTGATCGAAACCGAGTTCGAGGAACAGTTCGACGGCCGCGTCGAGAATGGACTCCCGCTTGCTCCGCCCACCCGCACCCGTGCGCCGGGAGCGCCTCTGTTCAGCCTGTTCAGTCATCTCGCTCCTCATCGCTTGACCTTCCACTGAACCCTACCGTACGGTTCAACTGAACTGGACGGTGCAGTTCAATTACAGCTATGAAGGAGCCTCATGAGCAAGCCACCCTCTGCGTACCTCAGTGACCGCGGTCGGCAGATCCGGGACGAGACCCGCGTCCTCATCCCGCTGCTGAGGGAGGAAGCCCAGGAGGGAGAAGAGCTCGGCGCCCTGCCTCCTGAAACACTGAGGGCCATACACGAAGCGGGTGTCTTCAAGACCGCCTTGCCCGTCGAACTGGGTGGCTACGCTCTCGGGGCGAGAGACGTCGTGGAGATCATCGCGGCGCTCGGCGAAGGCGATGGGTCCGCCGCCTGGACGGTCTTCGTGGCCGGCGGCATCCGCAATGTCCTCGGCTTCCCCCAGCAGACCGTCGACGAGGTCTTCAAGGAGATCGACACCTGGATCGGCCCTCTGGTCGTCGGCGCCTCCGTCTTCTCCACGAGCGTGGGATCGGCCCGCCGGGCGGACGGTGGGTGGCTGGTCTCCGGCAAGTGGGCGTTCGGCAGCGGCTGCAAGCATGCGGCCTGGGCGGCCGTGGGCGTGACCTACGAGGACTCGGAGGGCCGACCGGGCCGCGGGATGGCACTGCTGAGCCGCGAGCAGTACACGATCCTGGACGACTGGAAGGTCATGGGCCTGAAGGCCACCTCCAGCAACAGCATCACCGCCGAGGAGGAGGCGTTCGTCCCCGACCACCGGTTCGTCGACCTTGCCGACTTCCCCGCGGTCATGGACAGCGTGCGGGACCGCTACGCCGGTATCGGGTTCCGCAACGACACACGCGCGCTCATGCTGATCACCTGCCTCAGCAACGTGGCCGTGGCACTCGGCATGGCTCGCGGCACCCTGGATTGCTTCGTCGAGCAGGCGAAGGCCCGCAAGCCGTTCAACCTGCCCTACCCCAGCGTCGCGGACATGCCGTCGACGCAGGTGGCCGCCGGTACGGCCCGAGCGATGATCAATGCCGCGGAAGCGACCATCTTCGGTCATGCCGACGAGGTGGACCGCCGCGCACTGGCCGGCATCGAGTTCACGGGTGCAGAGGAGTCCGAGATCACGATGGACCTCGTCTACGCGGTGCGGCTGTGTGCGGACGCCATCGACAAGCTCCAACTCGCCCTCGGTTCCTCCACGGTGAGCCTCAAGAACCCGATCCAGCGCTTCGCACGGGACGTGCGCGTACTGGCCACCCACGGCGCGATCCGCTTCGACCCCCTGGCCGAGCTCAGCGGCCGCCAACTCCTCGGACTCGCACCGTTTCCCATGTTCGCCGGTGGTGTGCCCCAGGTGGGCTGAGCCGGCCGCCGCACAGAAAGAAGGAAGGTGATGACCATGTCGATCAACGAGTACGGGCCCCATGGGCTCAGGAATTCGGGCTCCGGCTTCGAGCCGCAGCTCACACCGGTGGCAACGTCGGACGCGCAGGCCCTGCGGGAAGCGTTCGGCCGTTTCCCAAGCGGGGTGATCGCGGTGTGCGGAATGGTGGACGACCGCCCCCTCGGGATGGCGGTGAGCTCCTTCACCTCCGTATCGCTGGCGCCGCCCCTCGTCTCGGTGTGCATGCAGACCTCCTCGCGCACCTGGCCGAAGCTCAGGCAGCTGCCACGGCTGGGCCTGAGTGTCCTGGGCGAGGAGCAGGGTGCGGTGTGCCGTGCGCTCGCAGGTGCGGAGGAGCACCGGTTCGCCGAGGTGCACTGGGAGACGACCGGAGAAGGAGCGGTTGTCCTGCCCGGGGCGGTCACCTGGTACACCTGCACACTGCGCGCCGAACTCCCGGCGGGCGACCACACCATCGCTCTGCTGGAGATCGACCGCCTGTGGACGCTTCCCTCGGCCGAGCCCCTGGTGTTCCACGGCAGCCGCTTCCGGCGGCTCGACGGAGACAGGTCGACTGTCCCGGCTTGAGAGGGCTGACACCAGGTCACCCGCCCCTGCACATCAGTTCGTTGTTGTCGCTGGATCTCAATGAGGAGAGCCGATGTCCAAACCCGTCGCCCCGGAGGTCAGGGCCGTCGAATCGACGTGGCTGACCGACGCCGGACGTGAGCTGCGCGATCGGATCCGGGGTCTCGTCCCGCTCATCCGGTCCCAGGCGCGCGAGGGAGAGCGGATCGGGACGCTGACCCCGGATGTGCTTCAGGCACTGGACGAGGCAGGCGTCTACCGCATGACGATGCCGGTCGAGTGGGGCGGCAGCGCGCTGGGTGCCCGCGACATCGTCGAGGTCGTCGCAGCCCTGGGGGAGGCCGACGGGTCGGCGGCCTGGAGTGCCTTCGTCGGCGTCGGATTGCGCAACTTCCTCGCCCTGCCACCGGGAGTGGTCGAGGAGATCCGCAAGGACATCGAGGGCTGGGTGGGGCCGGCTCTCGTCGGCGCCTCCGTGTTCGCGACCACGGTCGGCAACGCCCGCAAGGCCGACGGCGGCTGGATGGTCAACGGCCGCTGGGCCTTCGGCAGCGGCTGCAAGCACGCCCGCTGGGCGATGGTGGG
This sequence comes from Streptomyces sp. NPDC001714, assembly GCF_042892755.1. Classification (NCBI taxonomy): domain Bacteria; kingdom Bacillati; phylum Actinomycetota; class Actinomycetes; order Kitasatosporales; family Streptomycetaceae; genus Streptomyces; species Streptomyces sp. NPDC001714. Next base: position 62,174 of record NZ_JBIAUL010000026.1, read on the forward strand.
AGTCGCCTTCGACCCCGTGGAAGCCCGCGGCAGCGGCCGCGGCGTAGTGGTGCTGGAGCGCGAGCAGTTCGAGATCCTCGACGACTGGCACGTCATGGGGCTCTCCGGAACGTCCAGCAACAGCCTGCGGGTCACCGAGGACATCTTCGTCCCCGACCACCGCTTTCTCGACCTCGCCGAGTTCCCGCCGAGGCTCGACCAGATCCGGTACCGCTACAGTGGTGCCGCCTTTCGGCAGAGCGGCCGGGCGCTCTTGATGACCGTGGCGCTCAGCAGCACCGCGATCACGCTGGGCATGGCACGCGGAGCGCTGTCCTGTTTCGCCGAACAGGCGATCAGGCGCAAGCCGTTCACCCTGCCCTACCCGAGCGTCGCCGAGATGGCCTCCGCACAGGTGGCCGCCGGGCGCGCGCAGGCGATGATCGTCCTGGCCGGCTCGACGATCGAACGCTACGCGGACCAAGTGGACGCGCGGACCGACGCCGGACTCGAATTCGGCGACGACGAGGAGTCGGAAGTCAGTCTCGCGCTCGCGTACGCGGCGAACCTGTGCGAGGACGCCATCAACCTGCTGCAGAAGACGCTCGGTTCGTCGACCGTATCGCTGTCCAACCCGATCCAGCGCTTCGTCCGTGACGCACGCGTGGTCACCTCGCACGGAGCGATCCGCGTCGACCCGCTCGCCGAGCAGAACGGCCGACGCCTCCTCGGACTCAAGCCCTTCCCCATGGTCGGCGCAGCTGTGCCGCAGCGCGGCGTGAACGTCCCGCACTCCCCGCAGGGTTGACGCCCGGGCCGCTGGGCGACCTCGCGCTCCGTTTCCCGACCTTGTGCATCTCCATACCAACAAGCTGCACTGAACCGTTCAGTTCGAATGATAGAAACGATGGTGCTTCGATGACTGCAACCCCCCCGCCCCCCGCCCGGGACGCCCAACTGCCGCCTATGCCACCCCCGGTGCCCGCGTCAGCCGTGGCCTCCCCGTGGCTCACCGACGAGGGCCGCAAGATCCGCGACCGGGTACGCGAGCTGATCCCGCTGATCCGCTCGCAGGCCCGCGAGGGCGAGAAGATCGCGGCGCTCACTCCCGAGGTGCTCGAAGCGATCAACGACGCCGGTGTCTTTCGCATGTCCATGCCCCTCGAATGGGGTGGATACGCGCTCGGCGCGCGGGACCTGGTAGAGGTGATCAGCGCACTCAGCGAGGGCGACGGCTCCGCCGGCTGGGCCGGGTTCGTCGGCGTGGGCGTGAAGAACGTGCTCGCGATGGATGCGCAGGTGGTCGACGAGGTGCGGGCCGAGACCGAGGACTGGGTCGGGCCGGCCATCGTGGGGGCCTCCGTGTTCGCGACCAAGGTCGGTACGGCCCGACCCGTCGACGGCGGCTGGATGGTCCACGGCAAGTGGGCGTTCGGCAGTTGCTGCAAGCACGCGAGCTGGGCGCTGGTCGGCATCGAGTACGACCCCGAGGCCGGCGGCGGCAGCGGACGCGGCATGGTCGCGCTCCGCCGTGAGCAGTACGAGATTCTCGACGACTGGGACGTCATGGGTCTGTCGGGATCGTCCAGCAACAGCCTGCGCGTGCAGGAGGAGGTGTTCGTCCCGGCGCACCGCTTCATCGACCTCGGTGAGTTCCCGCTGCGGCTGCAGCAGTTGCACGACCGCTACACGGGCTTCGGCTACGGGCAGCGCGGGCTCGCGCTGCTGCTCTGCGCGACGCTCGCGAACCTCGCGATCACTCTGGGCATGGCGCGGGGCGCGCTCCACTGTTTCACCGAGCAGGCGAACAAGCGCAAGCCCTTCACCCTGCCCTACGCCACGATCGGCGACATGGCGTCCGCCCAGGTCGCCGCGGGCAAGGCACTCGCGATGATCAACGTCGCTGCCGCGACGATCGAGGGTGCGGCCGACCAGATCGACGCGCGGACCGCGGAAGGACTCGACTTCACCCCGCCGGAGGAGTCCGAGATCAGCCTCTCCGTCGCCTACGCGGCGAACCTGTGCGAGGACGCGATCAACCTTCTGCAGAAGACGATCGGCTCGTCCACCGTGAGCCTTTCCAACCCGATCCAGCGGTTCGTCCGCGACGCCCGCGTGCTCACCTCGCACGGAGCGATCCGCATCGACCCGCTGGCCGAACAGAACGGGCGCCGGCTCCTGGGCCTGCCCCCCTTCGCCATGATCGGCGGCGCCGTCCCCGAGCGCCGAGCCGCAACAGATCCCTCTCGAGACAAGGAGCCCATCCGCGCATGAGTGACTTCAGCATCATCGACGGCATCGCGCACATCAACGATCCGAAGCTGTACGAGACCTGGCTCGACCGCGAGGACTACAAGGCCGCCGTCGCGCAGGCCGACACACCCGAGCGGACCGCCGTCAAGCGCCTGCTGGTCGACTTCGAGGCGGACCTCGCGCGCATGGTCCGCGATGACACCGTGCAGGAGAACGTCGTCGACGTCATGAAGCGCTACATCGTCGAGGACTACGTGCAGCACGACCCGAACGCGCCCGGCAACGGCCGGGACAACATCATCGAGCACTTCCGCAACGTTCCGACCGGCGCCGGCACTCCGCCGCCCGTGGTGAGCGTGGTCCTGGACGGCGATCTGGCGTGCGTGATGATGAAGCAGCCGACACCGGACCCGGAGAGCCCCGGCAAGACCTACGACTGGTACATCGTGACGGTCTTCCGCGTGCGCGACGGCAAGCTCGCGGAGCACTGGAGCGCCTTCCGCAAGATGGCCGCGCCGCTGCCCGGGAACTGAGATGCGATCCCGGTCCGGTCACGGATCGATGCCCCAACACCCGCTCCGGCCGGTGACGCACGGCGGATCCGAGGTCGACCTGGGCGATCTCGGACCCGCCTCCACACCCGTGGCCGACGGCGCCGAACCGAGGCGCTCCCGATCCCGTATCGAAAGCCGCCGCCGGCCGTGCGCAGGGATGACCGCGTCGGCGGTCCAAGGATGAAGAAAGAACACTGAGATGACAACGACGTTGCCCAAAGTGAGCAGGTTTCCCGATTCTCCCTATCTCAGCGAGGAGGGAAGGCGCATGCGCGACGCGGTGCGCGCGGCGGCGCCGGGCCTTGCGGAACGAGCCAGGGAGGGGGAATTGCGGGGCGCACTCGCACCCGAGACGGTCTCGGTGCTGCACGAGATCGGGGTGTTCCGCATCACCATCCCGGTGGAGCTGGGCGGATACGCACTCGGCGCACGCGACACCACGGAGGTGGTGCGTGAGCTCGGACGCGTCGACGGGTCGGCCGGCTGGACGGTGATCGTCTCCAGCGCGTCCCGGAGCGCGCTCGCCCTCGACGAGCGTGTGAAGAACGAGGTCTTCGCCGACATCGAGACCTGGCAGGGACCGCTCCTGTTCGGCGCCACCGTCTTCGCGCCGAAGGTCGGCGACGGTCGCAAGGTGGAAGGCGGCTGGATGGTGAAGGGCCGCTGGGCGTTCGGCAGCGGCTGCAAGATCGCGAAGTGGGGCTCGGTCGGGTTCGAGTACGACGACCCCGACACCGGCGAACGGCGTCGTGCGATGGGGCTCCTCTCCCAGGACCAGTACACGATCGTCGACGACTGGCACGTCATGGGCATGAGCGCCACCTCGAGCAACAGCGTGCAGGTCGACGAGGAGGTGTTCGTCCCCGAGTACCGGGTCATCCACACCATGGACATGCCTGCGCGCATGGACGCCCTGCGCGGCAAGTACCAGGGACTCGGATTCATGCACTCCGCGACCGGAACCATGGTCGCCACGACGACGGCCTTCGCCGCCCTCGCTCTGGGCATGACCGAGGGCGCTCTCGACGCCTTCGTCGAGCAGGCCAAGAAGCGGCCGCCGTTCAATCTGCCGTATCCGAACATGGCCGACATGGCCTCGACGCAGGTCGTCGCAGGCAAGGCGAGGGCCGTCATCAATGCGGCCGCGGCGGTCATCGAGCGGCAGGCCGACGAGATCGACCGGCGTGCGCTGGCGGGCGAGGACTTCCTTCCGTGGGACGAACCGGAGATCACGATGGACCTCGTCCATCAGATCCACGCCTGTCTCCAGGTGATCGACGGGCTCCAGTTGGCGCTCGGTTCCTCGACCGTCGGCCTGTCCAACCCGATCCAGCGGTTCGTCCGGGACGTGCATGTGCTGGCGACCCACGGCGCGTTCCGGATCGACCCGATGGCCGAGATCAACGGCCGGGACATCTTCGGTCTCGAGCCGTTCCCGATGATGGCCGCCCTCAGTTCGCCGCCTCCCGGGAAGACGCCCCCGCACGTGGCCAATGGCAAGATCCCGGGGCCGGTGCCGCGCCCCGTCTGAACCGAATCTGCATGAGGGCCCCGGCGACCACGACGCATGCCGACGGGGCCTGCGGCGGGAGCGGATCCCTCGGCCCGTGGAAGCCGGTCTCTCCGCTCCGGAGCCGTCAGGCCCCCTCCAGAGCCCTCATGCCGTCGGAGCCGATCGTGCACCGGGGACGATCCGGCTCGCCGCGACCACTGTGCGTCCAGGCAGGTCAGCGCGGTTTCACGGACCGAAGCGTCTCGCCGCGTCACCACCCCAGACCATCACCGATCGAGCCGCCCTCTGAACAAGCTCGCCGCGCCAATGGGGCCGCGGCGCATCCGTAACGGAGGCTTTCCCATGACCACTTCCGTGCCGACGGGCGAGACCGTCCCGTCTTCGTCCGAAGAAGGCTGGAAGTCTTACTTCGCCGGATTCTGGAAGGCACCACCGGGCGCCAGGGCCGCGCTGACCGGCTGTCTCCTCCTCGTGCTGGTGAGTCCCTCCGGACTCTCCGCAATGACGACGTTCATCGCGCCGTCGTTCTCCAAGGACACGGGGGCCGCCAAATCCGTCGGCATTCTCGTGTTCGTCTCCCTTCCGTTGCTGGTCGGGCCGGTCGTCCTGCCCTTCGCGGGCCGTTGGGTGGATCGACTGGGCGCACGCAGGGTCGCGATCCCCTCCGCCGTTCTCTACGCCGGCCTGACGGCTCTCATACCGGCATGCGGATCCAGCGTGCCGTTGCTGGCGCTCGTGTTGATCCTGGCGGCCGTGTTCGGCTTCATGTCGAGCCTGGCTGTCGTCTTCAAGGTTGTCTCGACCTGGCTGCCGCTGCACAGGGGCGTCGGATTCGCCCTCATCGGTGTCGCCTCCAGCGTGGCGGCAGCCGTGCTTTCCCCCGTGTTCCAGTGGCTGATCAGCGGCAGCGCCGGCCTCGGATGGCAGGGCACCTACCTCCTCGTGGGTGCGGTGATCGCACTCGTGGCGATCCCGACGGCCGTGTTCCTCATCTCTGAGCCGACAGAACCGGTGGAGTCGGGGGGGCAGACAGAGCCGATGGAGCAGATGGAGCCGCGTAGGACGGGACCGGGAGTCGAGTTGCCTCGTCTTCCGGGTATCCCGCTCGGCAGGGCGGTCCGGACGCGGGTCTGGCTGTCGATCACGGTCTCCCTTGCCTTTGCCGCAGCCGGTCCGATGACCGTGCGGCAGAACGCGGTCGACTTCTTCGACGAACGCGGATTCGACGAGGCGACGGTCTCGCTGTCCCTGTCCGCGCTGTTCGCCGCGTCTGTCGTCGGACTTCTCGTCGGTGGAATGGTCCTGGACAGGACCGACCGGCCCCGGGTGGTGGTCCCGATGCTGGCGGCTGTGCCGGCGGGGCTCCTGATCGCCTTGGTGAACCACCACTCGACGCCGCTGCTGTTCGTCGCGATGATCCTCCTCGGCTTCGCCACCGGCGCCGAGTCGTCGCTGGGTCCCTTCCTCATCGCGCGGTACTTCGGCCTCGCCGCGTTCGCGCAGTTGCAGGGCCTGACGCTGGCCATCTCCACTTTGTCGCTCGGTATGTCGCCGTTCCTGATCAGCGCGGCGCAGACCGCGACCGGAAGCTACACGGCGCCAGTTCTCGTGCTTACCGTGCTGACTGTGGTCGCCGTCGTCCTGGCGGCGGTACTCCCGAAGTTCCCGCCGCCGTGGAAGACCGAAATCGCTCCCGGTCGGATCAACGGGTCGTCGTGACCGCGGATCTCCTGCAAACCCGATGTGCCCCCCGATTCCGGAGAACCGATGGGTGACTCCCTCTCCGTGGCGCGCTGGCCGGAGGAAAAGCGGCACTCCTCCGACGGGCAGAGCCGGTTGGGACTCGTATACGCCGGCCTGATGGCCGTGATGCTGCTCGCCTCGCTCGACCAGACCATCGTCAGCACCGCTCTGCCCACCGTCGTCGGCGAGCTGCACGGTGTGTCAGACATGGCGTGGGTGACCACGGCTTACATACTGGCCGCCACCGTGGTGATGCCTGTCTACGGCCGCCTCGGTGATCTGCTCGGCCGCAAGAACCTCTACATCGGCGGAATCATCATTTTCCTCGCGGGTTCCGCGATCGCCGCATCCGCGCAGGACATGACGATGCTGATCACCGGCCGGGCCGTCCAGGGCCTGGGTGGCGGCGGTCTGATGATCACCTCACAGGCGATCGTCGCCGACCTGGTGCCGCCTCGCGAGCGCGCGAAGTACATGGCTCCGATCGGTGTCATCTTCGGACTGTCATCGGTCGTCGGCCCGCTGCTCGGCGGTTGGTTCACGGACGGCGTCGACTGGCGCTGGTGCTTCTGGATCAACCTGCCGGTCGGCCTGCTCGCCCTCGCCGTGTGTGCCGTGGCCCTGCGACTGCCGCGCAAGGCACGCAGGGCCACGATCGACTACCTCGGCATCACGCTCATGACGGCGGCCGTCGCCTGCACGGTCCTGGTCGCGGACTGGGGCGGCACCGAGTACTCCTGGAGCGACCCCCTCATCCTCGGCCTCGCCGGAGCGGGGGTCGCATCCTGGATCCTGTTCTTCTGCTCGCAGAGCCGCGTGGCCGAACCGATCATCCCGCTGCGGCTGTTCCGCAGCCCCATCTTCGACATCGCCACCCTGATCGGCATGATCGTGATCGGGGTGGGGATGTTCGCGGTCGTCAGCTATATGCCGACGTATCTGCAGATGGTCTACGGCGTCACCGCCGCCCAGTCCGGCTGGCTGCTGCTGCCGATGGTGGTCGGCCTGATGGGGGCGAGCCTGCCGGTCGGCCGGCATATGAGCCGTACCGGCCGCTACCGGATCTACCCGATCGCCGGTTCGCTCGTCATCGCCGTCACGACCCTGATGCTCTCGACCCTGGAGGTGGACACCCCCCTCACTCTGCTCTGCGGGTACCTTTTCCTGATGGGCGTAGGCATCGGCCTCATGTCCCAGACCCTCGTCCTGGCCGTGCAGAACGCTTTCCCCGCCGCCGACGTGGGGACCGCGACCTCCGCCAACAACTTCTTCCGCGAGATCGGCGCGACGGTCGGGACCGCCGCCGTCGGCGCGCTCTTCACCGGCCGGCTGACCGACCAACTCGGCAGCCGGCTGTCATCGAGCGACCTCAGGGCGGTCGGCGACACGGACTCCCTGACCCCAGAGCTCGTCCATGCCCTGCCGGCCCGGATCCAGGACGCTGTGGTCAGCGCCTACCAGCACGCCCTGACACCCGTCTTCGCCTACTTGGTCCCGCTGTTCCTCGTCGGTGCCGCACTGGCCGTCGTACTCCCCGAAAAGCGGCTCGCCGGTGAACCGGGCGACGAGCGGGCGCCCGAAGGGGAGGAGACGACGGCCCTGTGAGCGGACAACCGAGCCGATCCGGAGACCGAGTTCGCCCATGTCCGGCTCGGGCGTATGGGGTGAAGTCGATCGCGGACGGCTTGGAGCGGTCGAGGGCGTACTGGAAGTCACCGTCATCGATCTTCAGCGTGGCCGCGCCGAAGTCCGCCGCGACGAGCTTTTCGCGGTGGCTGGCCGGACAGCCCTTCCAGCTGACGAGCCGGGAAGAGCCGGCCGCCGTGGCGTTCTCCGGCGGCTCGTCGCCGCCGGGCGCGAAGCCGAATCCACCGCGACCGCCGGGTCGAGGACTGCGCCGAAGCGCTCGGCTACTCGGCCCGCACCCTCGCACGCGCCACCCTCGCCGCAGCCGGCCTGGGCGCCAAGGAATGACTTGGGCCCCATGGGTGCTGCCCAAACCGTCTCGTGCTTCCCCGCCGGCCATGTGACCGCTCTGTTGACAATTCTGGGCTGGCGCATGGTCAACGAACGCATGCCGAAGGAGTGGACCGTCTCGCTCGGCGAGGCCAACGAGCAGCTCGCCGACCGGTAGGTCGGCAGCCACCCTCAGAGCCTGGGCGTCCTGAGGCAGAGGCCGACGCAGGACCGGCGCGTGAAGGTCTTCGGTGTGTGCGCCGGTAGTGGTGGCCGGGTCAAGGAAGTCCTGGCGGAACAGAATCAGGATGCCCTCAGCGTGGGTGAGGTCGCCCTACTGCTGCACCTGGCCGGCACGAACCCACACCATACGCCCTCGCAAGATCTCCAGGTCTGCGTGAGCGGCTAACCCCTGGCTGGTACAGAACGACTCGGCCGTGGCGTGGAAGACCGGCCTGTGGTACCGGAACACCCGCTCCGGACCCGGCACCATGACCCGCACAACGCCCTGGTCAACCAGGCCGGGTCCGGCCAGACGATCCGTTCCGTCAATGGCCCCCTGGAGTGCGACGGCCACAACATCAACGGCTGGTGTGCCGTGATGCACGCAGCTACTTCGAGAAGGACCAGGCGACGCTCGGTCCCGCGGCCATCGGGCACACCCACGACTGGGAGCACGTGGTGGTGTGGGTCTTCGGCGACCAGGTGCAGTACGTGTCGGTGTCCCCGCACTCCGGCTACCAGGCGGACGGCGGTGCGTTTCGACGGCACCCATCCGAAGATCGTCTGTCACAAGGACGGTGTCTCCACCCACGGGAAGCGCCAGGACGAGTTCGCCCCCCGCTCCCACACTCTCGCGTGCGCCGGCTGGGAGTCGGGCTTCTACAGGACGGCGGACGCACCGTCGCTGAGCGGCGAGGCGTTGCCTACCGTGATGCAGCCGTCGGGCCGGAAGGTGGTTTGAGGCTGGCCAGCTTCTGCGGCGTGGATCCGGGCCGGCTCCCCCTCGTCACGGGAGAGGACGGCCTCGCCGTCCACCACGACCGGCACCACCAGGTCGTCCCGCCCACGTGCGTTCTTCGCCGAAACGACGGCCCCATGCGCCTCGTTCGCCGGCCGCGCCGTTCCCCGGATCGGCTACGGCGCGGTGCAGACTCGTGCGCCTGCACGACATGGGCGGTGCCATCGTTCTCGGCCATCCACTCGGAGCCTGGACAGCCGTCAGCTCTCACGCCGTCTCGTACGGGACCTGGAAGCCGAGATCACCGCCCTCATCAACCGGCTGGCCCCAGCTCTCCTGGAGATTCCCGGCTGCGGCGCTCTCAGCGCGTCAAAGATCCTCAAGCGAACCGCCGGCATCGCACGCTTCAAGTCGAAGAGCGCCTACGCCCGGCACAACGGGACCGCGCCTCTGCCTGTGTGGTCCGGCAACCGAGAAGGTCACCGTCTCAGCCGCATGGGAAACCGCCAGCTCAGCGTCGCACTACACCGCATCGCGATCACTCAGGCCCACTACCACCCCGAAGCACGGGACTACCTACAGCGCCGCCGCCTGGCCGGGGACACCAGCACCGAATCCATCCGTGTCCTCAAACGCCGGCTTTGCGATGTCGTCTACCGGGCCTTGCGCCGCGACGCTCACTCTGCCGAGGAGCCACAAACCCACCTCGCAGCGGCTGATTGACATAGGAGCAAGCGGACGTGACCGAGACTCCGCACCACATGTCCCGCGGTGTGGCGCACCTGGACCGTGGAACTGCGCCCGCAGACTGACATGGGACTTCGGCTTGTTCCCGCCCGCTACTCGCGCGAGACCCGGACCAGGCCGGACTGGTAGGCCCGCACCACGAGTTGGGCCCGGTCCCGCACATTCAGCTTCGTGACGGCGCGCTGAACATGGCTGCGGACGGTCAGCGGGCTCACGTAGAGCTTCTGCGCGATCTCGTCGTTGGACAGGCCGCCCGCGACCTCGGCGACCACCTCCCGTTCTCGCGCGGTGAGTTCGGGGAGCGCGTTCTCGCCGAGACCAGTGGGGCCAATGGCCTCGGGAGCAGCCACGAAGCGGGAGATCAGCGTCCGCGTGGCGGCGGGCGACAGGAGTGCGTCGCCGGCGGCCACCGTCCTGATGCCCGCGAGGAGTTCCTCCGGTCCGATGCCCTTGCCAAGGAACCCCGAGGCCCCGGCGCGGATGGCCTCGGCGACGTATTCGTCGGTCTCGAACGTGGTGAGCACGAGCACCTTCGTGGAGTTCAGTGCCTCGTCCGCGGCGATCTCGGCCGTCGCCGCGAGCCCGTCCAGGACCGGCATGCGGATGTCCATGACGACGACATCAGGGCAGGTGGCGCGGGCCAGGTCGACGGCCTCTCTGCCGTTGGCGGCGACCCCCACGACGTCGAAGTCCTCGCTCAGATCGATCAGCAGGCGGAACGTGCCGACGAGGAGGGCCTGGTCGTCGGCGAGCAGTACGCGGATGGTCACTGGTGAGGTACTTCCTCTGCACTCGGATGCTGTGCCGTCTTGTGTGTCGGGAGTCCGAGCGTGACGGTGAACCCGCCCCCCGCCCCTGGCCCGGCCTGAAGACGACCGCCGACGGACTGCGCGCGTTCCCGCATGCCGATCAGCCCGTAGCCGGACACATGAGCCGGACGGGATGCCGACACACCGGGGCGCCCGTCGTTGACGACGGTGATCGTCACCCAGCTTCGGGTGTAGGCGAGATGTACCCCGGCGCTGGTGGTGCCGGCGTGTTTGGTGACGTTGGTCAGCGCTTCCTGGATGACCCGGTAGGCCGTCAGATCCATACCGGGCGACAACGGCTGGGCTTCCCCCTCTGTGGTGACGTCCACACTCAGTCCCGCCCGCTCGAAGGATCCCAGCAGGTCCGGTAGCTGGGCGAGTCCAGGGGCCGGGTCTCGCGGGGAGTCGGTGTCACCGCGCTGACGCAGCAGGCCGACGGTCGCGCGGAGTTCTCTCAACGCTTCGTCGGTGGAGTCGCACAGGTTCTCCATCATCTCCGGGGCGCGCTCCGGGTGGTGGAGCATGAGGTACTTGGTGGTGCGGGCCTGCGTGGCGGCGAGCGCGATGTGATGGGCGACCACGTCGTGGAGATCCCGGGCCATCCGTAGGCGTTCCTCGCTCACGCGGCGAAGGGCCTCCTCCTCGCGCGTGTGCTCGGCGAGTTCGGCCCGGGCCTCGGCGGCGGCCAAGTATTCGGTGTTGCTGCGCACCGCGTCTCCGACTGCTCCTGGGAGCAGTGTCCACGAGGCCATTCCGATGATGACGAGTCCCCAGGGGGATTCGGGGTCGTGGATGAGCGTGGTCGCCAGCAGGGTCGTGGTTGCCGTGAACGCTCCGATACGGGCCGTACGACGATCGGTGCGGAGGGCGAGGAGAAAGAGCGACATCAGACACGGCGCCTGAAGCAGGGGGTTGAGCTGGATGCCCTCGAGTGCCAGAGCCAGCGCGCACACAGTGGTGAACGCCGTCGTCAGCCGCGGGTGATCGCGGTGCAGGAGCAAGGAAACCGACCCCAGGCCGACGATCACCACCACGAACGTGTCGGGCACGCGCAAGTGTGTGGGGCTTGCGGGGGGCAGGGCACTCGTAACAACCCCCAGGGCGAAAGCGGTCAGGGCCAAGGCACCGTCCGTCGCACGTGGGTGTCGGCGCGAGGTGTTGCGCCAGTCGCTGATCATGAAGTATCTCTCGGCCGTGTCCCTTGAGTGTTCCCTGTCCCACCAGCATCCCCGATGCCGCTCGTGACCCGCAGCAGAGCGGTGGGCCGCCCCTTGGACAGGGTGGCCCACCGCTCTGCTGCGAGAGCCGGCGGTCAGACGCGGCTCGGTTCGTGCAGAGTCTCATCGAGCCCGGAAGCCTGAGCGGACTCGACTGTCCGGTTCAGCTTCTCGCCCTCGACGTCCACGTTCGGCAGGATCTTCTGCAGCCGGCGCGGCAGCCACCAGGCCTTGTCCCCTAGGAGCGCCAGCAGGGCCGGAACGATGGTCATGCGGACGAGGAAGGCGTCGAAGAGGACGGCCGAGGCGAGACCGAGCCCCATCATCTTGATCGTCGATTCGCTCATCCCGATGAACCCGGCGAAGACAGAAATCATGATCACAGCCGCGGCCACGACGACCTTGCCGCTGTGCCGGAAACCGGTGACGATCGCCTGCCCGGGCCGCTCGCCGTGGACGTACGCCTCGCGCATACGGGTGACGAGGAAGACCTCGTAGTCCATAGCAAGGCCGAAGACCACGCCGATCAGGAAGATCGGCATCAGGCTGGAGATCGGGCCCACCGTCTGTACACCGAGCAGGTCGGCGAACCAGCCCCACTGGAAGACCGCCACGATCACGCCGAACGACGCGCACACCGACAGCAGGAATCCGAGCGCCGCCTTCAGGGGAACGAGGATCGAGCGGAAGACCAGCATCAGGAGCAGGAAGGCCAGCCCGACGACGAGCGCGAGGTAGGGCAGGATCGAGCTGGTGACCTTGTCGGCCATGTCGATGTTCACGGCCGTGTTGCCGCTGACCAGCATGTCCGCACCGGTGTCGGCTTTGACGCCGTCGGCTTCGTCTCGAATCGTGTGGACGAGTTCCTTGGTATCGGTGCTGGTGGGAGAGGTCGTCGGGGTGACCGTGAGCACGGCCGTGTCGCCTGCCTTGTTGAACATGGGCTGTGTCACGCTGACGACGCCGTCCGTCGCCTTGAGGTCGTCGGCGACGGTAGCGGCCGCGGCCTTGGGATTGTCGGTCCCCTTGGCGTCCACGACGACGGTCAAGGGGCCGTTGAAGCCGGGACCGAAGGCGTCGGACAGGTCGTCGTAGGCCCGGCGCTCAGTGGTCGATGTGGGCTTCGACTCGTCGCCCGGGTTGCCCAGTTCGAGATCGAGCGCCGGTACCGCGCAGGTGCCCAGAACCACCATGCCGAACAGGAGGACGAGCACTGGCCGCCGGATCACGAAGCGAGCCCAGCGCGTGCTCAGACGCTGCTTCTCCTCAGCGGGAGCCATGTGGGCGGGGGCTTTGGCCGCCTTGTTCCCCTTGGCCCGCTTGCGTGCGGATCGGGGCATCACAGCCTTCGGGAAGAAGCCGATCAGTGCGGGCAGAAGCGTCAGGGCGATCAGCACCGCCACCAGAACCGTGAACGCCGCGGCCAGACCCATCTTGGTCAACATGCTCATACCGACGACGGACAGGCCGACGAGGGCGATGATCACGGTGAGGCCGGCGAACACCACGGCGGAGCCCGCCGTACCGACAGCTCGACCAGCGGCTTCCTCCGGGTTCCGGCCCTCCGCTCGTTCGGCTCGGTACCGGGAAAGGATGAACAGGGCGTAGTCGATGCCGACGGCGAGCCCGAGCATCAGGGCGAGGGTAGTGGTCGTGGAGGAGAAGCCGATGGTGCTGGCGAGCGCGGTGATCACGGCGACGCCCGTGCCGATGCCGAGCAGTGCGCTGAGCAGCGACAGGCCGGCCGCGGCGACGGACCCGAAGGTGATCAGCAGGACGACCGCCGCGACGGCGACACCGATCAGTTCGGTGTTGGAGGACATCTCCATCGACTGCAGGGCGTCGCCGCCGATCTCGACGGTCAGACCGGTGTCGCGGGCGTCCTGCGCCGCGTCCTTGAGCGCGGTCGTCGTGGCGTCGGTGAGTTCGCTGTTCGCTTCGGCGTAGTCGATGGTGGCGTACGCGGTGGTGCCGTCCTTGCTCACGGCATGCGTCTTGAAGGGGTCGAGGGCACTCTGCACCTGGCTGCCGTCGGCTAGTTCGCTCACCGCGTGCTCGATGGCCGCCTTGTTGCCGGCCGCGGTGATCTTCTGCCCGTCCGGGGCGACGAAGACGAGCCGGGCCGTGGCGCCGTTGGAGCTGCCGCTGTCGGGGAAGCGCTCGTCCAGGAGGTCGAACGCCTTCTGGGATTCCGTCCCGGAGAGGGACATGGAGTCGGTGGGCGCGGCCGGAGCCTTGGCCGCGCCGAAGACGGCGACGGCGAGTATCGCCGCCCAGAGCAACAGGAACCAGTGTCGTTTGCGGAACGACACTCGGCCCAGTCCATAGAGAATCGTGGCCACGGTGGAGGCTCTCCAGTCTGGATCTCGGCAATGGGCGACATGCAGGCGGCAAGGCACCGCAGGCCACCGGGGCAGCTAAGGCGCCGCCTGTGTAGAGGCGGGATGTCTGCCAGTCATCTTTCGTGGAGTGGTCTCTCATCGGCATCGTCTCTCGTCACGCAATCGCGCCTACTGCCAAAGGAGGAGACCCGGTCTTATCCGGCGAGGTCCACGTAGTCCGTGGGAAGGAGAGGATCCTGCGCAGGAGGGCTCACCACCGGGCAGGGCGGGGCGGGGCTCGCGGCGCTGATGCGGCACTGTCCGCTCCATCGCCGGCCTGATCTGCGCGACGCCGGCGAGCCTCTTCCTGGAGGACCGGGTGCTGGATCCGAGTGACCGACACTCAGGCTGAAGCGCGGAGCTCGACCGGGGCGACGAACATGCCGTCGGCTGCCTCGCGGACGTGACATCTCGGGGCGTGGTTGTGCCGAAGGGGGGCGATCAGGATCCGTGCGCCGGGAGCGGAACAGCAGCCGCCATAGTCCACAGAAGGCCGGTCACACGCTGCGGGAGCCCCAGCAGGCGCGCGGTGTCGGCCGGCTGGAGACCGCCGTGGCTTGATCTGCCGGACCGTATGCACGACGCACGTCAGGATCACCAGAGTGCCCAGCGCGCCAAGCGACTGCTACTGACCTTGAACGTGTGATGTCGGGTCGGGTTGCCTGACGTGTACTGATCGCCGCTGGTAGCCATCTGGGCGTGAGACACGCGCAGGGCGGCGGGTTGACCGCCGCGGGGAGGGTCGCCCGGGAGCGGGTCAGGCTGCAGGCCGTGGAACACTTCAAACGCGGGGAGAAGAACCGGGAGATCGCGGCCGCGCTGCGGGACAGTGAGCGGTCGGTTGAGCGATGGCGCCGGGCTTGGCGGGAGCAGGGCGAGTTGGGACTGCTGTCCGCAGGCTCGCCCGGACGGCCCAAGCTCAGCGCGGCCCAGGTCGACGAGCTAGAACGTGAGGTGGAGCGTGGACCGCTGGCCACGGCTGGGCAGATCAGCGGTGGACGCTGCCTCGGGTGAAGACCCTGATCGGCCGCCTCTTCCATGTCTCGTACACCGTGGAGGCACCTGGCAGTTGTTGAAGCGGCACGGCTGGTCATGGCAGCAGCCAGCTCGGCGGGCGATCGAGCGCGATGACGAAGCCGTCGAGCTTCCGGGACACATCCATTTCATCGTGCAACCCGCCGGTACAGAAGACATGGCACGGTTCGACGCCTTCGGTCCCGCGCTGCAGGTGGCCATGGGGGAGGCGCGGTGCTTCCCGCCGGCGGTGGAGGTGGAGCGGGTCTGACACCGGCCGAGGGAAGCCCTGAGTTCCATTTCAGCCGGTGCTTGATGGTCTGGGCACGGTTGCCACGCGCGGTCACAGATCCGGCGTGCGCGTGGTCATGGTTGTGTCGCTGTCAGTTCGCCGGTGACCAGGAAGATCACGCGGCGGGCGATGGACACGGCGTGATCGGCGAACTCGTCCTCCAGGCCCCGGCCCGCGTCATCGCCCAGGCACTCGGCTACCACGCCAAGAGCACCACCCGCCCGGGCGCCCGCCGGTGGTCCTCGCGCGCGACGGTGGGGCCGCGCGCGACGCCGGACAGTGGGAAATCTCGCCGGTGATCTCGATGCTGTCCTCTCGCAGCTGAGCCCGCCCAAGGGGTGAGGCGGGAGAGTCCCGCCGTGTGAGGGCAGGGGCACCAGGAACACACCTGCGTGCGCACGGCGCCCCGGTGCCGCCTCGCTGCCCGGTCCGGCCCGGGCCGTCTACGCCTCGCGGCGCTGTGCTTCCTCCCGTGTGGGCTGGGACGGGATTCTCGTCGTGAGCGGTGCGATGGGGCGGGTGCTGGTGCGGGGGGCTCCTTCGTAGCGGCTCGGGAAGGGGTATTTGCGGTCCAGGAACCTGCGGATGGCGGCCTGGGCAGCCGGTCTGGCCTCCGGGGGCGTGTCCACGTCGTTGAGGCAGAAGAAGTCGATGTCCTCGCCGGCCGCGAGGCGGGCCAGACGGCGGTGCATGTCCGGTGTGCCCAGCTGGATGTAGCGGAAGCGGTAGTCGGCGGGGACGGCCCGGCCCGTTGCCATCGCCCAGTGGTGGTGGAGCGTGGATGCCGGTGCGACGTCGGAGGTGGAGCGGAAACGGGAATAGGATGTCCGTTCGAGTTCCTCGATTCCCAGGCTCTCCATCTCCCGCATCACGGACAGCAGTTGGGGATGCGGGGTGTGCAGCGACTTGTGCGTGGTGTGTCTGCCGTGGAAGCGCCTGATCACCTCGCGGGCGTTCTTGCCGGCGGAGTTCGGGGCGGGTTCGAGTGGGTGCGGGGCGCCTACGCCGAGTTTCAGGGGAGACAGGGGGATGCGGGCGATGCCGTTGCCGTGGAAGAAGTGCTCGGGGTGTACCGGGCGGTTGATGAAGACGTCGTCGTTGAAGTAGAGGTAGTGCTCCGACAGGCCCGGGATGTGGTGCAGGCGGCTCTCGATCGCGTGCGAGTTGAAGACCGGGAGCGCGTCGGGCGGGAGGATCTCCCGGTGGTCGATCACCGTCAGGCCTTCCGCCTCCGGGTCCAGCCAGGACGGGATCTGGGAGTCGGTGACCAGATAGACGTGCCGGACGAACCCGGCGTACATCTCCAGCGAGCGCAGCGCGTACTTCAGTTCGTCATGGCTGGTGTAGCGGGAGGCGCCGGTCTCGCGCGGAGCGATGGCGTTGTCGGAGAGTTCCTGGTGGGCCCGGCGCTTCGCGGCCATCGCCGGGTCGTCCCCGTCCACCCAGGTGTACACGGCGTCGACGGGGAACAGCACCTCGTCGATGCCGGGCTCGGCGAACGGGGCGAACGTCGGGACGGTGCGGCGGCGAACCGCCACCGCCGCCGGTTGCCGCGCCGTCACCGGGAGCACTTCCGCCACGGGGTTGCGGCGCGGGGCGACGAGCGCCGGTCCGAAGACGTCCGGCAGCCGACTGCCGGGCACGGTGAGCCAGGCGGGATCGGTGCCGCCGGCGCTGCCCCCGGCTGAATCCGAGGGGGCGCCGAGGTCCCGGCCGTGCCGCCAGAACTCGATGTCGCACCCCGTCTCCAGGCCGCTGAGCACCTGCCCCACCGGGCCGAGGCGCACCACGCCGGTGCGGAGTACGGCGGCCCGCCGCAGCGCCCGGGGCAGCCTTCCGTCGGCCCACAGCACCGCGGTCGTCACGGCGCCGCCCGGTCCGACGGCGCCGACGTACCCGGCGGTGCCGGCGAAGCGCTGGGCGGCCTGGGCGAGGATCGCGTCGCGGTACGCCTCCTCGACGCCGACGACCTGCCGCGGCGCGCCGTGTCCGTGGTCGGAGGGGACCAGGAAGTACGGGACGTGCAGCCCTTCCAGGAGGGTGTGGACCCGTTCGAGATCGGCTTCGGCGGCGTCCGCGGCCGTGTAGGCGTCGACCGTACGGCCGTACAGCCGCGTCGGTCCGAAGGTGATCCCGCGCCCGGGGACGGCGGCGCGCAGGCGTCGTCGGGCCCGGGTCGCGCGCAGCGCCCAGAGTCTGGCCGACAGCCAGGCGCACAGGCGCGCCAGCAGGTCCCGGGCGGCGCGCAGGCCCGCGGGCGCCGTGAACGTGAAGCGGTGACGGATGTACATGCCCCCCAGCCCCCGTCAGTTCTGCTTCTCGAAGGGGCTCGCGAAAGGGAAGTAGTCCTCCAGGAACTCGTGCATCCGGAGGCCGACCCGCTCCCGCTCCTCCGGCGGCACGTCGACGTCGTTGAGGCAGAAGAAGTCGAAGCGGCGGGTGCGGCGCAGGTCGGCCAGGCGGGCCTCGGCGTCCGGACGGCTGATGTTGACGTACCGGAAGCCGAACCGGCCCGGCACACCGCGGCCGGTCATCAGCGCGTACTGGTAGAGGAGCGGGGCCGTCACCGCGATGTCCTGCGGCGAGCGGAAGCGGGACGCCGTGGTGCGGCGGATGTCCTCCGGGAAGAGGCCCTCCAGGTCCCGCAGGGTCTCGCGCTGCTGCGGCAGCGGGGTGTGCATGAAGTTGTTCGTGGTCATCCGCCCGAACTTCTCCAGCAGCAGCCGGCGGACGTTCTTGCTCGCGGAGTTGGTGGCGGTCTCCTCGGCGTGCGGCTTGCCGACCCCGATCTTGAGCGGGGACACCGGGATCTTCATCAGGCCGCTGCCGTGGAAGAAGTGCTCCGCGGTGACCCGGCGGCCGACGAACACGTCGTCGTTGAAGTAGAGGTAGTGGTCCGACAGGCCGGGGATGTGGTGCAGCCGGGTCTCGATCGCGTGCGAGTTGAACACCGGCAGGACGTCCGCCGGGAAGATGTCGCGGTGGTCGACGACCGTGATCCCCGGGGCCGTGTCGTCGAG
Source organism: Streptomyces sp. NPDC001714 (assembly GCF_042892755.1). NCBI lineage: Bacteria > Bacillati > Actinomycetota > Actinomycetes > Kitasatosporales > Streptomycetaceae > Streptomyces > Streptomyces sp. NPDC001714. The sequence goes on from NZ_JBIAUL010000026.1 coordinate 80,613, forward strand.
CCAGTGCGGCTTCTGGCCGTCGGTCACGAGGTAGATGTGGCGGACGAAGTCGGCGTACATGGCGAGCGAGCGCAGTGAGTACTTCAGCTCGTCGTGGCTGGTGTAGCGGGAGGCGTTGGTCTCCTTGTCCAGGATCTCGGCGGTGCCGCGCTCCTGGTAGCGGGCGCGCTTGGCCCGCATTTCCGGCTCCTCGCCGTCCACCCAGGTGTAGACGACGTCGACGGGGAAGGTCACGTCGTTCACGGTCGGCCGGGTGAGCGCGGCGAAGCTCGGCAGCTCCCGGTCGCCGATCCGGACCACGGCCGGTGTCTGCTCGGACGCCGGAAGTACGTCCGTGATGCCGTTGTTCCGGGGTGCGACGAGGGACTCGGCGAAGACGTCCTCGGAGGCCTGCGGCTGGACCGAGGCCAGGCGCCGGGGCCCTGCGGCGGAGGCGAGGAGCTGTGCCCCGTCCTCCCAGAACTCGACGTCGCAGGCGAGTTCCGGGCCGGCGAGCAGCTGGCCCGCGGGGCCCAGGTGGTTCTCCCCGATCCGCAGGACCGGGGCCGTACGCAGCGCGGCCGGCAGGACACCGTCCATGAACAGGGCGGGGTTCCTGAGCTTTCCGCCGGGCAGCGGTCTGCCGATGAACACCGCCTTCCCCGCGTTCTGCGCCTCCAGGGCGGTGAGGAGACGCTCCCGGTCCACGGCATTCACACCGACCGTGTGGCGCGTGCGCGAGGCCGGCACCAGGAAGTAGGGGATGCCGTCCTGCTCCAGCGCGGCGAGGACCAGTCCGAGGTTGGCGGCGGCCGCCTCGGCGGCGCTGAACCGGGTCACGACCCGTCCGTAGAGCTGCTGGCCGCGCACCGCCACCGGGCGGAGCACCGGGTCCGTGACCGCCGCCATGCGGCGCCGCCGCATGGTGCGCAGCTGCCAGACCTTCTCGGCGGCCTTCCGCTCGACTCGCGGTCGCATCCGCCGGGCAAAGGAACGCACGGTCACGTTCTGAGCTCCTCTACATCAACCTCTACATACCCTTGTGTTAACGAGACGGACATCTGAGCCGGATGGTTGTAGAAAATTTCTCAGAGAATTAAGGAGTCAGTGAACGCACACACAACCACCTCACACCTGGGTGTGCTATGGGCTCACCGGCGGTACGCGGTGAGGGCTACCACCGGCAGGATCGCGAGGGCCAGGACGCCGCCGGTGAGGGCGAGGACGGGCTGGCCGGCCGCGGCGACGACGAGCCGGAGCTCAGGCCGCCCGTGGTGCCGCGTCCCCGCCGAAGGCCACCACGAACACGGCGTCCGCTGCCGTAGCGCGAGCCCGCCTCGGCAAGGACGTCCACCTCGTCCAACGCCCACCCGGCGCCCACGGGTTCACGATCATCTCGATATGGTGGACCATCGAGCGCAGCATCGGCTGGCCCATGCACCACCGACGCCTCGCCCGCGAGTACGAGACACACCCGCATCGCCCGAAGCCGTGATCCGCCTCGCCATGATCGACCTCATGGCCCGCAGGCTCACCGGCGATGCCACCCTGAACTGGCGCGGAACCTGACCCGGGACCAAACATGAAAAACCGGACCAAACGCTCAGTGGGTGATGGAGCCAGGGCGAGGGTCCGCTCGACGACCCGGCGGGTGCGGCCGAGGCTGGAGCCGTGGGCAACGCCGCGTCGGGCGATCAGGGGGCTGATGCCGCGTTTCCGTAGCAGGTGGCGGTACTTGTCGTAGTCGTAGCCCCGGTCGGCGAAGAGCCGTTTGGGTCGGTTGCGGGGACGTCCGCGCACCCCTCGCATGCGGGGTATCGCGTCCAGTAGGGGGATCAACTGTGTGATGTCGTGCCGGTTCCCGCCGGTCGGGGAGACGGCCAGAGGCGTGCCGTGGCGGTCGACGATCACATGGTGCTTGGAGCCAGGGCGGCCGCCGTCGACGGGTGAAGGGCCGACGTGCCCCGCCCTTTGACGGCCCTGATGTGGGAGCCGTCGATGGCCGCATCGTCCATGTCCTGCAGGCCGGTTGCCCGCAGCTCGGCTAGGAGTGCCTCATGAAGGCGAGGCCAGACGCCAGCCTCGGTCCGGTCCCGAAGCCGACGCCAAGCGGTTACCCCCGAGCAGCCGACGACCTGGACTGGGACGTCGCACGAGGCCACTCCCTTGCGAAGGACGTACACGATGCGCGCCAGCGCAACCCGGTCCGGCACCGGCAGCCGTCCGGGATGACGGTGACGTCGGGGCGGCCGCTCTGGCAGCAGTGGAGCTATGCGTTCCCACAGGTCGTCGGAGACAAGATCGATAGACACCAGCCGGACCCTGCCCAGAAGGACATTCAACGACCAGCCGACACGCCGATCGCATCTGAAGTGCTCATCGGCCCTCTTCCGGCGCTGACCGCCGGTCGCTGAGGCGTTCCTGGTCAGTGGCGTTACCGGCATGAGCCTCGGTGCGGTGACCGCGCGCCAGGTAGTCCCGGACGATCAACTCGACAGCATCCTGCGGGCTCCTGGTGCCGGCCAGCAGCATGACCTCGATGGCCAAATCGCTGTCCAGACTGATGGTGACCTTCGCCATGACACCTCCTGAAGGGTTCCCTCGGAGCCTATCCAAGCGGCTAACAGCCGGCGATGGGTAGGTTGCCGCACCCGGGAAAGAGGGACGGAGCCGGAAACCCGGCCGGTCATGAACGGCTCATTCCGTAACGAGCTCTTAGAACGCCTGGCAGTAGGCATGCACGGGCAGTTGGAAGGTGCCCCGGATGAAGAGCCGGCGCGAACCGTGGTGATCACGTAGTTTCTACGCTCAGTGATCGACCTGGCCGCCGCGATCGTCGCGCTCCACATGCTCAGCCCCGGGCAATCCCGCTCTTCGGCTGGGACGGCTTGCCCCACCATCAAGCGCCGAGGTTTCACAAAATGCCGGGGCCGGTGCCATGCCTGCATGGGTGGGGTGTTGAGGCAAGAGAAGGGAAGATCATCCGGCAGCGTTCCCGTACGGGGGCTTCACCCCGCACAACCGGGCAATCTCCTGGGTTGTCTCGGTGAACGGCTTGGCGCGAACCGCCTGTTGGACCACCTCGCCCAGAAGGTAGGAGAAGAGCGCCTCGGCGCGGTCCTCGGCGTCGAGGCGGCCGAGCAGTTCGGCGAAGACGGCGACCACCTCGCCGTGCATCCGCTCCACCGCCTCTTCCCGCCCCTTGCGGACGGCGTCCAGCCAGTAGTCGAACCACAGCAGGGCTATCCCTTGCCGCTCGCGGAAGGTGCGAAGATACGCCTCCACCGCACCCCAAAAGCCGTCACCACCCTCTGCGACCTGCCGCAGCCCCCGTACGAAGGCACGGATGTGCTCGGCCATGGCCAGCTCCACCAGCTCGTCCATGTCCGCGAAGTAGTAGTGCACCGCGCTCTTGGTCAGCGGCCCGGCCTCGGCCACGGCCCGCACCGTGCACCCGGCCAGCCCGTCCCGGGCCAGCACCGCCCGCGCGGCCTCGATGATCTGCTGTTGCTTCGCCGCCTGATTCGGCGTCGCCGATGATCCCACCATCGCCCCAGGTTAGCCCCCTCTTTCGACAACTCACTGCGCGACTGGGACAGGTGACCTAAGATTTGGGACAAGTGTCCTAACAATGTCATCGCGGAGGACCTGATGCCTGCCCCCTTTGTCTTCTTCGACCTTCGGAGCACCGACGTCCCCACCACCCGCACCTTCTACGAGCAGCTCTTCGGCTGGAAGGTCACCGACACGCTCATCACCGACCAGGACGGGACCCCGTGGGGCGGCGTCACCGCCCTCCCGCCGGGCGACGACCGCATCCCCCAGTGGATCCCCTACGTGCCCGTCATAGACCTCGACGCAGCCACCCAGCAGGCGACCGAGCTCGGGGCCACCCTCCTCCGCCCGCGCACCGACCTCCCCCAGGGTTCGCTCACGGTCATCAGCGACCCCTCCGGCGCCACTCTGGCGCTGTGGCAGTCTGCTTGATCACCCCTCACTCTGCGGCGACGGCGGTGGCGGGCGCTACCGGCGCCGAACCTTCCGCAACAGGCTTCGCGGCGCCCGGCCGTAGGCATGCATGGGCGGTTGGAAGGCACCTCGGATGAAGAGCAGGCACGAGCCGTGGGGATCGTGGAGTTCTCTACGCTCAATGATCACCGGAGGGCTTGCCTGTCCTGCCATCATGTCTGCTCGAACCCCTGTGGGACCAGTTCACGGCGCTTCTGCCCGAGCACGTGGACACCCATCCTCTGGGCTGCCACAACCCGCGCATTGCTGATCGTGTGGTGTTCGAGCACGTGATCGACGCCTTGGTGCACGGCTCCGGCTACGAGCGTGTCGCGAGTCCGGGGTGTTCGGATCGCACGATCCGACGCCGGGTCATGTACTGGTCTCAGCTGGGGATAGCCGAGCGGCTGCATGCCCTGGCGCTTGAGGCGTACGACCAGATGATCGGCCTTGAGCTGGGTGAGTTGTCCGTGGACGGCTGTATCACCAAGGCCCCCTGCGGCGGCGATGCCGCCGGCCGCTCCCCGGTGGATCGAGGCAAGCAGGGGTTGAAGCGCTCGGTGGCCACCGAGGCCCGCGGTATCCCTGTGGCCATCGTTTCAGCCGGCGCCAACCGGCACGACTCGCCACTGCTCGTGCCCACTCTGAAGGACGCGAAGGAGCAGGTCGGACCGCTGCCCGAGCAGGTCAACGTCAACCTCGACCGGGGCTACGACAGAGTAATTGTCAAATGTTGTGGACCTGGGCGAAGCTGTGCCAGCCTCGCCCGCGGTGCTCTCCGGGGGTTCCCAAGGTGTCACTCGGAGGGTGTCGAGGAGACCCGGTTGAAGAACCGTCCGGCCATGTCGGCCCCGATGATGGCGCCGTCGGCATCGCGGGTGAGGAAACCGCGCTGGCCGATCAGGCCGCCGCCGGTGACGATGTACTCGTCGCCGCTCCCGGGCAGCAGGCCGAGGCTGGCCGGCGGCAGGTCCGCCGGCAGTTCCCTGTCGGCCGCCGCGCGGATCTCCGGCTTGATCCGGCATTCAACCGTCATCGTGTTGCCGTCGGTGTCGATGATCAGCGTCATGAATTCATTCTCGTAGTGCCCGGTGATCTCCTGGGCGCGCTGCGGGTCGTACGGGAGCGGGTCGGGGTCGCGCTCGACGACGCCAAGGTAGTGTTCGAGCGCCCAGCGGAGCACGGCCTGGTTGAATTCCAGGCCGTTGTCGGGCCCGGCGTTGGACGCCGCCACGACGGCGAAGTCCCGCTCCGGGACCAGCAGCAGGTTGGCGAACTGTCCGTTGGTCGATCCGCCGTGCCCGACGGTGCGCACTCCGTCCACGTCGCGCAGGAACCAGCCGAGGCCGATGGCGTCGCCGAGCGTGGAGCCGTGCAGCTCCACCGTCGGCTCCTGCATGCGCCTCGCCAGGTCACCGCCGCCGAGGTGGAACCGGGCCCAGCGCAACTGGTCGGAGACCGAGGACACCAGGCCGCCGCCCGGGTTGTTGCCGCGCGTGTCCTTCCAAGTCCGGGCGACCTTGAGCGCCCCTTCGCTGAGGTTGTGGCCCACGGCGAACCGGCGGGTGATGGCCTGTCCGGCGGTGAAGACGCTGTCGGTCATGCCGGCCTGTTCCAGGACGAGTGAGGCGACAGCGGCCTCGTAGGTCTCGCCGGTGACGTTCTCGACGACCCGGCCGAGCAGGTTGTAGCCGAGTTGGCTGTAGGAGGCGCGGCCGCCGACTGGGCCGATCAGCGCCACCTCGGCCATGTTGGTCACCTCGCGGGCCAGCGCGTCGTCTCCGTCTCCGCTGTCGAAGACCATCCGGGTGTCCAGCCCGGCGGTGTGGTTGAGCAGGTTCAGGATGGTGATTTGCGCGGCCGCGTCCTCATCGGGGAGCCGGAGTTCGGGAACGTAGCGGCGCACTGGCGCCTCCAGCTCGACCCGGCCCTGCTCGACCAGGCGCATGATCGCGGTCGCCGTGTAGGTCTTGGTGACCGAGCCCAGCACGAAGAGTGTGTCCCGGTCGACGGGCAGCGGGTTGTCGATGTTCGTCACGCCGTGGCAGACGGTCAGCTCCCGTCCGTCCACCCGGACTCCCACCGCGGCACCCGGGATGCCGAGCTCCTTGGCCTTCTCCTCGACGAACTTCGCCAGCGCATCGTGTGACATCTCGATTCCCCCTCGATCGGTGTGGTTCTCGCACGGCGCCTCGGGCGTCGCGGCGACTTGCACTGTGTTCAAGTGGAGGCTAGCGAACGACTTGAACAGTGTGCAAGAAGTTTCTTGAACGGCGTGCAAGTCGAGGGCTATCGTGAATCCATGGCCCGCAACACACTGACCCGCGAACAGATCCTCACTGCCGCCATCACCCTGCTGGACGCCGAAGGGCTGGATGGCCTGAGCATGCGGGCACTGGGCCAGCGGCTGGGCTCGGCGGCCACCGCGGTCTACTGGCACGTGGGCAGCAAGGACAACCTCATCGCCCTCGCCGGCGACCAGCTGTGGCACGAAATCGCGCTGCCCGACCCCGACGGGGTCGGCTGGCGCACGGCGGCCGCCATCATGGCCAGTGACCTGTACGCAATGCTCACCCGCCACCCGTGGCTGCTGCAGGCCTTTGGCTCCCTCCTCATGTTCGGCCCCGGCAAGGCCCGCCACGACGACCACCTCCTCGCCATCTACGAAGCCGCGGGATTCGCCGGTCCCGCAGCCGACCAGGCCGCGTCCGCCGTTTTCACCTTCGTCCTCGGCAACGCCCTCGGCCCAGCCGCGACAGCCTCACTCACCCGCAAACTGCGGCGCGAAGGCAGCGGTGACGCCGAACAGGCCATCGGCGAAGCCCAGGCCGAGGCTCGCGAGATCGCCGCACAATTCCCTCGGCTGCGCGCCCGCCTCGACACCCACAGCGTCGACTACGGCGCGGCGCCCGACAACACTTTCCAAATCGGCCTTCAGGCCATCCTCGATGGGCTGGAGGCGCTGCAACGCGGGCCTACTCGGTGACCATCACGCGATTTTCGGGCAAGGGGCGCTCGACCCACGGGTTCAAAGGCGAGGCCGAGGCGGAGGGCGGTGGCCCTGTGGTCCAGGTGCCACAGCACAGCGGACTGGGCCATGGGCTGATCTGGATCGGTGAGGACCTTCTTGACCAGAGCCGTCTCCTCAGCCGCCGGTGACCTGCACGAACTCGCGAAGGTGGGCAACGAAACGCAGGTGCTCGGCCGGCTCTTCCTACGGGCGTCGTAGGGTCTCATGCGGCTTCGTCCTGACGTTCGACCAGGACGCCGTTCTCTAACCTCGCTCCCGCGCGGACGAGGGCGACGAGCTGGGCCCCGGTGATCGCGCGCCAGCGGGCCTGGGCGGACTCGACGAGCTTGAACACCATGGCGAGCGCGGCGGCCGGGCTGCCGGCGCCGCGGGTGACCTTGGTGCGGAGCTTGACGGTGGAGAAGGTCGACTCGATGGATTCGTGGTCCGCAAGTGGATCCAGTGCTCGGCCGGGAAGTCATAGAAGGCCAGCAGTTCCTCCTGGTCGTCGGCGATCTTCGCGACGGCTTTGGGGAACTTGGCGCCGTAGGTCTTCGCGAATGCATCGATCGCCTTCTCGGCGTGGGCGCGGTCCTCGGCGTTGTAGATCTCCTGCATCGCCTTCGTCGCGCCCGGCTGTGCGGACTTCGGCAGGGCGTTCGTGACATTTCGGGCTTTGTGGACCCAGCAGCGCTGATGCCGGGCGGCGGGGAACACCTCGGCCAGGGCCTTCCACAGGCCCATCGCGCCGTCGCCGACGACGAGTTCGGGGTCGCGCATGCCGCGGCGGCGGCAGTCGCGCAGCAGGTCGGCCCACGACTCGGTGGACTCGCGCAGCCCCTCGGCCAGGGCGATCAGCTCCTTGGTGCCGTCCAAGCGCACTCCGAGCAGGACCAGGACGCAGGAGTGGGCCTGGCCGAGGCGGACCTTGGGGTGCACCCCGTCGGCCCACACGTAGACGAAGTCGCTGTCCGCGCGGTCGCGCTCCTGGAAGGCGGCGTGGTCGTCGCTCTACTGCTTGGTCAGCCGGGTCACGGTGGCCGGCGACAGCCCGGCCGAGGAGCCGAGGAACTGCTCGAGTGCGGGCACGAAGTCGCCGCTGGACAGCCCGTGCAGGTAGAGAAGCGGCAGCACCTCGCTGACCTTGGGCGACTTGCGGCACCACGGCGCCAAGATCTTCGAGGAGAACCGCATCCGCTCGCCGGTGGCCTCGTTCACGCGCCGGTCGTTGACCCGGGGCGCGGTGACCTCGATCGGCCCGGCCGCGGTGGCCACGGTGCGGGACCGGTGGCGGCCATTGCGGACCACCAGACGGCGGCCACGCTCGTCGGTCTCCGCGGCCAACTCGGATATGCACTGGTTGACTTCGGCCTTCAGGGCGGCGGCGAGCATCCGCCGGGCGCCTTCGCGGACGATCTCGTCGATCAGGGAGCCGGTCTCGGTCGAGCCGTCGGCGGTCACTACGCTGAGCATGGGCGTACCTTCCCACCCCGCGCTGCGAACGCGAGCCTACTCGGTGACTGGTCGATCAATCACCCGGGAAGGTACGCCCTTCGTGCGCTCCCGGGGCGCCGATCCACAAGTCCTGAGCATTGCTCGCTACGACAGCGACAAGCCCCGCACGTCGCTGTCGGAGCGCGGCTTCTCCGGCGAGATCGCCCGCAAGGGCGTGCCCGCTCCAGTCCAGGCCGGAAAGCGGTGGGTGGTCGAACACAGTCATGCGTGGCTGAACGGCTTCGGCAAGCTGCGGCGCCGCACCGAAAAGCGCTGCCAGGCGGTCAATTTTTACCTCTACCTGGCCGCCACGATCGTCACGCTCCGCATGCTGATCCGCCGCCCCACCCCGCTCTATCGCTGAGACGGTCGCCCGACCGCCAAGAGGCTCAAGTGAGGCCTACTGCCGGCCCCTCTTACGGGGGTAGCCGGTGGGGTTGTCCTGGTCGGGGTAGGTGCGGTGGTGGGGGCGTACGAACCACACCTGCGTGCCCGCCGTGGGCAGCGGCTGCGTCGGGCTGTTGCCTGGTGGCGTCTGCGTCCGTTGGACCAGTTCAGCAATCTGGCGGCCGAGGTGGCGGGTGGACTGAACGCGACCGGGAGTAGTTGGCGGATCTCCGGGACGGTCAGCGTGAGCGGATCGCTGCTGCGGGCGGGGACGGACTGACTCCGCAGGGCGCGGAGGTCTGTCCGGAGTGTGAGGCACCGTCGCGGCGGGTGCACGGATTTCGCTTGCGGACGGTGGCCGACGCGCCGGTCGACGGGCGGCGGTTGGTGCTGGTCCGTGTGTGGGTGCGGTGCTTGCCGTGTCCCACGCGCGGCTGCCGGCCCGCCTTCCGCGAGCAGAGGCCTGGAGTGCTGGAGCGTTACCACCGATGCACGGCCCGTCCGGCCAGGCAAGTCAAGTCTGCGGTCCCGGAGTTGGCGGGCCGAGCGGGAGCATGCTTGCCGACACCGTCGAGATCCGGGGCACCCAGTTCCTGATCAACGGCGAGCCCTTCTACTTCACCGGCTTCGGCAAGCACGAGGACAGCCCCGTACGGGGCAAGGCCGGTACGTCGCGACCGGCGACCTGGCCACGGCCGAGGCGTACATGGCGGGCGGCCTGCGGGGCTGGGCCGAGAAGTACGGCAAGCCGCTCCTGATGAGCGAGTACGGAGCCGACGCGATGCCCGGACTGCACTCGGTGTGGGACATGCCGTGGACGGAGGAGTACCAGACCGGGTACCTCGCGGCCGACCACCGGGCGTTCGACCGGCCGGAGGCGGTGATCGGCGAACACGTCTGGAATTTCGCCTACTTCGCGACCTCCGACGGCACCCATCGTGTCGACGGCAACCGCAAGGGCGTCTTCACCAGGGACCGGCGTCCCCAATCCGCCGCGACGCGCTGCGGGCCCGCTGGAGCGGCCTGCAGGGGCGGAGGCCAGGTGGTCAGAGCTGACACCGTGCCGTTCGGGCAGGACAGTCCCTTCCGGTTCCTCCCCGAACGGCAACGCGCGGGACGGATCCTCCGCCCGCGGGATCAGCGGCGAGTGCCTCCGCCGTCCAAGACCCTCGGCGGACGGACGTATCGGCGATGCGGTGCAGGAAGAAGGGGTCCCAGATCAGACCGGAGGCCGGATGCAGGTACAGCAGCGGAGCGCCCGCACCGTCCACCCTGACTCGGATGGTGAGCACGCCGATCCGCACCGCGACGGCCAGCTCCGTGCTCACTGGGCCCGTCGGGATCAGACCGCTCGCGCCTGGTGCCACCGTTTGTGCGAACTCGGGGTGGCCGTGCAAGCCGAGCACGAAAGGCAGGTCTGTCAGCACCGGGCCCTGACGGACACGGCTCACTGGCGTGATGTGGCGAGCCGGCCCCGGCAGTCTTCCCGGGCGGTGAATCGACAAGCCTGACGGGACTCCGTGACGGTGGTGACGCTCAGGGCTGCGATGTCCCGGCGCGCACGAGCCCGCTTTCGTAGGCGATGACGACGAGCTGGGCACGGTCGCGGACCCCGAGTTTGCTCATGGCCCGGTTGATATGGGTCTTGACGGTGACGGGAGCGACGAAGAGGCGCTCGGCGATGTGGCCGTTCGAGAGTCCGGTGGCCACCAGGGTCATCACCTCGCGCTCCCGAGGGGTGAGGGTGGCGAGCAGCTTCGGGTCGGCGAACCCGCCGGGAGAGGGTTGAGCGAGGAACCGGGTGATGAGGCCCTTGGTCGCCGCGGGGGAGAGCAGAGCCTCATCCGCGGCGACGAGGCGGATCGCGTCGAGGAGCTGGGCCGGTTCGATCCCTTTGCCGAGGAAACCGCTCGCGCCGGCCCGCAGGGCCTGGATGACCAGCTCGTCCACTTCGAAGGTGGTGAGGACGAGGACCTTGACTCCGGCCAGGTCCTCGTCCTCACCGATGAGCCGGGTGGCCTCGATGCCGTCGAGCTGCGGCATCCGGATGTCCATGACCACGACGTCCGCCCGCTCCGATCGTGTCAGTTCCACCGCCTCATGGCCGTTGGACGCCTCGGCGACGACCTCCATGTCCGGCTGGGCGTCGATGAGCAGCCGGAAGGTGCCACGCAGCAGGGCCTGGTCGTCAGCGAGGAGGACGCGAATGGTCATCGAGGGCCTTTCGAACGGTCGTCAGTCAGTCTTCGAGCTGATGCTGAGGGGAAGATCGGCGAGGACCTGGAAACCGCCTTCCGGCCGGTAACCGGTGGTGACGGTCCCGCCGATGGCGGCGGCGCGTTCCCGCATGCCGATCAGCCCGTGCCCGGTACCCGGACCCCGGGCCACGCCGGGGCGTCCGTCGTCCGTGACGGTGACCCGGAGGGTCTTGGCACCGTAGTCCAGGCCCACCACGGCCCGAGCGGCGCCGGCGTGTTTGTGCGTGTTGGTGAGGGCTTCCTGGATGATGCGGTAGGCCGTCAGCTCGGTGGTGGCGGCGACGGACCGCAGGAGTCCCGTGCGGTCCACCGTCACGGACAGACCGCTCGCGCGGAAACTGCCGACCATGCTGTCGAGGTCGGCGAGCCCCGGTAGGGGGGCCCGGGATTCGGGCGCGTCGTCGGGCTGGCGGAGCAGGCCGACGGTCGTGCGCAGCTCGTCGAGCGCGGCGCGGCTGTTGTCCTTGATGTGTGTGAGGGCCTGGTAGGCCCGGTCGGGGTCGGTGCGCATCAGATGGTGCGCCACGCCGGCCTGGGCGTTGACCAGGGTGATGTGGTGGGCGACCACGTCGTGGAGTTCGCGGGCGATGCGGATCCGTTCCTGGGTGACGCGGCGGCGGGCCTCCTCCTCGCGGGTGTGTTCGGCCCGTTCCGCACGTGCCTCGATCTGGGCGAGACGTTCGCGGCGGCTTCGGACCGCGTCGCCCAGAGCGGTGGCGGCGATGGCGAGGTCGAAGCGGAGCATGCTGTCGCCGGTCAGTGGCGACTGTGAGTTACTGATCGCGTACGTCGTGGTGATCGCGAGGGCGGCGGCCAGGCCTGTCACCCAGGCGAGGCGCCGCCCGCCCTTCTGGGTGGCCAGGGTGTAGAGGGCCACGAGGCTGGCCGCGGGATTCAGTGTGAAATCCGGAACCAGGATCATGTGGGTCAGGTCGATGGCCAGCGTGGCGACCACGACGGTCAGTGGCCAGCGGCTGCGGACGATGAGAGGGACACATGCCAGGGCTGTCCAGATCACCCTGCCCAGATGAGGGGTGTGCCAGCCGGAACCACCAGTTCCGGTGGCGCTCGCCGCCGTGGCGACCAGCACGATCAGTACGGCTGGAACCGCGTCCCTGATCCGGTCGTGGTGGGCCAACCACTGGCGAAACACGGCTGTCACCTGCATTCCTTCACTATGCAGCACGGGCAGGGCGGGGTGGTGCGCCCCCGCCTGGCCCGTGCTCCGCCTTATGCCGGCGAGGGGATCAGACCGTTTCCGGCGCGTACGCTTCGTGCGGCTGCGGTGCCCGCTCCTCGGAGGGGCCTTCGACCGAGACATGGGGAAGGGCCCGGTCCAGCCGGCGGGGGAGCCACCAGTTGATGGACCCGCACAGGTGCATCAGCGCGGGTACGACGACCATGCGGATCAGCAGGGCGTCGAGTGCGACGGCGACGGCGAGGCTCACACCGAACTCGGAGATCACCCGCATACCGCCGAACACGAAGGAGCCGAAGACGCAGACCATGATGGTGGCGGCGACAGCGATCACCTTGCCGGTCTCTGCCTGGCCTACCCGCACGGCGAGGCGGTTGTCCCCGGTGCGGGCCCATTCCTCGCGCATCCGGCTGACCAGGAAGACCTGGTAGTCCATGGACAGGCCGAACATGATGCCCACGACGAGGATCGGTACGAACGACTCGATCGGTCCGGCCGAACCGAGCCCGAGGAGTCCTGCGCCGAAGCCGAACTGGAAGACGACCACGATCGCTCCGAAGGCCACGCCGATGCTCAGGATGTTCAGCAGGGCGCCGACGGCCGGCACCAGCAGGCTGCGGAAGGCGACGGTCAGCAGCAGGAAGCCCAGTACTGCGATCACCAGCACGAACAGCGGCAGTTTGCCCAGCAGGACCGAGGCGAAGTCGTCGTTGCTCGCTGTGGTGCCGCCCACGTAGACCTTCATCGACGTGCCTTGCTCGGCTTTCGGGATCACGTCCGAGCGCAGGTGGTCGATCAGGTCGGATGTCTTCGCCGACTGCGGTGATGTCTTCGGCACCACGGAGATCACGCCGACGGTCTGACCGTCCTGGATCGGGGTGGCACTCACGCCGGCGACGCCGTCGACCTGCTCGATGGCGGTCGCCAGTTCGGCCTCGGCCGCCTTGTCGGCGGCGGTGGGCGCTTCCACGGCGAGGACGAGCGGCCCGTTGAAACCGGACCCGAACCCTTCCGCGATCATGTCGTACGCCTGACGGTTCGTCGAGGAAGCGGGCAGGTTGCCGTCGTCGGCCGCGCCCAGCCGCAGGGAGAGCGTCGGCAGCGCGAGTGCCGTCAGCACCACGAGCGCGACCAGACCGAGCGTCTTCGGGCGCGACTGGACCCGCTCGGCCCAGCGACCCCAGACACCCATCCCGGGCCGGTCCGGCACGCGCCTCGCCTGGCCGGCCAGTGTGCGGCGCTCGCCACGGCTGAGGACCCGTGGTCCGATCAGACCGAGGAGTGCCGGCAGCAGGGTGATGGCCGCCAGCACGGTCAGAACCACGGTGATGGCCGCGCCGACGGCCATGCCGTTGATGATGCCGACGTTCAGGGTGAGCATCCCGAGCAACGCGACGACGACGGTCAGGCCGGCGAACACCACCGCCCGCCCCGAGGTGTTGAGGGCCTTGGCCGTCGACTCGGCGACCTTCATGCCTGCCAGCAGGTTGGCGCGGTGCCGGTTGACGATGAACAGGGCGTAGTCGATGCCCACGCCCAGACCGATCAGCGAGCCCAGGGTCAGCGTGGTGTCGGAGAGCGTGATGACGTGGCTGAGCAGCATCACCGCGATTGCGGAGGTGCCGACGCCGGCGATGGCCGTGATGATGGGCAGCGCCGCTACCCATACCGCCCGGAAGACGAACAGCAGGACGACGAAGGCGAGGGCAATGCCCATGGCGTCGGCGGCCGCGTTGGGCTTCGGGTTGACCGTGAACGCCTGCCCGTTCAGCGCTATGTGCAGCGTCGGCGACTCGGGTCCGGTGGCCAGTTGCTCCACGTGCTCGACCTGTGTGTCGCTGACCTCCTGGTCGAAGGTGACGGTTGCATAGGCGGTCGTTCCGTCACGGCTGATCTGTCGTGCACCGGCGGCCGTGTAGGGGTCGGTCACGGCTGCGACGCCTGGAGCGGACTGGATCCGCTTCACGGCGTCGGTCATCTTGGCTGCGGTGGCGGCATCGGTGACCTTGCCGCCCTTCACCTGCCAGACGATCCGGCCGCTCTTGCCCGCCGCGCTGTTGGCGGCCTTCTGCAGCAGGGCGGTCGCCTTGGCCGAGTCGGTGTTCTGCGAGGTCGGGCTGTTGCCGAAGTTGGCGCCGGCAGCGCCGGCCGCAGCGCCGAGGGCGAGCAACAGCCCTGTCCACGCCAGGACGACGACGAGCCGGTGCCGGTGGCACCAGCTGGCAAGAGAGGACATCGACGGGCCTTTCAAAGGGCACATGGTGATGGTGAGCCGGCGGTCCCGGCCTTCTTTCCACCCTCACAGCCGCCGGGGTCCGTGTCGTTGGCCGTCCGCAGACACTGGTGTCTACTGCGCCCGCAGTAGACACCAGGCGACTGCCTGCCGCGGGCCATGACGAAGCACCGTGGGACGCCTTGGCGAGGATCACCAAGGCGTCCCACGGTGCGGCCCCCTTGATGCGGCGGTTCGACGTGGCCGAGCTCACCTCAGTCTCATGAGCCGGCTCGCGCAGGAGCCCCTGGTGAACGAGTGGAGCCGGTCGGCGGACAGCACGCCTGACTGCGGGCGGGGCACCAGCGTGTCCATGCAGTACATGGGGGGCGCAGAGTGGCTGCCGCCCAGCGAATGTCGAACGCGTGAGGGGCTGGGGGCTGCTGGAGACGGATTGCGCGGTCAGGCGAGCCCGATTTGCCGCATGAGGGTCAGCTGGTCGTAGATGATGAATTCCTCGTCCATCACGCCATGCTTGTTCCAGATGCCGACGGTCACCATGTTGAGGGAGTATTTCTTGCCCGTGGGCGGGATGAAGCCGCCATTGCCGTCGGGCATGGGTCTGGTGAACGTGCCGGTGGTGACTCCCGTGACGGCGGTGAAGTTGTCCTTGGCCACGCGGACGGGGTGCAGCTTGGTAGCGGCGTCGGGGGCGAAGACGAAGTTGAACTTCATGTCCTCGATGTGCCTGGCCAGGCCGTCGGTGTAGTGACCGTCGGGCCAGTGCGCACGGACGTTCTCCGCGTGGCTTTCGCGGACCCGGTCCCACTGCTGGCCGGAGTAGACGACGAAGTCCAGCTCGTCGAAGGTCTCCAGATTGCGCCGCTCCTGGTGGGTCAGGTGCTTGGGGTAGCCCAGGGACCCGCCGGTCTCGGCCGGGTCGCCCAGCAGTGCGGGCATGACCGACGCGAACGCTGACGCGCCCCCGCCTTCCACCGCGGTGATGGCGAGCGCGCCCACGGCGGCAGCGCCCCCGCCCCGGAGCACAGCACGACGATTGATCATCTCGTTCTCCTTGAATACCGAAACCTCGAACCCGCCGCCGTTCGCGCAGCACAAATGGCGTCAAATCGCTCCATATCGGGGAGGAGGTTCGAACTTGAACTACACGGGACGCTAGCAGGAAGTTCCAACTCGAACAAGAGTGGTAGTTTTGATTCGTGGAAGATTCCAAGTGGCTCAACCAGCGTGAGCAGCAGGCGTGGCTCACGTTCATCACCGCCAGCGCGCTGCTCAGCCGGGTACTCGATCAGCAGTTGCGCACCGATGCGGGGCTCTCCCACGTGCAGTACGGCATCTTGTCCCACCTCGCCGGCGCACCCGACGGGTCGATGCGGATGCTGGCGCTCGCCGAAACACTGGCGGTCACCAAGAGCGGCCTGACCTACCAGATCGCGCAGTTGGAGAAGGAGGGTCTGGTCAGTCGCAGGGCCTGTGCCACCGATGACCGCGGAGTGATCGCCACCATCACTCCGCTCGGCATGGAGTTGGTGGACCGGGCGGCGCCCGGCCATGTCAGCCTGGTCCGCGAGCTGGTGATCGAGGCCCTCACCGATGAGCAGCTGGACGTCCTGGCGGAAGGCTTCGCCGGCATCCAACGCCGGATCATCGAGCGCAAGATATAGCGTGCGCCCGCCGGCTGCCCAGAAACAGCCGCGAGCTGTGCCGGCACCCTGCGTACGGCAGGGCGGAGGTGGACGCGACTTCGCGTGAGGTCGGGCAGCAGCAGGCCGTCTTTCACGTCGTGGTTCCGGTGGCCCGAGGCGGTAGCCGGGCGGTCGACCTCTTCGTCCGCACACCCGGCGAGTGCAGGTGGCGGCGGACTGCCCAGGCTGGGCGGAGAGGCGGTGCTCGGCGCGGCCGGCCCGGACATCGTCGTCTGGCTCGAACGGCCATGGCCGATTCGACGCGCCGCCCCGAGCTCACCGCTCGCGCGCACACGTCGACTTGGCCGCACCGCATGCAAGCAATCACGGAGTTGCTCGGCGACCATGCCGCGAAGGGGACGGTCGACGACCTCGAGATCGCCGCCGAGCAGTCCCCCGCGATCATCGGAGCGCTGCCCGTCCGCCTCGGCATTCGGCGTCATCCGCGTGATCCCGGTGCACAGGAGCGCCCCACCAGGGACGCCGAGCCGCTTCCCTGCAGGGGGTGTGGGTGCCGGAGAGACTGAGCCCGCCGGTGATTATTGAAATGTTTCAACTCGGGCGGCATCGCCCGGCGTGCCCGACAGTGGCCGCTGGCGGAGCGCCGAGGCGAGGGCGTGGTCCTGCCGTCGATGCTCGCAGGCATGACTGCTTGGCCCGCCATGTTCTGCGCGAACTCGTTCACGGGAAAGACGTCCAGTTGGTAGACATTCAACGGATGTGGCTTTAAGTTCTCCCGCAGCCCGGAGTGAAACGATGCAATCTGGCCGTCCGGCCTCCCCGGCCGTAGTCCTTCGCAGCTGCCCAGAAGCAGTCGAAGGTGAACGATGCCTGACGAAGGCTCCGAGTTCGCCGCGCCGCGGTCCCGGTTCCGGACCAGCGACGGCCCCTGCGAACCCGGCAACCTGATGTGCGGCCCTGTCGGTGCCGGATGAGGCGCCGGCGGCGGCCGTTCAGAGCCAGCCGCGGCGGGCCGCCTGCCAGGCGAGCTGCATACGGGTCGTGGCCCCGGCGAGGGTCATCATCTTCTGGATGTGGCGCTGGATGGTGCGCCGGCTGAGCCCCATCTGACTGGCGATGGCCTTGTCCGCGATGCCCGCCACCAGCAGGGAGAGGATGCCGCGGTCGGTGCCGGAGAGCGGTTCGGCCGCCTGCACGGCGGCAATGTCGGGGATGGTGCCCGCGGTGCTGAGGTCGAGGGGGACCGCGGTCTCCCAGTAGCGCTCGAAGAGCGAAGTGAGCGCCTCCAGGAGACTGCTCTCGCGGACCAGGGCCGCGGTGGGTTCACCGGGGGAGCCCTGGGGGCCGCCGGGCACCAGGGGGCAGATGGCGATGGACCGGTCGGCGACGGCCAGCCGCAGCGGCAGGTGGGGCACGCTGCGGGCGATCTCCCCGGCCTGCACCCCCTCGATCACGTTGTCCACGGCGTGATCGTCGTCGAAGAACGCCTGCTCGTACAGGACGCGGTAGCGCACCCCGCGGGCGAGGGCGTCGTACTCCGCGCGGTTGCTGCCCGACGGCATCGCGACGTACTGGGCCTTGCAGAACCAGAGCATCTCGTGCCTGGCGTTGTCCTGCATCTGCCGCAAGTGCTGCCGCAGCGACTCGGCGCCCGTGATCACCTCGATCAGCTGGCCGGCGTCCTGGCGGCGCCGGGCGCCGCGGTACAGGTCCAGCAGATCGGTGACCGTGCTGCGGGCCTTGTCGAGTTCGTCGGTTCGCCGTTGCAGCCGGGGCAGCAGCGCCACGTCCGGGGGCACGGCGGAGTACTGGGGCGGCACGTGGTCGGT
This sequence comes from Streptomyces sp. NPDC001714, assembly GCF_042892755.1. Taxonomy (NCBI): domain Bacteria; kingdom Bacillati; phylum Actinomycetota; class Actinomycetes; order Kitasatosporales; family Streptomycetaceae; genus Streptomyces; species Streptomyces sp. NPDC001714. The sequence goes on from NZ_JBIAUL010000026.1 coordinate 98,655, forward strand.
GGGGCTGGCGAGTCCCTTGCCGGTGAGGGCCGTCAGCACCGCCTCCAGAGTGTCCTGCGGCAGTTCGCTCTGCTCCGCCAGCTGGCGTGCCGAGGCCGTGACCGCTCCGACCAGCAGGCGGTACACGGTCTCTTCGACGGTCGTCAGCCCTGCCGCCTCCAGCATTGCCGATCCCTCTCTGCCCCTCGCAGGGCTGCGGCCGCCGGTGCCATGCGCACCGGCGGCCGCAGCTTCCCGTTCTGCTGCCTCACCAGGTCACTGCCGCGCGGCGGAGCCCCGGTGGAGGAAGGCGCGGTCGATCGTCTGCCGGACGCTGTGCCCGGCGTCGTCCGCCGCTGTGACCCGCAGTGTGACACAGGAGTTGCCGCGTACCCGAGACGGCCGTTCGACGGTCGCGGTGAAATGTCCGACCTTCCCACGGGATGCGGAGGTCTGTGCCGTCACCCAGGTCTTGCCGTCGTCGTAGGACGTCTCCACCTTGAGCTTCGTGCCGTGCGGGACGGGCAGGCCGTCGGGCATGCGGACGCCGAACCCCAGCGTGTACGTGCGCTGCGGGCCCACGGCGTTCTCAGCGTCCACGGGAACCGAGTAGTCCACCTGGAGGAGGGGAAGCAGCGTGGGGCTCCCGGTGGTGTCCGAACCGAAGGACCACGAGGTCTCGGTGTGGGTGCCGAAGCGCCAGTCGTCCGAGTCGCGTCCCGTCGTCAGGTCCAGCCGGTAGCCGGCCCGACCCGCCGGAACCTCGAAGGCGCCCCACGCGCCGGTGTCGGAATGCGCGACCCGCTGTCCGTCGCGGTACAGGTCGGCGACCGCCGTGTCGCCCGTACCGGACGCACGGGTGCCGATGCCGCCGAGACTGTCGCTCTCCGCGAAGGACCAGTGGCCGGCGGCGTCGGTGAAGTCCGGGACGTACAGGGAGAGGGTGTTGCCGTACCTGGTGGAGGCGGGCCAGCCGGCCACGCCGTGCGGCACGGACGGGCGGACCGGGGCGGTGAACCATCGCTCCGTGGCCTGCTGTCCGGCCCGGTAGGTGTGGGTCGCGTCCCGCATGCCGGCCTGGAGCGGGAAGTCCTGGTCCAGGACGGTGTCGTGGTGGACGACGTGGTTCCAGAGGGTGTCGCCGGCCGTCACGTACTCCACGCGCTCCCGGCCCGCGGGCACGTTGCGCGTGTACTGGTTCCATGCGGTGTCCTGGTAGGGCCGCCAGGCGAAGCGCTGCTCACTGGCCCAGTGGGAGGCGCCGGTGCGGGCGTAGGTGGCGTGGACGACCGCACTCTCGTGTCCGGAGACGGTGTGCACCAGGTGCTGCGGGACGCGCTGACGGGACACCTGCATGACGTCATAGAGGTAGGGGCTGCGCACCGTGCCGGTGAACCGGACCTGGGTAGCGGTCCGTTCGCTCCGCTTCAGGATCGCGGTGCCGTCCGCGTTGCCCGCGCGCATGACGGGCAGGGCGAGGCGTGTTCCGTCCGGGCTCCAGCGGGTCCACGGGTAGAAGCCCTCCGGCACGACGAGCATCAGAGCCTTGGCGCCGGCGTCGGCGGCGGCCCGTGCGAGGGCGGTGTCGTCACCGAAGTCGTAGCGGATCACGGCCAGTCTGCCGCGTACATGGGCGGCCTTGAGGTCGGCGGCGGTGCCCGTCCCAGCGTCCACGGCGGTCAGTCGGACGCCCTTGTCGTCGAACACCGGAGACGTCGGCAGGTAGTAAGGGGTGAAGGACCGCGAACTCCCCTGGGGCCTGGCGGTCAGTTGAGGGGCCGTCAGCTGCCAGCGGGAGGCGAACTCGAAGGTGCCGTCCGTGACCTGCGCGGTGGGGCTGACGTAGATCCGCTTGGCGATGTCGAAGTACATGACGCCCTGGATCAGGCCGTTCCCGTCGATCTTACGGAACGTCTGATAACTGAGGACGCCGTGCTGTTCGGACGGACGCGGGGTACGGATCTTCACTTCCGTCACCTTCGAGGCGTCGAGGGTGACGGTCGAGTCCTTGGTGACCCGCACCTGAGGGTTGATCACCTCGCGAAGTTCCTGGCCGTCGGCCGCGTTGTCCAGGGTGCCGAAGCTGACCTGGTAGGTGCCCTCTTCGACGTCGGCGACCGCCGGGTCCAGGCTGGAGTACTGGGCGAAGCCGTCGGCTCCCCAGATCGTCGGGGCGGCCTGCGGTATCACCTTTCCGTCGCGGTCCTTGGCGATCACGGTGAGCCGATGCAGAGGCGCGTGCACGACGAGGGACAGCGTGGTGTGGGCGAGCGCGGTGCCGTCCGGTCCGGTCGCGGTGGCGTAGCCGTAGTAGGTGCCGCGCGCGGCATGCGCGCCGTCCGCGCGGACCGGGACGTCCGCCGAGGCCCCGGGGGCGAGACGGACGGTGCCGGAGTCCAGGGTGATCACGCCGTCGGCCAGGGCGACACCGTTGTCGCGGGTGAGTGAGGCCGACAGCTTGAGGTCGAGCGGGTGGTCGCTCTCGTTGGTGTAGTGCAGGGTCGCTACCTGCCGCGGTCCGCCCGCGTCGGCGGTCTGGAGCGCGGGCAGGGTGACGGAGCCGGTGGCCGTCAGGGCCCCCATGGCCGCGCCGATGTCGATGCGCCCGCCGCCCTGTTCGGTCACCTTGGTGCCGGAGACGAGGTGGGCGGTGCTGATGAGCGCGTCCTTGAGCTGCGGCCCGCTCCACTCGGGGTGCCGCTGAGCGAGGAGGGCGGCGGCCCCGGCGACGTGCGGTGTGGCCATCGACGTACCGGACGCGGCTGTGTAGTAGGTGTCCACCGGGGTGCCCATGGCCGTCCCCGAGGCGCGGGCCGCGACGATCCCCACGCCGGGCGCGGTCACGTCGGGCTTCGCGGCCTTGTCGCCCGGACGCGGGCCGCGGCTGGAGAAGGGCGCCAGAGAATCGTCCCGGTCCACGGCGCCGACGGTGAGCGCGGCGTCGGCCGCACCGGGCGCGCCGATGGTCGAAGCGCCCTCTTCCCCGGCGTTGCCCGCGGCGACGACGAACAGCGTCTGCCCGGAGGCGGACAGGGTGTCGACGGCCTGGCTCATGGGATCGGTGCCGTCCGAGGGCGCGTCCGAACCCAGGCTCATGTTGACGACCTTGGCGTGCTCTGCGGCCGCCCACTCCATGCCGTCGATGACCTGCGACTCGGAGCCGTACCCGTCGTCGCCCAGCACCTTGCCGATCAACAGGTCCGCCCGCGGCGCGACCCCGCGACGGGTACCGGAGGACGCCGCTCCACTGCCGCCGACGATCGACGCGACGTGCGTGCCGTGCCCGAAGTGGTCGGTCACGCTGCCGCTGTCCGAGAAGTCCCTGGACTCGGCGATCCGGCCCGCCAGGTCCGGGTGGTCGGCGTCCACACCGGTGTCCAGGACGGCCACCTTGACACCCTGCCCCTCGAAACCGGCCTTCCAGGCGGCGGGCGCGCCGATCTGCGCCGTGCTGCGGTCCAGCGCCGGTGCCACTCTGCCGTCGAGCCACACCCGGGGGGTCTGCGCGATCCGGGCGGTGCCCGCGGGGCGCAGAGTCTTCCAGAACGCGCCGAGGTCGTCGTCGTCCACCCGGAGGGACGTTGCGTCGATGCTCTGCAGCCGGCGCTGGGGCACGGACGCCGTGTTGAACGCGGAGAGCCGGTCCGCGGTCGTCGCCAAGGCCTTGCGGCTCGCCGCCGTCCCGGCCACCGCACCGCCCGGCTCGGGGGAGATGATCAGCGGGAGCGCCGAGGTGCCGGCCTCGTCGTAGCCCTGGGCGATGAGGGCGGTGACGTCGAAGAGACGCCGGTCCAGGGTTCCGGCGGCCACCAACTCCGCTGCGTCGGAGGGGAGTACGGTCATCGTGCCGTCGTCCTGCTCGTACGTGCGGAACACGATGTCCCGGCGGCCCGGACCGGGCACCACCGAGGCGGTGCGCCGGCCGTCGCTGCCGGGTGTCACCGTCACCCGGTCACCGGTCACCAGCCGTACGGTGGACGGCGACCTGCCGGCGCCCTTCGTCTCGGGAGTGCCGGGGGAGGACGCCCGCGCGGAGGCGGACGACAGGCCTCCCGTCGTCAGTACCAGTGCCGTTGATATCGCCGCCGTCAGACGGATCCATGCCATCAGTCACACACCTTTCGAGCAACGCGTGATCACGCGCTGTTCGAAAGAATCTGCTGAGCGGATCGCCATGTCACGGGCCCATGATGTCGCGACTGCGACATGTCCCAACTGCGCCACCCGGCGGGGTCGGAGGTCGGTGGCCGCGGTCGCCGCTGCGAGGGGCCGGCGTCCCGCAACGCCCGCGAAGCTAGCCCCGTGGCCGGCTGGACCCGGGGGATCTCGGGGCTGGCGACGAAAGCGGTTCGCGAGGTGACGGAGTGGCTCATCGACCGCCCTGCCATGCCCGGCCGGCGTCATCGGCCGCCCTGCGGCCGCGACCTTGCGTGGTGCTTTTGGCCACTGCGTATCTGAAGTAGTTGGACCAGCCTCGCATGATCCGGTTGAGCCGTCTCAGCACGTCCCTGGGTGGCCGTTGCGACAACCTGTGTGTCTGGGCACGAATCTTGTCCTTCAAGGACCGGATGGGCCGGTCGGCGATGAACGGGTAGACGTACCACTTGTCCGTACCTCGCTTGCGTTTCCACTGGAGGCGGAACCCAAGGAAGTCGAACCCTTCACTCATGTGCACGACGCGCGTCTTGGCTTCGGAGAACCGAAGACCCAGCGGCCCGAGCACACCAGCGATTTCCTCGCGCAGGGCTTTCGCACCGTCACGGCTGCCGAACACGAGCACGACGAAATCGCCGGCGTAGCGGACGATCCGCCAGTTCGGCATTCCCCTCCGGCGACGGAAGGCGCGACTCACGGGGTTGCCCATCACCCCGCCCGGCCGCCACGGGCCGTGGGCGTGCTCATCGAGCGGGCCCAGGGCGATATTGGCCAGCAGCGGGGACAGCACGCCTCCAACGCAATGGGCAACTTCACCTTCGAAGTGACGCTGCGTTATCGGAGGTTGGAGAAGCTGCCTCGTGGGGAGAGTAGGCAGCGTCA
>NZ_JBIAUL010000027.1:0-102203 GCF_042892755.1 Streptomyces sp. NPDC001714
GGCGAGAGGTCCGGGGAAACGGACCGGGAGCAATCCCGACACCGCGCCCCGGGCCTACTCAGCGACGAGGCAGGTCAGGGCCTGAGGCCACCCAAAGGCCGCACCTGGGGCCGCCGAGGCCGCACCCCGCTCGTGAAGGTCACCGCCGCGGGCACAAAACGGGTCTCGATGGCGGCGTTGATCTGCACCAAGGCCGGCCACCGGCCACGGCTGATCTATCGCATCCACCTCGACCGCGGCCCCGCCAAAGACCGACGCAAGGGCTTCGCCGAGACCGACTACGCCCACCTGCTTGATGCCGCTCACCAGCAGCTCGGCGGCCCGGTCGTGCTGGTCTGGGACAATTTGAACACGCACGTCAGCCGCACCATGCGGCGGCTGATCGACGCCCGATTATGGCTGACCGTCTACCAGTTGCCGCCATACGCTCCGGAGTTCAACCCGGTCGAGGGCGTGTGGTCGCACCTGAAACGGTCGCTGGCCAACCTCACCAAACACAGCCTCGACGAGCTCACCGTACTGGTGAAAACCCGGCTCAAACAGATGCAGTACCGACCCGGCCTCATCGATGGCCTCATCGCCAAAACCGGCCTCAACCTCCAACCGCCGCATCCCCAGGCGTTAAAGATCTCTAGGGGGCGCTAGGGGGCAGCAAGTGCGGGGCACGGTTGCCAAGGATGCCGAAGATCAGCTCCTTCGCCAGGCCGCGCAGTTCCGCCAGGAAGGCGGCATCGACTTGGCCCTCCCTGGCCCAGATGCCGGAGAGGGACTCGGCGCAGGCCTGGGCCAGGTCGCTGTTGAAGTCGCCGTCCCGGATGGCCCGGATCAAGGCCGCCTCGACGAACGGACCAGAGAGGAACTCCAGACCCCACGCCGCCTCCTCCTGCTCGTCCTCGCGCGCCGTGGGGTCTTCGATGAGGCATACGAGCAAAACCGCGCGCTCCTCGTCCGGGATCTCCGGATCGCTCCACACCGGGCCCGGCGACGAGACCGCTGCCGAGTCCTCTTCCGCACTGCGGTGCCGCTCCTTCCTGAGCAGCCTTGCCAGCCAGTTCCTCATCTGGAACAGATCCTCGATTCCGTCCACAATTGCCCTCGCCGATCCCGCTGCCGACCACAGCCCGACCTGCCCGCCGAGGGAGCTGGCCCTGGCGCCGTAGCCCGCGCTCGCAAGCCGGCCCGCCAGGCTCGCCCCGTCGTGCACGGCCGTCTGCGTGCGCTGGGCCGCTCGGCGGCGTCGCCACATCGTAGATGTCATATGCGACAGCTGTGGCGAGCACCAGCCTGCCACCGATGGCGGTCGACCTTGCCAAATCGATGGCTCCGCGCGGCGCCCACGGCCCGCCCAAGGGGATGTGCTCCTTCGTAACCCCAGCCGTTAAAGATCTCTAGCCGCAGTTCCGTGAAGACAAAAGTCAACGACCTTGAAGCAACATCCCTCGTCTGGGCGTCCATCCCGTGGCAATCAATGCGATCGGTGACGTACGGGCAGTGGTCGGCTGCCTTGTGATGATCGACGGCTCGGCTGGTTCACGCCTGGAACTCGGTGAGATCGATGGTGTGCACGCGCAGCGGATAGCCGTACACCGGGTGCGCCGTCTCTCGCTCCGGCACCATGCCGAGCTTGTGGATGACGTTCTCGGAGGCGTCGTCTCCCACCCGGTTGATGCTGATGACGCGGTCGAGGCCGCGGTCCTGGAGCGCGAATTCCAGCGTGGCATGGGCCGCTTCGGATGCGTAGCCCTGACCCCAGAACTGCGAGCCGAGCCGCCAGCTGATCGCCACGGCGGGCAGTACCTCCGGTAGGAACTCGGGCACCGACAGACCCGTGAAGCCGGCGAGCTCACCGGAAGCCAGTAGCTCGACGGCAAAAAGTCCAAAGCCTTCCTCGTCCCACTCCTCCTCCCACTGCTCGATGGCTTCTGCCGTATGGTCCAGGTCGCGCACCGAGCCGTCGTCGATCCAGCGCATGACCCGCGGGTCCGCGTTGATGTCCGCCATGGGCGCGAGGTCGTCGTCGTGCCAGCGACGGAGGAGGAGGCGGGGAGTACGGATCTCGGTCATGGCGCTCATCCTGCCGGAGGCAACGGCCTCAGCTGTAATCGGCGCCGACCCGTGCTGCCGCTCCAGCAGGTAATGCATCAGGCCGGCTGCACCGCAGACCGTTACGGGTGAGGCACCGGTCCGACCCGGGCAGATGCGGGCGGTCCGGGAGCGGGTGGGTCTCTCTCTCGTGGGCAGGAACAGGGGGTGCGGGAGCGGGTTCAGGGTTCGATCGCGAGGTGTTCGATGAGGTCGTCGCGCAGCGTGAACCGATAGCGGAGATCGATGGTGCCGCCGGGGAAGTTGCCTTCGAGGTGGTGTGTGGCGATGTAGTGGGCCGTGTCGGTCTGCTGGGCGTTCGTGAGGTGGATGGTGTAGGTGAATTCGGTGGCGGATCGGTCCAGCCACCGCTCGATCGCGGCGCGTCCCTGGTAGGTGTTGCCGTCGTCGATGACTGTGGCGTCGTCGGTGAACGCCGTGACCGCGGTGGCGGTGTCGTGGACGCGGTGCGCCGTGAGGTAGCGGGTGATCACCGCGGGCAGGTCGTCCGGGGTGATGGTCCGGGGCTGGTTGTCGTGCATGACGCTCCTGATGGTGGTGGCGGGTTCAGACGGTGGGGGTGGTGCCGCCGTCGATGACGTGTTCGGCGCCGACGATGGCCGAGGCTCGGTCGGAGACGAGGAAGGCGACGAGCTCGGCAACCTCCTCGGGCCGGTTGGGACGGCCGAGCGGGATGCCTCCCAGGGAGTCCATGAGCCGGCCCAGCGCTGCTTCCTGGCTGATGCCGGCGTCGTGGGCGATCCGGGTGACGAGGTTGTCGGCGGCCGAGGTCTGGACGAAGCCGGGCGAGACGGTGTTGACGCGGACGCCGTGCGGGGCGACCTGGTTGGCCAGTCCCTTGCTGTAGGTGGTCAGGGCGGCCTTGGCGGCGGCGTAGGCCAGGGTGCCGTTCCACAGCGGCATGCGGCGCTGGATCGAGGTGACGTGCACGACCGCGCCCTTGCCCGTGGCGATCATGTGCGGTAGGAGTGCGCGGTCCAGGCGGACGGCGGCCAGCAGATTCGTGTTCAGCTCTCTTGCCCAGTCGTCCTCGCCGAGCGCGGCGAATCCTCCCGCTGGTGCCTCGGAGCCGCCGAGGGTGTTGACCAGGATGTCGACACCTCCCGTGCGGGCGTCCACCTCGGAGGCGACGTGGGCGGCCCCCTGGGCGGTGGACAGGTCGGCGCTGATGAACGTCTTCTCCTCGACGTCGTCGGGGCGGCTGCGGGCGGTGACCAGCACGGTTGCGCCGGCCTCGGCGAGCCGTCGGGCGATCGCGGCTCCGGTGCCCTTGGTTCCGCCGGTGACCAGGGCACGTCGGCCTTCGAGGGATTCGCTGATGGATGTGGTCACTTTGTGTTCCGTTCCCGGGTGCGGGTATACGAGGCTCCGCTCCCGTCCTTACTGCTAAAATAGAAGCTACTAACTTCGACTTTAGCAGTAACTGAAGGGATGGTCGCCGTGGCAAGCCGGATCAGGCTGGAGGACCGGGAGTGCCCGCTGTCCACGACGGTGGAACACGTGGGCGAGTGGTGGACGCTGCTGATCCTCCACGACGCCTTCGACGGCTACACCCGCTTCGACCAGTTCCAGGAGAGCCTGGGCATCTCCTCCAGCATGCTCACCACCCGGCTGAAAACCCTGGTCGCCGACGGTCTGCTGGAGCGCCGGCCTTACCAGACCAGCCCCGTCCGGCACGAGTACGTCCTGACCGGACTCGGGCGCTCCCTGCGCCCGGTGATCGTCGCCCTCGCTGCGTGGGGCAACTCCCGCCTCACGCCGACGGAGCGCAGCATGATCCTCGTCGACGCGGACACCGGCGAGGAAGTCGAGCCCGTCGTCGTCGACGCCAAAACCGGTCGCCGACTCGACGACAGCGCCGCCTACGTCTTCACCGCAGGCCCCGCAGCCAGCGATGCGATGCGCACCCGCTACGCGGCACGGCCGGCCATTCCCGCGGAAGAGGCGTAAGTCCGCCCGGAAGAGCCATCGACCCGGCGGACGGCCGGGAAGCCGACGAGGACTGTCTCCAGGGGCGCTGAGCCACCTGTCGAGCGAGAAGGCCTTGGCCGCTATCTGGAAGGTCAGCGCCTTCCTGACCGGCAGTAACAGGACCGCTTCCCGACCGCACGGAAAGCAGAACCTCCCCGACCGGACCGCTCTCGACGACGAGTCGGACATCCTCCACCATGGACAGCTGTCGGCCCCGGTGCCGTCATCGAGCTGTAGCAGCCGCTCAGTCGATCGCGGGAGGCGACGGCCGCGGACGCGAGGACCCCTGTTGCCCCCTCCGTGCTGCGACGGTCCTCCTCGCCGGCGGATCTGCGCGGCGCCGCTGCCAGGACTTGTCCGGCCGACCATGCGGATCTTGGGACGCCGATGGTGGCCGCCAGACCCTCGCTGGCTGTCGCTGAATTGCAGTAGCGCGAGAGCCGGTCCGGGCTCGTTCAGTCGGCGTCTGATCTCTGCTCCGCCGCGGTGTCGTAGGCGGCGCGGGCCTCGGCGATGGCGGCCCGATGCCGCTCGGCCCAGCCCACCAGCTCGGTCAGCGAGGCGTGAAGCTCCCGGGCCATGGGCGTGAGGCTGTACTCGACCTTGGGCGGCACGGTGGGATGCACGGTGCGAACGAGCAGGCCGTCCCGCTCCAGCCTGCGTAGGTTGAGGGTGAGCATCCGTCGGCTGATGCCATTGATGGCGCGTTCGAGTTCGGTGAAGCGGACCGGGCCGTGGGCGGCGGCAATCAGGATCCCGATGCTCCACTTGCCCGCCACACGGTCAAGTACCTCGGTGACCGGGCAGGCTTCGTCCCTCAGCGCTTCGGTCACACGGGTGTGACTGCGTGACATAAAAGTGCCTCCTTCCGATGAGCAGCAAGGTTATCGATGATGACTGCTGTTACAAGTCGTCAACCAAGGGGGAATGGCATGTCTGTTCGCGCTCTCGTCGTCGATCCGTCCGCATCCACCGCCGTCCGCCTCGCCGACGTGCCCGACCCCGTGCCCGGGCCGGGCCAGGTCCTCGTGGACGTCTCCCACGCCTCGTTGAACTACGGTGACCTCAACGACGCCCGCTCCGGTCGGATCCCTGTGGGTGCGGTGCTCGGTTCGGACGCCGCCGGAGTGGTCGTTCGTGCCGCAGCCGACGGAACCGGCCCTGAGGTGGGCACCCGGGTGGTGGCTTTGACCTCGGGGGCGTTCGCGGAGCGCGTCGCGATCGACGTGAGTGCGCTCGCCGAGGTACCGAAGGGCTTGGACCTGGCGCGAGCGGTGGCTCTGCCGGTCGCCGGAGTGGCGGCACTGCGCTCGCTGCGGGCCGCCGGGCTCGGACCGACAAGAGGGTGCTGATCACCGGCGCATCCGGTGGAGTCGGCCGGTTCGCAGTCCAATTGGCAGCGCGGGCCGGTGCCCACGTCATCGCGTCCGTGGGTTCGGCCGGCCGCGGGGACGGGCTGGCCGAGGCGGGAGCCGACGAGGTGCTGATCGGTCTGGAGGGACTTCAGCGGCCGGTCGACGTGGTCATCGACAGCGTTGGCGGTCCCCAACTGGTCGCGGCGTGGAACCTGCTCGCTCCCGGGGGCAGCGTGCAGAGCGTCGGCTGGACATCCGGGGAGCCTGCGGTCTTTCCGCCGTATGCGACCGTCGGTCCGGCCAAATCGCTGTCCTCCTTCGTCATCGACAGCGATGCCGGCGCGGAACTGGCCGTTCTTACTGAGCTGGCCGCTGAGGGGGCCGTCACGATCGAGATTGGCTGGCGAGGACCCTGGGACCGCTTCGCCGAGGCCGCTGAGGCCCTCCGCGGGCGTCGTGTCTCCGGAAAAGCGGTCCTGGAGGTGGCGTGCGGTGAGCTGGGCGACACGGTGGCTTCTGCGCAGGATTAGGCGTGTATCGAAAGTGGATCTTGAGTGATGAATGATCGTGGTTCATGGCGCGGGGCACGGATCCACCGTGGGCGGTGTTGGAGCCGTTGTTGCCCACGTGAGCTGATCGACGGCATACGGTTCCGGGTCCGGAGGTGTGTCGCGCCCCTCAGCCATCGGTATGCGGCAGGGGCCAGGAGGCAGGGGGACCTGCAGAGGGAACCAGCGGGCAGGGTGCTGGCCGAGCCCTGTGATCAGGTGCTGGGACGCTTCCGTGGCGGGTTCGCCACCAAGCTGCACGTGGCTGTCGAGCAGGGCGAGAAGCCCATGCCGATCGTGGTGACGGCCGGGCAGCGCGACGACTCGCCGCCCTTCGAGGGCGTGCCGGAGAATGCCCGCGTCCCCCGCATCGGATCGGGCCGGGTACACCTCCGACTCGATTCGGGTACGCGCCGATCGGGCGTACTCCTCCCGCAAGAACCGCGCCTACCTGCGCCGCCATGGAATCCGCTGCACCATCCCGTACAAGACTTACCGGGCCCGCAACCGCAGGAAGCTCGGCTCCCGTGACGGCCGACCGCCGCGTTTCGATGCGGTGGATCACCGCGAGCGCCATGCGGTCGAGTGCGGAATCAACCGACTTGCAGGCCCAGGGCAGTGGCCACGAGGTACGACAGGCTCTCCGTCCGCTACGAGGCGACGGTGCTGGTCACCACCGTGAACGAGTGGCTGTGACCAGCACCGTCGCAACGGCCCTCAGATGACGTCGAATTCGTTGCCCTCGGGGTCCTGCATGGCGGCGGCGTAGAACCCCGTCTCTGGCTCATCCTTGATCTGTAGCACGGTGGCACCAGCTTTGACCAGCCGTTCCACCGTAGCCTTGACCCTCTGTGTGCGGACGTCCAGTGGGACGTCACGCCCCCCACCGACCTTCAGGTCGAAGTGCCACCGGTTCTTGGCTGCCTTCGGCTCCGGAACCTCCTGGAACCACACCCTCGGTCCACGCCCCGCGGGATCGATGATCGACTCCGGAATATCCCCGGCACCGGGGGGCAACTCTGCCTCGGGCACCCCCGCCGCCGCCCAGTAAGCACGCCACGTGGCATGCCCGCCCGGCGGAGGCTCAGGCACGTAGCCCAGGGCCTCGGCCCAGAAAGTCACCATTCTCCGCGGATCGGAGCAGTCGATCGTCAGCTGCACTGTCATCTCCATGCTCGGAGCATCCCAGGCAGGTCTGACAGACGATCCACTTTCGCAATGGGCCCCAGGTCTCACCGGACGATCACGTGCGGAGCCAGATGACCAGGGCTGCTGCGGTTGTGGTGCCGAGGAGGACGTAGGCGCGCGCTCTTGTCCTGCCGAGTGGCCACGGCCCGGGATCGCTGGAGCCGGGAGATCGTGGGCCATCGGCCGTCACCCGGCGCCGGTATGCGGATCAAGTGGGCGGCGAGCTGTCGAAGATGGTCCGCCGCTCGAGGACTGGCCGGAAACCCGGCCGTTCAGCAGAGGTGCACCGACACCGTGTGCGCCTGGCCAGTGGTCTCCATGGCCGGATCAAAACAACGCTGCAGGTGCGCCCATTGACCGTCCCGACGGGTGAGACGGCGGTCAGGGCGGCCGGCAAGCAAGGAGCCCGAGGCATCGCTTTGTTCCCAAGTCATGCTGGTGCGCCGTCACCATCTGTGGTTACCTGAGCCCATGACCGTGCTCGTGACCCGCCGCCACGTTGACTACGTGCGTGTCACCACCACGGGTTGTTCCGCCGTGAGCTGACGCCGCGCTCCGGCATCTGATCCCCCTCTCTTCACCTCGCGCGCTCTCCGCACCATCGTGCCGCGCCCTGCTCCGGCCCGCCCTCTTTCCGGTCCGGAAGGCAGCCGCGCGGTCTCTTCACGCACCCCGCACGCCCCGCACAAGGGAGAACCATGAGCCAGCCGATCGATTCCGTCACCGCCGGTCACACCCCCGAGGACGAACCTGCCGGTCCCGACACCTCGGCCTGGTCGTTCGAGACCAAGCAGATCCACGCCGGTGCCGCGCCGGATCCGACGACCGGGGCACGGGCGGTGCCGATCTACCAGACCAGCTCGTTCGTCTTCCGCGACACCCAGCACGCCGCCGACCTGTTCTCGCTCGCCGAGCCGGGCAACATCTACACCCGTATCCACAACCCGACCCAGGACGTCTTCGAGCAGCGGATCGCCGCGCTCGAAGGCGGGGTCGCCGCGGTGGCCCTGGCCTCTGGGCAGGCCGCGGAGACCCTCGCCATCCTGACTCTGGCGAGCGCGGGCGACCACATCGTCTCCAGCACGTCCCTGTACGGCGGCACCTACAACCTCTTCCGCCACACGCTGCCCAAGTTCGGCATCGAGGTGTCCTTCGTCGACGACCCGGACGACCTCGAAGCCTGGCGAGCGGCGATCCGGCCGAACACGAAGGCCCTGTTCGCCGAGACACTCGGCAATCCGCGCGGCAATGTGCTCGACGTACGGGCGGTGGCCGACGTCGCGCACGCGGCGGGCGTCCCGCTGATCGTGGACAACACCGTGCCCACCCCGTATCTGCTGCGGCCCATCGAGCACGGCGCCGACATCGTCGTCCACTCCGCGACCAAGTTCCTCGGCGGTCACGGCACCACCATCGCTGGAGTCGTCGTCGACGGCGGCACGTTCGACTTCGGCGCGCACGCCGACCGCTTCCCCGACTTCAGCGAACCGGACCCCAGCTACCACGGCCTGCAGTACTGGCCCGCGCTCGGCCCGGGTGCCTTCGCCATCAAACTGCGCGTCCAGCTGCTCCGCGACATCGGGCCCGCGCTCTCCCCGCACTCGGCCTTCCTCCTGCTGCAAGGCGTGGAGACGCTCAGCCTGCGCCTCGAACGGCACTCCGCCAATGCGCAGGCCCTGGCCGAATGGCTGGAACAGCGCGACGAGGTCGCCGCCGTCCACTACCCGGGCCTGGTATCCAACCGGTGGTACGAGGCAGGGCAGCGCTACCTGCCGCGCGGCGCCGGCGCGGTGCTGGCCTTCGAACTGCGGGACGGCGTCGAGGCGGGCAAGCGGTTCGTCGACGCTGTCGAGCTGTTCAGCCATCTCGCCAACATCGGCGACGTGCGCAGTCTCATCATCCATCCGGCGTCCACCACGCACAGCCAGCTGGACGAGGCACAGTTGGCGGCGACCGGCACCTCACCCGGCCTGGTCCGCCTGTCGGTCGGCATCGAGAACCTCGCCGACCTCAAGGCGGACCTGGAGGCAGGCTTCCGCGCGGCGAAGGGCGCGTCCTGAACACGGTACTGGCGACCTCCGCGGTCCCCCTCCCGCCGGCCTCCGGGGCCTGGCGAGAGGGGGACCCTCCGGGGCGCCGCCAATGGCACGTACGGGAGAAACCGCTGCCGCTGGAGGCCGGAGGTGAACTGCCCGGCGTGCTGCTCGCGTTCGAAACCTGGGGGCGGCTTGCACCGGACCACTCCAACGCCGTACTCGTGCTCCACGCGCTCACCGGCGACAGCCATGTCGCCGGACCGGCCGAACCCGGTCATCCCACTCCAGGCTGGTGGGACGGGCTCATCGGGCCCGGTCTCGCACTGGACACCGACCGCTGGTTCGTCGTCGCTCCCAACGTGCTGGGCGGCTGCCAGGGCAGCACCGGACCCGCGTCCTTCACACCGGATGGACGCCACTGGGGTGGCGGCTTCCCTTTCCTGACACAGCGTGACCAGGTGGCCGCAGAGGCGGACCTGGCCGACACGCTGGGCATCGACCGCTGGGCACTGGTCGTCGGCGGGTCGATGGGCGGAATGCGGGCGCTGGAATGGGCCGTGTCGCATCCGGAACGGACGCGGGCGCTCCTGCTGCTCGCCACGACGGCCGCGGCGAGCGCGGAGCAGATCGCCTGGGCGAACATCCAGCTCCATGCCATCCGCAGCGACCCTCACTGGCGCGGCGGCGACTACCACGACGCCGGCCCCGGACTCGGCCCGCACGCGGGACTCGGCCTGGCCCGTCGCCTCGCCCACGTCACCTACCGCAGCGAACCGGAACTCCAGGTCCGCTTCGGCCGCGCGCCGCAGGGCACGGAGGATCCCTGGAACGGCGGTCGGTACCAGGTCGAGTCCTACCTCGACCACCACGCTGCCAAGCTCGTGCGCCGCTTCGACGCGGGCAGCTACGTCACACTGGCAGAGGCCATGAACAGTCACGACATCGGTCGCGGCCGAGGTGGTACGCGGGCCGCCCTGAGCCGTGTGACGGCCAGGACCCTGGTCGCAGGCGTCGACTCCGACCGTCTCTATCCGCTGTCCCAGCAAGCGGAGTTGGCAGCCGGGATCTCTACAGCCGATCACGTCCGGGTGGTCGAATCCCCGTACGGTCACGACGGCTTCCTCATCGAAGTGGGACAAGTCGCCGCACTCGTGGGCGAGCTCGTCGGCTAGACGGCGCCGGATGACCGCGTGGGCTCGGGACCGACCAGCTTCCTGCTCCGTACGGCCCCTGGGAGTCCAGAGCGCCTACGACGACCCGAGCCTCGTACCGGCCGCCTACGTCGTCACTGTCGGCATCCTGTTCCTCGCCACGGCCAGGCGCCGTGGCCGCACGCCGCCGTTGCACCGGTCCTCCCGAAGCTGCCTCGTGCCGCCCGATCTGATGCCCTGTCTGGGCGCCGACTGCCGCTGTCCGGACCACTGAGACCAGTAGAGAAACGTCGGCGCCGTCGTTGTGCTCACCCACCATGGGGCCGTGTCCCGCGCGCAGCTTCCCCCCGTACGCCGCCGGCACGCTTCGACTTCCGTCGCGCGGCCAGCGCCGTCTGCCGACGCGGCCAGGAAGCGACCGGCGCTTTGCGGCGTACCTGGTCGACCATGGCTCCTCTCTCCGGGTCGTGGACGCTGTGCCGAGGACCGCTCTCACCGCGTCGGGCGCCGCTTCGAGTGGACTTTCGCAGCCCGGCCCCCAGCGCATCTCCCCCAGGGCCCGGTGGCACGATGCCGGGCCCGTAGGTGTGCTCTGCGTCCGCTCAGCCGAAGCGGCCGTTGACGTAGTCCGCGGTGCGTCGGTCCTGCGGGGCGTTGAACATGGCGTCGGTCGGGCCGTGTTCGACGATGCCGCCCGGTTCGCCCTGCTCGGCGAGGAAGAAGGCGCACCGGTCGGAGACCCGGGCGGCCTGCTGCATGTTGTGGGTCACGATGACGACGGTGACCTCCTGCGCCAGGCTCTGGATGGTCTCCTCCACGCGCCGCGTGGACGTCGGGTCGAGTGCCGAGCAGGGCTCGTCCATCAGAAGAACCCGGGGCCGTACCGCGAGCGCCCGTGCTATGCACAGCCGCTGCTGCTGGCCGCCGGAGAGCGCGCCACCGGGCCGACGCAGCCGGTCCCGGACCTCGTTCCACAGACCCGCGCGGGTCAGGCACTCCTCGACCAGCGCGTCCTTGGCCGCACGGCCGGCCTTGACGCCGGTCAGCCGCAGTCCGGCCACCACGTTGTCGTAGATCGACATCGCCGGGAAGGGGTTGGGTTTCTGGAACACCATGCCGATGTCCCGCCGCGCCTGGGTGAGTCTGCGTCCGGGCGCATACAGGTCGGCGCCGTCCAGCAGTACCTCGCCGGCGAAGGCCGCCCCGCTGACCAGTTCGTGCATGCGGTTGAGGGTGCGCAGGAAGGTGGACTTGCCGCAGCCGGACGGGCCGATCAGGGCGGTGACCCGGCCGGCGGGCATGGTCAGGGAGACGCGGTCGAGTACCTTGTGGCTGCCGAACCAGGCGGACACGCTGCGGGCGTCGAGTTCGGCGGGGCCCGCACCGGCGGTCGGACCCGCAACGGTCGTGGGGCCGACGGTGCGGACGATGGGCTGCTCGGCCGTCTCGGCTTCCGCCCCCGCGTCGTACTCGACGGTGTTCAGTTGTCTGGTCTCTGCGGCCTCTTCGGTGGCGGCGGTGGTGTCGGTCATGGGAAAACCTCAGTCCTGGGCGGGTCAGAGCAGATTGGGAAGGAGCCGGGTGACCTGTTCCGCCACCTGAAGGCCGATGGCGCCGAGCAGTCCGGTGAACACGACCCAGGTCTGGCGGCGCCCCCACCGGAACCAGGCCCAGACCGCCGCCGCGGAGGCGGCGGCCAGCGCCTGGAGCCAGAGCACCACCTGCCACCAGACCACGGAGTCGCCGTGGAGCGGGAGTTCGGCCGCCGGGAGGGAGTCGGGGACGATCCGCAGGGCCGGGGTGTCGGCCGCGGTGCCGACCAGGTCGGCGTCGAGACGCAGCACGCCCTCGGGGAGGTACGGCGGGCCGGTCGCGGTCATCAGGACGACCCGGCTCCGGCCCGCGGCGGGTGCGTCCGGGGCACGGTCACCGGCGTGGCGCAGGTCGAGGACCCGGAAGGTGAAACGTCCCTGACCCGTCGTGATCCGGAAGGTGTCGCCGGGGGTCAGGTCGTCCAGGTGCCCGAACGGACCCCCGTAGGCGGCGGCCCGGCCCATGAGCACGCTGGTTCCGGCCTGGCCGGGCAGCAGGGTGTCCCGGCGGTGGCCGGGACCCTTGGCCAGTACGTCGGAGTCCGTGCCCTCGAAGACCACCTGGCGGACGTGCAGCTTGGGGATCTCGAGGAGCATCAGAGGGGTACCCGGCCTGAGCAGCCGCCCTTGCTGGTCGGCCTGGGACACCGCCACGGTTCCGGCGGCCAGTTCGCCGCGCAGCCGGTCGAAGCCCGCCGACTGGGCGGCCCGGTGCTGCAGCGGGCTGAGCAGGACCAGCTGGGCGCAGATGCCGATCAGCAGCACGCTGATCGTGAGCAGTGCGCCGCCGGTCAGGTAGGGCTTGGCCGTCCCGCGCTTCCTGCCTTTGGCCGCCTTGCCGGCGGGGGACGGGGGTACGGCCCCTTCCGTGCCGGCGTGCTTGTCGATCGTCAGCGGGGTCACCTGCGGAACCTCCTGCCCGGTCGGCGAGTCGTACGGCGGACGAAGGACTGTGCTCCAAAGAGGGCCGCTGCCGCACCCCGGGGACGCCAGCCGGCCGCGAACGGCGCGATCAGTCCGGCGAGGGCACCGAGTCCGGCGCCGACGGGCAGGGCCAGGCGGAGCGGTACCGCCGGGTCGGCCGGGGTGAGACCGCTCGCGGTGCTGATCAGGTCGGGGGCGGTGCTGCCGTGCGGGGCGGCGGGGCTGCCCGAGGCGGAGGCGGTGGTGCCGGCCGGGGTGCCGGTGGCGGCACCCGTACCGGTGCCGCCGGTGGACGTACCCGCTCCCCCGGTGTCTCCCGTGCCGCCGCCGGCTGCGGAGCCGGTCGTGTCACCGGCCGTGGTGGGGCCCTTGTAGGACTCCAGCGCCTTCGCGGCCGCCAGTGTCACGCCGCGCTGCTTGCCGTCCAGTGGTGCGTAACCGGGGGGCAGGTCGCCGAGTTCGATGCCGGTCCGCTGGCCCGCCCGCGCGGCGTAGCGCAGCAGCGCGGCGTAGCTCTTCCGCTCCGCCGCCTTGACCTGGCCCGGGCGGACCACCGCGTCCACCAGCATGGTCACCGGGTACGCGCCGGTCCGGGAGGCGGTGACGGGTACGACGGCGGGGCTGCCGGTGGCGGAGGCGGCCGCGGCGGTCAGGGACGCCGAGGTCGGGGTGACGTACTTGCCGGCGGAGTTGAGCAGGCCGGCGGTCTGGAGGCCGTAGCGCGCCGCCGAGGCCGCGTCGGTGACGACCAGTTGGAAGCGCTGGCCGACGTTCTGCGGACCGGGCGACTTCCACACCGGCGGGTTGGCGTTCGCGTCCCAGCTGGACTTCCACAGCTGGTCGCCGCGGCGGGCGTGCTGGGCGGCGAGGAGCATGTCGTCCACGTAGGGGTGGAAGTCGGTCATGCCCTGCTTGACGGTGGCCTCGGCGGAGCCCGGCGGGATCGTCGTCCACGGGTCGGCCTTGGGGTAGTCGTCCCGGGCCGCGGTGAAGGCGTAACCGGTGGGGTTCAGGTCGGCGTTGGTGCCGTAGTACGGGTTGACCTGCATGCCGTACTCGTCGGGCACGCCGGCCAGGAAGCGCCTGGCGTCCTTGTCGGCGAGCACGTAGTTCCACAGCTGCCGGGCCGCGTCGGTGTGGCCGAGCGCCACTTCGAGGTCGGTGTCGGTGCTGGGGTTCTCGGCGATGGACTGGTTGGCGTACTCGGGGTTGAGGGCCAGGAACTCCGGGTCGGAGAGCAGGCCGGGCGGGTTGTTCTTCGCCCAGCCGTAGCCCTTGGCGGCGGTGAGGGTGGCGTTGCCGCCGGAGTAGACGGTCTTGACCGCTCCCCAGGGGGAGTTGCGGTACGACTCGGTGAGCAGCTTGGCGATCAGCCGGGGCGTGAGCCTCATCGAGGTGAACCTGGTTCCGGCCAGGGCCTTCTGGTCCTTGGTGGCGGTGGAGCCGGGTTGTCGTTCGATATTGAAGCCGATGACCACGCCGGAGAGCGCGACCGGGGCGTACGTCACCTTGCCCGTGGGCGCGGTGGTGGCGTCGTCGGAGCCGAGGGGGCGGGTGACGAAGCCGAGGGTGTCGGCGCCGGAGGTGATGCGGGCGCGGGTGTCGGCGTCGCCGAGCTGGGTGAAGCCGTAGACCGTGCCGGTGGCGCAGAGCTTGGCCTGCCAGCTGGTCATGGCCTCGGCGACGAGTTCGCTGCCGATGGTGTCCTGCTCCTCGGCGCCGATCGTGCAGGAGGCACCGACGGGGTTGAAACCGAGCTTGACGGCGATGCGGTTCTTCCAGTTGGTCGAGGACACCGGGGAGCCGGCGTTGACCTGGGTCTGGTCCGCGTAGGGCTTGCCGTCCAGGTCGAGGTGGCCCTGCGGGACGATGACCAGCCAGCAGGAGCGGCCGCTGACGGTGCCGTCGGCGTGGGTGACCGGGGATCCGCAGCCGAGTTGCGGTGCCTCGTTGGCGGTCTGGGTCTCGAAGATCTCCGAACCGGTGCCGTCCGCCTCGGTGCGCGCGAAGTCGATCTCGTTGGTGGTGGCGTGGTTGAAGAACTTGTTGTTCTGGGTGCCGCTCGTGACCACGGTGCCGTCGACCGACTTGAACGGCACCTCGCCCAGGCCGTACGGCATGGTGGAGCCGTAGGTGTCGTCGTCGCCGTAGTGGCCGGGCCTGGCCCGGTAGACGACGGCACGAGTGTCGTCGTCGCCGTTGCCGGGCCAGTTGGAACGGTCGGTGGTGGGTGAGGCGCCGTACTCGCACTGGGTGCGGGGCGGGCCGGGGTTGGTGGGGACGGTGCCGTCGTCGTCGCCCCAGCACTGCATGATCTGCACGAAGTCGGTGTTGAACTGGCTTCCGGCGAAGGTGGTGGGCGTGCCGCCGGTCCAGGAGACGGTGACGGCCCGGTCGGTCAGTCCCTGGGTCTGGCTGACGGTGAACTTCATGCCGGCGAACTCGCCGCGCCCGGACACGGTCACGGCGGAGCCGGCCGCGGGGGCAGCGGGGGCCGCGCCCGCGCCGGGCGCCGCCGCCACCGAGACCAGCGCGCCCACGAGGGCGCCCGCGGTCG
The DNA here is from genome assembly GCF_042892755.1 of Streptomyces sp. NPDC001714. NCBI lineage: Bacteria > Bacillati > Actinomycetota > Actinomycetes > Kitasatosporales > Streptomycetaceae > Streptomyces > Streptomyces sp. NPDC001714. The sequence goes on from NZ_JBIAUL010000027.1 coordinate 15,426, forward strand.
CCCCCACGAGTGTGCGGACGAGCTGACGTGTCCTCACTTCTGGTCCCCCTTCGCGGTGCCGGCTCTGCGGGCGGCCAGGACGTGGGCGGTGACCGCGGGCACCAGGACCACCACGAGCAGGGTGATCCCGGCCAGGACCATCAGGGTCTGCCGGCTGCTCCAGCCGTCGTCGGCCGACAGGGAGACCGGCGAGGCCAGGACTGTCGTACCGCCGCTGCCACCGGTAGCGGCAGCGTTGACGGTCTGGCCGGTGTCCGGGTCGACGCTCGCGCCGCCGGTGGGGCTCGTGCCCCCGGCCGCTCCTCCGGTGGCCGCCGTACCGCCGGTCGTGCCACCGCCGGCGCCGGTCCCTCCGGCGGTGCCGGAGCCGCCGGTGGAACCGCCGGTCGAGGAGCCGCTGTTCGCGGTCGACTGCCTGGCGCCGCCGGAGCCGGTGGCGCACTGCCGGGTCGCGCCCTTCTTGTCGCAGGCGGGCGGCATGGGCGCGGTGGTGGCCAGCCGGTTGGTGCCGTCGGCGCTGAAGGTCGGGTTGTTGCAGCCCTTGATGTTGATGTTCTTGGGGACAACGCCGGGTATCTTGCGGATCTGGTCGAAGCCCGCCTTGACCAGGTTGATCGGCAGCGGTGAGTAGCCCAGTTCGGGTGCCTGCTGCTGGCCCTGGCACATGAAGTAGTAGGAGAACGCGCCGAGGGTGGCGCCCTTGGCGGTGGTGAAGGTCCCCTGCACCCTGAGCGGCAGGATCATGTACGAGTAGCTGGAGAGCACGTAGGACCGCGGATCGCTGTCGGTGTAGACGGAGTCCAGGTTCTGGGTGAGGTAGTCCGCGGAGCTCCTGTTCGTGTTGATCTTCGCCTTGAGCAGCGACACCGCGACGTTCTGCGCGGTGGGCTCGGTGTAGTAACCGGCCGCGTTCAGCAGCTTGGCAACGGGGTAGTGCGCGTTGAGGGCGTAGGAGTAGTTGACGTACCCGATGGAGCCCTCGCCGTAGCCCTGGGAGATGTAGCCGGCCACGCCGAGGTCGCCGGACTGGGCGATCATGCCGGTGACGGTCGGGTAGTACGAGGTCTCGCCGCAGGCGTTGCTGCGGCCGACCTTGGCGCAGTACGTCTTCCACAGCGCGCTCTGCCGCTTGGCCATCCAGAGCGTGAACTGGGCGGAGGCTCCGGAGCCGTCCGAGCGGACGACGGGCACGATGGCCCGGTGCGGCAGCTTCAGGCCGGGGTTGTCCGCCCGGATCGAGGAGTCGTCCCAGTAGCGCACGGCGGCGGTGAAGACCTTTGTCAGTGTGGGCTGGCTCAGCCGCAGGTTGGTGACGCGCTGGCCGTTGATCGTCAGGTGGTACATGAAGGCGGTGCCGCCCGCCACGATCGGCATGTAGGCGTACGACCCGGCCACCGGCCGCTCCGGGGCGGAACCGTCCGTCGGGTTGGTCTGGAAGGGGATGTCCGAGACCGCGAAGTCCGTGGTGCCGGCCAGGAACTGCTGGCGGCCGTAGGAGGAGCCCTGCGGGGTGTACGAGATCTGCATGCCGTACTGCCTGACGTCCCGGCGCCATTGGTCGACGGCGTTGAAGGCCCAGCTGGAGCCGGCCCCGCTGATGGGGGTGTAGCTCGTGGCGACCGCGGGCGCGGCGGCGCCGAGCAGCAGCGCCACGGCCGGAACGAGCGCCGCGATCGCTGCTCGCAGCGAGGAACGTATCCGACGGGGGATCAGTCGGGGCATCAGTCCACCTCGGTGGGAGCGGGAGCGGGGTTCGGGTCCGCGGGCACGGTGACGGCCGGGCCGTCGGCCGGCGTGGCGATGGGGCCGTCGAGGACCGTGGCCTCGAAGCGGTCCAGGTCGCGCCGTGAACGGCGGGCCGCGCGGCGGGCCTGGCGGGGGCTCAGCTGTCCGGGGCCGCGGCCGCCGACGACGCGGGCGAGTGAGAAGAGGAGCAGGACCAGCGCGAGCAGCACCAGCGCGGTGCCGAAGGCCCGGGTGATCATGGCGGGTTGGGGCGACCTGACGAAGGTGAACACCGCGAGCGGCAGGGACATCATCGGGCCGTGCGTGGGGTCGGCGTTGAGCGCGGCCGTCGCACCGGCCGTGAGCAGCACCGGGGAGGTCTCGCCGATGCCGCGTGCGGTGCCCAGGATGACGGCGGTGGCAAGGCCCGAGCGCGCGGAGGGCAGCACCACGTGCCACACGGTGCGCCAGCGCGGGGCGCCCAGTGCCTCCGCGGCCTCGGTGAGCGTGCCGGGCACCAGGCGCAGCACGACGTCCGAGGCCCGGATCACGATGGGCAGCATCATCACGCTGAGGGCGAGCCCGGCCGCCAGGCCCGACTTCTCGAAGCCGAGCATCAGGATCCAGCTCGCGTAGACGAAGAGGCCGGCCACGACCGAGGGCAGCGCGGTCATCGCCTCGACGATGGTGCGCACGAAACGGGAGAACCGGCCCGGGACCTGCCCGAGGTAGACGGCGCAGGTGATGCCCAGCGGAATGGTGACGGTGAGCGCGATGGCGATCTGGATCAGGGTGCCGACGACGGCGTGCTTGACGCCGCCGACGGTGACCGGGTCCAGCGGACCGGCCGCCTGCATGTCCTGCGTGTAGAAGCCGGCGTGCGGCAGCGCGCGCCAGCCGCGGGCCGCGGTGAAGCCGATGACGAGGACCAGCCCGGCGAACAGCAGGGCGGCGGCGGAGGCCAGGACGACGGTCAGCAGCCGGTCGCGTACGGCGGGTCCGGCGGGTTCCGCGGGTCCGGCGTCGGATCCGTCGGCCGAGGCGTCCATCCACACCAGCACCGCGTAGACCAGCAAGAAGACCAGATAGGCGACGACGGCGAAGCCCAACGGTCCCGACAGCGGCGCCAGTTGACCGAAGAGCAGCCAGGCAAGGGTGAGGCCGGTGGTGGCCGCTCCGCCCAGGGCGAGCAGGTCGTCGCGGCGCAGTCCGCCGACGCGACGGTGTTCCTCGGGCTCCTCCAGCGGCTCGGGGCGCGGTACGACGGTGGTCGTGGGACCGGGTCCGGGCGTCGGAGCCGACGGCTTGTCCAGCGTGGTCGTCATGGGCTCAGGCCTCGCTCTGTGCGCCGGACCGGGAACGGGCCACGATCGAGGACGCGGTGAAGTTGACCACCAGGGTCAGCAGGAACAGGGCCAGTCCGGCCGCCATCAGCGCGGAGACGCCGAAGGCGGAGGAGTCGCCGTAGTGCAGGGCGATCAGGGAGGACACGGAGTTCGAGCCGGTCTGCAGGATGTGCGGCTGGATGCTGAAGACCGGCGAGATGATCAGATAGACGGCGATGGTCTCACCCAGGGCCCGGCCGAGTCCGAGCATGGTCCCGCCGATGATGCCGGCGGCACCGTACGGCAGGACGACGCTGCGGATCATGCCCGCCCGTGTCGAGCCGAGCGCGTACGCTCCCTCCCGCTCCCCCGCCGGTGCGCGGCTGAACACCTCGCGCATCACCGAGCACTGGATGGGCGCCACCATCAGCGCGACCACGATGCCCGCGACGAACGTCGAGGCGGTGTACACGCTGGCGGACGCAAGGGGGTCGTCCTGGTGTGCCCCGTCGACGTGCAGGAACGGGATCCAGCCGAACCAGGTGGACAGCCACCGGGACAGGCCGATCACCTTGCTCTGCAGGAAGAACAGCCCCCACAGGCCGTAGACCACCGACGGCACCGCGGCCATCAGGTCGACCAGCGCGATCAGGGTGCGCCGCAGCCGGGCCGGCGCGATCTCGGAGATGTACAGCGCTGTCCCGAGCGCCAGCGGCACCGACACCACGACGGCCACGGCCGCGATCAGCAGGGTGCCGGTGAGGACGGCGGCGATGCCGAAGTCATGGGTGTCGGGTTCCCAGCGCTCGGTGGTGAGGAAGGAGAACCCGGCGGTGTGCAGCGCCTGCAGGGCGCGCAGCAGCAGGAACAGCCCGACGGCCGCCATGATGGCGAGCACGGCGAGACCGGAGCCGCGCAGCACGCCCCGGAAGAGACGGTCGTCGGTGCCCCGTGCGGTGGACAGCCGCCGTGGCGTGTCCTCGCCCGGCGCGGTCAGCGGGAGGCCCATGGTCCCCGTGCTCCTTCCTCGTTCCGGCTGTTTCGGCCCTGTTCGGGCTTTTTCGGGTACGGCGGTGCCCGGGGCCGGAGCCGGTGTGGTGCCGGCTCCGGTCCTCCGGGGGTGCTCAGTAGCTGGTGATGCTGATGCTCTTGGACTTGGTGTTCACGTAGCCGCTGCCGCCGTAGCGGACGCTGAGCGTGTGCTTGCCCTTGGAGAGCCTGGCGACGGTGATGGTGACCTTGCCGCCGCTGAGGGTGCCGGTGCCGACCTGCGTGGAGCCGTTGTAGATCCGGATCCTGCCGGTCGGGGTGGTGCCGGTGGCGCTCACCTTGACGGTGATCGAGGCGTGCTTGGTGTGGCTGATCCGGGCCGGGGCGGTGACGGTCAGCGTCGGGGTGGCCTTGACGACGGTGAAGGTGACGTTCTTGCTGGAGGCGGCGTGGACGCTGTCGCCGCCGTAGCGGATGCTCAGGGTCTTGCCGCCGACCGCGCCGAGCTTGGTGGTGGCGACCTTGACGGTGGCCTTGCCCGAGGTGTTCAGGGTGGCGGAGCCCACCTTGGTGGTGCCGTAGTAGGCGGCGACGGTGCCGGTCGGGACGGCGGCGTCGGTGTGGCCGACGGTCACCGCGACCGACTCGGTGGTCCCGTAGGCGGGCTTGGCCGCCGAGGCCGTGGCGGTCACGGTCGTGGCCGTCTTCACGGTCGCGGTGGTCGTGGCGGCGTCGCTGTTGCCGTTGATGTTCGCCGCGTAGACCGTGACGGTGTACGTGCCGGCCGCGAGGCCGCTCAGGTTCGCACCGGTGGTGGCGGCGGCCACGTCCTTGTAGGCGTAGCCGCCGACGGCCGCGCCGTTGCCGTCCTGAACGGTGACGCGGTAGTCGCTCACCGAGGCACCGGCGGCGGGGGCCCAGGACAGCTTCAGCGTGCCGGCGCCCGGCGTCGCGGTCACGGCCGGGGCCGCCGGGACGGCCGTGGAGAGGTTGCTGTCCTCGAGGCCGCCGCGCTTGACGTGCTTGTTGGTCGGGTCGGCGACCCCGTTGTAACTGACGTTCAGGAAGCCGAACTTGGCTATCACCGACTGGGCGGCGGCGGAGTCCAGCGCCGCCGTGTGGCTGTCGTCGGTCACGAAGACGTCGTAGAGGGCCTGGTTGAAGAAGACGCTGGTCGGGTCGATGGCCCGGGTAGAGACGACGTTGGAGACGTCACGGCCGAAGGTGGTGTCGGCGAAGAAGTCGGCGTTGGAGGAGATGGTGCCGTCGGCGTTGTCGGTCACCGGCGCGGTGTAGGTGCCGGTGTTCTCCTCGTCCAGCGCGCCGACGAAGGCGCCGCCCGCCACCGCGGTCGAACTGCGGTCCGGGGCCGTGCCGTTGTGCTGGGCGACGAAGCTGGCGACGGAGAGCGGGACGATGTCGCCGGCGTTCTCGACGACGCTGTTCAGACGGTTCTGCTGGACCGCCTTGCCGTCGTAGTCCAGCGTGTCGACGTTGCTGCCGAGCTGTGCGTCGGTGACGCCGATGGCCTTCTGGAAGAAGGTGCGGGTGCCGGAGCCGGAGTTGGGGATGAACGGGTGGATCTTCACCCCGCCGATCTCCGTCAGCGCGCCGGTGTAGATGTCGTGCAACTGCTGCTTGGTCAGCTGGGCGAGCGCGGACCCCTTGGCGGCGTAGCCCACCGCGTCGCGGGCGAAGGGGATCGCGGTCAGCGCGGTGCCGGAGACGGCGGGCGCGCTGGTGTTGCGGGCGAAGTCGAGCTGGTCCTGGATGTCGACGGTGCCGTCGCTCTGGCTGGAGGAGACGGCGTAGTTGCCGCCCGCGACCGAGTCGCTGAGGGCGAGGCGGCCGGCGTTGGCGCCGTTGGGGCGCAGGAACTTCGGCCCGCTCGTCCGGGTCTGGATCTGCGAGGTCGTGGAGCCGGTGCCCGGCTCGGTCGCGTCGTACGACGCCAGGGTGTAGCCGTCCGCGGTGACCGCGGTCGTGGCGTAGCTGGTGCCGTTGACGGTCTCGCCGGCCAGCGCGTCCAGGACGTCCTGGGTGACGTCCGACCCGACGCCGACGAGCTGGTGGGCGGTGATGCCGACGCCCGGGTCGGCGTACGCGGCGGTGGAGGTGAGGGCGAGGGGCGTGGCGAGCGTCGCGATGACGACGGCGGTGGCCACGACGGAGGTGCGTCTCTTGCGCATGGGTGAACTCCTCGGAAGACGTGCCCGCGAGCCGGTCGTTTCCGCGCAGGGGAGAGCGCGGACGCGGAGGTTGCGAGCAGGGGGAAGCGCGGGAAGGCGGATGACCGCAGGGCTGAACGACCGGAATCAGAACGGCTGTCGGCCGATCGTCCAGGAGAAGAGGGAGATGCCTTGGCGTGCCCGCGCACGTGGGGGTCACGGCCGGGAGGAGTGAGCGCGCGTGTGAGTGTCGGTCCGACTCAGCAGCAGGCCACGGCGACGCCGGGGCAACAGCTGGCGCTGCCCACACGCATCAGGTCGACGGCGAGACGCCGCGTCAACGCCGGGGAGGATGTCCGAATCACGCCGGGAACAGTAGCAGCGGCCTTCACAGAGACAACACAACTGGACGATCGTCTTACATGTCGATACAGAATGGGCCGGGCGCAGGCGCTTCACCCCAGTTTGCCCACCTCGTTTTTGAGACAGGTGACGTCCCAGGGTTGGTCGGATTCCGCACACCCGTCACGCGAGCCCTGCGGCTCGGGCTGTAGTTCTCTCACCGCCTGCCGTGCTCGTGATCCGCCGCCACGGCTTCGGCGAGCGCCGGGCAGATCGCCTGGACGAACATCCGGCTCCACGCCGTCCGCTCATCCGCGCCTTCACAAGGCAGTAGCCACCCGAACACGCCCGTGGTGGGGATCGTTGAGCGACTGGTCCCGGACGAGTTGACGGGCGGCTCGTCGGCGTGGTCAGGCCGTGGTCACCCCGGGTACCGCCGCCAGCAGTTCCCTCGTGTACTCCTCGTGCGGGTCGGTGAAGACGGCCGCCACGTCACCGGACTCGATCACCCGGCCGTTCCTCATGACCAGGACCCGGTCGCTGACATGATGGACGACTCCGAGGTCGTGGGAGATGAACAGGAGTGTCACGCCGGTGTCGCGACGCAGGTCGGCGAGGAGGTCCAGGATCTGGGCCTGGACGGAGACGTCGAGGGCGGAGACGGGTTCGTCGCAGACGATCACGTCGGGAGCCGGCGCCAACGCGCGGGCGATGGCGACGCGTTGACGCTGGCCGCCGGAGAGCTCACGCGGGCGGCGGTCCAGTACCGACGCCGACAGCCCCACCTGGTCGAGCAGTTCGGCCACTCTGGCCCGGCGCGCCCGCCCGCGCCGGGGGCCGGCGAGGGCGACGGCCTCCCCGATCACCCGCTCCACGTCGAAGCGGGGGTCGAAGGAACCGAGCGGGTCCTGTTGCACGGCCTGGACGCGGTGCCGCAGCGGGCGCCGTACACGCTCGGGCACCCCGGTCCAGGGCGCACCGTCGAACCGCACCGTTCCCGTGTCGGGTTCGGTCAGTCCGAGGAGAATGCGGGCCACGGTGGTCTTGCCCGAGCCCGACTCGCCGACCACGCCCAGGGTCTCGCCCCGGTGCAGCGTCAGGGAGACGTCACGGACGGCGTCGTACGGTGTGCCGTCGGGTGCTCGGTAGCGTTTGGTGAGGTCCTCCGCCACCACCAGGGGCGGTCCGGGCGGAGCGGTCTCGGTCACCGTGGGGGTGGGGAGGATCTTCGCCGCCGTCGTGGCGGACAGCGGGTGGTGGCAGAGTGTTCCGTGGTCGTCCCGGTCGGGGAGCGCGGTGCGGCAGCCGTCGTCGGCCAGGGCGCAGCGGGCTGTGTAGGCGCAGCCGGCCGGTTCGGCGGGCAGGCCCGACGGCGCGGACGGGGACAGTCGGGTGCCCTTCGCGTGTGTGGTGGGTACGGCGTCCAGCAGCGTCCGGGTGTAGGGGTGGCGTGGTGACCTGAGCACGCGGCCGGTGGGGCCGTGTTCCACGATCCTGCCGCCGTACATGACCGCGACGCGGTCCGCGAGGTCCGCCACCACCGAGAGGTCGTGGCTGATCAGGAGGAGGGCGGTGCCCTCGCCACGGAGTTTGGCCAGCAGGCTCAGCACCTGCGCCTGCACCGTGACGTCGAGTGCGGTGGTCGGCTCGTCGGCGATCAGCAGGTCGGGGGCGGCGGCGACGGCGGAGGCGATCAGGACGCGTTGGCGCAGGCCCCCGGAGAGTTGGTGCGGGTACTGGTCGGCGCGGCGGGCGGGGTCGGGTACTCCCACGTCGGACAGCAACTTCTGTACATGTGGCCGTAGTTCGGCCCGGGGCAGTAGTCGGTGGGTACGCAGGGGCTCGGCTACCTCGGCACCGACGCGGCGCAGCGGATCCAGCGAGACCAGGGCGTCCTGGAGGACGAGACCGATGCGGCGGCCCCGGATGTCGCGCCAGGCGCGATCCTTGAGGGTGCGCAGGTCCGTACCGTCGAAGGTGAGGCGGTGGGCGGTGACCGACGCGCCGCGGCCGGCCAGTCCGGCCAGGGCACGGGCGGTGACGCTCTTGCCGGAACCCGACTCGCCGACCAGGGCCAGGCACTCGCCGCGGTCGAGGCGCAGGGAGACGTCGCGGACGGCGTGCAGGGTCCCGAAGGAGACGTCGAGTCCGTCGATGTCGAGAAGGCTCATCCGTCGGTCCTCCGCGTGAAGCGGGCCTGCGCCCGACGGCCTATGACATTGACGGAGAGCGCGGTGAAGGTGATCGCCGCGCCGGGGAAGACGCCGATCCACCAGGCGGTGGCGAGGAAGTTGCGGCCTTCCGAGAGCATGGTTCCCCATTCGGGCGAGGGCGGTTGGGGGCCGAGCCCGAGGAAGCTGAGCCCGGAGGCAGCGATCAGGGACGAGCCGAACCCGACGGTGGCGAGGACGAGCAGCGGGCCGAGCGCGTTGGGCACGATGTGCCGTACGACGAGCAGGGGGCGGCGCAGACCGAGCACGGTGGCCGACTCGACGTATCCCGAGGTGCGCACCACCAGGGCCTCGGCCCGTACGAGGCGGGCGTAGCCCGGGGAGAAGGCCACCGCGATGGCGATCATCACGTTGAGGGTGCCGGGCCCGAGGATGGTCACGGCGAGCAGGCCGAGCAGGATCGGTGGGAGGGCGAGCAGCGCGTCCACCAGGCGCATCAGTGCCTGGTCGGTCCATCTGCCGCCGAGGGCTGCGGCCAGGCCCAGGACGGAACCGGCGGCCACGGCGAGGACCGTGGAGCCGAGGCCCAGCCACACCGAGGTGCGGGTGCCGTACAGGACACGGGCGAAGATGTCGCGGCCGAGCTGATCGGTGCCGAACCAGTGCGCGGCGCCCGGCGCGGTGAGGGCGTGGACCGGGTCGGTGTCGACGGGTGAGGCGGAGGTGAACAGGCCGGGAAAGGCCGCCGCCAGGACGATCAGGGTGAGGACGGCCGCGGTCGCCACGCGCGCCGGGCGTACGGCGGTGCGGAGCCGGGGTCGCCGCCGTGGCGGGGCGGCGACGGTGAGGGTGGTCATGGGGTGGCGGCCTTTCTCGCCCGGGGCGCCGAACGCCCGGATGCCCGGGGGGACATGTCAACGGGTCCTGAGACGGGGGTCGATGACGAGGTACAGCAGGTCGATCACGGTGGACAGGACGACGAAGACCAGGGCGGACAGCAGCACGAGACCGATCACCAAGGGGATGTCCTTGTTGGTGGCGGCCTGGAGGGTGAGCGCGCCGATGCCCGGGCGGCCGAAGACCGTCTCGACCAGGACCGCGCCGCCGAGCAGCGAGCCGGTGAGCCAGCCGGTGAGGGTGACCAGGGGGATCGCGGCGTGGCGCAGCACGTGCCGGAGCCGTACGGCGGTGTCGCTGAGCCCCCGGGCGCGGGCGGTCACCACGAACGGCTGCGCGAGGGCGGCTTCGAGGCCCTCGCGCAGCACCTGGGCCAGTACCCCCGCCAACGACAGTGCGAGGGTGACGGCGGGTAGGACGAGGGAGGCGAAGTCCTGTGCTCCGGCGACCGGGAAGATCCGCAGCTGGAAGGAGAACGCCGTCAGCAGCAGGATGCCCGTCCAGTAGGCCGGGGTGGACGCGGCGAGGAGTTCGGCGAGGGAGGCGGCGGCGCGCAGGGCCGGGTGGCGTCCGGCGGTGGCCGTCGCCAGTGCGAGGGCCGCGGTGACCGCCAGGAGCAGGGCGAACAGGGCGAGTTGGACGGTGGGCCAGAGCTGGTCGCCGATCAGGTCCGTCACCGGACGCTGGAGCTGGTACGACGCGCCGAGGTTCCCGCTCAGCAGGTTGCCGAGGTAGTGCAGGTACTGCTCGGCCGGCGAGCGGTCGAGGCCGTACTCGTGGGTGATCTCGGCGCGGATCTGCGGGCTCGCGGCATTGCCCGGTCCGAGCATGACGGCCACCGGGTCTCCGGGGATGAGCTGGAGTGTCAGGAAGGCCAGGGTCGCCGCGCCGAAGAGCACGGCCAGCGCGGCGACCAGGCGTTTGACGATCGCCCTGAGCAGTGCGGGCAGGTTCACTTGCCGATCCAGGTGTCGTAGAAGTTCGCCCAGGTGTTCGGGTCGGTCTTCAGGCCGTGGACGTCGGAGGCGACGCCGACGACGGCGGTGCGCACATAGAGCGGGACCTCCAGCGCCAGGTCGATGGCGCGCTGCTGGGTCTTGGCGTAGAGGTCCTGGCGGGTGTTCTTGTCCAGGGTGGTCTGCGCGTCGTCGGTCCACTTGTCGAGGTCGGCGTCCTTGTAGAAGGTCGCGTTCTGGCCGCCCTTGCGGGGGTCGCTGGAGCTGTTGAAGTACAGGCGCAGCACGTCGGGGTCGAAGCGCGCCCAGCTGTAGTCGGCGATGCCCTCCTGACCGCCGTAGACCTTGGCGATGTAGGTGCCGATGTCGAGGCGGGGGCGCTTGATCTCGATGCCGAGCTTCTTCAGGTCGGCCTGGATGGCCTGGCCGAGGGTGTCGCGCTGTTCGCGGATGTACTCCTGCGGCATGAGCGGCCATTCGATGCTGAGGCGCTTGCCGTTCTTGGTGCGGTATCCGTCGGAGTCGCGGCCGGTCCAGCCGGCCTCGTCCAGCGACTTGGCGGCGAGGGTGGGGTCGTACGTCCAGGTGTTCTCAAGGGCCTTGTCGTAGTACGGCGTTGTCGGCGAGATGGGACCCCAGGCGCGCTTGTAGACGCCGAAGTACACGCTCTTGACGGCGGTGTCGATGTCGATGCCGCGCAGGATGGCCCTGCGGACGCGGATGTCGTCGAGAGGCTTCTGGGTGGTGTTCAGGACGAGCGCGTAGTTGGCTCCGGGCGCGTCGGTGGTGAGGACCTGCAGCTGCGAGTTCGCCTCGACGGTCTTGACGTCGGCGGGCGGGATGGGGTCGGCCACCTGGACCTGGCCGCTGGTGAGGGCGCCGACGCGGGTGGCGTCCTGGGACAGGAAGCGGATGGTGAGCTTGTCCAGGTAGGCGGGGCCGGTGTGGGCGGCGGTCGAAGGGGCCCACTTGTAGGCGGGGTTGCGGGTCAGGACGACGCTCTGCCCCTTGGTGTAGCTGGTGAACTTGAAGGGGCCGGTGCCCACGTCGGCGGCGCCGCCCGCGCTGAGCTTGCTGCCGTACTTCTTGATGGCGGCCGGCGAGTAGAACCCGAGGTAGGGGGTGCTGGCGGCTTGGAGGAAAGAGGCGACGGGGGCCGAGAAGTGGACCTCGACGGTGTGGGCGTCGACGACGGTCGTGCCGGTGTAGGGGCCCAGGAGGCTGGACGCGTACTGGGACTTCGTCGACTTGTTGACGATCCGGTCGAAGTTGACCTTGACCGCCTCGGCGTCGAAGGCGGTGCCGTCCGTGAACTTCACGTCGTCGCGCAGGTGGAAGGTGTAGGTCTTCAGGTCCTTGGACGCCGACCACTTGGTGGCGAGCCAGGGGTGGAAGTCACCCTTGGAGTCCTGGTAGACGAGCGAGTCGAAGACGTTGCGCTGGATGGCGCCGGTGATGTCCTGCGGGCTGGCGTGGATGTCGAAGGACACCGGCTCGGTGTCCACGGCGTAGGTCAACGAGCCGCCGCTCACCGGTTTTCCGGTGGCGCCGGCCGCCGCGCCGTCGGTGTCGCCGGCACCGGAGCAGGCCGCGAGGAACAGTGAACCGGCGGCGGCCAGGACGAGGGCTCTGGAGCGGTTGACGGGCATGTGGGAACTCCGGTGTGTTGCGGGCGGGAAGGGCGGCGTACGGCCGACCGGCTGATGACGTGGGGGAATGGCACGAAATTAACCGGGGTGCACGGGCCGCACGCCCCTACCGGACCCCTACTGGACCCGTACCGGGTACCGGGGCACCGAGCGCCGGTGCGCGATGCGCCACCCCTTGGGGGTGCGGACGAGTACGTCGAGGTAGTCGCCGTTGTGCGCGCTGCCGTCGGGGAGCAGCGCGAGGTAGCGGCTGCGGGCGCGCACGGTGCCGTAGGGGTCGGTGGGGTCGACGGTGAAGACCGTGTCCAGGGTGTGGTGGTCGGGGGACCGCTCCCCCAGGCTCCGGTTGAACTCCCTGATGGCTTCGAGGCCGTGGAACTCGCGCCCCGGTCCGGCCAGGATGATGACGCCGTCCTCGGTGAACACCTCCGCAAGACCGTCGAGGTCGCCGTTGTCGAAGACGTGAGCGAACAGAGAGAGCAGGTGCCGGAGTTCGGCGAGGTCGTCGTGACTGAGACCGGCAGGAGAGGACATGAGGGCTCCAAGGAGAACGGGCGCTGCCCGGCCCGTGAACGGGCGGCCGGGCAGCGGATGTTGTCGGGGTCAGCGAGTCGCCGAAGGCGTCACAGGTGTACTTCGGCGAGCTGCTGGATGATGCCGAGGCGGTCCGGCAGCACGTTGTAGCGGACGACCTGCCCGTCGCGGATGGTCAGCCAGCTGATGCTGTGCCCGGTGAAGGGCTTGCCGGTGGCGGGCACGCCGAAGATGTTGCCGGTGTGCAGGCCCTCGATCTTCCAGAACACGATCACCCGGTCGCCCTCGGCGAGCAGGTCGGAGACGGTGACGTGGACGTCCTTGACGTTCTCCCACAGCCACTTGGCGTGTTCGCGGAAGTCCTCGCGGGTGCCGCTGCCGCCGACGCCGACCCGTGTCTCGTCGGCGGCGTCCGCGGCGACGATCTCGTCCAGGGTGTCGAGGCTGCGTCCGTCGACGAACTCCTCGAAGTAGCGCCGGGCGACGGTCTTGTTGCGCTCGATCTCGGTCTCGAAGTCGAAGTTGTTGTGGGTGGAGCTCACTTGGTGCCTGCTCTCTCTCGGTGGGTCAGTGGGCTGCGGGTGCGGGCGGCGGGGGCAGGATGCCTCCGTTGGCGCTCAGTCCGCCGTCGACCGGGACGGTCACCCCGGTCACGTAGGAGGCGGCGGGCGAGGTCAGGAACCAGATGACCTCGGCCTGTTCCCGGGGGTCGGACCAGCGGTGGGCCGGGATGCGGCCGGTGATGAGTGCGGAGAAGTCGGGGTCCGCGATCTGGCCGGCGGTCAGTGCGGTGGCGGTGCCGCCGGGGGCGATGGCGTTGACGCGGATGTTCTGGGCGGCGTAGTCGATGGCGGTGGCCCGCACGAGGTTGATGACGGCGGCCTTGGTGGCGTTGTAGCCCCAGGTCCCGGGGTCGCCGCGCAGCCCGGAGACGGACGAGGTCGCCACGATCGAGCCGCCGCCCGAGGCGCGCAGTGCGGGCACGGCGGCCCGGATGCCGAGCACGACGGAGCGCACGTTGACGGCGAACAGCCGGTCGAAGCGCTCGATCGCGCCGGGTGACTCCAGCGGACCGGCCCCGCCGATGCCCGCGTTCAGCACGGCCGCGTCGAGCCGCCCGAAGCGTTCCAGGGCCAGTTCCACGGCGGCGGAGTTGGTGGATTCCTCGGCGACGTCGCCGAGGAGGGTGGCCACGCCGTCCAGGGTGCCCAGTTTGGCCAGGCCCTCCTCCTGTACGTCCACGGCGACCACCCGGTGACCGCGTTCGGCGAAGAGACGCGCGGTGGCCTCCCCGATTCCGGACGCGGCCCCGGTGACCAGCGTGACCGGCGCCGCGGGTGCGGCTTGTGACGTCATCGTCGACTCCTTCGTGCTTCGGGTGGGTGGGCGGCTGCTCAGGCGTGGCTCTCCAGCGTGTGCAGCCACTGGCGGGCAGCCTCGACCGTGGTCGGGGTGTGCTCCTCCAGTACGGTGAAGTGGTCGCCAGGGATGTCCTCGACGCGGTGCGGCACGGGCCAGTAGGCGCGCCAGTCGGCACGGCCGGTGGGGTCCACGGCCATGTGTCGCAGAGGTGTGTCGGCGCGCAACGCGAGGGTCGGCGCGGCGACGGGCCGGGGCTGCCAGTGGGCGAAGATGTTGTTGTAGCCGCCCATCGCGGTCAGGCTCGCGTCGCTCCACACCATGTCGTAGGCCTCGATGCGGTCGAGCATGCCGGTGAGCAGGGCGGTCAGCCACCACTCCCCCATGCCCTCGCGGACGGCGCTGTCGATGGGGTAGGTGTCGATCAGGAGGAGTCCGGCCGGTGTGCGGCCCTCCTGTTCCAGGCGGGCGGTGACCGCGCTCGCGAGGCAGCCGCCCATGGACCGTCCCACGATGACGAACGGCCGCTCGTCGCCGACGAGTCGGCGCACGGTCTCGACGTGCTGGGTGAGGAACGTGTCCAGGCTGTCGGGCAGCGGGTCTCCGGCCGCCCAGCCCGGCGAGGGCACGACGAACAGGTCGCGTTCGCCCTGGAAGGCGTGGCCGAAGCGGGCGTACTCGTGCGGTCCCGAGATGGCGCTGAGGGCGGGGAAGCACACGACCGCGGTGTCGCGGTCGCCCTGTGCCAGGTGCAGCGGCTGCGGGGTGTGCGCCGCGCGTTCGTCGAGCGTGTACCGTCCGCGCAGTGCGGAGGCGACGCCGATGAGCGCGGAGGCGTCGGCGAACTTCCCCTCGGCGGCGAGCCGCCGGTAGAGCGTGGACAAGGGTTCGTCGTCAGGGGTGCGCGGTGCGGCGACGGGGCCGGAGTCCTGCACCGTACCGATCAACTCGTCGACGTACGCGGCGAGTTCCGCTGGCGTGGGATGGTCGAAGGTGATGGTGGCGGCGAGCCGCAGACCGGTGGCGGCGGTGAGGCGGTTGCGCAGTTCCACGGCGGCCAGCGAGTCGAGCCCGAGTTCGTTGAAGGGAGCGTCCCGCGTCACGGCTTCCGGGCGGGCGGCCAGTACGGACGCGGTCTCGTCGCGGACCAGGGTGAGCAGGATCTCCTGCCGCTCCGCCGCCGTTCGCCCGGCGAGCCTGGCGGACAGCGCGGGTCCTTCCGTGGTGGCGCGGGCCGTCCGGCGGGGCGGTCGCACCAGGCCGCGCAGGAGCGCCGGGACCGGCTGCCGCTCGCGCAGTGTGGCCAGGTCCAGGGGTGCCGGCACCAGGTACGGCACTGCCAACGCGTGTGCGCGGTCGAAGAGTTGCGTCCCCCGGTCGGTGGGCAGGGTGCGCAGGCCCGCCCGGCGGGCCCGGTCGAGGTCGGTTTCGGTGAGGTGGCCGGTGATGCCGCTGGGCTGCTCCCACTGGCCCCAGGCCAGGGACTGGGCGGGCAGCCCGAGGTTGTGGCGGTGGGCGGCGAGTGCGTCGAGGAAGGTGTTGGCCGCGGAGTAGGAGCCCTGGCCGGGGCCGCCGAGGACGGCCGCGACGGAGGAGTAGAGGACGAAGGCGTCCAGCGGGAGGTGCGCGGTCAGTTCGTGCAGATGCCAGGCGCCGTCGGCCTTCGGACGCAGCACGGTGTCGAGTCGGTCGGGGGTCAGGGTGTCGACGAGGCCGTCGTCGACGGTGCCGGCCGTGTGCACGACGGCCGTCAGCGGGTGGCGGGGCGGCACCGAGGCGATGAGCGCGGCGAGCGCGGCACGGTCGGTCGTGTCGACGGCCACGACGGTGACCTGCGCGCCCGCCGCACTGAGTTCGGACGTCAGCTCGTCGGCGCCAGGGGCCTGTGGGCCGCGGCGTGAGGCCAGGAGGAGGTGGCGTACGCCGTGTCGTGTGACGAGGTGGCGGGCGAGGGCGGCGCCGAGCACGCCGGTGCCTCCGGTGATCAGGACGGTCCCGTCCGGGTTCCACCCGCTGCCGGCGGTCTCGTCGTCGGGCGTCCGGGGCGCCCGCGCCAGGCGGGGGACGTAGGCGGTGCCGGCGCGGAGGGCGAGTCGGGGTTCGTCGGCCGCCCGGGCCGCTGCCACGGCGGCGGGGAGCAGAGCGGTGCTCTCCGGGGCCCCGTCGGTGTCGACCAGCAGCAGCCGGTCGGGCTGTTCGGCCTGTGCGGAGCTCAGCAGTCCCCACACGGATGCGGCGGCCAGGTCCGGCTGGTCGGTCTCCCGTACGGCTTGTGCGGCACGGACGACGACGGCCAAGGGCGAGGGCGTCTCCGCATGCTGGTGCAACAGGTCCAGGGCCTCGGCCAGGGCGGCGCGGACACGTCCTGGAACGTCATCGGCCCCGTCCGCTCCATCGAGGTGGACGGCGTCCGGTACGGGGACCGGTCCGGCTCCGGTGGCCAGCTCCCGCCATTCCAGGCGGAACAGGGAGTCGGGGTCGGTACTGCGCGCGGCGGCGAGTTGGCCGGCGGACACCAGACGGGCGTGGAGTGCGGTGATCGTCGCGACCGGGGCGCCCGACCCGTCCGCGAGGTCGACGGCGAGGGTGTCGGGGCCGGTGCGGCCGAGACGTACACGCAGCGCGGTCGCGCCGTCCGCGTACACCCGAACTCCCGCGTAGGCGAAGGGCAGTCGGCTGAATCCTTCCGGAGTGCCGGTCAGGTCGTCGTGCGCGGTGAGATGGACGGCGGCGTCCAGCAGGGCGGGGTGGAGGCCGAAACGGGCGGCGTCGGCGTGCTGCGGTTCGGGCAGGGCGACTTCGGCGAAGAAGGTGTCGCCGTCCCGCCAGGCGGCGCGCAGTCCGCGGAACGCCGGGCCGTACTCCAGTCCGGAGGCAGCGAGTTCGGCGTACACGTCGTCGACGGGAACGGCGGTGGCGCCGGGCGGCGGCCAGGCGATCAGGTCCGCGGTCTCGGCGGGCCCGTCGGCGGGCGGCGCGGTCAGGGTGCCCGTGGCGTTGCGGGACCAGTCGCCGCCGTGCACTCGGGAACGGATGACGACCTCGCGAGCCCCCGTCGGATCGGCGGCGCCGACCTCGACCTGGATCTGTACGGCACCGCGCGACGGCAGGACCAGCGGCCCCTCGACCACGAGTTCGGCGATGACGTCGAGGCCGACCTCGTCACCCGCCCGCCGGGCGAGTGCGAGCAGCGCGGTGCCGGGGACGATCACGGTGCCCTGCACGGCGTGACCGGCCAGCCATGGGTGGGTGCGCAGGGAGAGGCTGCCGGTGAACAGGACGCCGTCGGTGTCGGGCAGCGGTACGGTCGCCGCGAGGAGCGGATGGCCCACGTCGTCAAGTCCGAGACCGGAGGGGCGGGTCGTGGTGCCGGGCTCCAGCCAGTAGCGGCGGTGCTGGAAGGCGTAGGTGGGCAGGTCGGTGCGCCGGGCGCCGCTCGCGGCGAAGAAAGCGGACCAGTCGACGGGCCGGCCGCGGCCGTGCAGCCGGCCGAGGGCGGCCACCGCGGTCTCCGCCTCCGGCTTGTCGCGGTGCAGCGCGGGCAGCGCGAACGCGTCCTCCAGGGTGGCCCGGACCAGGGCGGTGAGCGTGCCGTCCGGGCCGAGTTCGAGGTAGGTGCCGGTACCGGCCGCATCCAACGTGCGTACGACGTCCGCGAACCGGACGGCTTCCCTGACGTGCCGTACCCAGTAGTCGGCGGTGGTGATCTCGTCGTCCGTCGCGATCCGGCCGGTCACGTCGGAGACGACGGGAATCCGGGGCGCCCGGTAGGTGAGCCCCTTGGCCACCCGGGCGAACTCGGTGAGCATGCCGTCCATGTGGGACGAGTGGAAGGCGTGGCTCACGGTGAGGCGTCGGGTGCGCCGGTTTCGTTGGGCGAAGCGGGCGCCGAGCGCGAGGACCGGTTCGATGTCGCCCGAGATCACCACGGAGGAAGGCCCGTTGACGGCTGCCACGTCCACCGCGCGGCCCGGCGCGGCGAGTTCGACCCGGATCTCGTCCTCGGTGGCCTGCACGGCCATCATCGCCCCGCCACGGGGCAGTTGCTGCATCAGCCGGGCCCGGGCGGCGACCAGCGCCGCCGCGTCCGGGAGGTCCAGCACTCCGGCCACATGGGCGGCGGTCAGCTCGCCGATGGAGTGCCCGGCGACATGGTCCGGGCGGACCCCCCAGGATTCGTAGAGGCGGAACAGGGCCACCTGGAGGGCGAAGAGGGCGGGCTGGGTGTACTCGGTGTCGTCCAGCCGGTGTCCGGTCGCGGTCACTTCGGCGATCGGACGGTCCAGCAGCGGGTCGAGGTGGGCCGCGACCTCGTCGTAGGCCGCGGCGAAGACGGGATGGGCGTCGTACAACTGCCGTCCCATGCCGCTGCGTTGGCTGCCCTGCCCGGTGAAGAGGACGGCCAGGGAGCCGGGGTGGGCGTTCGCGGTGTCCGCCGGGCCCTTCTCGGCGAGGTCCCGCAGTGCGGCCAGCAGGGTGTCGCGGCTGTCGGCGACGATCGTGGTGCGCTCCTTGAGCGGTGCGCGGGTGGTGGCGAGCGAGTAGGCGATGTCCAACGGACGGGTGTGCGGCACGCGTTCGGCGAGGCGGGCCGCCTGGGCGCGCAGGGCGTCGGGGGTCTGCGCGCTGAGGACGAACGGCAGGGGGCCGGTTTCGCTCCCGGCGGGTGTCTCCGGCGCGTCGCCGGCGCCCGCCGCCGGGGCCTCCTCCGCCGGAGCCTCCTCGATGATCACGTGCGCGTTGGTGCCGCTCGCGCCGAACGCGGACACACCGGCGCGCCTCGGGCGGCCCACCTCGGTGGCCGGCCAGGGCTGTTCCTCGGTCAGCAGCCGTACCGCGCCCGCGGTCCAGTCGACGTAGGGTGTGGGTTCGTCGGCATGCAGGGTGCGCGGGAGGACTCCGTGCCGGAGCGACTGGATCACCTTGATGACGCCGGCGACTCCGGCGGCGGCCTGGGTGTGGCCGATATTGGATTTCAACGAGCCGAGCAGCAGGGGGCGCCCGGGCTCGCGCTGTTGTCCGTAGGTGGCCAGGATCGCCTGAGCCTCGATGGGGTCGCCGAGGGAGGTGCCGGTGCCGTGCGCCTCGACGGCGTCGACGTCGGCGGAGCGCAGCCCGGCGGCTTCGAGGGCCTGCCGGATGACGCGCTGCTGCGAGGGGCCGTTGGGCGCGGTGAGGCCGTTGGAGGCGCCGTCCTGGTTGACGGCGGAACCGCGCAGGACGGCCAGCACCGGATGGCCCAGGCGCCGGGCGTCGGAGAGGCGCTCGACGAGCAGCAGCCCGACTCCCTCCGCCCAGCCCGTGCCGTCGGCGCCCGCGCCGAACGCCTTGCAGCGGCCGTCGGCGGACAGCCCGCGCTGCCGTGCGAACTCGACGAACCCCTGCGGCGTGGACATCACGCTCACCCCGCCGGCGAGCGCGAGGTCGGACTCCCCCGAGCGCAGGGACTGTGCGGCCAGGTGCAGGGCGACCAGGGACGACGAGCACGCCGTGTCGACGGTCACGGCGGGGCCCTCGAAGCCGAAGGTGTAGGAGATCCGGCCCGAGGCGACGCTGTCCAGGCCACCGATGCCGAGATACCCCTCCAGTTCGCCCGGCGCGTCGCCGAGTCGCGGGGTGTAGTCGCCACCCGCGATACCCGCGAAGACGGCGGTACGGCTGCCCTTGAGGGAACGCGGGTCGATGCCCGCGCGTTCGAAGGCCTCCCACGCGGACTCCAGCAGCAGCCTGTGCTGGGGGTCGGTGGCGAGCGCCTCGCGCGGGGAGATGCCGAAGAACTCGGCGTCGAAGTCGCCCACGGTGTCGAGGAATCCGCCGTGCCGGGTGTAGGAGGTGCCGACGCGCTCCGGGTCCGGGTCGTAGACGGCGTCCAGGTCCCAGCCGCGGTCGTCGGGGAACTCGGTGATGGCGTCCACGCCGTCGCGCACCAGCGCCCACAGGTCGTCCGGGGAGGCGACCTTGCCGGGCAGACGGCAGGCCATGCCGATCACGGCGATCGGCTCGCGCCGGCTCTCCTCGACCTCCTGCAGCCGCCTGTTGGCCTGCCTGGCGTCGTTGAGCGCGCGCTTCAGATAGTCGCGGAGCTGCTGCTCGGTGGCCATCGGGGTACGTACCTCTTCCCGTCGGGTTGGTCCAGGTGGATCGGGGCGGTCAGGGATGGAACGTCGTTTCAGTGCGACCCGGCGTTGCGCTCGACGAGCTGGAACAGTTCCTCGTCGGTGGCCGTGTCGAGGTCGAGGTCGTGTTCGAGATCCCCCGTCGGCCGGTCGAAACGGTCGACGAGAGCGAGCAGCCGGGACAGGACTGCGTCGTCCGCCGCCTCCGGCGAGGCGAGGGCCTCCTCCAGGGCCGCGAGCGACTCACCGACCGTCGGTGCCTGCGACTCGCCCTGGTCCAGGGGGATCTGGGCAACCAGATGGGCGGCGATGGCGGCCGGAGTGGGGTGGTCGAAGACGAGCGTGGCCGGGATGTCCAGGCCGACCGCGGCGCCGATCCGGTTGCGCAGTTCGACCGCGGTCAGTGAGCTGAACCCGAGGTCCCGGAAGGCCCGTTCGGCGTCGACGCCGTCCACGCCGTCGGTGTGTCCGAGGACCACGGCCGACTCCGCGCGTATCAACTCCGTGAGTGCCGCCTCCCGTTCGGCCGGGGCGATTGCGGCCAGGCGCCGGGTCCACGCCGGTACCCGCGGGGTGTCGGCATCGGGCTCCGTGGCCGCCGTACTGACGACGGTGGTGTTGGTGACCTCGGCGTCCAGCCAGTAGCGCCGCCGCTGGAAGGCGTACGTCGGCAGCGTGACCCGGCGTGGCACGGCGGGCGCGAAGGCGGCCGTCCAGTCGACGCGCACCCCGCGCACATGGAGTTCGGCGGCCGAGGCGAGGAAGCGGCGCAGGCCTCCCTCGTCGCGGCGCAGGGTGCCCGCGACGACCGAGGCGCGGGCCGTGCCGGCCGCTTCCAGCGTCTCCTGGAGCGGCACCGTCAGCACCGGATGCGGACTGATCTCGACGAACGCGGTGTGCCCGGCGGCGGCGAGGGCACGGGTCGCCTCCTCGAAGCGGACGGTCTGCCGCAGGTTGGTCACCCAGTAGGCGGCGTCGAGTCCCGAGGTGTCCTGCCAGTCGCCGGTCACGGTGGACAGCAGCGGCACGGTGCCGGTGCGGGACCGGACCGGGGCGAGCGCCTGGAGGAGTTCGTCGCGCAGGCCGTCGACGTGGGCGCAGTGCGAGGCGTAGTCGACGCGGATGAGTCGTGCCCGTACGTCCTCGGCCTCGTACGCGGCGACGAGTTCGGCGAGCGCGTCCGTGTCGCCGGAGACGACCGCCGAGGTGGGGCCGTTGACGACGGCGACGGACAGCCGCTCGGGCCACCGCCGTTCGATGCGCTCGGCCACGGCGTCGGCGGGCAGGGCGACGGACGCCATGCCGCCGCGTCCGGACAGGGCGAGGACGGCGCGGCTGCGCAGCGCCACGACGCGGGCACCGTCGTCCAGGCTGAGCCCGCCGGCCACGGTGGCGGCCGCGATCTCGCCCTGACTGTGGCCTACCACGGCGTCCGGCCTGACTCCGTATGACGTCCACAGCTCGGCCAGGGACACCATCACCGCCCACAGCACCGGCTGGACCACGTCCACCCGGTCAAGACCGGGGGCGTCTTCGGTGCCGCGCAGGACGTCGAGCAGGGACCAGTCGGTGTACGGGGCGAGGGCCGTCGCGCACTCCTCGATCCTCGCGGCGAACACCGGTGCGCTGTCGAGGAGTTCGACGGCCATCCCGGCCCACTGGGAGCCCTGCCCGGGGAAGACGAAGACGGTCCTGCCGTCGGTGTCCGCCCGGCCGCGCACCACACCGGGGGCGGATTCCGCGGCGGCGAGTGCGGCGAGGGCACGTCCGGGATCGCCGAGGGCGACGGCGCGCTCCTCCAGGGCGCCCCGGGTGACGGCGAGCGAGTGGGCGATGTCCACCGGCTCGTCGTCGGTGCGGTCGAGGTGGGCGGCGAGCCCACCGGCCTGGGCGCGGAGCGCCTCGGGGGTGCGGGCGGACAACAGCCATGGCAGCACGGCGGGTTCAGCGCGCGTGGCAGACACCTGGGTGGTGGCGGGCGGCTGTTCGAGGATGACGTGGGCGTTGGTGCCGCTCACGCCGAAGGAGGAGACGGCGGCCCGGCGCGGGCGGTTGTCCTCCGTCTCGGGCCAGGGGCGGGCCTCGGTGAGCAGTTCCACGGCTCCGGCCGTCCAGTCGACGTGCGGGGACGGGCTGTCCACATGCAGCGTCCTGGGCAGCACTCCGTGCCGGATGGCCTGGATCATCTTGATCACACCGGCCGCGCCGGCCGCGGCCTGGGCGTGGCCGATGTTGGACTTCAACGAACCGAGCCACAGAGGCTGTTCGGGGTCGCGGTGCTGCCCGTAGGTGGCGATGAGGGCTTCGGCCTCGATGGGGTCGCCGAGGGTGGTGCCGGTGCCGTGTCCCTCGACGACGTCGATGTCGGCGGGGTTCAGTCCGCTCGCGGAGAGGGCCTGGCGGATCACTCGCTGCTGGGACGGACCGCTCGGCGCGGTGAGCCCGTTGGAGGCGCCGTCCTGGTTCACGGCCGATCCCCGTACCACGGCGAGGACCTGGTGCCCCAGTCGCCGGGCGTCCGACAGCCGCTCCACGAGCAGCAGCGCCACGCCCTCCGCCCAGCCGGTGCCGTCCGCCCCGGCCGCGTACGCCTTGCAGCGGCCGTCGGCGGACAGCGCCCGCTGCCTGCTGAACTCCACGAAGGTGGTCGGCGTCGACATCACCGCGACACCGCCGGCCAGGGCCAGGTCGCACTCCCCCGTGCGCAGCGACTGCGCCGCGAGGTGCAGGGCGACCAGGGACGACGAGCACGCCGTGTCGACGGTGACCGCCGGACCCTCGAAGCCGAAGGTGTACGAGATCCGGCCCGAGGCGACACTGCCCGCGGTGCCGTTGCTCAGCCAGCCCTCCAGTTCGGCGGGCACCTCACGCACTCGGGGCGCGTAGTCGTGGTACATGACCCCGGCGAAGACGCCGGTACGGCTGCCGCGCAGCGCCTCGGGGTCGACACCCGCGCTCTCCAGCGCCTCCCACGCGGTCTCAAGGAGCAGCCGTTGCTGCGGGTCGGTGGCGAGCGCCTCGCGCGGGGAGATACCGAAGAAGGCGGCGTCGAAGTCGGCGGCCCGGTCGAGGAATCCGCCGTGCCGGGTGTAGGAGGTGCCGGGGCGTTCGGCGTCCTCGGAATAGAGGGCGTCCAGGTCCCAGCCCCGGTCGTCGGGGAACTCGCTCACCGCGTCCACGCCGTCGCGCACCAGCGCCCACAGGTCGTCCGGGGAGGCGACCCCGCCCGGCAGCCGGCAGGCCATGCCGACGATGACGACCGGGTCGTCGTCCGGATCGACGGTCCGCACGGGAACCCGTTCGGGCTGCGGGGCCGCGGCGCCCAGGAGCCGGTCGCGCAGGTGGGCGGCGACGTCGGCGGGCGTGGGGTGGTCGAAGACCAGGGCGGCGGACAGAGTGAGGCCGGTCGCCGCGCCCAGGCCGTTACGGAGTTCGACGGCGGTCAGTGAGTCGACGCCGAGTCCGGTGAACGCCTTGCGGACGCCGATGGCGGCGGGTGCCGTGGCCAGTACGATCGCGGTCTCGCCGCGCACGAGGTCCAGCAGGGCCGCGTCCTGAGCCGCGGTGTCCGGCAGCGCGGCGAGGCGCTCGGCGAGCCCGGTGTGCGAGGTGACGGCCGTCTCGGTGGCCGCACTGCGGCGGACCGGGCCACGCTCCGGCCGGACCAGACCGCGCAGGGGCGCCGAGACGGGTGCACCGGATGCCCGTACGGCGTCCGCGTCGAACGGCGACGGCACGAGCAGCGGCCCGCCCACCGCCTCGGCGGCGTCGAACAGGCCCGTCCCCTCCGTGTCACTGAGAGGACGCACGCCCAGCCGGGCGAGCCGGGCGAGGTCGGCCGCCGTGAGGTGACCGGTGATGCCGCTGGCTCCGGCCCACTGGCCCCAGGCCAGGGACTGGGCGGGCAGCCCGAGCGCGTGCCGGTGGGCGGCAAGGGCGTCGAGGAAGGTGTTGGCCGCCGCGTACGAACCCTGTCCGGGCGAGCCGAGTACACCGGCCACCGACGAGTACAGGACGAACGCGTCCAGCGGCAGGTGCGCGGTCAGTTCGTGCAGGTGCCAGGCGCCGTCGGCCTTCGGGCGCAGCACGGTGTCCAGGCGCTCGGGGGTGAGTGCCGTGGTGACGCCGTCGTCGACGACTCCCGCGGTGTGCACGACGGCGGTGAGCGGGTGGTCCGGAGGGATGGCGTCGAGGACGGCGGCGAGCGCGTCCCGGTCGGCGGTGTCGGCTGCGGCGATGGTGACATCGGCGCCCGACTCCGCCAGTTCGGCACGGAGTTCGGCTGCTCCCGGTGCTGTCTCGCCGCTGCGTGAGGTGAGCACGAGGTGGCGAACGCCCCGGTGCGTGACGAGGTGTCGGGCGAGCAGGGCGCCCAGGGTTCCGGTGCCTCCTGTGATCAGGACCGTGCCGTCCGGGTCCCACTCCGTCACGGGGGTCCGGCCGGGAGGCGCGGGGACCAGACGCGGGACGTAGACGCTCCCGGAGCGCAGTGCGAACTGCGGTTCGCCGGTGGCCACGGCCGAGGCGAGTGCGGCGGCCGACTCCGGGCTGCCGTCGGTGTCGGCGAGGACGATCCGGTCCGGGTTCTCGGTCTGCGCGGAGCGCAGCAGGCCCCATACGGCGGCGGTGACCGGGTCCGGTGTGTCGTCAGGGCCGGTCGACACACCGCCTCGGGTGACGGCGACCAGTCGGGTACCGGCCGGCCCGCTGTCGCGGAGCCGGTCCTGGACGGTGGCCAGGGCGTGCTCCAGGGCGGCCCGGACCCGGTCGAGAGTGGCCACGGTGTCGAACGGGCCCTCACCGAGGGTGACCTGGGTCCACTCGAAGATGTCCGCCACGTCGCCGCCGGTGGCCGGGAGCTGCGGCCAGGTGAGGGCGTAGAGGCCGTCCGCCGGGGCGAGAGCGGTGGTCTTCAGGGGGCGGGTGGTGAGGGCGTCGACCGACACCACCGGGGCCCCGGTCGGGTCGGTGGCCTGGAGGGAGAAGGTGTCGGGGCCGGTGGCGGTGAGCCGGACCCTCAGTTCCGTGGCGCCGGTGGCGTGCAGGGCGACCTCCCGGTAGGCGAACGGGAGGCGGGTCGGGCCGGCCACGTCCTGGTGCAGTCCCGGGAGTTGGAGGGCGGCGTCGAGCAGGGCGGGGTGGATACCGAAGGCGGCGGCTTCCTTGTGCCGCTCCTCGGGGAGGGCGACTTCGGCGTAGGAGATGTCGCCGTCCCGCCAGGCGGCGCGGATGCCACGGAACGCCGGGCCGTACTCCAGGCCCGTCCCGGCAAGGGCCGCGTACACCTCGTCCACCGCGACGGGCTCGGCGCCGACGGGCGGCCACTGGTCGAGCCGTTCGCCGTCCGGCGCCTGTGCGGTGCCGAGGATGCCGGTGGCGTTGCGGACCCAGGCCGTCCCGGGAACCCGGGACCGGACGGTGACACTCCGGCCGCCCGCCGCGTCGGACGCCCCCACGGCGACCTGGATCTGGGCGGCCCCCTGTCCCGGCAGCACGAACGGCGTCTCCACAACGAGTTCGACGAGCCGTCCCGCCCCGACCGCGTCGGCCGCGTGGGAGGCGAGTTCGACGAGCGCGGCGCCCGGCAGTACGGGCGTGCCGACGACGACGTGGTCGGCGAGCCATGGATGGGTGCGCAGGGAGAGGCTGCCTGTCAGGAGCAGCTCGTCGGTGTCGGGCAGGGGTACGGTCGCCCCCAGCAGCGGGTGGTCGACAGCGCCGAGGCCGAGCGCGCCGGCGTCGGCGGCGGTGCCGGGCTCCAGCCAGAACCGGCGCCGCTGGAAGGCGTACGTCGGCAGTTCGGCGCGCCGGGCGCCACTGCCGGTGAAGTAGGCCGCCCAGTCCACCGCGTGGCCGCGCACATGGACGTGCGCGAGGGCGGTCAGCGCGGTCGCCGTCTCGGACCGGTCCCGCCGCAGCGCCGGTACGGCTACGGCGGCACCGTCCTCGACGTGCCGGCGGACGAGCCCGCTCAGCGTGCCGTCGGGGCCGAGTTCCAGGTAGGTCGTGACGCCGGACGCGTCGAGTGTGCGGACCACGTCGGACCAGCGGACGGCGTCGCGCACATGCCGTACCCAGAACTCGGCCGTGGTCAGGTCCTCGCCCTCGGCGATGCGCCCGGTCAGCGCCGAGACCACCGGGATCCGCGGCCGGGCGTAGGTCAGTCGGGCGACGACCGTGCGGAAGTCGTCGAGTACGGCGTCCATGTGCGGGGAGTGGAAGGCGTGGCTGACCGTGAGGTGCCGGACGCGACGGCCGCGGGCGGCGAACGAGGCGGCGAGCGTGTGGACGGCTTCGGTGTCGCCGGAGACGACGACGGCTTCGGGGCCGTTGACGGCGGCCACGTCCACGCCGTCGGGCAGTTCGGCGCGTATCTCGTCCTCGGTGGCCTGAACGGCGGCCATGGCGCCGCCCGACGGCAGGGCGCCGATCAGCCGGGCGCGGGCGGCGACCAGGGCCGCGGCGTCCGCGAGCGAGAGCACGCCGGACACGTGCGCGGCCGTGATCTCGCCGACGGAGTGTCCGGCCACGAAGTCGGCTCGCACGCCCCAGGACTCGTAGAGCCGGAACAGGGCGACCTCAACGGCGAACAGGGCCGGCTGGGTGTACGTGGTGTCGTCCAGGCCGTCCCCGGAGGTGACGACCTCGGCGAGCGGGCGGTCCAGCAGCGGGTCGAGGGCCGCGGCGACCTCGTCGAAGGCGGCGGCGAACGCGGGGTGGGCGGCGTACAGCTCCCGGCCCATGGCGGCGCGTTGGCTGCCCTGGCCGGTGAAGAGGAGGGCCAGGCGGCCGGGTTGTGCGGCCGAGCCCGTCACGACGGTGGCCGGGGTCGGTCCGCCGTCGGCCAGGGCGTGCAGCGCGTCGAGGTCTGCGACGACGACGGCCCGTTCGTCGAGGGCGGCCCGCGTGGTGGCCAGGGAGAAGGCGAGGTCGAGCGGGCGGTCGGGGGTGCGGTCCAGGTGCTGGGCGAGCCGGGTCGACTGGGCGCGCAGTGCCTCGGGGGTGCGGGCGGACAGCAGCCAGGGCAGGGGCCGGTCGGCGGGCACGGCCCGGGTGCCCGGATCCGTCTGGTGCGGCGGCTGTTCGAGGATGACGTGGGCGTTGGTGCCGCTGACGCCGAAGGCCGACACGGCCGCCCGGCGCGGACGGTCGTCGTCCGTCACCGGCCACGGGCGGGCCTCGGTGAGCAGTTCCACCGTCCCCGCGGACCAGTCGACGTGCGGGGACGGCGCGTCCACGTGCAGGGTCTTGGGCAGTACGCCGTGGCGGATCGCCTGGATCATCTTGATCACGCCGGCGACTCCGGCGGCGGCCTGCGTGTGGCCGATGTTGGACTTCACCGAGCCGAGCAGCAGGGGGCGGTCGGCGGGGCGGTTCTTGCCGTAGGTCTCGATGAGGGCGTGGGCCTCGATGGGGTCGCCGAGGGTGGTGCCGGTGCCGTGTGCCTCGACGGCGTCGACGTCTGCAGGGACGAGTCCGCCGGCGGCCAACGCCTGCCGGATCACCTTCTGTTGGGAGGGACCGCTGGGCGCGGTCAGGCCGTTGGAGGCACCGTCCTGGTTCACGGCCGAGGCGCGGACGACGGCCAGCACCTCGTGGCCGAGCCGTCGCGCGTCGGAGAGCCGTTCCACCAGCAGCAGTCCGACGCCCTCCGCCCAGCCGGTGCCGTCCGCCCCGGCGGCGAAGGCCTTGCAGCGCCCGTCCGGTGACATGGCACGCTGCCGGCTGAACTCGACGAACGTGGTCGGCGTCGACATCACGAGCACGCCGCCCGCGACCGCGAGGTCGGCCTCCCCGGCCCGCAGTGCCTGCGCGGCCAGGTGCAGGGCGACCAGCGAGGAGGAGCACGCGGTGTCGACCGTGACCGCCGGGCCCTCGAAGCCGAAGGTGTAGGAGACGCGTCCGGAGGCCACGCTGCCGGCGTTGCCGATGCCGAGGTAGGCCTCCAGCTCGTCCGGGACATGCTGACCGCGGCCGGCGTAGTCGCGGCCGGAGATGCCCGCGAAGACGCCGGTGCGGCTGCCGCGCAGCGCGGTGGGGTCGATGCCGGCCCGCTCGAACAACTCCCAGGTGGTTTCCAGCAGCAGCCGCTGCTGGGGGTCGATGGCGGGCGCCTCGCGCGGGGAGATCCCGAAGAACTCCGGGTCGAACTCGGCGACCGAGTCGAGGAATCCGCCGTGCCTGGAGTAGGAGGTGCCGGGCCGGTCGGGGTCCGCGCTGTAGAGGCGGTCGAGGTCCCAGCCGCGGTCGGTGGGGAACCCGGTGAGGGCGTCGGTACCGTCGGCGACCAGCCGCCAGAGGTCGTCCGGGGAGGTGACCCCACCGGGGAAGCGGCAGGCCATGCCGACCACGACCACGGGGTCGTCGTCCACCGGGGAGAGCGCCACGGACGTCTCGGTCTCGGCCGAGTGGGGTGTCTCGGTGCCGAGTTCACCGGCCAGCCAGTCGGCGAGCGCGGCGGGCGTGGGGTGGTCGTAGACGAGTGTGGCGGGCAGCGGGTGGCCGGTGGCCGCCGTGAGCCGGTTGCGCAGTTCCACGGACATCAGTGAGTCGAAGCCGTGGGCGCGGAACGCGCGGGCCGGGTCGATCACGTCGGGGGTGCCGTGGCCCTGGACGGCGGCGGCCTGCGACCGTACGACGGCGAGGAGTTCGCGGCGCAGCTCGGCCGGGGCGAGTCCGCTCCACCGGTCCGGGCGGACGGTTTCCTCGGGGGCTGCCGCCGACCGGCCCTGCGCATGCAGGAGTTCGGCGGCGAGCGGGTGCGGGCGTCCCCGGAAGAACACGGACCAGTCGGCGTCGGCGGCGACGAGGTGCTGCTCCGCACGGTCGAGGACCTGGCCGAGGACGCTGAGGGCGCCGTCCGGTGGCAGGGAGACGAGGCCGTGCCGCAGCAGTGTCTCCTCGGCGCCGTCGGCGGCGATCCCGTCACCCGCCCAGTGCCCCCAGGCCACCGATGTGGCGGGCAGTCCGGCCGCCCGTCGGTGGTCGGCCAGCGCGTCCAGATAGGCGTTGCCCGGGGCGTAGTTGGCCTGGCCGGGGATGCCGCAGATCCCGGCGACGGAGGAGAAGAGGACGAACGCCGACAGGTCGGAGCCGGCGGTGAGTTCGTGCAGGTTGCGCGCGCCGAGCACCTTGGCGCGCAGGGCGCGGTCGAGGTGCTCGGGGGTGAGTTCCCCGATCAGGGCGTCGTGGAGGGCGGCGGCGGTGTGCACGACAGCGGTCAGCGGCCGGTCCACCGGCACGAGGGCGAGGACCGCCGCGAGCTGGTCGCGGTCGGCGACGTCGGCTGCGGCGAAGGTGACCGTGGTGCCCACCTCGGCCAGTTCGGCGGCGAGTTCGCTCGCACCGGGTGCGTCCTGCCCGCGACGGCTGACCAGCAGCAGGTGCCGGGCGCCGCGTGCGGCGAGCCAGCGGGCGAGGTGTCCGCCGAGGGCACCGCTGCCTCCGGTGATCAGCGTCGTGCCGGTCGGCCGCCAGTCGGCCGAGTCGTCGGCACGAGAGGACAGTGGTCCGGCGGGTACCAGTCGGCGGGCCAGGACACCGACCGGGCGGACGGCGGCCTCGCGTTCCCGGTCCGGACGGGTGTCGGCGAGCAGGGCGGCGACCTGGGACCAGGCGTGCTCGTCGGGGTCGGCGGGGAGGTCGATCAGACCGCCGGAGCGTGCGGGGTTCTCCACCGCGAGGATCGCGCCGAAGCCCCACACCAGGGCCTGTTCGGGGTCGGTCACCCGGTCCGCGGGGCCGGTGGAGACCGCGCCCCGGGTGAGGAACCAGACCGGCGCCGGCACGCCCGCGTCGTCCAGGGCCTGAGTGAGGGCGACCTGGGCGGCGTACGAGCGCGGGACGGCGTCGTGGCCGTCGAGCCGGCCCTCGGAGAGCGCCAGCAGCGAGACCACCCCGGTGGCGCCGGACGGCAGGAGCGCGGCGAGCGCGGCCCGGTCGGTGTCCGCGGGAACGAGGACGGTGACGACTCGGGCACCGGCCGCTTCCAGGGCGCCGCGCAGGGCACCGGGGAAGGCGTGGTCGGTGTGGGTGTCGGGGACGACGAGCAGCCACTCCCCCGTGAGCCGCCGGCCCGGGCGGGCGGAGCGGGCCGGGCGCCACAGCAGGCGGTGCAGCCACCGCTCGGACGCCTCGGCGGCCAGGCGGCGTTCTCGCCAGGTTGCCAACGCGGGCAGTACGGGGGCGAGTTCGGGAGTGGTCAGCCCCAGGGCGGAGGCCAGCAGGCCGGTGTCGGGGTCGGTCACCAGGTTCCAGAAGGCGTCGTCCTGCGCGGTGGGCGCCGGGGCGAGGAGTTCGGGCGAGCGGGTGGCGTCCAGCCAGTAGCGGTCCCGCTGGAAGGCGTACGTCGGCAGGGCGACGCGGCGCGGGGACCCGGCGGCGAAGGCGGCCGACCAGTCGACGGGCACACCCTGTACGTGCAGTTCGGCGACCGAACGCAGCCAGCGGTCGAGGCCGCCCTGCCCGCGGCGCAGCGAGCCGGTGACGACGGGTCGCGCCTCGGCCAGGGTCTCCTGGATCGCACCGGTCAGCACGGGGTGCGCGCTGACCTCGACGAACACCGTGCGGTCGGTGCCGGCGAGCCGACGGGTGGCCTCCTCGAAGCGGACGGTGCTCCGCAGGTTCGACACCCAGTACGCGGCGTCCAGTTGGGCGGTGTCCTGCCAGTCGGCGGTCACGGTGGAGAGCAGCGGAACGGTTCCGGTGCGCGGGGTGACGGGTGCGAGTGCTTCCAGCAGTCGTTCGCGCAGGGCGTCGGTCTGGGGGGAGTGGGAGGCGTAGGCGATCGGGATGACGCTGGTGCGGACGCCCTCCGCCGCACAGCCGGCGCGCAGTTCCTCAAGGGCGTCGAGGTCTCCGGAGACGGCCACGGCGGAGGGGCTGTTGACCACGCCGACGGACAGTTTGCCGGGCCACCGCTCGGCGAGGCGCCGGGCCACCTCGGCCTCGGGCAACGCCACGGCGACCATGCCGCCCCGGCCCGCGATGGACTCCAGGGCCTGGGCGCGCAGGGCGACGATCCGGGCCGCGTCCTCCAGGCTCAGTCCGCCCGCGACGTACGCGGCGGCCACCTCTCCCTGGCTGTGCCCGACCACGGCGTCAGGGGTGACGCCGTAGGACTTCCACAGGTCGGCGAGGGCGACCATCACCGCCCACAGCGCGGACTGGACGACGTCCGTGCGGTCCGGGTCGGGGGTTTCGCCGGTGCCGCGCAGGACGTCGAGCAGCGACCAGTCGGTGTACGGGGCGAGGGCCGCCGCGCACTCCTCGATCTTCGCGGCGAACACCGGGGCGTTGTCGAGGAGTTCGGCGGCCATGCCGAGCCACTGGGAGCCCTGGCCGGGGAAGACGAAGACGACCTTGCCGTCGGTGCCGACGGGCCCAGTGGCACCCCGCACGGCGGTCGCCGGGTGCTCGCCGCGGGCGAGGGCACGCAGCGCGTCCGCCGGGTCGTCGCCGACCAGCACGGCACGTTCGTCGAAGGCGGTGCGGGTGGTGGTCAGGGAGTACGCCACGTCGGTGGGCGCGTCGGCGGTGGTGTCGAGGTGGTCGGCCAGCCGGGCGGCCTGGGCGCGCAGGGCGTCGGGGGTGCGGCCGGAGACGACCCACGGGAGGGCGGGCGGAACAGGGGTGTCGGACGGCTCGGTGGTCCGCGCCGGGGCCTGCTCGATGATGACGTGGGCGTTGGTGCCGCTGACGCCGAAGGCCGAGACCGCCGCGCGCCGGGGCCGCTCCCCCTCCGTGGCGGGCCACGGCTGGGCGGCGGTGAGGAGCCGGACGGTTCCGCCGGACCAGTCGACGTGCGGGGTCGGCGCGTCCACGTGCAGGGACCTGGGCAGTCGGCCGTGCCGGATGGCCTGCACCATCTTGATGACGCCAGCGACTCCGGCGGCGGCCTGGGTGTGCCCGATGTTCGACTTCAACGAGCCCAGCAGCAGCGGGCGCTCGGCCGTGTGTGCGCTGCCGTAGGTGGCGATGAGGGCCTGTGCCTCGATGGGGTCGCCGAGCCGGGTCCCGGTGCCGTGCGCCTCGACGGCGTCGACGTCGCCGGGGCCGAGTCCGGCCGCGGTGAGGGCGTCGTTGATGACGCGCTGCTGCGAGGGCCCGTTGGGCGCGGTGAGCTGGCTGCTGCGGCCGTCCTGGTTGACGGCGGAGCCCCGGAGCACGGCGAGGATCGGACGGCCCAGGCGCTGGGCGTCGGAGAGCCGGGCCAGCACGACGACACCGGCGCCCTCGCCCCAACCGGTGCCGTCGGCCGCCGCGGCGAACGGCTTGCAGCGGCCGTCCGGGGCGAGCCCGCGCTGCCGGCTGAACTCGATGAACATGCCGGGCGCGGCCATCACGGTGGCGCCGCCCGCGAGGGCGAGGTCGCACTCGCCGCGCCGCAGTGACTGGGCGGCGAGGTGCAGGGCCACGAGGGAGGAGGAGCAGGCCGTGTCCACCGTGACGGCGGGTCCCTCCAGGCCGAGGGTGAAGGCGATACGGCCGGAGGCGACGCTGGTGGTGGAGCCCGTGAGGACGTAGCCGTCGGTCTGTTCGGCGGGCAGGTGGTGCAGGCTGGGCCCGTATTCCTGGGCGATGACGCCGGCGAACACACCGGTGCGGGTGCCGCGCAGGCCGGTCGGGTCGAGGGCCGCGTGCTCCAGTGCCTCCCAGGAGGTCTCCAGGAGCAGGCGCTGCTGGGGGTCGGCGGCGAGCGCCTCGCGCGGGGAGACACCGAAGAACTCGGCGTCGAACTCCCCCGCGTCATAGAGGAATCCGCCTTCGCGGGCGTAGCTGCGGCCCGTCGCATCGGGGTCCGGGTCGTAGAGGTGGTCGAGGTCCCAGCCGCGGTCGGCGGGGAATCCGCCGATGACGTCGCGTTCCTCGGTCACCAGCCGCCACAGGGCGTCCGGGGTGTCGGCGCCGCCGGGGAAGCGGCAGGCCATGCCGACGATGGCGATCGGTTCGCCGTCGCGGCCGCCGTCCGCCTTGGCCTCGGCCTCCTTCAGGCGCTCACGGGTGTGGTGCAGCTCGGTGGCGACGCGGGTGAGGTAGTCGCGGAGCTTCGCCTCATGCGTGGTCATGTGGTGGGTGCCTCTCCTACGAAATGCCGAGCTGGTTGTCGATGAGGTCGAAGATCTCGTCGTCGTCGGCGGCCGCGAGCAGGACCTCGACGTCGACCGCGGGAGCGGGTTCCGCCGGTTCGGGTTCCGGCGCGGGCGGTGCGGCGGGTGCGACGAGCGTGTCGAGGTGGGCGGCCAGGGCGCTGGGGGTGGGGTGGTCGAGGACGACGGTGCTCGGGAGGCGCAGTCCGGTGGCCGCGCCGAGGCGGTTGCGCAGTTCGATGACGCCGAGGGAGTCGAACCCGCTCTCCATGAAGCCGATCGCGGGACGTACGGCGGTTGCGTCGGTGTGCCCGAGGACGGCCGCGGCGGTGCTCCGCACGAGGGCCAGCAGCCTGCGCCGGCGGTCGGCCTGCGGCGCGCTCTCCAGTGCGCGCCGCAGCGCACCCGACGGGTCGGGGGACGTGTCGCGGGACCGTACGGCGGGCCGAGCCCTCGCCGCGAGATCGCGCAGCACGCCGGACTGCCGGCCGCTCTCCGACGGGGTGGTGTCGATCTCGGCGGCGACCACCACCGGGTACGGCGTGCCGAGCGCGGTGTCGAACAGGGCGAGGGCGGTGTCGTTCGTCATCGGTGCGAGGCCGATGCGGGTGAGCCGGTCCGTCTCGGCGGATCCGAGGCCGGCCGCCATGCCGCCGGCCTCGGCCCAGTGGCCCCACGCCAGTGACACGGCGGGCAGGCCACGCACCCGGCGGTACTGGGCGAGGGCGTCCACCTGGGCGTTGGCTGCGGCGTAGTTGGCCTGTCCGGCGTTGCCGAGGACGCCGACGGCCGAGGAGAACAGCACGAACGCGGAGAGGTCGAGGTGGGCGGTGGCCCGGTGCAGGTGCCGGGCACCGTCCGCCTTGGGGCGGGCGACGGCGGCCAGCCGCTGTGGGGTGAGCGAGGTCAGGACGGTGTCGTCCAGGACGCCCGC
Source organism: Streptomyces sp. NPDC001714 (assembly GCF_042892755.1). Classification (NCBI taxonomy): domain Bacteria; kingdom Bacillati; phylum Actinomycetota; class Actinomycetes; order Kitasatosporales; family Streptomycetaceae; genus Streptomyces; species Streptomyces sp. NPDC001714. Next base: position 49,680 of record NZ_JBIAUL010000027.1, read on the forward strand.
CGTGTGCACGACGGCGGTCAGCGGGTGGGTGGTCGGCACGCCGGCGATCAGTGCGTCGACCGCGTCCGCGTCGCCGACGTCGCAGGCGACGATCGTGACCTCGGCGCCCAACTCGGCCAGCGCGGACCGGAGTTCGCGAGTGCCCGGGGCGGCCGGTCCCTGCCGCCCGGTGAGCAGCAGGTGCCGTACGCCGTGGTGGGTGACCAGACGACGGGCGACAAGCGCACCGAGGGTGCCGGTGCCGCCGGTGATCAGGACGGTTCCGGCCGGGTCCGGGGGCGGCGGGGGCAGGGTGAGGACGAGTTTGCCGGTGTGCCGGGCCTGACCGAGCCTCCGCAGCGCCTGCGGTGCCTGCCGGACATCCTGGGACCTGAACTGCAGCGGCTCCAGGGCGCCTTCGGCGAAGAGGCCGAACAACTCGGCGAGGATCTCACCGATCCGGTCCGGCTCCACGTCGAACAGGTCGAAGTCGAGGTAGGCGGCGCCGTCGTACTCGGCGGCCACGGCCGCGGCGTCCCGCCAGTCGGTCTTGCCCATCTCCACGAACCGGCCCTCGGGCGCGAGCAGTCGCAGCGAGGCGTCGGTGAACTCGCGTGCCAGGGAGTTCAGTACGACCTCCACGCCCCGGCCGTCCGGGGTGCCGCGTCGGAAGAAGTCCTCGAAGTCGAGCGTGCGGCTGGAGGCGATGTGGTCGTCGGGCAGTCCGAGGCCGCGCAGGGTGTCCCACTTGGCGGGGTGCGCGGTGGCGTACACCTCGGCGCCCCGGTGCCGGGCCAGCTGGACGGCGGCCTGGCCCACGCCGCCGGCCGCCGAGTGGATCAACACGCGCTCGCCGGGGCGGAGTTCGGCGAGGTCGAAGAGTCCGTAGTAGGCGGTGAGGAACACCACGGGCACGCCGGCCGCGCGGGCGAAGCTCCAGCCGTCGGGGATGCGGACCAGGAGCCGGTGATCGGTGACGACGACCGGCCCGAGAGTGCCCTGTACCAGTCCGGTGACCCGGTCGCCCGGCCCGAGGCCGGTGACGCCGGGCCCGGTCTCCAGGACCACGCCCGCGCCCTCGGCCCCGATGCGTGCCTCGCCCGGGTAGACGCCGAGCGCGATCAGCACGTCGCGGAAGTTCAGGCCGGTGGCGCGCAGGGCGATCCTGACCTGACCGGGCCCGAGCGGGGCCGCCGCCTCGGGGGCGGGCAGCAGGGTGAGTCCGTCGAGACTGCCCCGCGGCTCGGCGTCCAGCCGCCACGCATCACCGGCGTCCGGCGGCGGAGCGAGCAGGTCCGGGTCGGCGGCACGCGTCAGCCGGGGAACCAGCAGATCCGTCCCGCGGACGGCGATCTGGTCCTCCGCCGAGACGAGCAGCGCGCCGAGACCGGCGAGCGGAAGGCCGGTGGCCGACTTGGCGTTGAGGTCCACGAGGGCGAACCTGCCGGGATGTTCGGCCTGCGCGGCACGCACCAGTCCCCACACCGCGGCGGCGGCCGGGTCGGGAACGTCCTCGCCGGGGTGGGTGGCGACCGCGTCGCGGGTCACCAGTACGAGTCGGGTGTCCTCGGTGTCGGGGAGGGCGAGCCAGCGCTGGAGCAGGTCGAGCACGGCGGTGGCGTCGGGACCGGCGGCCAGGACCACCGGTCCGAGGGGACGGGGCAGAGCGGCGGGGTCGTCGTAGGCCTCGACGACACGACCGACGGCCTCGGCCACGACGGCCCGCAGGGGGTCGTCAGGGGCGGCGAGGATCGCCCGACCGATGGACGGCACACCGCCGTTGGGCACGACGGCCGCGGTCGGCGGGCCCACGGGCCGAAGGGCGCCCGCGGAGTCGGTGTCGACGCGACCTCGGGTACCTTCGGCCGGGTCGGCCCGCAGCGGTTCACCTCGGTCGCCCCGCGCAGCCCGGTCGATGAACGGCACGCCCCCATCGGGCACCGCAACGACACTCGACGGTCCGGCGGGACCGGGCGGAGCGGGATGGCCGGCGCGGGCGGCAACGGCCTCGGCGGGGTCGGTCCGCGGGTCTTCGGGGGTGGCCGGGAGCAGTAACCCGACCGGCGTCTGCACAGCCTCGGGCGCGTTCACCGGAACCCACTCCAGCCGGTGTCCGGCCGTGGTGTCCTGCCGGGGCGCGGCGCGCAAGGTGAGCGCGGCTACGTCGGCGACCACCTCACCTGAGGTGTCGCGAAGTTGCATGGCGACCGTGTCGACGCCGGTGGGCCGGACCCGTATGCGCAGGGCCGACGCACGCTGGCGGTACAGGGTGACGCCCTCCCAGGCGAACGGCAGCCGCAGCCGTGCCGATCCGGGGACCAGGGCGACGACGGCGTGCAGAGCGGCGTCGAGCAGGGCGGGGTGCAGGGCGTGCCCGGTGGTGGTCTCGGGGGCCGGGCCGACCTCGGCGTACACCTCGTCGCCGAGCCGCCAGGCCTTGGCCAGAAGCCGGAACGCAGGGCCGTAGTGGTAGCCGTCGTCGGCGAGACGGTCGTAGACGTCCGTGAGGTCGACCGGTTCGGCGCCCTCCGGTGGCCAGACGACGTTCGTCGCGCCGACCGGGACCGAGGCCTCGGCCGTGAGGCCGGTGGCGTGGCGTGTCCAGGGAGCGTCGGTGCCCTCCGTGCGGGAGTGCACGGCCAGCGGGCGGCGGCCGGAGTCGTCGGCCGCGCCCAGGGAGAGCTGGAGCCGGACCGCGCCGTCGGCGGGCAGTTCGAGCGGTGTTTCCAGGGTCAGTTCCGCGACCCGGCCGCCGCCGGCGTGGAGGGCGAGGTCCGTGAGGGCCGCGCCGGGCAGGATGACCCGGCCCGCGATGGTGTGGTCGGCGAGCCAGGAGTGGCTGCGCAGGGCGATGCGTCCGGTGAACAACGTGCCCGCGTCGTCGGGGAGTTCGACGCTGGCGCCGAGCAGGGGGTGGTCGGTGGGGTCGAGGCCGGCCGCGGTCGCGGCGGTGCCGGAGGGCGCGTCCAGCCAGTGCCGCCTGCGCTGGAAGGGGTAGGTCGGCAGGTCGACGGCGCGCACGGTGTGCCGGTCGAACGCGGCCCGCCAGTCGACGGCCGTGCCGTGCACGTGCAGTCGGGACAGGGCCTCGGTGAAGGTCCGGGTCTCCGCACGGCCGCCCCGCAGCGCGGCGACCGCGGTGAGTCGGTCGTCGGCGCCCGTCTCGGCAAGGGACTCGACGAGGGAGGTGAGGACGGCGTCCGGGCCCAGTTCCAGGAAGGCCGTCACTCCGAGGTCGCGCAGGGCTTCGAGTCCGTCGTGGAACCGTACGGCCTCGCGGATGTGCCGCACCCAGTAGTCGGGGTCGGTCAACTGCCCTGCCGCCACGGGCCGTCCGGTGACGTTGGAGATCACGGGGATGACCGGTTCGGTGAGTTCGATGCTCGCCGCGATCGCCCGGAAGTCCTCCAGGGCCGCGTCCATGTGCGGCGAGTGGAAGGCATGACTGACCGTCAGCAGCTTGGTCCTGCGACCCTGTTCTCGCCACTGACCGGCGATGCGCTGCACGTCGTCCGCGTCGCCGGAGACCACGACGGACGTGGGACCGTTGACCGCGGCGATGCTCACCCGCCCGGCGGTCGCGGCGACCAGCGGTGCCGCTTCGGCCTCCGTGGCCTGGAGGGCGGCCATGGCGCCGCCTTCCGGGAGCGCCTGCATGAGGCGTCCTCGCGCGGCGACCAGGCGGACCGCGTCCGGCAGCGAGAAGACTCCGGCGAGGTGCGCGGCGGTCAGTTCGCCGATCGAGTGGCCGATGAACGCGTCGGGCCGGACTCCGAACGAGGCGGCGAGCCGGTACAGGGCGACGCCCAGGGCGAACAGGGCGGGCTGGGTGTAGGCGGTGGTGTCGAGCAGTGCCGCGTGCGCGCTGCCCGGTTCGGCGAACATCACGTCGAGCAGCGGGGTGTCCAGTTCGGCGTCGAAGAGCGCCGCCGTCTCGTCGAGGGCGGCGGTGAAGACGGGGTGGTTCTCGTACAACGCCCGCCCGGCGCCCGGGCGTTGGCTGCCCTGCCCGGGGAACAGGACCGCCGTGCGGATCTCGCGGCCGGCGGCCGGGCCGTGCACGAGTCCGGGCGCGTCCGTGCCGTCGGCCAGGGCGCGCAGCGCGGCGGTCCGCGCGGCGCGGGTGTCGCCGAGGATCACGGCGCGGTGGTCGTGGAGTGACCGGGCGACGGCCAGCGACCAGCCGACATCGGTGTCCCGCCCGTCGAGCGTCTCCAGGCGGGCGAGAAGGCGGCGCGCCTGGGCTCGGAGGGCGTCGTGGTCGCGGGCGGACACGATCCACGGCCCCGGTACGGCGGCGGACGCCACGACGGTGCCCTCGTCCCCGGCGGGCGGCGCCGCCTCCAGGATCACGTGGGCGTTGGTGCCGCTGATGCCGAACGAGGACACGCCGGCTCGTCGGGGCCGGTCCTCGACCGGGGCCGGCCAGGGAGTGGGGGCTGTGAGGAGGGAGACCGTACCGGCCGACCAGTCCACGTGCGGGGTGGGCCGGTCCACGTGCAGGGTGCCGGGCAGTTCGCCGTGTTCCAGGGCCTGCACGAGCTTGATGACCCCGGTGACTCCGGCGGCGGCCTGAGTGTGCCCGATGTTGGATTTCGCGGAACCGACGAGCAGGGGCCGCCCGGCGTCCCGGCCCTTTCCGTACACGGCGATCAGGGCCTGCGCCTCGATGGGATCGCCGAGCGCGGTACCCGTACCGTGCGCCTCGACGGCGTCCACGTCGCCGGGCCGCAGTCCGGCGGAGGCCAGGGCCTGGCGGATGACCCGCTCCTGGGAAGGGCCGTTCGGCGCGGTCAGCCCGTTGGATGCGCCGTCCTGGTTGACGGCGGAGCCGCGCACCAGGGCGAGTACCCGGTGGCCGTGGTGGCGCGCGTCGGAGAGGCGTTCCAGGAGGACCAGTCCGACTCCCTCGGCCCAAGCCGTGCCGTCGGCCGCCGCGGCGAACGGTTTGCAGCGCCCGTCGGGTGCCAGCCCGCGCTGGCGGCTGAACTCGGTGAACATGCCCGGCCCCGACATCACGGTGGCGCCGCCGGCCAGGGCGAGGTCCGACTCCCCTGACCGCAGCGACTGCGCCGCCAGATGCAGGGCGACCAGCGATGAGGAGCAGGCGGTGTCCACGGTGATCGCCGGGCCCTCGAGACCCAGCGCGTAGGCGAGACGGCCGGACGCGACGCTGGTGAGGGTTCCGGTGAGCGCGTGCCCCTGGTAGCCCTCCGGGGTCTCGTGCAGGCGGGGGCCGTAGTCCTGCGGCATGACGCCGACGAAGACACCGGTGCGGGTGCCGCGCAGGGTCGCGGGAACGATCCCGGCGCGTTCGAGGAGTTCCCAGGAGGACTCCAGCAGGAGCCGCTGCTGGGGGTCCATGGCGGTGGACTCGCGCGGGCTCAGACCGAAGAACGCCCCGTCGAACCGGTCCGCGTCGTACAGGAATCCGCCCTGCCGGGTGTACGACGTCCCGTGCCGCAGGCCTTCCGGGTCGTGGAGGGCGGCCAGGTCCCAGCCGCGGTTGTCCGGGAAGTCCCCTACGGCGTCCCGTCCTTCCCGCAGCAGGTCCCACAGTTCCTCGGGGGTCTGCGCACCGCCCGGCCAGCGGCCGGCGAGGGAGACGATCGCGATCGGGTCGTCGTCGACGTGCGAAGCGGCCTCTCGTACGGGCTCCATGGCGGCCTCGTCCAGACCGCCCAGCAGGTTCCGTACGTGATCGGCGACCGCGCGGGCGGTGGGGCGGTCGTAGGTGAGGGTGGACGGCAGGTCCAGTCCGGTGGCGGCGGCGAGGCGGTCGCGGAACTCGACTGCTGAGACGGAGTCGAAGCCCAGCTCCCGGAAGGTCAGGTCGGGGTCGACTGCTTCGGGAGACGGCTGTCCGAGGACGAGGGCCGCGCCGGAGCGGACGATCCGCAGCAGGTCCGCGTCGGCGGGGACGGCCCCGACGGCCGGCTGTCGGGCCGCGGGCTCGACCGCCGTGACGTCAGGTGATGTTGGCGGCCTGTCGGGCTCGGTCGCCGTCTCGGTGGGGGTCCAGGTCGGGGCCTCGGGTCCCGGCAGCGCGTCGAGCCAGATCCGGCGGCGCTGGAAGGCGTATGTGGGCAGCGGGACCCGGCGGGCCTCGGTGCCGTACACCTCGGTCCACCTCAGCTCCCCGCCGCGGACGTGCAGTTCGGCGAGGGAGGTGAGGAAGCGGCGCGGTCCGCCGTCGTCGCGGCGCAGGGTGCCGGTGACGGCCGTGCCCGGCAGGTCGGCGAGACCGACCGTCAGCACGGGATGCGGACTGACCTCGACGAAGGCCCGGTGACCGGCGGCGTGCGCGGCCTCCACGGTCTGCCGGAAACGGACGGTGGAGCGGAGGTTGCGGTACCAGTAGCCCGGGTCGAGCGCGGTGCCGTCGAGGAGGCCGCCGGTCACGGTCGAGTAGAAGGCGATCCGCGCCGGGCGGGGCCGGATCGCGGCGAGCAGGGCGGGCAGGCTCTCGCGCAGCGGCTCGACCTGGGGTGAGTGGGAGGCGTAGTCGACCGGCACGACCTTGGCCCGGACCCCGTCCGCCGCGTACCCGGCAACGAGTTCCTCGACGGCCGTGCGGTCGCCGGAGACCACGGTGGTGGACGGGCCGTTGACGGCGGCCACGCTCAGCGCGCCGCCGAAGCCTTCGAGTCGCGCCCGTACGTCTGCCTCCGGCAGCGGTACGGAGGCCATGCCGCCGCCCCCGCCCGACAGAGGGAGTTCGGCGATGGCGCGGGCGCGCAGGGCGACCAGCGCGGCGGCGTCCTCCAGGGTCAGCGCACCGGCGACGTGGGCCGCGGCGATCTCCCCCTGGGAGTGCCCGATCACCGCGTCCGGGCGCACGCCTCGGGCCTGCCAGAGGGTGGCCAGGGACACCATCACGGCGAAGAGGGCGGGCTGGACCACGTCGACGCGCTCCAGTGACGGGGCGTCCGGTGTGCCGCGCAGCAGGTCGTGCAAAGACCAGTCGGTGTGGGGTGCGAGGGCTGCGGCGACCGCGTCGATCGAGGCGGCGAAGTCCGCTTCGGTGGCGAGGAGTTCACGGGCCATGGCGGGCCACTGGGGGCCCTGGCCGGGGAAGACGAACACCGTGCCGCCCTGTTCGCCCGCGCGGCCGGTGACGAGGCCGGCCGTCTGTTCGCCGGCCTCCAGGGCGGCGAGCGCGGCAAGCAGTTCGTCGCGGTCGGCGCCGATCACCACGGCCCGGTGGGCGAAGGCGGTGCGGGTGGTGGCGAGCGTGTGCCCGATGTCGTGCGGTGCGAGGTCCGGCCGCCGTGCGACATGGGCGCGCAGGCGTGCGGCCTGGGCGCGCAGGGCCTGCGGGGTGTGCGCGGACAGCGGCCACAGCCAGGGGCCGTCATGCCGGGCGGCGGTGTCGTCGCGTACCGGTGCCGGGCCGACCACGACATGGGCGTTGGTGCCGCCGACCCCGAACGAGCTGACTCCGGCGACCGGCGGGCGGTCGGGGTGGGGCCAGGGGCCGGACTCGGTGCGCACCCGCAGCCGGAGGCCCTCGAAGGGGATGTCCGGGTGGGGGGTGGCGAAGTTGAGGCTGGCGGGGAGGCGGCCGTGGCGGACGCTGAGCACGGTCTTGAGCAGACCGACGATGCCGGACGCGCCTTCGAGGTGTCCGACGTTGGTCTTCGCCGAGCCGACGAACAGCGGTGCGTCGGGCGTACGACCGGCGGCGAAGACCTCGCCCAGGGCGGCGGCCTCGATCGGGTCGCCGACGCGGGTTCCGGTGCCGTGCAGTTCGACGTACTGCACATCGGCGCCACCGACCCCGGCGCGGTTCAGCGCGGCCCGGATCACCTCCGCCTGAGTGGCGGCGCCCGGCACGGTCAGTCCCGGCGTGGCGCCGTCGCTGCCGACCGCGCTGCCCAGCAGTACGGCGTGCACCGGGTCGCCGTCGGCCAGGGCGCGGGCGAGCGGCTTGAGGACGAGCACGACCGCGCCCTCGCCGCGCGCGTAGCCGTTGGCCCGGGCGTCGAAGGTGAAGCAGGTGTTGTCGGGGGACAGCGCGCCGAAGCGGTCCACGACGAGGGTGCTGTCCGGGGCGAGGTTCAGGTTGACCCCGGCGGCCAACGCGACATCGGACTCGCCGGTGCGCAGGCTCTCCAGGGCCAGGTGGACGGCGACGAGTGAGGAGGACTGCGCGGAGTCCACCGAGAGGCTCGGGCCGCGCAGGTCGAGGGCGTAGGAGACGCGGTTGGCGATGACACCCCGGTTCAGTCCGGTCAGGGTGTGCCGGGTGATCGCGTCGGAGCCGTGCCGGTGGACGAGTCCCGCGAAGTCGGCGGCGATCGATCCGACGAACACGCCGGTGCGGGACGCGGCGAGGTTGCCGGGGAGGATTCCCGCGTCTTCCAGGGCCTCCCAGGCGAGTTCCAGGACGAGGCGTTGCTGCGGGTCGGCGGCGGCGGCCTCGGCCGGGGATATCCCGAAGAATTCCGGATCGAACAGGTCGACGTTCTCGAGAAATGCGCCGGGCCGAACATCCGCGGTATCCACCGATTCGCGGAACCGGCCGGCCGGTGGATTCCCGATCGCGCTCACGCCGTCGTCGAGAAGCCGCCAGAAAGCGCCCGGGTCAGGGGCGCCGGGGAGCCGGCAGGCGATCCCGACAACGGCCGTGGCTTCATTCTCCGCTGCAGACATGCTGATCAGCATGGTGTCCCCGGGGTCGTGAACGACCCCTACCGGCCCCCTGCCGACCCCCTACCGGCACCCCCCTAGGGGCGGTGCACACCGTTCAACCGGCCAGTCCCCTGCGGAGTTCCCGTAAATCGGCGAGTTCTATTCTGCGGCGCACCCCGAGTTTCCGGTAGACCTTCGTCAAATGCTGTTCGACGGTGCTGACCGTGATGAAGAGCTTCTGTCCGATCTCCCGGTTGGTGAGACCGCATGCCGCGAGTTCGGCCACCCGCCTTTCGGCTTCGCTGAGTTCGTCGTCACCGGGCTGTGCCGGAGCGGTGCCCGAGACTCGGGACAGGTGACGGGCCCGACGGTCGGCGGTCCTCGCCTGGGCGGGGTCGCCGAGCGCGCCGTGGGCGGCGCTCAGTTCGGCGAGCGCCGCGGACAGTTCGAACTGGTCGCCGGAGATCTCCAGCGCCTGCACCGCCCGTTCCAGCAGCGGGGTCCGCTCGGCCGACTCGGCAGCGGCGGCCCGCGTACGCAACGCCATTCCCAGGATGCGGGGCCGGCCGAGACCGAGATCCTTGAGCTGACGGTCCATCAGAGAACGGGCGGCCCCGGGGCGGCCGAGGGCGAGCTGGGCGCGGGCGGCGCCGATGCGCCACGGGACGAGGCCGGGCAGGTGGTCCAGGTCCCAGCGGGCCATGGTCGCCCCGCACTCCTGATAGTCGGCGAGGGCCGCCTCGGCGTCGCCGACCGCCAGGTGGTGTCCGGCCCGGGCGTAGCGGTAGTGCAGTCCCATGGGGGTGCGGAACATCGCCCCCGGCACGGGCATGGCCAGGTAGCGGGCGGCGTCCTCGTGGCGGTCCAGGGCGGTCCGTGCGGCGATCATGGTGGCCAGGGGGAAGCCCACTCCGACGCCCCAGCGGTCGGGATCGATCTGCTGGAAGGCCGCGCGGGCGTATTCCTCCGCGGTGCGTACATCGCCCTGGCGCAGGGCGGCTTCGGCGGTGAGCGCCGCCAGCAGGGCGTCCTCGGTCGCGTCGTGTCCGCGGCCGGGCCTGTTGGTGACGGCGGCGCACCAGCGTGCGGCGCGGTCCGACTGGTCCGCGTAGAGAAGCGCGGTGAGCGCCGCCGTGAGTGACCTGACCGGAGTGTCACCGAGCCGGCTCTCGCGCAGGACTGACTCGGCCCGCGCCACGGCGTCCGGTGCGGGCAGTCCGTCGAGCAGCGCCGTCAGCACCCCCATGCCGTCCGGTGGCGTGGCGCGGGTCCCGCCGGGGCGGTCGCGTCCGGCGTCCGGTCCGGCGCCGGTCCTCGGGAGGAGGGCCGGGTACCAGTAGCGGACCCAGTCGCGCAGCCGCGACCAGGCGCCGGGGTCCGCCCAGTGCTCGGCCTCGTACCGCTGCAGGCCGGTGACCCCCTCGTCCACCTGCCCGTGCCAGAACAGATGGCGCACTCTGGTGCGCTGCTGCCGGGGGGACGGGGTGGCGGCGTCGGGGCCGCTCTCGGGAAGCCAGGGCACGCACTGGATGACGACGTCCTGGGGATGGTCGGACTCGGGGCGCCGCGCCTCGTCGACGGGTTCCGGTGCCTGGGTGCCTCCGACGGGCATCGCCGGTGCCGTGCCGTCGGCGGCCCACGGCGCCCGCACCTGTCCTTCCGCCGCGCGCATCTGCTCGGCGATGTGTTCCGCGGGTGCGCCGGCGTCCTGCAGCAGACCGGCCGCGCGGCGGTGCAGTGCCGCGAGTTCGGCGGGCCGCATCGCCGCCAGCAGGTCGCCCGCTCCGCTCGGGTGCCGGAAGTAGCCGTCCCGGAACAGGCCTGCCGCGTGCAGGAGATACAGGGCGCGCGGCGGTGAGTCGTTCGCCAATAGGAGGAGTTCGGCGAGCAGCGAGGACTCGGCGGGACGGCCCAGCGCGGCGACGCCTCGGGCCACGCGCAGCGCGAAGGGGTCGACGCGGTGCAGGCAGTTCATGACCCCGCGGCGGTAGTTCTCCCCCACCACCAGGTCAGGGTGGCCGCCCCCGGCTTCCTGGTCGTCGATGACGGCCCGGACGAGGAGCGGGTTTCCACCGGTGAGGTCGTGCACCGCGCCGGCGTGTCGCCGTGCTGTCTCCTCGCCCAGCCGGGCGCCCATCAGTTCGGCGATCACCTCGGGGCCGAAGAGCCGGAGCCGGATGCGCTCGTGATGCGGCTGACTGGCCAGGTCGACGTCGAAGAAGGGTTCGGGTGGCGTCATGTTCTCTCGGGAGCACAGCACCGTGAGGACGCGGGCGTTGCGAATGCGGCGGGCCAGGTAGAGCAGGAACTCCAGGGACTGGATGTCGGCGTCCTGCCGGTCGTCGACGGCCAGGAGCAGCGGTGTGTGCCTGGCGAAGTCCAGCAGGAGCGTGCTCAGGCCGTGCAGCACCTGAGGCGTGGGCCGGACCCGGGAGCCGCCCTCGCCGCCCTCGGGTGAGGACCAGTGCGGTGCCGGACCGACGGCCACCCCGTTCTCGATGAGACGGGCCGCCTCGGACGCGATCTCCGGTGCCAGGTGCGGGCTCTGGAAGAGCTGGCGGACGATACCGAGCGGGAACTCCCGCTCCAGGGGGGAGCCTGCGGCCATCAGCACCTGGGCACCGTCCGAATCGGCGAACTCGCTGAAGGTGTCGAGGAGTTCGGTACGTCCGGCGCCTACCGGGCCGTGCAGGGTGACCACGCTGCCCCGGCCGTTACGGCAGAGTTCCCACGCGGCCTGAAGCCGGCCGATCTCCTGCTGACGTCCGGGGATAGAGAGGGAGGGGACGGTGCGCATCTGCTGCGCCGGGGACATGAACATGCGCTCTCCTGGGGCGCGGGCGCATGAACGGGAGGCGCGCCGGCGCGCTTCCCATCGTGCGAGGCCTGGAACGAGGTGCGAAGCGCGTCACGCTGAACGGACGCGACGCGTGCGAACAGACAGCTGCAAACCGGGCCTGTCCGGTCCGGTCACGTCCCGGAATCAGCTACAGAGGGAACTCGCCCGGCGGCGGAGGTCGATGTCCAACCTGGCCACCAGTCCAAGCTGTGCGGCACCGATGTGCACGCGCTGCATGACCGTCCCCATCCCCTGACCAGTCCTACGACGACGCACCTGTCCGTGTCGGGCGGGCGCGGCCTGGCACCGGCCGGTGGCCGACAGTCGTCGTGTCCAGGAGTGTACGAACGCGTCTTTCCACGCGTCAATGCGCGCCCGGCATCCGGACATTGACACATCGGGGCCGCCCTCGCCGAATGCCGTCAGATCTCCTGCGGACTTCCGGTCAGCACGACCCGTCCGGTGATGTGCTGCGGGTTGCTCAGCAGGTTGTAGATCGGGCACTTGCGCTCGACCGTCTCATGGAGTTCGCGGATGCGTTCCTTTGCCGCGGGTGAGGTGATGTGCACGGTGTAGGAGATGTTGTGCGGGTAGATCGGCACCTGCTCGAAGCCTGGTTCCCCGGCGCGTGGGTCCTGGTCCGCCTGGACCTCGACCTCCAGGGAGTCCAGCGGGATGCGCAGGTCGGCTGCCTGGATGAGGAAGACGTGGGTGAGGCAGCTGGACAACACGCCGAGCTGGATCTCCGGGGAGGCGGGCCCGAGGTCGTAGCCCGCGAAGTCCAGCGGGGAGTCGCTGAGGATCTGATGGTGGCGGATGCGGATACGCCGTACGCCGCTGCGTTCCTCGGCCTTGGTACGGGCCCGCAGCCGGTTCGGCTCCGTGACAGGAGCGGTCCGCTGGGCCTGCCGCCTGGCGAGCAGGGCGGCCCGCTTGACCTCCAGGTAGGCGCGCAGCCCGGGCCGGGGATCGGGTGCCGTGTCGAGCACATGCTCCGGTTCTTCCGGGCTCCTACCGTTCTTGCGGGCTGCGGTCGTCGTGGTGCCGGTCATCTCGGGGACTCCTCAGAGCAGGGAATTCGGGTCTCGGTGAACGGGTTGCGGCGGTGGCCTCGCGCAGTCGTGACAGCACCAGCGCGGCGGCGAGCAGCCCGGCGCAGACGCAGGAGGCGAACGCGTACGCGGCTCGTGGGCCGCTGCCCGCGGACGAGCCGGAGGCGGAGTGCAGATAGACCGCCGATACGGCGCTGAGGCAGACGGCGGCCGCGATGCGCTGGGCCATCTGCAGGATGCCGCCGCCCACGCCGGCGGCCTCGGCCGGCGCGTACTGAAGGACCTGGGTCTGGTTGGGCGAGACGGAGAGCCCGCCGGCGGCACCCGACAGCAGTTGTGTCACGGCAAGGAGGATCGGCAGGGCGGCGGACGGCGCGAGGAACGCGGCCACCGCCCCGCCCAGGGCGGCGCAGATGCCGATCGCCAGGCCGACGTTCACCGTGCGCGGTCCGATCCGTCGCACCAGCCGCCAGGCGAGTGCCGAGGAGACACCCATCGCGATGGCCGAGGGGAGCGAGATCGCCGCCGTGAGGAGGGCGGGCAGACCGAGCCCGTCCTGGAGGAAGACGGTGAGCACGAGGGACGCGGCGATCGAGGAGCCGAACTGGGCCATCGCGACGGCCGTGCCCAGCAGGTACGGCTTCGACGACGCGAGCGCCGGATGGACCAGCGGCACCCGGCCCCTGCGGACCCGCAGCCGCTGGTGCACGGTGAACGCGCACGCCAGGACGGCCACTCCGGCCGCCCACAGAAGTGCCTGTCCCCCGCTGTCCGGTGTGCGGATGAACGGCACCATCAGCGTCAGTGTGCATCCGCAGGCCAGGGCGAGGCCGAGAACGTCCAGCCGGGAGTCGCGGGCGGTACGCCGGGGCGGTGGCAGCCAGCGGGCCGCGAGGACCAGGGTGAGCACCGCGCACGGTGCGCTCAGCAGGAGGCAGTAGCGCCAGCCGGCCTCGGGTCCGAGCCCGGCGACCAGTGCGCCGCCGAGCGGTGGGCCGAGTGCCGCGGCGACGCCGCCCGTCACCGCGTACAGGCCGAGCGCCCGGCCTCGGTCGAGCCCGTGGAACACGTCCTGGACGGTGCCGATCACCTGGGAGTTGACGAGCCCCGCAGCGGCGCCCTGCACCAGCCGCGCGCCGATCACGATTCCCGGGCCGCCGCCGGTCGCGGCCGCCACCCCCGCCAGGAGGAACACGGCTACGCCTGCGATGAAGAGCCACTTGCGGCCGTGCAGGTCTCCGAGGCTGCCCCCGGGTACGAGGGCCAGTCCGAAGGCCAGTGAGTAACCGGCCACGATCCACTGGATGTCCGCCGCACCGGCCCCGAGCGAGTGCCGCAGGCTCGGGATCGCGATGTTCAGGACTGCCTGGTCCAGCAAGGTCGTCGCCCCAGCGGCCATGCACACCAGCAGTACGCGGCGGGCGGCGCGGTCTTCTCCCGGGAGCATTCAGGCGTGCCGCTCCGTGGTGCCCGCGTCCGGCTCCACACCGAGGACCTTGCGGTAGACGCGTTCGCCGTCGCCGTAGTCGTCGACGGCGTAGTGCCAGGTCGCCCTGTTGTCCCAGAGGACGAAGTCGCCGGGCTTCCAGCCGAACCGGATCGTGTAGTTCGGGGAGGAGGCGTGCCGGAGCAGATGGTCGAGCAGCACCTTGCTCTCGGCCGGGGTCACTCCGGTGAGTTGCTTCGCCGAGCTGCTGACGAAGAGGCCCTTGCGGCCGGTGACCGGGTGGGTGAGGACGACCGGGTGCTCGACGGGTTCGCCGGGAGCGTTCTTCTTGCTGCCCTGCGCGTAGTTCTCCGCGTTGCCGTCGTAGAGGGCGCCGACCGATTCCAGCAGCACCTTGAACGGTTCTGACAGGTCGTCGTACGCGGCCTGGAGGTCCGCCCACAGGGTGTGGCCGCCCAGCTCGGGCACCACCTCGTAGGTCAGGGACTCGATCGCGAACACGGGGTCGCGCCACAGGCCGCCGATGTGCCAGGTGCTGGCCTTGCCGGTCTGCTTCACGTTGTACGGGTAGACGAGCGGGTTGGCCGGGTGCTTCACGGCGGTCGGGTGGTCGAAGGGCCGCGCGAAGACGCTGACTGCGGCCACCTGCTGGTCGGGCGTCAGGTGCTGGCCCCGGAACACGAGGACCTTGTGCTCGCGGAAGGCCCGGCGCAGTTCCTCGGCGGTGGTGTCGTCGACGGGTGAGGTCAGGTCGACGCCGACGACTTCGGCGCCGAAGCGGGGGCCTGCCCGGAGGATCTCGAAACGGGCGACGGTGGTCATGGCGTTCTCCTTCTTCTGCGGCGGGTGCAGGTGTCGGTACGGGGGTGTGGTCAGCAGGCCCTGGGCGGCCGGGGCAGGCCGAGGTGGTCGCGGAGCGTGGTGCCCGTGTACTCGGTGCGGAACAGGGCGCGGCGACGCAGTTCGGGGACGACCAGGTCGGCGAAGTCGTTCAACGTGCCCGGCAGATAGGGGAAGATCACGTTGAAGCCGTCGGCGGCACGCCCCTGGAACCATTCCTCGATGTGGTCGGCGATCTGCTCCGGGGTGCCGGTGATCGTCCGCTCGTCGTCCGCTACGCGTCGGACGAGGTCGCGGATGGTGAGGTTGTCGCGGCGGGCGTCCTCGTAGATCTGCTGCTGAGCGGTCTGCGACTGGTTGGAGACCGGGAGCTCGGGGAGCGGTCCGTCCAGGGGATGGAGGCTGAGGTCGAATCCGCCGAGCCAGTACGAGAGGTCGGCCAACGCCACCTGCGGGGGTAGGAGTTCGATGAGGCGGGCGTGTTTGTCGCGCGCCTCGGACTCGGTCGGCGCGGTGATGACGGACAGCGCCGGAAGGACCTTGAGGTGGTCGGGGTCACGGCCGTGGGCGGCGGCGCGTTCCTTGATCTCCGCGTAGAACTCCCGGGCCCGGCCGATGTCCTTGATGCCGGAGAAGATCACGTCGGCGACGCGGGCGGCGAGGTTCTTGCCCGCCTCGGAGGCGCCGGCCTGGACGATGACCGGGTGGCCCTGCGGGGGCCGGGCGATGTTGAGCGGCCCGGCGACCCTGAGGTGCTTGCCCTCGTGGTTGAGGGCGTGCAGCTTGGCCGGGTCGAAGTAGATTCCGTCGGCCTGGTCGTGGCGGAAGGCGTCGTCCTCGAAGGAGTCCCAGAGCCCGGTGACGACGTCGTGGAACTCCTCGGCGCGCTCGTAGCGGGTGTCGTGGTCGAGGTGGCTGTCGAGGCCGAAGTTCTGCGCCTCTCCGTCATTGAGGGAGGTCACCACGTTCCAGCCGGCCCGGCCGCCGGAGATGTGGTCGAGGGAGGCGAAGGTGCGGGCCACGTGATAGGGCTCGTTGTAACTGGTCGAGGCGGTGGCGATGAGGCCGATCCGGGAGGTGCCGGCGGCGAGCGCGGCGAGCAGGGTGGTCGGTTCGAAGGAGTCGTTGACCACACTGACCCGGCTGAGCACGTCCTCGCTCGCGAACGGCACGCCGACCAGGTCGGCGAGGAACACCGCGTCGAACGCGGCCCGTTCGGCGGTCCGGGCGAAGGAGAGCACCTCACGGATGTTCACCCCGGCGTCGGCGGCGGTGTCCGGGTGCCGCCAGGCGGCCAGGTACTCCCCCGGCGGCTTGAGGAAGGCGTTCAGATGGAGCTGGTCGGTGCGGCGGCGGCTCATCGTCCGGTCTCCTGGAGGTGTCGGTCACGGGCGGCGGGCCGCGGCAGTCCGAGGTTCTCGCGCAGGGTGGTGCCCTCGTACTCGGTGCGCAGCAGCCCGCGTCGCTGGAGCAGGGGCACGACCTGGTCGACGAAGTCCTCGGCGGGGCCGGGCAGATAGGGGAAGGAGATGTTGAAGCCGTCGGCGGCGTAGGCACGGAACCAGGTCTCGATGTGGTCGGCGATCTGCTCGGGCGTCCCGGCCACCGCCGCCCCCGCCGCGAACCGGTGCGCGAGCTGACGTATCGTCAACTTCTCGTCGTGTGCCAACTTCAGGAGCAGATCGCGGCGCGACTTGCTGCGGTTGGTGTCGGGGATGTCGGGCAGCGGGCCGTCCACCGGGTGGTCGGTCAGGTCGAGGTCGCCGATGTTGTCCTGGACGAGGCGGCGGGCGACGTCGTCGTGGATGAGGTCCTGGAGTTCGGCGAGGCGTTGCCGGGCCTCGGCCTCGGTGGGTGCGACGAGCGGGGTGAGGCCGGGCCAGACCAGGACGTGGGCGGGGGACCGGCCGTGGGCGGCGGCCCGTGCCTTGATGTCCGCGTAGAAGGCCTGGGCGGCGCCGAGTTCGTGCTGGGTCGTGAAGAGGACCTCGCCGTGTCGGGCGGCGAACTCCCGTCCGGTCTCGGAGGATCCGGCCTGGAAGACCACCGGATGGCCCTGCGGCGGCCGGGAGATGTTCAGCGGGCCGCGGACGGTGAAGTGCTCGCCGCGGTGGTGGGGGGTGTGCAGTCCGGCCGGGTCGTAGTAGCGGCCGGCCGCCTTGTCCCGGACGACCGCCTCGTCGTCGTAGCTGTCCCAGAGCGCCTTGACGACCTGCACGAACTCGTCGGCGCGCCGGTAGCGCAGCTCGTGTTCGAGGTGGCTGTCGTAGCCGAAGTTCGCTGCCTCCAGGGGGACGACGGAGGTGACCACGTTCCAGGCCGCGCGGCCGCCCGAGATGTGGTCCAGGGAGGCGAACTTGCGGGCGATGTGGAAGGGGTGGTTGTAGGTCGTGGTCGCCGTCGCCGCCAGGCCGATGTGCTCGGTCACCAGGGACAGCGCGGCCAGCAGGGTCAGCGGCTCGAAGTGCTCGGCACGGCCGGTGCGGGACAGGGAGTCCAGTTGGTGTCCCCAGAGGGCGACGACGTCGGCGACGAACAGGGCGTCGAACCGGCCGCGTTCGAGGGTGCGGGCGAGGTCGGCGTGGAAGGCGAAGTCGAGCTGTCCGTCGGGGCGGGCGTCGGGGTGCCGCCAGCCGGCGATGTGGCCACCGGAGCCGTGGACGAGGGCTCCCAGGCTGAGCCGGCGTACGGGGTGCGAGGTCATGCGGTCCTCCCGGTCATGCGGGCAGCCGGGGTACGGCGGCCAGCAGGCGGCGTGTGTACGGGTGGCGGGGCGCCGCCAGCACGTCGGCGGCCGGCCCCTGTTCGACGGCTCGGCCGTCCTTCATCACCAGCACGTCGGTACAGAGCCGCCGTACGACGCCGATGTCGTGCGAGACGAACAGCAGCGTCAGTCCGTAGGCCGCGGCCAGGTCGTCGAGGAGGGCGAGGATCTGTGCCCGCACCGATACGTCGAGGGCGCTGAGCGGTTCGTCGCCGACGAGGACCTTCGGGCCGGGGGCGAGGGCGCGAGCCAGGGCTATCCGCTGCCGCTGTCCGCCGGAGAACTCGTGCGGATACCGGCCGCGCACGGACGGGTCCAGGCCGACCGCGCGCAGCAGTTCGTCCACCCGGTCGTCGTGGTCGCCGGGCAGCCGCAGGCACTCCAACGGCTCGGCGACGATGTCGCGGACGGTGGCGCGAGGGTCGAGAGAACCCATCGGGTCCTGGAGCACGACCTGGACCTCACGCCGGAACCAGGGCAGCCTGCCCGGCCTCACCTCGCGCCCTCGGTAGTGCACGGTCCCGGAGTCAGGCCGGTCCAGGGCGAGCAACAGCCGGGCCAGGGTCGACTTGCCGGAGCCGGACTCGCCGACGATGCCGAGGCTGCGGCCTTCGCGCAGCTCGAGTGACACGTCCAGGACGGCGTGACGGTGCACGGCCGGGGCGAGCAGCGAGGTGCGCGGCAGCCGGAAGCTGCGGCTGAGGCCGGTGCCCTTCAGCAGCTCGGTCATCGGGGGACCTCCTCCGATCCGGCGGCGCGGGCGGCTGCCACCAGCCGCTGGGTGTGCGGGTGTTGAGGGCGCCGTACCAGGGCGTCGGTGGCGCCCTCCTCTACGAGGCGGCCGTCCTTGAGCACGGCGGCCCGTGCGCACAACTGGGCGACGACCGCCAGGTCGTGGCTGATGAACAGCAGTGCGGTGCCGTGCTCGTGGACGAGTTCGTCCAGGAGGGCGAGCATGTCGGCCTGGACGGTGACGTCGAGGGCGGTGGTGGGTTCGTCGGCGATCAGGAGCGCCGGGCGAGTGGCGAGGGCCATGGCCAGGCCCACGCGCTGACGCTGGCCGCCGGAGAGCTGGTGGGGCCAGGAGCGGACGACGAGTTCCGGGTCCGGCAGGCCCACCTGCGCGGCGAGTTCGACGGCGGCTGCCGCGGCCCGGCGCCGGTTCAGGCCGCGGTGCAGACGCAGCGGCTCGGAGAGCTGCCTGCCGATGCGCATCAGGGGGTTGAGCGCGCTCATGGGCTCCTGGAAGACCATGGCCATGCGCTCGCCGCGCAGCCGGGACAGGGCGCGGTCGCCGAGGCCGAGCAGTTCCTGCTCGCCGAAGCGGACGCTGCCGGTGGCCTGGGCGCCGTCCGGCAGCAGTCCCATCACCGCGAGGGCGGTGAGCGACTTGCCGGAACCGGACTCGCCGATCAGCGCGAGCCGTTCCCCGGGGGCGAGTTCGAAGCCGACCTCGTCGACGACGGTGGCACCGCCGATCCGCACGCTCAGACCGCTGACCGTCAGCAGGCTCATGACGCCGCCTCCCGGACCCGCGGGCGGATGTCCGCCGCCTCCCGCACCCGCAGGCGCGCGTCGGCGGCCTCGCGCAGCCCGTCCCCGAGCAGGTTGAACCCGAGGACGGATGCGGCGACGGCGAGCCCGGGCCAGATGACGAGCAGTGGGCGGGCGGCGATGTACTGCTGCTGCTCGTGCAGCATGCGCCCCCAGGACACCGCGGGCGCCGGCGCCCCGAACCCGAGGAACGACAGGGCCGCCTCGGCGAGCACCGCCACCGAGAGCACGAGCGAGAGCTGCACCACGAGGGTGGGTGCGATGTTCGGCAGCAGGTGTTTGCGGACGGTCCGCCAGGTGCCGGAGCCGGCGGCGTGGGCGGCGAGCACGTAGTCGGTGTTCAGCACGCGCCCGGCCTCGGCGCGGGCGACCCGGGCGAGGTTGACACCCGCCCCGATGCCGACCGCGCCGACCACGGTCCACATGGAGCCGCCGTAGACCGCGGTGAGGATCATCGCGATCAGCAGGACGGGGAAGGCGATCAGCACGTCCGTGAGCTGGACGACGGCGGCGCCGATCCAGCGCGGGACCAGCACCGCCGTCAGTGCCAGGGCGAGCCCCACGACGGCGGCGACGGCGGCCGCGAGGACGGCGGTGAGCAAGGTGGCGCGGGCGCCGACCAGCAACTGGCTCAGCTCGTCGCGGCCCAGCCGGTCGGTGCCGAGGACGTGCCCGCCGGAGAAGGGCAGCAGCCAGCCGTCCTGAGGACGCGCGAGGGTGGGGTCGTACGGCGTCCATGCCAGGGAGACCAGGGCGGACAGGACGAGGAAGCCGACGAGGATGGTTCCGGCCAGCCCGCTGCGGCTGCGCAGCAGGGCGCGGGCGACGACGGGGATCCTCATACCGCGCTCCGCAGTCTCGGGTCGATCAGCCGGTGGGCGAGGTCCACCAGGAATCCGACGACGAGGACGGCGCCGGTGAGCAGCAGGACCTCGCCCTGCACCTTGTCCAGGTCGCGGTTGCCGACGTCCGTGATCAGCATCTGGCCGACGCCGGGCAGCACGAAGACCTGCTCCACGACGACCGCGCCCGCGACCAGTGCGGCGATCTGCAGACCGAGCACCGACACGACGGGGACGGCCGCGTTGCGCAGTCCGTGCCGCACCAGCGCGCCGGTGCGCGTGTGGCCCTTGGCCCGGGCGGTGCGCAGCCAGTCCTGGTGCAGAACGTCGAGGACGGCGGACCGGACGAACCGCAGCAGGACGGCGCCCTCGGACAGGGCCAGCGTCAGCCAGGGCAGCACCAGGCTGCGCAGCGCCTGCCCCGGCTCGTGCCAGCCGTCCACGGGGAAGCCCTGGGCGGGCAGCCAGCGGACCTGGACCGCGAGGACCACGACGAGCAGCAGCCCGACCCACAGGGTGGGCAGCGCGATGCCGAGCTGCCCGAGTGCGTTGACCGCGCCGCCGAGCCGGGAGTCGCGGCGCACGGCGGCGAGGATGCCGAGGGGGACGGCGAAGGCGAGTGCCAGGACGACGGCGCCCGCGGCGAGCGGTCCGGTCACGGCGAACTTCTCGGCGAGCTGCCCGGAGACGGATGTCCCGTCCAGGGCCGAATGCCCGAAGTCACCGGTGACGACGCCACCGATCCAGCTGCCGTACTGGGTGGCGAGCGGCCGGTCCAGGCCCAGGTCGTGGCGTACGGCCGCGACCTGGGCCGGGGTGGCCTTGATGCCGCCGATGGTCTGGGCGACGTCGCCGGGCAGCAGCCGCAGCACCAGGAAGATCAGCACACTGGCGGCGAACAGGGACACCACGAAGAGTGCGGCCCGGCGCACCACGTACAGGGTCACGCGGGCCTCACTTCTTCGCCACGGCGAGGTCCGCGAGGTCGTAGCGGTTGCTGGTGAAGTTCCGCGGCACGCCGGTGACCCCGCTGCGGACGACGGTGAGGGTCTGGCTGACGTACAGCCAGTCGGCGGCGGCGTCTTCGGAGACCTGCCTGGCCGCCTTCTTGAGCAGGGCGTCCCGGTCGGCGTCGCCGGTCGCGGTCTGGGCGGCGGCGTACCACTTCCGGACGTTAGCGTTGTCGTAGCCGAAGTAGTAGCCGGGGTTGGCGAAGTTGCCCAGGTCACGGGCCTCGGCGTGGTCGACGAGGCTGAGCTGGTAGTCGTGTTTGGTGTAGACGGAGTCGAGCCAGGTCTGGAACTCGACCTGCCGGACGGTGAGTTGGATACCCACCTGCTTCAGCTCGGAGGCCAGGTAGTCGCCGATCTCCGCCGGGTAGATGTTGGGGATCTGCACGGTGAGTTTGAGGCCGCTGCCGTGACCGGCCTGCTTGAGCAACTCCTTGGCGCTCGCGGGGTCGTAGGCGTCGACGGCGGTGAGGTTCTCGTAGCCGGGGTCGGTGGCCGGGACGGGGCCACCGACCAGCTTGGCCGCGCCGCCGAGGGTCTTGACGAGGCCGGCGTTGTCGATGGCCCGGCGGATGGCACGCCGTACCCGGACGTCCTTGGTCGGACCCGAGGCGTTGTTGAAGGCGAGTGTGAACTTGTCGGTGGTGTCGCCGCGCAGCACCGTGTACTTGCTCGTGTCGGAGAACGGCTGGAGCAGGGTGGCGTCGGCGGCGGTCTCGATGTCGGTCTGGCCGGTCTGCTGGGCGTTGCCCGCGGCGTTGTCGTCCTTGATGTAGTGGAGGACGACCTTGGCGACCTTGGCCTTCTTCCCCCAGTAGGCGTCGTTGCGGACGAAGGTGATGGACGAGCCGCGCTTCCAGTCGCTCAGCTTGAACGGCCCGGTGCCGTTCTCCTTCCCGGCGAGGGAGGAGAAGGCGGTGCCCTTCTCGAAGACGATGCCGGCCCTTTCGGTCAGTCCCCAGGTGAAGCCGGTGTCCCGGTGCTTGAGGGTGACGACGACGGTGTGGTCGCCGGTGGCGGACACGCTCTTGACGGAGGCGAGTGCCGCCGCGTCGGGGTTCTTCGAGCCGGCCGCGGTGACCTGCCGCAGCGACCAGACGGCGTCGGCCGCGGTGACCTTGCTCCCGTCGTGGAAGGTGGCGTTCTTCGCGAGGTGGAAGGTGTAGGTGAGTCCGTCCGACGACTGCTCGTAGGACGTCGCCAGGCTCGGCTCGATCTTGTTGTTCTCGTCGCGGGTGAGCAGTCCCTGGTAGATGTTGTCGAGGAGGATCTGGTCGAGGGCCGCGCCCGCCATGTCGGCGATGTCGAGGCTGGTCGGCTCAAGGACGAGGCGTACGTCGACGGTGGCGCCTTTGTCGATGTCGGTGGGCTGGGTCGCCTGGCTGGTCTGTCCTGCGTTCGCGGGGTCGTCGGCGGTTCCGGTACCGCAGGAGGTCACGGACAGGCCGGCGATGACCGCGGTGGCGGTGAGGCGGAGGGCGGTGCTGCGGCGCATGGCGGGTCGGGCTCCTCGGGGGCGTGCGGTGGAGGTCATACGGCGGCTGCTCGCAGGCCTGAGTCAAGGTCGGCGATCAGGTCGGCGACGCCTTCGATGCCGACCGACAGCCGCACCAGGCCGGGGGTGACCCCGGCCGCGGCCTGCTGGGCGGGGTCCAACTGGGCGTGGGTGGTGGAAGCGGGGTGGATGACGAGGCTGCGCACGTCGCCGATGTTGGCGAGGTGGCTGAACAGCCGGACCCCTTCGACGAAGCGCCGGCCCGACTCCAGACCGCCCGCGAGTTCGAAGGAGAGCACCGCTCCGGCGCCGCGCGGCAGATAGCGCTTGGCCTGGGTCTGCCAGGGGCTGGAGGGCAGTGCTGCGTAGTGCACCCGCGTCACCTGGGGCTGGTCCTCCAGCCAGGTGGCGAGCGCCTGCGCATTGGCGACGTGCCGTTCGACGCGCAGGCTGAGCGTCTCCAGGCCCTGCAGGAGCAGGAAGCTGTTGAAGGGGGAGACGGCCGGGCCCAGGTCCCGCACCAGCCGGGTACGCAGGCGCAGCGCGTAGGCCAGCCCCAGGTCCGCGAAGGAGTCCCAGAAGGACAGGCCGTTGTACGTCGGGTCCGGGCCGGTCAGTCCGGGCCAGCGGCCGGGATCCGCGCCGAAGTCGAAGCGCCCGCTGTCCACGACGACCCCGCCGATGCCGGTGCCGTGGCCGGAGAGGAACTTGGTGGTGGAGTGCACGACGATGTCGGCGCCGTGTTCGAGGGGACGCAGCAGGTAGGGCGTGAGCACGGTGTTGTCGACGACGAGCGGGACGCCGGCCTCGTGGGCGATGCGGGCGACCGCCTCGGTGTCGAGGACGTTGCCGCGCGGGTTGCCGAGCGTCTCGCCGAAGAACGCCTTGGTGGTGGGCCGTACGGCCGTGTACCAGGCGCCCAGGTCGTCCGGGTCGTCGACGAAGGTGACCTCGATGCCGAAGTCGGCGAACGTGTGCTCAAGCAGGGTGCGGGTGCCGCCGTACAGGGACGACGAGGCGACGATGTGGTCGCCCGCGCGGGCCAGGTTGAGCAGGGCGAGGCTGGTCGCGGCCTGCCCGCTGGCCACGGCGACCGCCGCCGAACCGCCCTCCAGGGCTGCGATCCGCTCCTCCGCCACCGCGGTGGTCGGATTCGACAGTCGCGTGTAGGCGTGGGTGGCGAGGTCGGCCAGTTCGAAGGCCGCGGCGGCGTGCCCGGTGTCCCGGAAGACATAGCCGGCGGTCGCGTGGATCGGCACCGCCCGCGCCCCGGTGGCCGGGTCGGGGACCGCGCCGGCGTGCACCTGCCGGGTCTCGAACGCCCAGTCGGCGGTGCTCATCAGCCGTTCTCCCGCCTCGCCAGGACATCGGACCACCAGCGCTCGGCGACCCGCGGATGCGAGCGGAGCCAGCCGACGACCGCGTTCTCGCCGAAGGCCGCGAGCAACGGATTGTCCGGGTCGTCGGTGACGCCCCGGCTCAACGCGGCTAGTTCGGCGGGGAGTTCCAGCGGTTTGACGACCGCGTCCAGGCGCGGACCGAGGAAGAAGGGGATCGAGTAGCGGTCGACGCCCGGCTGCGGGCTGACGACTCGGTGCCGCGTGGCCTTCAGATAGCCCTGGGTGGCGATCTCCAGCATCTCCCCGATGTTGAACACGAAGGCGTCGGGCACGGGCACCGCGTCGATCCAGCCGCCGTCCTCGCGCTGCACCTGGAGTCCGCCCACGTCGTCCTGCTGGAGGAGGGCGAGGTAGCCGTAGTCCTTGTGCGCGCCCACCCCCTGGTCGGCGTCCTGCGCGACCCGCGGCGGGTAGTGCACGATCTTCACGTGGACGGCCGCCTCGTCGTCGAACCACTGGTCGAAGTAGCCCTCGTCCTGTCCGAGCGCCGCGGCCAGGGCGCGCAGCACCTCCCGGCTGACCCGCAGCGCCTCCGCCTGCCAGCGGAGCACGATGTCCTTGAGGCCCGGGAGCGACGAGGGCCACTGGTTCGGGCCGACCAGGCGCAGGTAGTCGGGGTCGTCCGGACCGGTCTCCAACGCCGCCCGCTCCGGGCCGATGTCGATCTGCTCCCGCCAGTCGGCGCCGCCCGCCGTGTACTCGGTCCCGGTACGGGTGTAGCCGCGGAACTGGGGCGAGTTGAGGTTCTCGATCTCCAGCCGCCGCTTCTCGGGCAGGTCGAAGAAGGCGCGTGCCGCGGTCAGCGCCTCGTCCCGCAGGGCTGCGGAGACACCGTGTCCGGTGACGTAGAAGAAGCCCACCTCGTGCGCCGCGGACCGGAGTTCGGCGAGAAAGGCGGCCCGGTCCGTGTCCGGGGTGCGGAAGCGAGAGATGTCGATGACGGGCAAAGCTGTGAGTTGAGCCATGGGAGTTCCTTCGCGGCAACGGCGGCCGACCGGCCCTCGCAACCCGCCCTGGACAGGGGCTAGTCGGAAGCAGCCGGAACGAGAAGACAGAAAGAAGGGAACGAGGTCGCGGGCCGTGGGACGGCGGTCAGCAACAGACCTGGTCGAACTGGTCGGCGCGGCGGCTCACCCAGAACGGGTCGAGCAGCACCGTGTGTGCCGTGCCAGAGGTCTCCATGGCCGGATGAAAGCACACCCGGGATGGATGCGTCCACCACGCGTTCCACCGGCTGAGGGCATCCCGGGGCGGTGTTGACGCCGGCAGAACAGCCGATCTACGGTGAGCGCGAGCTACGAGTTCCGGTGATCAAGCCCTGGCTGGCCGGACGGCAACCCTCGACGCAGTGGGGTGCCCCAGGTGACGGCTCGGCGGATCTCTTCTTTCTGCAAGTGCGCTCACATCGGCCCCGAGGCGGGCCAGAACCCGGGAGGACGGCATGGCTGGAGCCTTGATGCTGTGCTCCCGGCTCCATGTCGATCTGCTGCTGGTGTCCAGCTGTCTGTGTACGGGCTGATTCCGCCCTCCGACGGCCGGCAGAGCCACCACCCGTCGGCGTAAACCCCTCTTTTCCACCTGATCTCGCACGCCATGGCACAGCCCTGCGCCACGGCTGCCTCACGCACCCCTGACGCGGAAGCAGAGACTCCTGATGGCACTTCACACCGGCCGGACGCCGGGCAGACCCCGCCGCCCCGGCCTGGGCGCGATCTCCCTCGGCACGGCGTTCCTGGTGGCCCTGACCGGCTGCACCAGCAGCAAGGACGGCAGCACCGCGAGCTCCGGCTCAGCGATCACCGTCGGCACGACCGACCAGGTCACCAGCCTCGACCCGGCCGGTGCGTGGGACGCCGGCTCCGGCACCGTCGAGAGCGAGGTCTACGCGACCCTGCTCAGCCAGAAGAACGGCTCGGCGGACGTCTCCCCTGACCTGGCCGGCGGGATCGAGTTGACCGGGCCCAAGGAGTACACGGTCACCCTGCAGAAGGGCCTGAAGTTCGCCAACGGCCACCAACTGACTTCCTCGGACGTAAAGTTCAGCTTCGACCGGGACCTGAAGATCGCCGACGAGAACGGCCCGTCGTCACTGCTGTACAACCTCGCCTCGGTCTCCGCCCCGGACCCGACCACGGTCGTCTTCACCCTCAAGTCGGCCAACGACACGCTGTTCCCGCAGGTGCTGTCCACGGCCGCCGGCTACATCGTGGACGAGCAGGTGTTCCCCGCGGACAAGATCCTCGACGACAAGTCGATCGTCACGGCCAAGCCGTGGAACGGGCCGTACGGCATCAAGAGCTACGACAAGAACTCGCTGGTGTCCTTCGCCGCCAACGCGGCGTACAAGGGCCGGCTGGGCACGCCGAAGACCAAGAACGTCCAGCTCAAGTACTACACGGACGCCGGCAACCTGAAGCTCGACGTCCAGCAGGGCACCATCGACGCCGTCTACCGCACGCTCACCACGGCCGACCTGGACGACCTCGGCAAGCAGAAGGGCGTCAAGGTCCACACCGGCTCCGGCAACGGCATCCGCTACATCGTCTTCGACCTCGCCACCCAGCCGTACGGCACCAGGACGAAGAACGCCGACGCGAAGAAGGCCCTCGCCGTCCGGCAGGCGGTCGCGGACTCGGTCGACCGGTCCCAACTCGCCCAGCAGGTCTACAAGAACACCTACCAGCCGCTCTACAGCTCCGTCCCGGACGGCCTGACCGGCGCCACCCCCTCTTTCAAGTCGCTCTACGGCGACAAGAAGGGCGGCCCCGACAAGGCGGCCGCGGCAGCCCGGCTGAAGGCGGCGAAGGTGAGCACCCCGGTCACGCTCAACCTCCAGTACAACAGCGACCACTACGGCTCGTCCTCGGCCGACGAGTACGCGCTGATCAAGTCCCAGCTGGAGGCCACCGGGCTGTTCAAGGTGAACCTGCAGTCCACCGAGTGGACGCAGTACGGCAAGGACCGCGTCAAGCACCTCTACCCGCTCTACCAGCTCGGCTGGTACGCCGACTACCTCGACGCCGACAACTACCTCTCGCCCTTCTACTCGGCCAACAGCTGGGTCGCCAACGGCTACGACGACCCCGCCGTGCGCGCGCTGATCAAGAAGGAGGAGACCGAGACGGACGCCGCGAAGCGGACCGGGCTGCTGAAGCAGGCGCAGGACAGGGCCGCCGCGCAGGTGCCGCTGCTGCCGCTGCTCCAGGGCTCCACCGCCATCGTCACCCGCAGCGACGTCAGCGGTGTGCCGGCCGAACTGGACGCGACGTACCAGTTCCGCTGGGCGGGGCTCTCGAAGAAGTGAGCGCTCTGACACAGGAGACCCCCGGCGCCGTCGGCACCCCGGCCGACGGCGCCGCCGGGCTCGGATTCGCCCGCTACCTGGTGGTCCGTTTCCTCCTCATCATCCCCACCGTGCTGATCCTGGTCAGCCTGGTCTTCTTCCTGATGCGGCTGACGGGCGACCCGATCAGCGCCGCCTTCGGCGACCGCCTCACCCCGGACCAGCTCCAGGCCAAGCTCCACCAGGCGGGCTACGACCGGCCGTTGCTCACCCAGTACCTGGAGTACCTGCGTTCGCTGGCCACCGGCGACTTCGGCCGCACGGTCACCGACAACCAGCCGGTGACGCACGTCCTCGGCACCTACGGCGCCGCGACCGTCGAACTCGCCTGCTACGCACTGCTGGTGGCCCTGGTGATCGGCGTCCCGCTGGGCATGGTGGCGGCCTCCTACCGCGACCGGGCGCCCGACGCGCTCCTGCGCCTGTTCGCGATCCTGACCTACGCGACACCCGTGTTCTTCGTCGGCCTGCTGCTGAAACTGGTGTTCGCGATCTGCCTCGGCTGGCTGCCCGCGTCGGGCCGGGCGAGCACCGGCGTCCAGCTCTTCCTCCAGGACCAGACCAGCACGACCGGCCTGTACCTGATCGACGCCCTGCGCAGCGGCGACGGCACGGCGATCACGGACGTGCTCCGGCACGCCGTGCTGCCCGGGGTGGCCCTGGGCCTGCTGGTGGCCGGCGTGCTGCTCAGGCTGGTGCGCACCAACCTGATCGGCACGCTCTCCGCGGAGTACGTCGAGGCCGCCCGCTCCCGGGGCGTGGCCCCGCTGCGCCTGGTCACCCGGCACGCCACCCGGCCCGCGCTGATCCCCGTCGTCACCGTACTGGGGCTTCAGGTCGCCGGGCTGCTCGGCGGGGCGGTGCTCACCGAGACGACCTTCGAGTGGAAGGGCCTCGGCTACGAGCTGGCGCACTACCTGACGGTCCGTGACTTCCCGGCGGTGCAGGGCATCGTGGCCCTGTTCGCCGTCGTCGTGGCGGTGACGAACTTCCTCGTCGACGTCGTCGCCGCGCTGATCGACCCGCGAGTGAGGTACTGAGTCATGGCGCTGGTTCTGGTACGACGGCTGCCACTACGGCTGCCACTACGGCTGCGGACCGGCGCGGGAGTGCAGCGGGCCATGCTGCTCACCGGCCTGGTCCTGACCGGGCTGTTCGTCCTCACCGCGCTGCTGGGGCCGTTGCTCGTCCCGCACGGTTACGCCCAACTCCGGGACGGGAGTGGCCTGTTCGGCTCCCAGCAGCATCCGAGCGGCGCCCATCCGCTGGGCACCACCATCGCCGGGTACGACGTCCTGTCCCGGACGGTCTGGGGCGCGCGGACCGCACTGCTGATCATCGTGACCGCGCTGCTGCTGTCGGTGGTGCCGGGTACCGTGCTCGGACTGGTCTCCGGCTACCTCGGCGGAAAGCTGGACCGGCTGCTGGTCGGGCTGGCCGACGCGCTGTACGCGTTCCCGCCGCTGCTGCTCGCCATCCTCATGTCACTCGTGATCAGCGGCGGCCGGTCGAGCCTCGTCGGAGGTCTCGGCGCGGCCGCCTGCTCGGTCGCCGTGTCCTTCATACCGCAGTACTTCCGGGTCGTGCGGTCCGAGGTGATCCGGGTGAAGGCCGAGCCGTTCGTCGACGCGGCCCGCGTGATCGGCACCGGGCCATGGCGCATCATGACCCGACACGTGCTGCGCAACTCTGTGCGCACCCTCCCGTTGATCTTCACGATCAACGCGTCGGAGGCCATCCTCACCCTTGCCGGCCTCGGCTTCCTCGGCTTCGGCATCGAGCCCAACTCCGCCGCGGAGTGGGGTTACGACCTCAACCGCGCGGTCGCCGACGTCACTTCGGGTATCTGGTGGACGGCGATCCCGCCCGGCCTGGGCATCGTGCTCACGGTCCTGGGCACGACCCTGCTCGGCGAGGGCCTCACCGACCTGGCCGACCCACGACTGCGGCGCCGGACAGGTGCCCCCACCCTTCCCACGGACGGAGGCGGGGACGATGACTGACCTGCTGCGCATCGAGGACCTGCACGTCGACTTCGCCACCGACACCGGCGCGGTGCCCGCCGTCCGCGGAGTCAGCCTTTCCGTCGCCCCCGGCGAGGTGCTGGCCCTGGTCGGCGAGAGCGGCAGCGGCAAGACCGTCACCGCACGCTCGGTCCTCGGCCTGCTGCCCGACACCGCGACCGTCCGCGGCCGTGTCCTGCTCGGCGACGGCGCCTCGGAGCCCGAGGAGGACGTGCTCACCGCGCCCGCGGCCCGGCTGCGCGCCCTGCGCGGAACGCATGCCGCGATGGTCTTCCAGGAGCCCTCCACCGCGCTGAACCCCGTCTTCACCATCGGCTGGCAGCTCACCGAGGGCCTGCGCGCCCACGGACGCGGCGGCAGCAAGGCCGAACGGCGGGCACTCGCCGTGGACTGGCTCGACAAGGTCGGCATCCCCGACCCGGCCACCCGCGTCGACCACTATCCGCACCAACTGTCCGGCGGCCAGAAGCAGCGCGCCGTCATCGCCATGGCCCTCGCCCTGGGCACCCGGCTCATCGTCGCCGACGAGCCCACCACCGCCCTGGACGTCACGGTCCAAGCGGAGATCCTGGAACTGCTCCACCGCTGCCGCACCGACTTCGGCACCGCCGTGCTGCTCATCACCCACAACATGGGGGTCGTCGCAGACCTCGCCGACCGGGTGGCTGTGATGCGTGCGGGACAGGTGGTGGAACAGGCACCGGTACGTGATCTGTTCGCGGCGCCCGCACACCCGTACACCCGGACACTCCTCGCCGCCGTCCCGGACTTCGGTACCGGCGGACGCGCCGGGCCTGAGACGGCGGACGTCGGGGCACAGCATGTCGTGCGGGCCTCCGGCCTGGTCGTCGACTACCCGGGGAGGCTGGGGCGCAAGGGCTTCCGGGCGGTGGACGGGGTGAGCTTCGAGATCCGGCCGGGCGAGGTGCTCGGGCTGGTCGGCGAGAGCGGCAGCGGCAAGACCACCATCGGGCGGGCCATCGCCGGGCTGACCGCGGTGACCGACGGACAACTGGAGCTGTTCGGGGAGCCGTTGACACGGAAGTCCCGGAAGTCGAGGACGGCCGGCCGGATCGGTTACGTCTTCCAGGACCCCGCCACCAGTTTCAACCCGCTGCTGACGATCGCCGAGAGCATCGCGGAACCGCTCCTCGTGCACCGGCGGGAGCTCGGCACGAAGGAGATCCGGGCGCGGGCCGAGTCACTGCTCGAAGCGGTGCGCCTGCCCCGCGCCTACGCGTCCCGGTACCCGCACGAGCTCAGCGGCGGCCAGCGGCAGCGGGCCGGCCTCGCGCGGGCGCTCGCGCTGCGGCCGAGGCTGCTGATCGCGGACGAGCCGACCTCCGCGTTGGACGTGTCCGTGCAGGCCAAGGTGCTGGACCTGTTCGGCGAGCTCCAGCGGGAGCTGGGCTTCGCGGCGCTGTTCGTCAGCCACGACCTGGCCGTGGTCGAACAGGTCGCCGACCGGGTGGTGGTACTGCACCGGGGCCGGATCGCCGAGGAGGGTCCCACCGGCCGGGTGCTCGGCAGCCCGCAGCACGACTACACCCGCCGGCTCGTCGCCGCCCTGCCCGTGCCCGACCCGGTCCGGCAGGCGAGACGTCAGCAGCACCCCGTGGAGGAAGGAGTCACCGGCTCATGACCGACGGCACACTGATCGACGAAGTACTGCGCAGCACACCCGTCTTCGACGGCCACAACGACCTGCCCGTGGCACTCCGCGCGCGGACCGGTTACAGCGTCGAAGGCCTCGACGACGGCCGCCCGGAGCTCCACACCGACCTGCCCCGGCTGCGCGCCGGAGGGGTCGGCGCCCAGTTCTGGTCCGTGTACGTCTCCTCCAAGCTGCCTGAGCCCGAGGCCGTGGTGGCCACCCTGGAGCAGATCGACGCCGTCTACCGGCTCGCCGCCCGCTACCCCGACACCCTGCGGATCGCCTACACGGCGGCCGACGTCGAGCGGGCCTTCGGCGACGGGCGCACCGCCTCCCTGCTCGGCGTCGAGGGCGGGCACAGCCTCGCCGAGTCGCCCGGGGTGCTGCGCTCCTACGCCCGGCTCGGCGTGCGCTACGTGACCCTCACCCACTACGACAACACCTCCTGGGCCGACTCGGCCACCGACAAGCCGGCAGTCGGCGGTCTCAACGACACCGGCCGCGCGATCGTCGCGGAACTGAACCGCACCGGCGTCCTCGTCGACCTCTCCCACGTCGCCGAGTCCACGCAGCGCGCGGCCCTCGCCGTGTCCACCGCCCCGGTCCTGTTCAGCCACTCCTCGGCACGAGCGCTCAACGACCATCCCCGCAACGTGAGCGACGAGGTGCTGGAGCTGCTCCCCGGCAACGGGGGCGTGATCCAGCTGACCTTCGTGCCGTACTTCGTCTCCGCCGACGTCACTGCCTGGGGCCAGGAACTCCAGGACGAACGTGTACGCCTCGGTCTGCCGGCCGTGCCCTGGAGCTGGCCGCGCGCACCACGCCCCGGCGAGGACCCGGCGGAGGTCGCCGAGGAGCACGCGGAGGCCTTCAGCGCGGCGCTCGACGCCCGCTTGAAGAGCTGGCTCGACGCCCACCCGCGTCCCGAGGTGACAGTCGACCAGGTCGCCGACCACGTGGAGCACGCCCGCGAGGTGGCGGGGGTGGACCACATCGGTCTCGGCGGCGACTACGACGGAGTGGACCACCAGCCGACCGGCCTCGCCGACGTCTCCGGCTATCCGGTCCTGCTGCGCGAACTCGCCGACCGCGGCTGGTCCCGACCCGAGCTGGAGGCCCTGACGGGCCGGAACGTCCTGCGGGTCCTGCGCGCCGCCGAGGAACGGGCCACGGAGCCGCTGTGGCCCACGGTCCCGCTGCGCTGACGCGGCGGTGGGAACGGTGTGGTCAGCGTCGCTTGTTCCTGACCTCACTGAGGCGGGAGACGTACGGTGAACCGATCCGTTTCTGACGGGTGGAGGCCCTGATGCACGTATCCGACGCGGCACCGCACGGTATGCGTCCCGGCGTGCGGCTGATCATCCGCCGGCAAGTCGACTACTGCCACACCTGTTCCGCCGTCTGTCCTCCCGCGCGCCCCTGATCACAGCCCGTCGGCCGACACCTCTGCCGGACCGCTTGCCGGGACCCCGCCCGGTCTTCTCTCGCCGCTCGGGGCCACGGGCAGCGTCGGACAGATCGCGGTACAGGCGGCGAAGGTTCTCGGCGCCGGCCGGGTGGTCGCGGCGGGCCGCAACGCGGCAGCGCTCGACGCGCTCAAGGACCGCGGTGCGGACGAGGTGGTGCGTCTCGACGGCGACTACCAGGCCGCGCTCCGCGAGGCGAGCCAGGGCGGGTTCGACCTGGTGGTGGACATGCTGTACGGCGCCCCGATGGTCGCGACCCTGCCGACGATCCGCCCCGGCGGCCGACTGGTGAACGTCGGGATGCGCGCGGGCCGCAACGTCGAGGTGCCCGGCAAGGTCCTCAAGGGACGGGACCTGCTCACCTACGCCGCCGACCTGCCCTCCGCGGAACTCCGCCAGGAGGCCCACGCCCGGCTCGCCGAGCACGTCGTCGCCGGCGACATCACGCCCGAGTTCGAGCAGTTGCCCCTGGAGCAGGTCGCCGAGGCGTGGAAGCGCCAGGGCACGAGCCCGAACACCAAGCTGGTCCTCGTGCCGTGAACACCGACTGGGGCTGTCAGACACCTTCCCGGAGGGCACGCGAGAGCCCCAGTGCGGCCGTCCGCACGGCCGGAGCCAGCTGGGCCGGGCGGAAGCGGCCTCTGGGCACGGCGAGGGAGATGGCCGCGACCGCGATGCCCCGGCCGGCGAAGACCGGAGCGGCGATGCAGCTGATGCCGTCGGCCGCCTCCTGCTCCTCGTACGCGATCCCGGAAGCCTGCACCTGCTCGATGACCGTCCGCAGGAGCACCGGGTCGTCGATGGAGTACGACGTCAGCCGCCGCAAGGGAGCGGCCAGCACCTCGTCGACCAACTCCCCCTCCGAGAAGGCGAGCAGCGCCTTGCCCACGCCGGTACAGGTGAGGGGAAGCCGACCGCCGATCCGCGACGGCAGCTGGACGGCGCCGTGGCCGTGGATCCGCTCGACGTAGACCACGTCATGGTCGTCACGGATGCCCAGGTGCACGGTCTCGCGGGTCGCCTCGAACAGGTCCTGCAGATAGGGCACGGCGGTCTCCCGCAGGCTGCTGCGACGCGGCACGAGGGAGCCCAGCTCGAAGAGCCTGCCGCCGAGCCGGTAGGTGTCGCCGTCGCGCTCCAGCAGTCCGAGGCGCACCAGCTCTCCCGCGAGCCGGAACGCCGTGGTCTTGCTCAGGCCGGCACCCCTGGCCAGCTCCGTCAGCCGAAACGAGCCACCACCAGGGGAGAAGCAGTCGAGAAGGGCCACCGCCTTCTCCAGCATGTTCCCCGAAGAGCTGTTCCGTGTCATGGAACAAAGTTTGGCACACCGGTTCGGCACGACCTATACCGGATCCACGCGGGCACCGCGCCGAGGCGGCCGCTCGCTCGTCAGGCACCAAGGAGTCACATGTCCGGGTCCACCCCTCCCCCGCCCGCTGCCGTGCAGGCCGCGGAGGCGCTCGCCGAGGCCGAGCGCACCGCAATCCCCTGTCCGCCCGTACGCAAGCTCTTCGCCGACGGCGACATCGACGCCGCCTACGCCGCCCAGCGGATCCACACCGAACGTGCTCTCGCCGAGGGACGCCGGATCGTGGGCCGGAAGATCGGTCTGACATCCCCCGCCGTGCAGGCCCAACTCGGTGTCGGCCAGCCGGACTTCGGTGTTCTCTTCGCCGACATGGCGGTGCCCGACGGCGGCGAGGTGCCGGCCGGCCGGCTGCTCCAACCGAAGGTGGAGGCGGAGGTCGCCCTGGTGCTGGGCAACGACCTGCCGCACCGCGACTGCACGGTCGTGGACGTTCTGCGCGCGACGGAGTTCGCGCTCCCCGCCCTGGAGATCGTGGACAGCCGGGTCCAGGACTGGGACATCAGCATCACCGACACCGTCGCCGACAACGCCTCCAGCGGTCTGTTCGTCCTCGGCGGCCCCCTGCGCGAGCTGTGGGACCTGGACCTGCGGGGCGTGCGGATGAGCATGACGCGCGACGGCGTCGAGGTCTCCACCGGGTCCGGGGCCGACTGCCTGGGCAGCCCGCTCAACGCCGCCGTCTGGCTCGCGTCCACCCTGGCCGCCATGGGCGACCCGCTGCGTGCCGGGGACGTGGTCCTGACCGGCGCGCTCGGGCCGATGGCCGTTGCCGAGCCCGGTGAGGCCTTCCACGCCGACATCACGGGCCTGGGCTCGGTCTCGGTCCGTTTCGCCCCCGCCGCCTCCGCCGAAGGAGCGTCTTCATGACGGCAGGAAACCGCACCAAGGTCGCCGTCATAGGCTCCGGCAACATCGGCACCGATCTGATGATCAAGGTGCTGCGGTTGTCGGAGTCCCTGGAAATGGCCGCCATGGTCGGCATCGACCCCGAGTCCGACGGGCTCGCCCGGGCTCGCCGCCTCAAGGTGGCGGCCACCCACGAGGGCATCGACGGGCTGGTGAAGCTCGACGAGTTCGCCGAGGTGGACATCGTCTTCGACGCCACCTCCGCGGGTGCGCACCAGCGGCACAACGAGGTCCTGCGCGAGCACGGCCGCAGGGTCGTCGACCTGACCCCCGCCGCCCTGGGCCCCTTCGTCGTACCGCCCGTGAACCTGGAGGAGCACCTCGGCGCTCCCAACGTCAACATGGTCACGTGCGGCGGCCAGGCCACCATCCCCATCGTCGCGGCCGTGGGTGCCGTCACCCCCGTCCACTACGGCGAGATCGTCGCCTCGATCGCCTCCCGCTCGGCCGGTCCCGGCACCCGGGCCAACATCGACGAGTTCACCGAGACCACGTCCGCCGCCATCAGAAAGGTCGGCGGCGCGGCGCGAGGCAAGGCGATCATCATCCTCAACCCGGCCGAGCCCCCGCTGATCATGCGGGACACCGTCCACTGCCTCGTCTCCGACGCCGACACCGACCGGATCACCGCCTCGATCGAGGAAATGGCGGAACGCGTCCGCACCTACGTGCCCGGATACCGGCTCAAGCAGCAGGTCCAGTACCAGCCGGTCGCCGCGGACGACCCCCTGCGCGGTCTCCTGCCCCCCATGGAGCGCACCCGGCAGGCCCTGCGCGTCTCGGTCTTCCTGGAGGTGGAGGGCGCCGCCCACTACCTCCCCAAGTACGCCGGGAACCTCGACATCATGACCTCCGCCGCCCTGCGCACCGGCGAGCGCCTGGCCGCCCTCACCACTGCCCAGGGAGCCCGGCGATGACCACCCCCGTCCAGCAGCTCTACATCCAGGACGTCACCCTGCGCGACGGCATGCACGCCGTCCGCCACCGCTACTCCATCGAGCAGGCCAGTGCCATCGCCGCCGCGCTCGACTCCGCGGGCGTCACCGCCATCGAGATCGCTCATGGCGACGGCCTGGCCGGCTCCAGCATCAACTACGGCATCGGCGCCCACACCGACTGGGAGTGGATCGAGGCCGTCACCGACGCCGTAGCCCAGGCCATCCCGACGACGCTCCTGTTGCCCGGCATCGGCACCATCCACGACCTCAAGCAGGCCCACGCCCTCGGCATCCGTTCGGTGCGCATCGCCACCCACTGCACCGAGGCCGACATCTCCGCCCAGCACATCGCCGCCGCGCGGGAGTTGGGCATGGACGTCGCCGGGTTCCTGATGATGTCCCACATGGCCGAACCGGCCGAACTGGCCCGCCAGGCCAAGCTGATGGAGTCGTACGGCGCCCACTGCGTCTACGTCACCGACTCCGGTGGCCGTCTCACCATGGACAGCGTCCGCGACCGCTTCCGCGCCTACCGTGAAGTCCTCGATCCCGCGACGGAGTTGGGTATCCACGCCCATCACAACCTCGCCCTCGGTGTGGCCAACAGCGTGGTCGCCGTGGAGAACGGCGTCACCCGTGTCGACGCCTCGCTGGCCGGACAGGGCGCCGGCGCGGGCAACTGCCCGCTGGAGGCGTTCATCGCGGTCGCCGACCTGATGGGCTGGAAGCACGGCTGCGAGCTGTACCCGCTGATGGACGCGGCCGACGATCTCGTACGCCCCCTGCAGGACCGCGAGGTGCGGGTCGACCGCGAGACGCTCAGCCTCGGCTACGCGGGGGTGTACTCAAGCTTCCTGCGCCACGCCGAGACCGCCGCCGAGCGCCACGGCCTCGACACGCGCAGCATCCTGGTCGAGGTGGGCCGTCGCAAGATGGTCGGCGGGCAGGAGGACATGATCACCGACGTGGCTCTCGACCTGGCCGCGGAACGTGATCGAGCGGCCTGAACGACTGAGCGACGTCACCGCGCCGTCCGCGCACAGCACCGCGTCGGTGAGCTCGAAGAGCGCATCCGCCCGCGTGTAGAGGCAGTCGTGGAACTGGACACGAAAGTGGGACAGGACACCTCTCGACCAGGCTCCGGAGGTAGGCCGTGCGCTCAGGATCGGCTCCGCCGCGCACCATGGCGTCGCCGTAGGCAGTGCGGGGGTGTTCGCCCTGGCAACCGTGGTCCGTGCCGGGGACGATCCGACCGCGGCCGGACGTGGCCTGGCCCCCTTCCTGAGTGTCGCGCCGGTAGTCGGACGCCACGCGGAACTCCTGCCGTATGCCGACGTGGTGGCCGCGACACGGGCGCCCCACCGGGGACAGCAGAGTGGCCGCACACACAGCGGCCTGGCCGTCCACCTCGACGGAAAACTCAGCGAGCGGCTCGGAGAGCTGGCCCGTGCCGGGTTCGGCGAGCTGCTGCAGATCCGTTCCGTGGGTGGCGCCATCAACGATGTGCCGGCCGACGCCACGGCCTATGCTCATCGGCATCAGAATTTCTCGATCACGGCCGTGGCACCGTACGCGTCTCAGGAATTCGACGATGCCTGGGCAGCGGTGCACCCTTCGCTCGACGGTCTGTACCTCAGCTTCGAGTCGGCTTTCACGCCGGAACGACTCGCCGAGGCTTTCCCCGGCACGACGCTCCAACGGCTCCGCGGCATCAAGAAGCAGATCGATCCCGACAACGTGTTCCACCAGAACTTCCCCGTCGCGATGTTCCGGCCGAGCAGAATATGGGTGAGTGAGCGCATTCTCCGGGCGCGGGCTGGTCCCCGCTCCCGTCATCGGGGCATGGGAAGCCGTACCGGCAGTCGGCCTCTGCGGATCGGCGTACCCGACTCCGCGGAGTTCCACCGCCGCTACGAGCACACGGAAGGCCGCTACCGGGTTTCGTCGCCTCCGCCCGGACGCGACGCACCGGAGCAGGAGCCCCGAGTGCGATGGCCCGGCCGCCTCCGATTCAATGGCGTCCGCCGCCCTCCGGCGCATGTCCTCGGGTGACACCGGCAGGCTCTCGGCCGCGCTGTGGCGGAGGCGGAGCCGGGTGTGCCGCTACGTCCTTCGTCAAGCCGTCGTGATGATGGCTGGCATGACGGACGAGGTTCAGGGCTCGAGCCGTGAGAGTCGCCGAGGGTGGACGCCGCTGCACTTCGCGGCGGATGAGCAGGAGGATGCGGCTGTCGGCTCTCTCCTGGCTCCGGGTGCGGGAGTGGGTGCTGCTGCGGTCCGCACCGCGGTCGTCCGCGCGGAGCAGGCTTCGTGGGTGGCACTACGGTCTCCCGTCCGCCGGGGCGACGCGGTCATCTGACGGTCGCGGTCCTGCTGATCCATTGGGCAAGGGTGAGGCCACCGGCCACGGCCGTACGGCCTGGTCTGCGCCGACGAGGTGCCACGTGGCCGTGCACCGTTTTGCCGTAGCGGTACCGGCGCCGGTCCCGGTCGGCGTCGCGGGCCAGGGAGTCGCGGAGAAGGGACAGGTGCGGTGCCACGGCCGTGAAGCGGTCGGTCTTGTCCGGGGCTGCCGTTTTCTCCCTTTCAGCGATGGAGGGCATCTCGTCGAGGGCCGTCCTGTCGTACCTCTTGGCCGGGCTGTGGGCTTCGGTCATGGTGAGACCTCCGTTCTCCCTCTCACCATCGCCCGAAGACGGCCCCTCGCGCGTCGTCCTCCCGAAGCGATTCCCGGCTACCACGGCCGCGGTATCCGGGACGCCTGTCTACCGCTGGGACAGGCGTGCCCGGCCACGGAGCCTCGGCCACTACGCGGACACGTGTGGCCGCTCCGGTTCGGCCGCCGGACCGACCAGTCCACACTGGTAGGCGATGACCACGAGCTGGGCGCGGTCGCGGGCCGCCAGTTTGGTCATGGCCCGGTTGACGTGGGTCTTCGCAGTCAGCGGACTGACGAACAAGTGTTCGGCGATCTCGTCGTTCGACAGGCCCAGCGCCACCAGCCCCATGACATCGCGTTCCCTTCGCGTCAGGGACTCCAGCCGCTTGTGCACTCCCGCCGGGTACGGTTCCGGCTGCGACAGGAAGCGTCTGATCAGCGCTCGGGTGGCCGCCGGCGACAGCAGCGCCTCGCCGGCGGCGACCGTGCGGACCGCCTCGAGCAGTTCCTCGGGCCGCGCACCCTTGCCGAGAAATCCGCTCGCACCCGCGCGCAGCGCCTCGGCAACGTGCTCGTCGTCCTCGAAGGTCGTCAGGATGAGGACCCTCACCGCCGCGAGATCCTCCGACTCGCTGATGAGCCGGGTGGCGTCGAGGCCGTCCATCTCCGGCATACGGATGTCCATCAGGACGACGTCCGGGCGCCGCTCCCGCGCCAGTTCCACCGCTTCCTGCCCGTTGGACGCCTCGCCCACCGTCTCCATGTCGTCCGTGGAATCGAACAGCATGGTGAAAGTGCCCCGCAGCAGGGCCTGGTCATCAGCAAGCAGCACGCGAATCGTCATGCCCGTCTCTCCTCGGAGCTTCGTCGAACATGTGGCCGGGGCGCAGCGGCAGGTCGGCCGTCACACAGAAGCCGCCGCCCG
Organism: Streptomyces sp. NPDC001714; assembly: GCF_042892755.1. Classification (NCBI taxonomy): domain Bacteria; kingdom Bacillati; phylum Actinomycetota; class Actinomycetes; order Kitasatosporales; family Streptomycetaceae; genus Streptomyces; species Streptomyces sp. NPDC001714. The sequence continues at coordinate 88,820 of NZ_JBIAUL010000027.1, forward strand.
GGCGCGGTCCCGCGTGCAGGCGGCCCCCGACCGTGGCCGCCCGCTCCCGCATCCCGATCAGTCCGTGCCCCGTCCCCGCAGGAGGAGGCTGGCCTGCGCTTCGTCCGTCGTCCTCGACGGTGATCGTCAGCCGCTCGGGGAGGTAGTGCAGGATCAGCCGGGCGTGGTCGGCCCCGGCGTGCTTGCGGACGTTGGTCAGAGCCTCCTGCACGATGCGGTACGCGGCCAGACCGACCGCCGGAGCCAGCGGTACGCCGATACCGCGCCGTACGTGGCTGACCCTCAGGCCGACGCGTTCGAAGGACGCCAGCAGTGCCGGCACCTGGGCAAGGCCCGGCACGGGATCCCGCGAGGCCACCGGATCGCCGGACTGCCGCAGCAGCCCCACGGTCACCCGTAGCTCGTCGAGCGCGGACCGGCTGGTGTCCCGGATGCCCTCCAGCGCGGCCAGGATCTGTTCCGGCCGCCGTTCCACCAGATGCGCGGCCACCCCTGCCTGAGCGTTGATCAGGGCAATGTGGTGCGCGACGATGTCGTGCAGCTCGCGGGCGATCCGGACTCGTTCGGCCGCCACCCGCTGCCGCGCCTCCTGTTCACGCGTGCGTTCCGCATGCTCCGCCCGCTCCTCCACGGCCGCCACGTAGGCGCGGCGTGAGCGCATGCCGTCCCCGACGGCGGCGGGCAGCGCCGTCCACGCCAGCATCGCCGCGTTGTCGGGGTCCAGCCATGAGTGAGGGGCGACCGCGATGGCGGTGCCGACCAGAACAGCGGCAGAGGCGGCCGCCGCGGTCCACGTGCTACGCCGGTCAGTCAGCACGCCCACGGTGTAGACGGACACCAGAACCGGGCTGATCACCACCGGACTCTCCCGGAACCCGAGCACCAAAAAGCCCACCCCGCAGCCGACTGCGACGGCCAGTACGCCGAAAGGGTGGCGACGTCGCCAGGCCAAGGCGCAGCAGCCGAGGCCCGCCAGCACCACGGCAGGCCACCGCAACAAGAACCGGTGCTCGTGCGGTTCGATCGAAGCACCCACGACGGACAGCACGAACAGGCCGGCCGGGCCCAGCGCCTCCAGCACGCCGATCCCGGTCCACGCTCCCCGCCTCCAGCCGTTGATCACCGCCATGCCACCACCGTAGGGCGGGCAGCCGGATCGAGCATCGTGGCAGCGCGGCGACGCCCGGCGGTAGGGCGCCAGCCCTTGCCCGCAACTGCGGGTGCGCGGTGTTCTGCCGTATCAGTCTCCCGACGCGCGGGCGGTGCGGGAACAGGGAGCAGTTCGAGCGCGCAGTTCGAGCGCAAGGACACGAGCCGGCGTCGAGGAGGGCCCCGAACCAGGATCCGTCGGAACCCAGTGCTCCGATCCCGGGCGCCGCAGGGCGCCCCGGACCGTGGGGGCGTTGAGGTCATGACGGAAGGCGGCATCGGGGTGCCGCACCGACCCGGCGTGCACCCGTCGCGACGGCGAGTCGGCCAGGCGGAGACTCGGTACCGCCGGCGCGACAGCAGTGCTCCTGGGCGCGGGGCACTCCGCCCGCACCTGAACGGACCGGTGGCGGCCGCTGGACCCGCTCGCCGCCGACGCCCCGCTCGGCCCTCCCTCATATCGGAACCCACGACGACGGCAGCAGCGCCACGAAAGGTAGCGGAGTGTTACAACAGGGGTACATGGAAGGAACGTCATGAAGCGGAGACCACCCGTCGATCACGCCGCGACACTGGCACCGGGAGGAAACCGGGCGAGCTCCCGCCCGGGTACAGGACCGGCACCGGTCACACGGTCACGATCCGCCACTGCTGCCGCTCTGCTTGGGAGTAGGTCCACTGGTTGATGTCCGCCCCGTCCGCCATCGACCCGTCGGCGACGTTGAGGGCCAGCCCGGAAAGCCTGTTGGTGAGGTAGAAGCAGCCGTCGCCGGTCGGCGTCACCGCCCAGTGCTGCTGGGGGACACCGTCGTCCGACCAGATGCCGACGTTGCCCCCGTTCACCCGCGAGAGCCCGGCCACCTCCAGCACCTTGCCGCTGCCCACACCCTGGATCCTGTAGTAGCCGTCGCCGGTCGAGGCGAAGGCCCACTTCTGGCTCTCCTGGTTCCGCCAGGGCTGCTGGCGCACGTCGGTGCCATTGGCGGTGCCCCCTTCGAGAACGTCCGCCACTTGGCCGCTGAGGCGGTTCACCAGCCGGTACACCGTCGAGTCCCCCGGCAGCACACGCGACACCAGGGTCGGCCTCTTCTTCCTGCCTCCGATCCGCACACCACCCACGTTCGCGTAGCCACCGGTGCCCTCCTCGACCTGGATCCGCACGTACCCCACGTCCCGAGGACTCCATTCCAGGACCTTCAGCGCCCGGCTGCCGCCCCAGATGCCCTCCCCCACCTGCGTGAAACGGATGCCGTCGACACTGGTGGAGATCCTGTACGAGATGATGTCGCCGTCGGTGGAGTTGTTGCGGTTCCACTGCTTGGGCAGGTACTCAAGCGTGGACACGTCGCTCCAGACCCCGCCGAGGTCGATGGTGATCGAGTGGGGCAGGCTCAGGTTCCATGTCGACCAGCAGGTCTCGAAGTTCCGGTCACTGAGTCCGTCGATCGCGTTCATGGGGCCTTCACCGTCGTGGAAGCCGGTGGCGTAGGCGCTGACCGGCGTCACCGGATGTTCGGCGCGCGGCAGTTGGGCAGGCAGCGGCGGGCGGGACGTGTCGGGCCGCCATGCCTTACCGGCTTCGGCCAGTCTCTTCACGATGTTGTCGTCCAGTCTGCCGTCGCGGTTGGGCGGGCAGTTGAGAATGAACGAGGTGTACTTCGGCTCCAGATCGACCAGATGGGACAGGATCGACGCCTTGCTGACGGGGTCGGTGGTCGGCGTCGAGGGATGCCAGAACCATCCGCTGCTGATCGTCTGTCCCTGTAGGGCGGCGTGTGTGTTCCCCTCCGGTGCCGTGATGCCCAACGGCTCCTCGAAGTAGATCGCGTCGCCGAGGAACGGCACCGAGAGTCCGCCATGGTCGATCATGACGATGTCGGGCTGGAGGGACTTCACGTGTTCGCGGATCCGCTGGTACGAGATGGCCTGCTGTCCCATCTGCCATCCGTAGCCGTCCGTGACGAACATGTCGATCTCGCCGTAGTTCGTCAGCAGTTCGGTGATCTGGTTGAGGACGTACGTCAGATCACCGGGCACGATGATCTGGTCCGCCCCCACCCCGTGCCGGGTGTCGTACGCCTGGACGCTGTACGAGCGGTCCCAGATGGAGAAGTACAGGCCGACACGGAGCCCGGCCGCCCGGAACGCCTTCACGTACTGGGCGACGATGTCCTGCTTGTACCCGCTGTTGCCGACGTTGTAGTCGTTGTACTTGCTCGGCCAGAGGCAGAAGCCGTCGTGGTGTTTGGTGGTGAGCACGCCGTAGCTCATCTTCGCGGCCCTGGCGGCCCCGGCCCACTGTGCACAATCCACGGTGACCGGAGCGAAAAGCTTGGGATCCTGGTTGGGCGCGGCCCACTCCTCGTCGGTGAACGTCCCCATGTTGAAGTGGTTGAACATGCCGAACCGCATGTCCACCAGCCTTCTCAGCCCGCCCGTCGAGCCACTCGCAGCCTCGGCCGGCGAACCGGAGAGCGCGGGGAGCGCCACAGTCGCGGCTGAGACACCGCCGGCGGCCAGCACGGAACGGCGGGACGGGCTTCCTGACGGCATGTCTGACTCCCGGAATTCGGAGGGCACAGGGGTGCGCGTTGGGCACCGGTGCTGCGCCTCGGCGCTGTCGGTACGTGCATGGGCACGATGAACTGCCCGTCGAACGACGACAGGGGTGGTCGTCATTGGATGTCAGGCATGAACTTCTTGCATACGACCGGACCATGTCAACCGTTGTGCTGGGATGAAGAGTGCTTCCACTTAGAGATGCACGCATGTTTCATCCCAATTATGGGAATACCGTCGCTCGATACATCCCATGTTCTGGATCCAGGCGAGGTTCCATCAACCGTCAAGGATCCACTCGGATGAGGGATGACGGGATGAACCGACACTCACTGGCATCCCAGCTGGGGCTCTCCCACAACCTTGCCCGCGAGACCGTCACAGCACTGGCCGTGGCCCGGGTCCTGGAAGTCCGACGAGGAGACGCACCTACGTCACCAGCCCGCACCCGAGCCGCAGCACCGCTGCACGTCGCCGACACCCAGCAGTAGCTGCGCGAGCATCTGAGATCCGCCGAAACGCCCGGCGGACAGCACCTCGGCCAGGGCGGACGCCAGGTCAGCCCCGCGGGCCCTGTGCACTGTGGCTCCGTACTCCTCCAGACGCTCGGCGAAGAGTGCGAGCACCGTCTCCCGGTCCGCCGGATCAACACCTGGGGCGTGTCTCAGGCATCCACGGACTGCACCCGACATTCCGGTGACATCGAGAAGCTCGCCGTCATGGTCGGCGACAGGGCGAAGCCGACCTGCACGGCGGTCCTTTCTTGGTCTCACTGCTGGTCGTGCACCCATGCCAGTCCGCCGATGTAGAGGCGCCGGCGGGTGCGGGTGACGGCTACGTAGGCGAGGCGGGCTTCGCTGTCGCCGATGGGTTGGAGTGTGGTTCCCGCCGCGGTCTCGTACTGGTCACTTCGGCTGGGTGGGGTGAAGTCGCGGCGATTTTCACGCGGGGCCATGCGCGTCCTTTGGCTTTGTGGGCGGTGGAGACGGTGGTCTGGGCGTGCAGTCCGTCTACGAGTTGGGCGACGGCGACCAGGATGACGTCGGTGCCGTGGGTGTCGACGAGGCCGACGAGTGGCTGCAGGTCCCGTCCGGCCTCGTCGTGGACGGCGTGGTCCTGCAATGCGCTCTACGGGTGCTGACTGCATGGCGTCAACTCCGCGACATCGACGAGGTGCTCTGGGAACACATCACACCTCAGACGACGGCCGGGTCCGGCCCGCGGCGCACATGACCAGCCATTTGTCAGCAGCACTCTTCTGCCGTCCCATGCTCACCCAGAGCAGAACTTGTCGTCTGCACAGGGAAATCAGGGTTTCCCGCCCGTAATATCGCTACACCGAGGCACGCAGCGGCGGTGTTCCTTTCGGAACCTGACGCAGTGTGTCCGCACGCTTCGATCAAGTCGCGCCCCGAGGAGACGGACATGCCCGAAAGCACGGCTCACACCACCGAGTTGACTTCGCAGTACATCAGCCAAGTGGCCAACGACCTCGACCGCAACGTCAAGGAGCAGGAACGCGTAACTGAGGAACTAGCCGTACTGCAAGAGCAGTTGACCACTCTGCGGCGAGACCACGCCGTGCTGGTCAGCATGCGGCAGGCACTCGGCGCGCCGACCACAGCTCCCGAACCGGCCCCCACCGAGAGCGCCGTAGTGCCCTCCCCCAGGAAGAAACCCGCCCCGGCATCCGGCGCCCGCCGGCCGGCGAAGAAGGCACCGGCACAAGAACCCCAGGGCAAGAAGAAGACGGCCGAGAAATCAGCTCAGCCCAAGCTGGTGGATCTCATCCACCAGCATGTGGTCAAGCAGAGTGAGCCGCGCTCCGCCGTGGAGATCGCGGAGGCGCTTCGGCAAGCGCACACCGAGCGCGCCATCGACACGAAGGTGGTACGCACCACCCTCGAAAACCTGGTGGCCAAGAGCCGTGTTCACCGCACCAAGCAAGGCTCCTCGGTGTTCTACACGGCCGCCGATACACCCGGGCAAGAGGCAGCTTCTACCGGCGAGGCCCAGCCCGAAACTGCCACGCCATAGGGACATCGTCTACTCCATCACCACGGCACCGCCGCAGGCCCCATCCACAGACGCCGGAGGCCACGGCGGCCCGCGGGAGCTGAGCCGCCTTGCCAGCGATTGCTTGGATGCAGAAACAGGGTGATGCGGGCGGTATCCGTTTGCGGTCATCAAGCGGTCTCGCCCTCGACCATGCCATGGCTCGCCCACGCTGTGTGGTCGCCGACGTCCCGGTGCCCGCTTTGGTCAAGGAACGTGGCGGACGCCGCCGGGTCGTCCAGCGGCCGACTCGGTCTGGTGAGGTCAGTCGTGCCGTTCGCGTTCTCCGGTGACGAGGAATCTCACGTGCCGGCAGAGCTTGTCGAAGGAGGGCGCTGCGGCGCGCGCGGCGTCCAGGTCGAACTGGACGGCGAAGGACGGCTGGTGCGCGGTCTCCTGGTGCGTCGCGCCCGGTGGCATCCGTCGTGAGAGCCACTCCTTGGCGCGTCGGATGCTCTCTGGGCGCGGTGGCGGCGGGAGTCCGGCCAGGCCAGGCAGGAGGGTGTGCAGGGCGAGGACTCCCATCAGGAAGGGGACGGCGAGAGTCGCCGCGAGGGAGCCCGCGCTGGTGTCCTGGGTTTTCGTTCAGCGTCCCTGTCCAGTGCTCCGCGAACTCGTGAGCCGGGCCATCGAGGACGTCCGGAAGGAAGCATTCCCCGAGGTGCGTCCGTGAGCACCTTCCAGCGCACTCCCCCAGCACCCCGCAACAGACGTGCTCACCGCAACTGCGGCAGTCTCAACCAACCTGCAGGACCGCGGGTCAAACGGCCCGCGCAGGGTCCAGAAGTCGTCGCAATGCTTCTGCGGCACCGCAGGCCGACGGCGTGCGGTCACCGCAACAACCGCGCGGCCTCACAGCGGAGACGGCTGGCACGTACTGCCCGCTCTCACGCCTTGACGGCGCCCGACAGCATGCCGGAGATGAAGTGCCGTTGCAGGAAGACGTAGAGCGCGACGACCGGCAGGGCGACGATGATCGAGGCGGCCGCCAGCAGGGAGTACTGGGTGGTGTGCGCGCTCTGGAAGAACGCCAGGCCCAGGGGCGCGGTCCGCTTGTTCTCGTCGGTGATCATGACCAGCGGGAGCAGGAACTCGTTCCAGGTCCACATGAAGACCAGCATGGCCATGGTCAGCAGGGCGGGGCGGCTGGTGGGGACGAGGATCCGCCACAGGAGGCGCCAGTCCGTCGCGCCGTCGAGCCGTGCCGCCTCGATGACGCTGACCGGTACCGAGCGGAAGAAGTTGCGCATCCAGAAGACGCTGAAAGCCAGGGACTGGGCGGTCTGCGGCAGGATCAGCGCCCAGTAGGAGTCCGCGAGCCCGGTGTCACGCAGATTGAAGTAGAGCGGGATGACGAACGCCTCGGGCGGCACCATCAGGCCGATCAGGGTGATGTAGAAGAGGAGTGACCGGCCGGGGTAGTCGAAGTGTGCGAAGGAGAACCCGGCCAGGATCGCCAGTACGGCGGTGAGCACGACGACGGACACCGCCACCAGCAGGCTGGAGCCCAGATACGTGGCGAAGTGGCCCTGATGCCAGGCGGTGGCGAAGTTGCCGAGGTCGAGGTGGTGCGGCCAGGTGAAGGACGGGGACGCCTGGGCGGCGGGGGTCAGCGCGGACGCCACCACGCCGATCAACGGGATCAGGGCGAGCGCGGCGAAAACGGTCAGGACGACGTAGTTGAGCGCGCGTTCGCGTGCGGAGATCATGTCCCGTCCTCCTCGGGCTGGAGCTTGGTGATCAGGAAGGTGATGAGCAGGATCACCGCGGTCAGCACGACGGCGATGGCGCAGGCCGAGCCGACCTGGCCGGTGCCGAAGGCCCGGTTGTAGACCTCGAAGGCGGGCAGGCTGGTCGCGTTGCCGGGGCCGCCGTGGGTCGCGACGTACACCAGGTCGAAGGTCTTCAGCGCGGCGATCACGGTGAGGGTGAGCGCCACGGTGATCTGCCCGCGCAGGCCGGGGAGCGTCACGGCGGTGAACTCCCTTACCAGGCCCGCTCCGTCGAGCTTGGCCGCCTCGTACAGCTCCCCGGGGATCTGGCCGATGCCGGCGATGAACAGCACCAGGCACAGGCCGATCTCCAGCCAGGTGCCGATGAGCCCGACGGACGGCAGGGCGGTGGAGAAGTCGCCGAGCCAGGGACGGGCGACCGCGTCCAGGCCGATCGCGCGCAGGGCGGTGTTGAGGACGCCGTCCGGCGCGTAGATCGCCGTCCAGGCGGTCGCGGTGACGACCATGGCGACGACCTGCGGCAGGAAGATCAGTGCACGGAAGACGGAGACCCCGCGCAGCCGGGAGGCGCGGGTGGTGATCGCGGCCAGCATCAGGGCGAGCGTGATCGGCAGGACCGAGAAGAAGAGGATCAGCACCAGGGAGTGCAGGAAGCCGGCACGCAGCTGCGGGTCGCGCGCGATCTCGGTGTAGTTGTCGAGGCCGGCCCAGGTGGAGGCGGACAGACCGTCCCAGTGGAACAGGGAGATCTGGACCAGCTGGCCGAGCGGGATCAGGAGGAAGACCGTGAGGACGGCTAGAGCGGGGAGGGCGTAGAGGTAGCCCTTCCACTGGACTCGGCCGTGGCGCCGGGCCGGACGCCCGCTGAGGGCGTCGGCCCGGCGTTCGCGTGCCGTCGGGCGGTGTGCGGTGACAGCCATGAGGGTACGGCCTTAGCTGCTCTGCTGGAACGAGGCGTAGTCGGACTGGAGTTGGACCCCGAAGGCCTGGGGCGAGAGTTGTCCGGCCGTCAGCTCCTGGACGGCGGCGGTGAGGGTGTCGTAGAAGGTCGGGGTGGTGTAGTCGAGGTAGGGCAGCAGGCCGTCCTTCTCGCTGACCGCCTTCCATCCGTCGAGGATGTCGGCGTCGACGGTGCCCGCGGCGGGCTTGTAGTCGGCCTGTGGGAGGGCGGGCAGGTTGCCGTTGGCGGCGAGGACCTTCATGCCGTTGTTGTTCACGAGGAAGTCGATGTAGGCGGCGGCCACGTCCGGGTGCTTGGACTTGGAGGTCATCGCCCAGGCGAGGCCCTCGCCGCCCTGGGTGAGCGGGGGCTGCCCGTCGGCGGGGCTGAGCGCGGTGAAGCCGACGTTCGTCTTCATCTTGGGTTCGAGTACGGCGGCCTGCCAGGTGCCGTCGACGAGGAAGAGCGACTTGCCGGCGGCGAAGTTCGCGACCGCCTGGTCCTTGCTCTCACCGTTGAAGCCGGAGCCGAGGTAGCCCTTGTCGGCCCAACCGCGCAGGGTGGTGGCCGCCTTCAGGCTCCCGGCGTCGGTCCACTTGGCACCGCCCTCGTTGAACACCAGCTTGCGGACCTCCGCCTTGCCCGCGGTGGCCGCCTGTACGACGCCGAAGATGTGGATGCCGGGGCTTTTGTCCGCGTCACCGTAGGAAATGGGCTGCAGGCCGGACGACTTGGCCTTGGCGAGGGCGGTCTCGAAACCGGCGAGGGTGGTGGGGACGGCCAGGCCGAGGGACTTGAGCTTGGCCTTGTTGTAGTAGATGCCGACGATCTCGCCGGTCTGCGAGACGCCGTAGAGGTTGCCGGTCTTCCAGGTCCTGCCGTCCGAGCTGAAGCGGTTGAGGTCGAGCAGCTGCGACGGGAAGGCGGTGCCCCAGCCGTAGACCTTGGCGTAGCGGTCCTCGGGCTGGAGGAGGCCGGCTTTCACGAAGGCGCCCATGTCGGGGTAGCCCTGGTTGGCCTGGACGACGTCCGGCGGGTTCGAGGAGGACAGGGCGAGCTTCAGGGTCGTCTTGAGGTCGGAGAAGGACCGGGAGACCCGTTTGATCGTGACGTTCGGGTACTTCTTCATGAACGCCTTGTTGAGTGCCTCGGTGGAGGCGTCGGTGCCCGGGTCGGTGTTCTGGTCCCACTCGGTGAGAGTGACCTTGCCCGCCTTGGCGACGTCCGTGGACACCGGGCCCGCGGTCCTGTCCGCGTCGCCGGCGGACGAGTTGCCGCTGGGGCCGGGTGAGCAGGCCGCGACGGCCGTCAGCAGGCCGGTGGCGAGGGCGGTCGCGGCGACGACGCGCCGGGCGGAACGGCCTCGGGTTCTCTCGGTCATGGAGTGGTCCTCCTGGTGCTGGTGGAGCTGTGGGCGGTGCGGTGTTCCCTGCGGGGCGGGAGCCCCGCGACGGTTCCTGGCGGGGGCGGGAACCCTGCGGCTGTTCCCGGCGGGGCGGGAGAACACGGCCGACGGGGACGGCCGGTGGGGGTTTCGGGAGCGGATCCGGCGCAGGCCGGTTGCCGGGGGGCGAGTGCCTGACGGGGGGCCGGCGAACGTCAGCGCAGGGCCGTCCGCATCCGCTCGACGTCATCGTCGGGGATGCCGGAGGTCTCGGTGAGGAAGGCGTCGACGGCCGCCCGGTGCGGCGCGCTGCCCGCGCCGCCCAGGCTCCGCACCGACAGGGCGGCGCACAGTCCGGCGAAGCGAAGGCGGGTGGGCAGGGGCCAGCCGTGGCTCAGGCCGGTGATGAGGGCGGCGGTGAACACGTCACCCGCGCCGGTGGGGTCGACGGCGGACACCCGGGGCGCGGGGATCCGAACCAGTTCGCCGGTGTCACCGGCCACGGAGAGCGCGCCGCGCGGGCCGTCCGTCACGACGACGTCGGCCACCAGGCCGTCCAGGACCTTCACGGCCTCCTCGACCGTGTCGGTGCGGGTGTAGCTGGTGGCCTCGACGGCGTTGCAGACGAACACGTCGACCTCGTCGAGGCGGGCGAGCACCTCGGGGGACCAGCGGCCGGTGGGGTCCCAGCCGACACCGCCGACGACCCGGGTGCCGCGGGCGCGCAGCCGGGCGACCCAGCCGGGCAGCGGCCTGCCGATGGTGAGCTGCACGAAGCGGGTGCCGGGCAGCTCACCGTCCCACACCTGTGGGCGCAGGGCGCCCTCCTCCTCGTAGGTGATGAAGGTGCGGTCGTGTTCGTTGGTCGCGGCGACCGTGACCGGGGTCTGTACGGCCGGGTCCCGGCGCAGCCAGGCGAGGTCCAGGTTCTCCTCACGGGCGAGTTCGGTCGCGATGTGTGCGCCGAGGAAGTCGGTGCCGATCACGGCGCACAGGCCGGTCCGCAGCCCCAGCCGGGCGGCGGCCACGCTCCGGGTGGCGGTGCCGCCGGGGACGACGGCGAACCGGTCCGCGTACACCTCACCGCCCTGGGTGGGGAGGTGCGGGATGCCGGCGAACACGAGGTCACAGAAGACTTCGCCGGCGAAGAGCACATCGAGCACGGAAACCGCCTCCGTCTGGTGCCGCCACATGAAGTGCTCAACTATGAGCACCGGTTGAGCGAGATGACAAGAGTCAGTCAGTTACGAGCAAGTTTCCCCTGCCCTGATGACCGAAGTCAGTCATCCGGTGCTATCTTCTTTGCGTGACTTCACGCAATCGACACGCGAAGATCGTGGAATCCCTGCGCACGACGGGGGTGGCCTCGGTGCGCGAGCTCGCCGAGCGGCTCCAGGTGAGCGAGTCCACGATCCGCCGGGACCTGATCGAACTGGACCGCAACGGCGAGTTGGTGCGCACCTACGGCGGCGCCGCCCTGTCCCCGCACGCCACGGTGGACGTCACCGGGCGGGGGCCCGTGGACGAGATCCCCTTCGACGTCGTCGCCACCGTCGACCAGGCGCTCAAGGAGGCCATCGCGGAGGAGGCCGTGAAGCTCGTCGAGGACGACAGCGTGGTCGTTCTGGACATCGGAACCACACCCGCAGCGATCGCCCGCCGCCTGCGTGGCCGGCCGGTCACGGTCATCACCAGCAGCCTGGCCGTGCTCGACGAGCTCCGTCACGACGAGGCCGTACGCCTGGTGATGCTGGGCGGTGTGCTGCGCCGCAACTACCAGTCCCTGGTCGGTTCGCTGACCGAGCAGGCACTGCGCCAGGTCAGCGCCGACCTGCTCTTCCTCAGCTGCACCGGGGTCCGCCCGAGCGGTCACGTGGTCGACAACATGGCGGTCGAGGCTCCCCTGAAGCAGGCCATGATCGAGACGGCCGGCAAGGTCGTCCTGGTCGCCGCGGAGACCAAGTTCCCGGGCACCGGCTCGCTGCGCGTGTGCCCGCTGTCCGACATCGACGTCCTGATCACCACCGGCGGTGCCGATCCCGACACTCTCCAGCTCTGCCGCGAGGCGGGTGGAAAGGTGATACTCGCATGAAGTTGACGGTCCTCGGCGGCGGTGGATTCCGCGTGCCGTACGTCTACCAGGCCCTGCTGCACGACCAGGGCACCCCTCGTATCGACGACGTCTGGCTGTACGACACCGATCCCGCCCGTCTCAAGGCGATGGCCGAGGTGCTCGCCCGGTTCGCCGACGGCCGGCCCGACGCCCCCAGGGTGACGGTCGGCACCTCGCTCGACGACGCCCTGGAAGGCAGCGACTTCGTGTTCGCGGCGATCCGGGTGGGCGGACTCACGGGCCGGATGTGCGACGAGCGGGTCGCCCTGGACCTCGACGTCCTGGGCCAGGAGACCACCGGCCCCGGCGGGCTCGCCTACGGCCTGCGCACGATCCCCGTGATGCTCGACATCGCGCACCGCGTGCGCAGGCTCGCACCCGACGCGTACGTCATCAACTTCACCAACCCGGCCGGGATGATCACCGAGGCGATGCAGAGCGTCCTCGGCGACCGCGTCCTCGGCATCTGCGACACCCCCTCGGGCCTCGGCCGCCGGATCGCCACGACGCTCGGACTCGACCCGTCCCGGGCCCAGTTCGACTACGTCGGCCTCAACCACCTGGGCTGGATGCGCCGGGTTCTGCACGAGGGCGAGGACGTGCTGCCCCGCCTGCTCGCCGACGACGAGCGCCTCGGCGGCCTGGAGGAGGGAGTCGTCTTCGGCAAGGAGTGGCTGCGCGACCTCGGCCTGATCCCCAACGAGTACCTGTACTACTACTACTTCAACCGGGAAGCCGTACGCTCCATCCTCGACGCCCCGCAGACCCGCGGCGAGTTCCTCGCCCGGCAGCAGCGGGAGTTCTACGCGCGGGTGACCGAGGCGGCCGGGGGGTCGGCGGTGCAGTTGTGGCGGGAGACCGTGGCCAACCGCAGCGCCAACTACATGGCCGAGGCCAAGGGAGCGGTCCAGGGTGAGGCCGAGGCCGACGCGGACTTCCGGCCCGATCCCGCCCACCAGGGCTACGCCGGCGTGGCCCTCGCCGTGATGGCAGCGGTCAGCCGCAACGAGCGCGCGACCATGATCCTCAACGTGCGCAACGGCACGACGGTGTCCGCACTCCCCCAGGACGCGGTCGTCGAGGTCCCCGTCACCGTCGACGCCAACGGTGTCCACCCGCTCACCATCACCCAGCCCGACCTCCACCAGGCCGGCCTGATGCAGCAGGTCAAGGCGGTCGAACGGCTCACGATCAGCGCGGCCGTCACCGGCTCCCGCACCGATGCGCTCAAGGCGTTCTCGCTGCATCCCCTGGTCGACTCGGTCAACGTCGGCCGTCAGCTCCTCGACGGCTACATCGACCGCATCCCCGAGGTGGCGGCCGTGTTCGCGGGCGGGCGGGGCTAGCGTGGAGATCGTCATCGTTCCGGACGCCGCCGCGGGTGGCGAGCTGATCGCCGAGGCCATGGCTCAGCTGCTCCGGCACAAGCCGGCCGCGCTGCTCGGGGTGGC
>NZ_JBIAUL010000028.1:0-91653 GCF_042892755.1 Streptomyces sp. NPDC001714
CGCCGCTGCCGAAGACGGTGTCCGGGAAGATCCGCCGGATCGAGCTGCGCGAGGCCACGGCCGCCGGCTCGGCCGCCGAGTACCGCGAGGAGGACCTCCGCTGACCGGAGCCCCCTGACGAAGAAGCAAGAAGAAGCAGCAAGAAGAAACAGGACGAAGAAGCAGGACGAAGAAGCGGCCGTCACCCACCGCGGGTGGCGGCCGCACTCGTCTCGTCGCTCACTCCGCTGTCGGCCGCACCCGCCGCAGCATCCACACCAGCGGCAGCGTCGCCGCGCAGATCACCGCACCGGCGAGCGGCAGCCCGGTGAACCCGTGCGCGGTGCTGTACCAGCCCGCGACGGCGGAGCCCGCCGCGATACCGGCGTTCCCGGCCGAGGCCCCCAGGGTGGCGGCCAGGTCGCCGCCGGGGCCCGCCAGTTCGATGGTCCGCAGTTGCAGCGCGGGGGCGAGCCCGAAACCGAACAGCCCGAACAGAGCCAGGGAGACGGCCACGGCCCAGGGACGGCTGCCGACGGCGTACAGCAGCGCGAGGTCCGCGGCCAGCACCACGCCGGCCACGCGCAGCGTCGTACCGGCGTCGCGGTCGGCGAACCGGCCGCCGGCCAGGGTGCCCACGGTCCCGGCGGCGCCGAACACCAGCAGATAGCCGCTTACCGCGCCGCCGGAGACCCCGGTGACCCGCTGGAGGTAGGTGCCGAGCAGTGTGAACACGGTGAACTGCCCGCAGAAGAGCAGGACCGCCGTGCCGAGGGCGAGGAGCGAGGGCCCGGACATGACGTACCGGGTCTGGGCGCGCAGGGCGCCCAGGCCGCTGCCGGCGACCGGCGGGACCGCGACGAGCGTCAGGGCCAGGGCGACGCAGGCCAGGACGGCGATCCCGGCGAACACCGACTGCCAGGGCAGCACATGGCCGGCGTAGGTGGCCAGGGGCACGCCGAGCAGGTTGGCGGCGGCGATGCCCCCGAAGACGACGGCCACCGCGCTTCCCTTGCGGTCGGGGCCGACCAGGCTCGCCGCGGCGGCCGACGCGACCCCGACGAACAGCCCGTGCACGGCCCCCGCGACCGCCCGGGCACCGAGCAGCACGGCGAACCCGGGAGCGAGCGCGGCCAGCGCGTTGGCGGCCGCGTACACCGCCAGCGCGCAGCACAGCAGCGGGCGGCGCGGCACCCGGATGGTCAGCGCGGTCAGCGAGGGCCCGCCGACGCACACCCCGAGCGCGTACGCGGTCACCAGCAGGCCGACGGTGCCGACGGAGACGTGCAGCCCGGCGGCGATCCGGTCCAGCACGCCGACGGCCACGAACTCGGCGGTGCCGACCACGAACGCGCTCAGCCCGAGCACGGCGAGGGCGGCCCGGTTCCGGTCGGCCGGCGGACGGTGCGGCGGGCGGACCCTGACGAGATGGGCGGTGGCGACGGACCGGGACGCGGCGGACACGGCTGACTCCTTCGTACGACGGGGAACGTGCCGCAAGGACATCAGCCGGGGTCCGGCATGTCGCCGCCAACCACCCCAAGTCGTACGGTGTTTCAGGCGGCCGTCGTGCCCCCGTCGACCGGGACGGCGGCGCCGGTGACGAAGGAGGACCGGTCGCTGCACAGCCAGAGCGCCGCCTGCGCCACCTCGACGGGGTCGGCCATCCGCTTCTGCAGCGTCTCTTCCTCGAACTGCTCGCCCAGCTCCGGCAGTTCGCGGACGACCTGGTCCATCATCTCGGTGCGGGTGCTGCCCACCACGAGCGCGTTGACGCGGATGCCGCGCTGCCCGTACTCGGCCGCGGCGGCCCGGGTGAGCCCGAGGACGGCGTGCTTCGCGGCCACGTACGCGGCCGACGCCCCGGTGGCCCGCTGCCCCGCGACGCTGGAGGTGTTGACGATCGCGCCGCCGCCGTTGCCGAGCAGCACGGGGAGCTGGGAGCGCAGGCAGTTCCAGACACCGCGCACGTTGACGTCCATGGTCTGCTCGTAGACGTCCTGGCCCGTCTCGTGCAGCTCGGTCCCGGCGGTCGCGAACCCGGCGTTGTTGAAGGCGCAGTCGAGCCGTCCGAAGGTGGAGACGGCGGCCCGGACCACCCGCTCGACGTCCTCGGCGGAGGCGATGTCCCCGGGGACGGCGAGCGCCCGCCCACCGGCTCGGCGAATCTCCTCGGCCAGCGCCTCCAACCGTTCCGCCCGCCGCGCGGTGACCACGACAGCGGCCCCCTCCCGGGCGAACAGCCGGGCGGCGGCGGCCCCGATCCCGCTGGAGGCCCCGGTGATCATCGCGACCTTGCCGTCGAGAGTGAGTGAAGTCCCGGATGCGGGCTGGATGTTGCTCATGGATGCAATGACTCCCCGTGACTGGTGATGAACGTGACTGTCAGCGCCCCTTTTGGGGGCGCTGGGGGTGACCCGGCCGAAGGCTGGGGGAGGAACTGCGCGACCGGCCACGACGAACCCGCAGCCGCCGACGGTCAATCCCCCCATCCCTCTAGGCGACCATCGACCCGCCCGACACCCAGAACTCCCCCAGCGCCAACTCCCCGTCCACGGCCTTCAACAGCCCCTCGTCCACCTCGTCCAGCGAAGACACCACGTGCCGCACCCCCGCCTCCCGCATCAGCTCCCGCTGGTGGCTGTGCACGAAGTCCGTCGGACGCCCGATGAACCCGGCCCCCAACTCCCGTGCCACCTCGGCCACCCGCGCCACGTCGTCGACGAACACCGCCTCGTCGTACCGCAGTCCGAACACCTCGGTGGTGATCTCGTGCACCCCCGGCCGGAAGCCGTTCGTGCACACGTAACCCGGCCCGTCGAACAAGCCGCCCCACTCCCCGAGGAACCGCTCGAAGTGCTCGGCGCCCAGCCCGCCGTAGCAGACCGTGCGCAGCCCCAGTGCCCGCAGCCGTTCCAGCAGGGCGACGGCGCCCGGTGTCACGGTGACCGGGTGGTCGGCGAGGTAGGCGTCCCGCTCCTCGAAGTACGCGGCCAGCGCCTCCTCCCCGGTCATGCCGCCCGGCAGCGCCGCCGCCATGTTGCGGCCGGCGACGTCCTGCCGCTGGGAGAAGACGGAGCGTTCGAGGTCGGCGGTGTAACGGCCGCCCCGGCCGGTGACGAACCGGTGGATGACGGGGCTGAACGTGTCGTTCAGCAGCACCCCGTCGATGTTGAGGGCCACGAGCCTGAGCCGGTCGAAACCGTGCGGGGCGGACAGGGAAGGGGACATGGAAAACCTCCGTGAGCGATCGGTCCGTCGAGCCGTCAGCCGGTCAGGCCGTCGCCCGGACCCGGTCGGGGCCGATCTCGGTGCGGGCGACGATCGACGGGACCGCGATGCCGGGCAGGAGCAGCCGCCACATCCTCGTGACGCGCTCCATCAGGTCGGTGCGGCCGCTGGCCACGGCCGAGAACATCTGCATGCCGGTACAGGCCTCGACGACGAACTCGCCCACTTCGTCCGGCTCCACCCCGGCCTGCAGTTCGCCGCGCTCGTGCGCGTCCCGCAGGCAGTCGGCCATGATCCCCGCCCATTCGCGGTACGGGGTGGCGTCCTGGAGCCCGAAGGAGGCCTGCTCGTTGGTGAGCCGGACGCCGGCCCGCAGCAGCGGGTCCTCCTGGAGCCGCCGGGCCCAGTTGAGGGTGATGTCCACGAGACGCTGGAGGCCGCGCGAGTCCAGCAGCGGGACGATGGTCTCGGGCTGGCTGTTCATCACCGCCCGGGCCAGGTCCTCCTTGGACTGGAAGTGGAAGTAGAGCGCTCCGGCGGTGAGCCCGGCCCGTTTGAGGATCCGGCTGATGCTCGCCCCGGAGTAGCCGAACTCGTCGAAGACCTCCGCCGCCGCCAGCAGGAGTGACTCCCGGGTCTGTACTGCACGCTCCTGCTTCGCGCCGGCCATCGGCTGCACCTCCCAAGAAGTAGAACGCTCTTTATGTTATCGGCGGCCGCCCCCAGCCTGGCAATCCCCCTGTCAGGGCAAATACGGCCCCCGCTCCCCTCTCTTGATCCAACACTGAAGAATCCTTTGCTCATGCTTGACCACCTAAAACAGAACGCTCTTTATGTTGTTGGGGGCGTCTGAAGACGTCTTCACACATCCGAACTTGTTGGGGGAATCATGTCCGGAGTGTTTCAGCAGCAGATATCCGGTCCCGTCATGGCCGTGCACCAGAACCACGTGCACAAGACGAACGGCGCCGAGGTACTGCTCTCGTCCTGGCGGGCTCTGGGCCGCGACTCCTACGCCGTCACCGCCCACTGGCCGAACGCGCACTCCTTCTACCGCCCGGTCCACGGGCTGTACGACCCGCTGCTGCTCGCCGAGTCCGTCCGCCAGGCCGTGCCGCTGCTCTCGCACGTCGCCTACGGCGTCCCGTTCGGCCACCGGCAGGCCTGGGAGAACCTGCGCTTCGACGTGAACTCGGTGGCGATGGTCGCCACCACCGCCCCGGCCGAACTCGGGCTGCGCATCCGCTGCTCGGACGTCGTCCGCCGCGGCGAGCGGCTGGCCGCGCTGACCATGTCCGTGGACGTCGCCCTGAACGGCCAGCGCCTCGGCACCGCCCGCACCCGCTTCAACAACCAGCCGCCCGCCGTCTACCGGCGGCTGCGCGGCGCATACGCCGACCTCGCCCGGGCCACCGCCCGCGCTCTGCCGCCCGGCCCGCCGATCGACCCCCGGCGGGTGGCCCGCACCCGCGCCGCGGACGTCGTGCTGTCCGACGGCGACCGGCCCGGCCGCTGGCTGCTGCGCGTCGACCCCGCCCACCCGGTCCTCTTCGACCACCCCGTGGACCACGCGCCGGGCATGCTCCTGCTGGAAGCCGCCCGGCAGGCCGCGCACGCTGCCGCCGACCGCCCCTCCGCGGTCGTCGCGATGGAGACCGAGTTCCTGCGGTACGCCGAGTTCGACGCACCCTGCTGGGTCTGGGCGGACCGGCTGCCCAGCGATCCGCAGGGCCGCCGCCGGACGCTGGTCACCCTGGAGCAGAACGGGCGGCGCATCTTCTCCGCCGACGTCACTCTGGAAGCCGCGCCGGATCTGATGTGACACCGAAGGGCGGTCACCCGGACCCACCCGGGTGACCGCCCTCCTCGGACCTTCTGAGACCTTCTGAGGCCTTCTCGGAGCCGGTACCGCCTACTCGGCGGAATCGCCGCCGGCCAGCTCCGCCGCCACCAGCTCCGCGATCTGCACGGCGTTCAGCGCGGCCCCCTTGCGGAGGTTGTCGTTGGAGACGAACAGCGCCAGCCCGTTCTCCACCGTCTCGTCGCGCCGGATCCGGCCGACGTACGACGGGTCCCGGCCGGCCGCCTGGAGCGGGGTCGGGATGTCCGACAGCTCGACACCCGGGGCGGCCGCGAGCAGCTCGGTCGCCCGCTCCGGGGAGATCGGGCGGGCGAAACGCGCGTTGACCTGCAGGGAGTGCCCGGAGAACACCGGGACGCGGACGCAGGTGCCGGAGACCTTGAGCTCGGGGAGCTCCAGGATCTTGCGGGACTCGTTGCGCAGCTTCTGCTCCTCGTCGGTCTCGTTCAGACCGTCGTCGACGAGGTTGCCGGCGAAGGGCAGCACGTTGAAGGCGATGGGCCGCTTGTAGACCTGCGGCTCGGGGAAGTCGACCGCTGCGCCGTCGTGCGTGAGCCGGTCCGCGTCGGCGGCCACCTTCTGCACCTGCCCGTGCAGCTCCGCGACGCCCGCGAGACCGGAGCCGGACACGGCCTGGTAGGTGGTGGCGACCAGCGCTTCGAGACCCGCCTCCGCGTCCAGCACCTTCAGGACCGGCATCGCCGCCATGGTCGTGCAGTTCGGGTTGGCGATGATGCCCTTGGGGCGGTCGGCGATCGCGTGCGGGTTCACCTCGGAGACGACCAGCGGGACCTCGGGGTCCTTGCGCCAGGCGGAGGAGTTGTCGATCACGACGGCACCCTGGGCGGCGACCTTCTCCGCGAGTGCCTTCGAGGTGGCCCCGCCCGCCGAGAACAGCACGATGTCCAGGCCGGCGTAGTCGGCGGTCGCCGCGTCCTCCACCGTCACACCGTCGAGCACGGTCCCGGCCGAGCGGGCCGAGGCGAACAGGCGCAGCTGGGTGACGGGGAAGTTACGCTCCGCGAGGATCCTGCGCATGACCGTGCCGACCTGACCGGTGGCTCCGACGATTCCGACCCTCACGGCGACTCCCTGTGCATACGTTGACGTGTCTGCGGCCTTTCCATCATGCGGCCGACCAGGGCCAGCCTGTCCAATTCTTTGCGCGCCATGCCCACCGACTGGACCACCCGGCCTGTGGAACTCCCGCCCGCACCGCCGCTGAGCTGCAGAAATTACCTCGTCTTGGCCGTCGTACCGCAAGCTGTGCTGCGCCGCGCGCCGGTGTGACGTACGCCTCGGAAGCCCCCCGGGACGCCGCCGAGAAGATTTCCGGGAACCGGGGCGAACGTTTCCGGGGGCTGCGGCGTCGTAGGAGAAACGCGGTGAGGGGGTGGGTTGTGCTGCGCAGAAAGGCCCGCCGCGACCGGGGGGACCAGCACGGTGATCCTCTGGACGCGGACCAGGAGCGCCGGGTGCGGGCGGTGCTCGCGCTGGGCGGCGTACCGCAGGCGGACCTGCTGGACGGGGTACAGCAGGTACGTCTGCGGTTGCTGGAGCGGGCCGCGAGCGGCCAGGAGGCGCCGCGGGACGTGTCGGCGTGGGCGGCGGTCGTCGCCTCCCACCTCGCCATGGACTGGCACCGCGCCAAGCGCCGCCAGGAACGCCTCGGCGAACGGCTGGCCTCCCTCCGCCCGCCCGATCACGCCCTGGGCGAGGACAGCAGACTGCTCTCCGTCGCCGTCGCCCGCGGTCTGGACGAACTGCCGGACGCCCAGCGTCAGATCCTCGTGCTGCGCTTCTACGCCGACCTGCCGGTCCGCGACATAGCCGGGGAACTCGGCATCCCCGAGGGCACGGTCAAGAGCCGGCTGCACACGGCGGTACGGGCCCTGCGCGCCCGCCTGCACGAGGACGAGGTGGTGTGACCATGCCCGCCGAACACGACGGCAACCCCGGTGCGCCGGGCGAGACCGACGCCCTGTTCGCCCTCCTCGCGGACGAGCCGCTCACCGGTGACCAGCGCGCCGACCCCGCCTTCATGGCCGAGCACCGGGCGGCCGCCGCCGATGTGGCGCTCCTGCGCGAGCACCTCGGGATCATCGGGGACACCCTTGCCGCGCCGCCCCCGCGGCCGGAGCCCCGCCCCCGCCCGGCCGGACGCCGCCGCCCCTGGCAGCACCCCGGAGTCCGCGCCCTCGGTCTCGCCGGTGCCCTCGCGGCCGCGTTCGCCGGGGCCGTGTTCGGCATCGGCTGGCTCGCGGCGAACAACGGTTCGGGCGCCATGTCGAACGGCGCCAGCGCGGACAAGGCCGCCGGCAGCACGGCGAGCTCGGCGGGCCAGGGCGGCAAGGAGCAGGCCGGCGGCCCCGGCTACCTCGCCTGCGCCCGGCTGGTCGTCGAGGGTACGGTCACCGGAGTGCGGCAGCTCGCGGGCTCCGGCCAGGAACGCGTCACCCTGCGCGTGACCCACGCCTACAAACCGGCGAAGACCGCCGAGGAGGTGCAGTTCCTCTTCGAGTCCGGCACCGACGCCCGGATCCGCACCGGCGCCCGCCTCCTGGTCGGCATCACGGGCGGTCGGCAGGTGCCCGACCGGTACGCGGTCGGGGAGGCGCAGATCGCGTCGGAGCGGTCCTGGATCGTCCGCGACCTGCCCGCGTCGCGCACGACGACCTGCGGAAAGTGAAGGAAGAGCGAAGGGGCGGGCGCCCCGCAGGACGCCCGCCCCCCTCCAGCACCGGACCTGCTACGGCGTGACCTTCTCGATCCGCACGCTGCCGACGCCCGCGACCGTGCCGCGCGCGTTGACCAGCTGCACCCGGCCGAAGAACTCACGTCCCTCGGGGGCCGCCGCGGCCGCCGTGACCTGGCCGGCCACCGTGGCCGAGGCGCCCGTGGCCAGCTGGACCGGCGCCGACCCGTCGACCGTGACGGAGCCGAGCGCGGCGGAGAAGAACACGTCCCGGTAGTCGTAGTCGGTGGAGCCGGCCGGGACCGAGTAGCCCACGACCTTGATCGTGTAGGTTCCGGCGGCCGGCGAGGCGATGGAGACCGCCTCCTCCGAGTCGCCGTCGGCGGACTGCGCGACCTGCTTGCCGGACGCGTCGTACACGGTCAGGTCCAGGTCGGCCGAGGCGTCCGACACGTTCCCGATCGCCACGTCCAGGGAGTTCGCGCCCGCCGGCACGGTCACCGTCGTGGTCTGGGTCTCGCCCTCCTTGATGGCCGGGCGGGTCGTCTTCGAGGAGCCGAGCGGGCCGCCGACCAGCTTGCCGTCGAGGGCGGCGAACTCGTTGGTCACCTTCCAGGAGGCGGTGACCGGGGTGCCGACCTTCGCCTCGGGCACGGTCACGGTCGCCGGGTCGAAGGCCGCGCCGAGCACAGTGACGCCCAGCTGGTACGGGTTGTCGAGCAGCGGCGAGGTGCGGCGCGCCTCGACCTCGATCTCCCAGACCCCGGCCTGCGGGTCGGCGTACGAACGGACGTCGGGCGTACAGCCGTTGCCGTTCAGGTAGTTGTTGTAGCAGTACGGGGTACCGGTGTTGTCGACCGGAGTGCCGTACGGGTGGATGGCGATGAACCGCGTCTGGCTCTTGTCGGCGAGCCCGCTCATCGCGACCTCGAGGGAGGTGGCGCCCTCGGGCACGGTCACGAAGTACGAGGTGGAGCTGTTGCGCTGCACCGAACCCGACGCCGAGTAGGCGTAGTGGACCGGGTCCGACACCACGACCGTGGTCAGGATCTGCTTGTCGACGCCTTCGGTCCGCGGGTCGTCGACCTCGAGGATCGCGGACTTGATGCCCGAAGTCTTCGGCTTGGCCTGCACCTTGACCGTCACCGGCTGGTTCAGCGGCAGCGTCACCTCGTCGGAACCGAGGATCTTGAAGGTGTGCCCGGCGTTGTTCGCCAGGTGCAGCTCGTGCCGGACCGCCTTGTCCGCGCCGGAGGTACGGGTGATCGTGACGTCGTACGTCTTCTTCTGCCCGGCCTTGAGACCACCTTCGCGGTCGTACAGCCCTGTGCCGTAGCCCGGGGTCTTCAGCGCGTAGTCGATCGCGGTGTCGACGGGCGCCTTCACCGTGTAGTCGTGCGCGGTGGCGTGGTCGCGGACGGACTCCCACGCGTCGACGATGTCGATGCGGCCCGCGCCCTCCTCGTACGCCTGAACGCCCTTGATGTGGTGGGCGGTCGAGGTCAGCGCGGTGCGCAGGTCGGCGGGGGAGAGGGCGATGCCCTTCTCCTTGGCGGCGCTCAGCAGCAGCGCGCTCGCGCCCGCCGCCTGCGGGGACGCCATCGAGGTGCCCTGGAGCATCGAGTAGCCGGCCGGGAGGGAGTAGCCCGCCTCGGCGACCGGGGAGCCCTTCAGCCAGGTCTGGGTGGAGTTGATCGCGGCGCCGGGCGCGACCAGCGTCGGCGTGAAGCCGCCGTCCTCGCGCGGGCCGCGCGAGGAGAAGGGCAGCAGCTGGTACTTGGTCGTCACCTGGGAGCCGTAGTTGGCGGCCCAGGTGTCCTTGGAGATGGCCGCGCCGACCGAGATGACCTTGTCGGCCAGCCCCGGGTCGCCGATGGTGTTCGCACCCGGGCCGGAGTTGCCGGCCGAGATCACCAGCTGCACGCCGTAGGTGTCGATGAGCCGCGTGTACAGCTCGGCGCGGGCGTTGTTGCCGTCGTTCAGCGCCGGGAGGCCGCCGATCGACATGTTGACGATGTCGACGCCCCGGTTGGCGACCAGGTCGATCATGCCCTCGGTGAGGGCGACGTTGGTGCAGCCGCCGGTCCAGGTGCAGGCGCGGGAGGAGACGATCTTCGCGCCGGGGGCCGCGCCGTTCATCTTCCCGCCGAACAGGCCGTTGGCGGCGGTGATGCCGGCGACGTGGGTGCCGTGCTCGGACTCGATGACGCCGATGTTGACGAAGTCGGCCTTCTTGCCGACCCAGTCCCCGCCGTACGGGTCCATGGGGACGTCCTTGCGGATCTGCACGACGAACGGCTGCCGTTCCACGACGTCGGTCGCGGGGTTGTCGGTGCCGAAGTAGCCGATCTGGTAGCCGTCCTTGTACGGCTTCATCGGCGTGTCGTCGGAGAAGTCGTTGTTGTTGTTCAGGTCGACCGTGACCGTGCCGGCCGCCGGGTCGTAGAGCACGCCCCAGCTGTCGGTGGTGTCCCCGTCCCGGTTGGCGTCACCGGCCGCGTCGCCGCCCGTGGTGTACGACTCCTTGAAGGTGCTGATCTCGTACGACCCGGCGGGCGCCGTCCAGCTCTTGCCCCCGTAGGTGAAGCTCGGCCCGGACACGGCCGTGACCATCGGCCGCCAGGTCTGGTCGCTGTCCACGATCGGGTCGGTCGACGTCACCCAGTCGACGATCTTCCGCTCGCCGGTGGTGGTCTTCTGCAGCGCCGGGTGGCCGAGGTCCACTCCGGAGTCCAGGATGCCGATGGTGATGCCCCGGCCGTCCGCCTTCGGGTGCTCCTTGACGAAGTCGACGGCGCCCGTCTCGAAGGAGGGGTTGTAGGGGTTCTCGGCGGGGGTGTTCTTGTTCGGCCCCGAGTAAGTGGTGGACTTGCCGGACTTGGCGGCCTTGCCGTCGGTCCCGCTCACCGTCGGGTCGTCGAGCTGGATCTCCTGGCGCAGGTCGATCGCGTGCACCGAGGACAGCTTCGCGGCGGCGGCGATCGCCGAGTCCGCCCGGCCGGTGGGGACGGTCGCCCGGACGTAACCGAGCTTGTCGTACGTACGGCCCACCGAGCCGCCCTTGACCCCGTCCAGCTCCTCGGCGACCTGCTCGGTCTGGCCCGGCGCGGTCGCGATCATCATCGTGACGTTCTTGGCGTTGTCGGCCTTGGCCTCGGCGAGCAGTTCGGCGTCGTCCGCACCGAGCTTGTCGTGGGCCGACTTGACGCCGGGGTCGGTGGTGCCGGCGGACGCGGCGGGGGCCGCGGCCGCGGCGGCGGCCAGGGGCACCGGCCCGGCCGCGGCGAGCGCGGCCACGACACCGACGGCGACGGCTATTCGGCCCAGGCGTCTGTGGCCCGGTATCGGGTCGTGCTGGGGGCTGAGGGTCATCTGCATCCCTTGTAGGTAAAGGAACGAGCATGGAGCTGCCGGAACTTGGTCAAGTAACGGCACGTAGGCGCACAGCTTCACCCAACGGAACGGCCTTTTGGGAACGTTGACCGAATCGATATGAACGGATGGGGAAAACCCCCTATCTGTGTCCCTGTCGTGGGAGGAAATCCCGTTGGCCGCCGGCCACCGCGGGCCCTACCGTGCCGATGTGCGCGAGAAGCTCAGGGTGGCGGCCTACGCCGTGTGCGTCCGTGACGGCCGGATCCTGCTCGCCCGGTCACCGGCCGACGACGGCACACCCGAGTGGGTCCTGCCCGGCGGCGGCATGGAGCACGGCGAGGACCCCTACGACACGGTCCGCCGCGAACTCATGGAGGAGACCGGCTACCGCATCGAGGTGACCGGGCTGCTGGGCATCGACTCCAACCGCCTCCGCCTCCCCCGCGCGGGGCTGCGTCGCCCCGCCACCGACCATCACGGTGTGCGGATCGTCTACTCCGGCGAGATCGTCGGCGGTGAACTGCGCAACGAGGTCGGCGGCTCCACCGACATGGCCGCCTGGCACGACCTTGACGCCGTACCGGACCTCCGGCACGTCCGGCTGGTCGACGTCGCGCTGCGCCTGTGGCGGGAGCGGCCGGCGGCGGGACGGTTTGCAGAAGAGCACTCGTAAGCGCTGGAGACCCTCCCCTACCCCGGCAGATGAACGCGGAGTGACCGGATCCCGGACGCCCGCAATCCGCTCCATGGCCGGTCCCCACCTCGCCTGATCCACGTACGGTGATCGGCGTTGCGCGTTGCCGCCGCGTTCACGCGCAGGTCACTCCCGGTGCCAACGATCCACAGTGAGCGGGAAGTTCGCGGAAGCGATCGCCCGCGACCACTGCCGACGCGTTCGTACTCGGGGAGATCGCGCCATGTCGCGCATACGCTCTGTCGCCACCTCCGCGGCCCACAAGGGCCGCGAGGCACTGGAGATCAACCGCCGTACCGTGCTCGCCGCCGCCGGAGCCGTCTCGCTCTCCGCGGGTGTCGGATTCGCGCTGCGTCCCACCGACAGCGAGGCCACCCCCGCATCCCCTGCCGCGGCCGAGGAGCAGCAGCCGGTCGCCGAGGGCCGCAAGGCCGCCGCGGCCCCCCTCGCCCCGTACACCAAGGGCACCACGCTCGCCTCCGTCGCTGCGCCCCGCAACAGCTCCGGCTACCGGCGGCTCGGTGACGGCGCCGGCTGGCCGCGCGTGCTGCGCTCCGACCTGGCCGCCGCCAAGTCCGGCCGGGCGAGCCGCCGTACCGCCCTCGCCGCGTTCGTGCAGTTCACCGACCTGCACCTGATGGACGTCCAGCACCCGCTGCGTCTCGAGTTCCTGCGCGCCCACGACCCGCACGCCTGGCGCCCGCACGAGGCGCTCACCGTGCCCGGCGCGATCTCGCTCGTCGAGCGGGTCAACGCGCTGCGCGGCGCCCCGGTCACCGGCTCGCCGCTGCACTTCGTGATGACGACCGGAGACAACACCGACAACAACGCCCACTCCGAACTGGAGTGGTTCATGAAGGTGATGAGCGGCGGCCGGATCACCCCCAACACCGGTGACCCCAGGCACTACGAGGGCGTCCAGAACAGCGGGACGAAGCTGTACTGGCAGGCCTCCTCCACCGTCCGCGACAACGACAAGGCGCTCGGCTTCCCGCACCTCGCCGGCTTCCTGGCCGCCGCGATCCGCGAGGTCAAGAGCCCCGGACTCAACCTCCCCTGGTACTCCACGGTCGGCAACCACGACGCCCTGCCGCTCGGCTGCTTCGGCTCGCACGCCGACCCGTACCTCGCCGCGGCCGCGATCGGCGGCAAGAAGCTGATGACGGTGACCGACGCCGAGGCGAAGAAGCTCCAGGACTCCATCCGCAAGGCCCAGGACCCGAAGGGCAGCGGCTACCGCGACTTCCTCAAGGCCCACGCCCGGTCGATGCGCTCGGTCACCGCCGACGAGAAGCGCGCCCCCTACACCGCCGCGGACTATCTCAAGGCCCACCTGGACCCGGCCTACCAGGGCCTCGGCCCGGTCGGGCACGGCTACTCGAGCGCCAACGTGGCCGCGGGCACCCAGTACTACGCCTTCCGCATCTCCGAGGACGTCATCGGCATCAGCCTCGACACGACGGACGCGGGCGGCCACTACGACGGATCGGTCGGCACGACCCAGCTGACCTGGCTGGAGAAGACCCTGAAGGAGAACAAGGACTCCTACGCGGTCGTCTTCAGCCACCACACCAGCCAGACGATGACCAACACCCGCCCCGACCCGGCCCACCCGAGCGACCGCCGCCACACCGGCGCCGAGCTGGTCACCCTGCTCAACCGCCACGCCAACGTGCTGGCCTGGGTGAACGGCCACATCCACCGCAACCTCATCACCCCGCACAAGGCCTCCAACGGCAACTCCTTCTGGGAGATCACCACCGCCTCGCACGTCGACCACCCGCAGCTCGCCCGGGTCGTCGAGCTGGTGGACAACAAGGACGGCACGGTCTCCCTCTTCACCACCCTGATCGAGTCCGCCGCCCCGCACCGCACCGACTTCTCCGACCTCTCCCAGACCGGCCTCGCCGCCCTCTACCGGGAACTGGCCTTCAACGCCCCCGGCTCCAGCAAGGCCCTCGGCGGCAGCACGACGGACCGGAACACGGAGCTGGTCCTGAAGAAGGCCTGAGAAATCCTCGGCGGCGATGTCGAGAACCCGTGGCCGGCTCCGTCCCCGGAGCGACGGCTCGGCCCACATCCGGTACATGAACGACTTCGCGGCCGGGCTGGAGAAGACCGGCGAGTTCGTCGACGGCCAGGCCCTCGCCCCCGACGGGATGTGGGTCCGGTACGACGGCGAGGGGCGCCCGCCGGCCACCGACGGCCCGTTTGCCTAGACCAAGGACGTCATCGCCGGCTGGACGGTGATCGACGTCGGCGGCCAGGAGCGCGCGGTGGAGGCGGCCGGTGAACCGTCGTCCGGCTCCACCGCGCGGTCGCCGTCGGCGAGGCCGACGGCCCCGGGCGGGCCTCGCCGTGCTCGCCGAGCTGGACCCCGCCCTGCCCCGGCACACCGCGGTCGCCGCCTACCTGCACGAACGCGACGGCGACCGGACGACCGCGGCACGGCTGTACGCCGAGGCCGCCCGCAGGGCCCCGAACCTCGCCGAGCGCGACCACCCGACCCGCCGGGCCGCCCACCGCGCCCGTGACATCGTCGCGCGTCCGGGTGCTTCACTTGCCGATTTTTTGCCGTCGGCCGCGCTCGTCCGGAGGGCGCGGGGGAGCCGAATGCGCTTGTAAAAGCGCAGGTCAGAAGGGTGGCGGCGGGGGAAGTGGAATGATGTTGGCGGCAGCGGGTCCGGTACTGATCCTGTAAACGCAGCCGACTTCGAGACGAGACACTCCGTTCATCCGAATGAAACGTCCGTACCGCCTCATATCGGCTAACCCGCGGTTAGCGGGGATGGCTCGATCTGGTGCAAGGCAGGTGGTCGTGTGGGCGCTCGGCTCGGACTTCGTGTGCTCTCGGTCTACGAGGGTTTTTTCTCCGGGGGAGCCCGGATCGTGCACAGCGATGTGCTGCTCGGCCTGGTAGAGGGCGGACAGCAGTGGCATCGGGTGCTCAGTCTGCACGGTGAGGTCCACCGAGAAGCCACCACGCAACGTATGGAGGACGACGCGTGTTACCGGGCCCTTACGGCCGGTGGCATCGAGGTCACGTCGCTCGGCCGTACCGCAGGACTCGTGGACGGCACCGTCGCGGCGTCGGTTTTCAGCGGCCCCGAGCTGGCCGACACGGCGCGTGCCATGGCCGGCGCCGACGTCATCCTGTCGCTGAAGGAGCAGCCGCTCGCGCTGCTCAACCAGGCCGGGCTGCCCCGTCGCCCCGTCGTCGTCTGTCTGCACCGGTCCGACCCGGAGAACCAGGGCCAGGCGCTGGACGAACTCAAGGCCGCCATCGCGGACGGCACGGTCGTCGCCTGCGTGTGCTGCGCCGAGTCCACGCGGGACGCGTACGAGGCCGCCGGGATCCCCGGCGAACTGCTGCACGTGATCCCGAACGGCGTCGACCTGCTCCGCTTCCGGCCGGACGCGGCGCTGCGGCTCGCCTTCCGCGAGTCCCTCGGCATCCCCGCCGGCGCTCCCGTCGTCGTGTTCGCCGCCCGGTACGCCGGGATGAAGAACGTGCCGCTCTTCCTGCGGGCGGCCAGGGCGTGGCTGGCCCGCGAGGGCGGCGGGCACGTCGTCATGTGCGGGGCCGGGATGACCGAGGACAACCCCGCCCTCTGGGCCGACATCGAGGTCGCCTTCGGCGCCGACCGGGCCGCCCTCGGCGACCGCGTGCACCTGCTCGGCGTACGGCACGACATGGAGACCGTCTACGCCGGCTCCGACGTCGTCGCCCTCACCTCCGCCTCCGGCGAGGCCGCTCCGCTCTGCCTCATCGAGGGCATGATGTGCGGCGCCGTCCCGGTCACGACGGACGTCGGCGACAGCGCGTCGATCGTCGAGGGGCACGGCTTCGTGACGCCCTTCGACCCCGACGCGATCGCCTTCGCCTGGTCGGCGGCGGTGGCCGACCGGGAGCTCTTCGCTCCGGCGCTGGCGGCGAGCCGCGAGCGGTTCAGCCGCACCCGGATGATCGCCGCCTACGACGACCTGCTCGCCCACGTCGTCGGCGACGACGTCCGCGACGAACTGCGTCCGGGTGTCGGCGGGCAGTAGCGTCAGCGGGCCGTGGCGCCCCGCCCGCCGTCATCGCGGCGGCCGGGGCGGACCGGCTCAGTCGGGCAGCGGGTCGTCGCGCAGGACGCCGTAGAGGACGCAGTCCCGCCACCGGCCGTCCCGGAACACCATGCCCCCGCATGACGCCCTCCCGGGTGAAACCGGCCTTCTCCAGGGCGCGTTGCTCGGCGATGTTCTCCGCGTCGGTGTCGGCCTGGATCCGTTGCACCGGGGTGTGGGCGAACAGGTAGCGGACGAGCCGGAGCTGGGCGCGGGTGCCGATGCCCCGGCCGCGGGCCTCCGGCGCCAGGGCGATGCCGACGCTCCAGCAGTACGAGGTGGGGCCGGTCGTCTGCTGGTGCCAGGAAACGAAGCCGAACGGGCCGCCGGCCGCGGCGCCGTCGGCGGCGTCGACGACCAACTGGCCGCCGTCGGGACCGAGCAGGCCATTCTCCGCGAAGCGGCGCCGGAAGCGGTCGGGGTCCCGCCAGCCGAACCACTGGAAGGGGCTCGCCGTCACCGGGTCGAAGAGGAACCGCTCCAGCAGGGGGAGGTCGTCCTCGCGGGCGGGGCGCAGTATCACGGAGGCTTCGTCGCTCATCGCCGTCACCCTAGCCGCCGTCGGGCGCGGCGGAAGGCCGTCGGTCCCCCTCCGAACCGGCGGCCCCTTCCCTGCGCGTTCCCCGTCTACCGGGGCAACACCACGACATACGCGGCCGGGTCGCGGTCGTCGGACGCCATCAGGGCCGTGCGGACCACCGCGGCCTGCTGCTCCATCGCGTCGCGGAGCTTCCTCGGCGTGAGGTACACGACCGTGATGCCGAGCCGCTCCAGGTGCTCCCGCTTGCGGGCGTACTCGGACCACAGGGCGTCGTCGTCCTGCCGATGGCCTTGACGCGGTGCGCGGGTGTCCAGTTCGACCGCGACCCCCTGCTCCGGCCAGTAGGCGTCGAGGCCGCCCAGGTGGGGGCCGCCCGGCAGCCTCAGGTCCACGTTCCAGACCGGGTCGGGAAGGCCGTACTCGTGGACCATCCGGTAGAGGCGGTCCTCCGCGATGGCCCGGCCCTCGGCGACCAGGGAGTCGACGGCGTCCACCACGTGGGGGCGGGAGAGCAGCTTGGCCTGGGTCAACTCCCGTACCACCGCCGCCGGTTCGCAGTGGCCGCCGCGCACCGCCTCGGTCAGCAGCCGCCGCACCGGCTCCGCGTCGGTCAGGTCCGCCACCGCGTCCGCGAGGGCGCGGGGGACCGGGGCGACCGGGAGGCCCGTCACCTGCTCCGGGGCGGGCAGGGCCGGGGTGCGGAGCACGCGGACGTAGGAGGTGGAGCGCAGTCGGCGCATGCGCGGGACCAGGACGTCCACGTGGTCCAGGGCGAGCAGCGGCGGGGTCGCGGAGAAGCCGTGCAGGGTCAGCGCCGCCAGGCCCGTGATCATCGCGTCCGCGTAGACCGGGCGGTGCGGGGAGTCCGGGGTCGGCTGCGCCGGGACGCCCGGGGCCGGTTCGCGGGCGGTGAACAGGAGGGCGCCGTGCAGGCGTTCCTCGCTGGTCGGCGGGCCGGGGTGGAGCAGGACCACGCCCGGGAGCAGCTGCTGCCAGGGGCCGCCCGGCCGGCACTGCTCGGCGATCTCGGTGGCCGGGACACCGTGCGAGCGGAGCTGGGCCGTCGTCAGCACCCGGCGGTGGACGTCGGACAGGTGGCGCAGAGGGCGGGGGGAGAGTGGGGTGTTGTGGGTCATGGCCTCGGGATTCCCGGGGCCGGCGGGGTCCTTAACCGGTGTTACGCGTTCGTCGATGAATGCGGACAAGCCGGGACTAAAGGACGGGTGTTCGGGTGCCGAATAGGCACCGAAAACCCCTGGTCCGGATGGGTGGGGACCAGGGGTTACGGCCATGATGGAATGAATTGCGTAACGGTCACCCGGAGGCTGACCTCTGGCCAAAGGTCAGCCGGCGGAGGCAGCCCCGGCCCGCGCGTCGCACTCCTGTCCGCGCAACGTCCGTGCCAGGTCGTCCCGGGCCTCCAGCACCAGCCGGCGCAGCGCCGGGGGCGCGTCGGCGTGCGCCGTCAGCCACGCGTCCGTCGCCTCCAGGGTCTCCGGGCGGTCCTGGAGGTCGGGGTACAGCCCCCGGACCACGTCCATGCCGATCTGGATCGAGCGGTCCTCCCAGATCCGGGCGATGACCTCGAAGTACTTCTCCGCGTACGGCGCCAGCAGCTCCCGCTGCGAGGGCTGGGCGAAGCCCGCGATCGTCGCCTCCACCAGGGCGTTGGACAGCGCCTGCGACTCCACGACCTGCGCCCACGCCTGCGCCTTCACGGCCGCCGACGGGCGGGCGGCCAGGCAGCGCACCTGGTGGCGCTTGCCGGACGCCGTGTCGTCCCGGGCCAGTTCGGCCGCGAGCGCGGACTCGTCGGCGGCGCCGTGCGCGGCGAGGGGTTCGAGGAACGCCCAGCGCAGCTCCTGGTCGACGTCCAGGCCGTCGATCGCGGTCGTGCCCGCCAGCAGCTCCTGGAGCAGCCGGAGGTCGGCGTCGGCCGTCGCGGTCGACGCGAAGAACCGCGCCCAGGCCAGCTGGTGCTCGCTGCCCGGCGCCGCCTGCCGCAGCTCCCGCAGGGCGCCCTCGGCGAGCAGCCGCCCGGCCGCCTCCCGCCCCTGCGGCGCCACGTAGTGCACCAGCGCCGACTCCGCCCACGCCTGGAGCATCTGGAGCACGCCGATGTCCGACTCGCGGCTCGCGAACCGCAGCACCAGGTCGACGAAGTCCCGGGCGGGCAGCAGCGCGTCCCGGGTCAGGTTCCACAGCGCCGACCAGCACAGCGCCCGGGCCAGCGGGTCGGTGAGCGAGCCGAGATGGCCGCGCAGGGTCGCCAGCGAGGTCTCGTCGAAGCGGATCTTGCAGTAGGTGAGGTCGTCGTCGTTGACCAGGACCAGCTCCGGGGCCTCGGCGCCGGCCAGGCCGGTGACGACCGTACGGGGGCCGTCGACATCCGCCTCGGCACGGGCGTACCGCACCAGCTCGCCGCCCTCCAGCCGGTACAGGCCGATCGCGACCCGGTGCGGACGCAGCTCCGGGTGCGACTCGGCCGCCTCCTGCAGCACGGCCAGCTCCGCGACCCGGCCCTCGCCGTCCAGCAGTACCTGCGGGGTCAGCGAGTTCACCCCCGCCGTCTGCAGCCACTTCCCGGCCCAGGCGCCCATGTCCCGGCCGCTGGTCTCCGCCAGGACCGACAGCAGGTCGCCGAGGCGCGTGTTGCCGTACGCGTTGCGCTTGAAGTAGCGCCGGGCACCCTCCAGGAACGCGTCCTGGCCGACGTACGCCACCAGCTGCTTGAGCACGGAGGCGCCCTTGGCGTAGGTGATGCCGTCGAAGTTGAGCTTGGCGTCCTGCAGGTCGCGGATGTCGGCCGTGATCGGATGCGTGGAGGGCAGCTGGTCGGCGCGGTACGCCCAGGCCTTGCGGCGGTTGGCGAAGGTGGTCCAGGCGTTCTCGAAACGGGTCGCGCCGACGTTCGCGAACGTGCCCATGAAGTCCGCGAAGGACTCCTTCAGCCACAGGTCGTCCCACCACACCATGGTGACCAGGTCGCCGAACCACATGTGCGCCATCTCGTGCAGGATCACGTTGGCGCGCGCCTCGTACGACGCCTGCGTCACCTTGCCCCGGAAGATGTACTCCTCCCGGAAGGTCACCAGACCCGGGTTCTCCATCGCGCCGAGGTTGTACTCGGGCACGAACGCCTGGTCGTACTTCCCGAACGGGTAGGGGTAGTCGAAGTGGTCGTGGAAGAAGTCCAGCCCCTGCTTGGTGATGAGGAAGACGTCGTCCGCGTCGAAGTAGGGGGCGAGGCCCTTGCGGCACATCGCGCCGAGCGGGATCTCCAGCGTCGAGCCGTCCGGCAGGGCGCGGGAGTACGAGTCCGTCACGTAGTGGTAGGGCCCCGCGACCACACACGTGATGTACGTCGAGATCGGCTTCGTCTCCGCGAACCGCCAGACGCCGTCGGCGAGTTCACCCGCCCCGTTGCTCCACACCGTCCACCCCTGCGGTGCCCGCACCTCGAAGCGGAACGGCGCCTTGAGGTCCGGCTGCTCGAAGTTCGCGAAGACCCGGCGGGAGTCGGCCGGCTCGTACTGCGTGTAGAGGTAGACCTCGCCGTCCTCGGGGTCGACGAAGCGGTGCAGGCCCTCGCCGGTGCGGGAGTACGCGCACCGGGCGTCCACCACCAGCTCGTTCTCCGCGGCCAGGTCCTCCAGGGCGATCCGGGTGCCGTCGAAGACCTCCCCGGGGTCGAGGTCCTTGCCGTTCAGGGTGACGGCGGTCACGCTCGGTGCGATCAGGTCGGCGAAGCTCGACGCGCCCGGCTCGTTGCAGCGGAAGCGGATCGTGGTCACCGAGCGGAACGTGCGCGGCTCGTCCTGGCCCTCCCCGACGGCGGACCGTACGTCCAGCGACACGTCGTACCCGTCGACCGACAGCAGGGCGGCCCGCTCCCGGGCCTCGTCGCGGGACAGATTCTCACCGGGCACGGGCGGCACTCCTTCGTGTCGATACGCATCGTTGTCGGTACGCCGAAACAGCACCGATCCTCCCACGTGCACCTGACGGCGGGCACCCGGGAATGGGGTGGCCGGTGACGGTGTTGCCGCTGGAAAAGGCCCGCATTCCGAGGAGAACCATGTCCGAGACCGTGACCAGCTCCGGCAAGACCCCCGTCGACTTCTGGTTCGACCCGCTGTGCCCCTGGGCCTGGATGACCTCCCGGTGGGTCCTGGAGGTGGAGAAGGTCCGCGACATCGAGGTCCGCTGGCACATCATGAGCCTCGCGGTCCTCAACGAGCCCAAGCTCGACGAGCTGCCCGAGGAGTACCGCGAGCTGCTGGAGACCAAGGCGTGGAAGCCGATCCGCGTCGTCACCGCGGCCTGGCAGAAGCACGGCTCCGACATCCTCGGCCCGCTGTACACCGCGCTCGGCACCCGTATCCACAACAACGGCGAGGGCCCGACCGTGGAGGCCATCGCGGGCGCGCTCGCGGACGTCGGCCTGCCCGCCGACCTGATCGACTACGCCGACCAGGAGGACTTCGAGTTCGACGCCGAGCTGCGCGCCTCCCACAAGGAGGGCATCGACAAGGTCGGCCAGGACGTCGGCACCCCGGTCATCGCGGTCCCCGGCTCCGACGGCGAGCAGATCGCCTTCTTCGGCCCGGTCGTCACCCCCGCCCCCAAGGGCGAGGAGGCGGCCCGCCTGTGGGACGGCACCCTCGCGGTCGCCTCCGTCCCCGGCTTCTACGAGATCAAGCGGACCCGCACCAAGGGCCCCGACTTCAGCAACCTGTAGGTCGTCCCGCCGCGCCCGGCCCCCCGCCGGGCGCGGATCTTCCGGCACTTCTCCTTCCCGACGGCCCCGCGCGGTGCCACCGTCGCGCCCCGAGGCGGGTACGGACCCGCGGCCGATCGGGCAGCACGGCGGCCGCGGCGGCAAGGCACAGCGCACCGCACGGGCAGCCCCCGCGAGTCACGTCCTCGCGGGGGCTCCCCTCTTTCCGCCCGCCCCTGTGAACGGTGAGAAGACGATCACGAGGCAGGACGTACCGGTGGCTCAGCGGCTCGGGGGGCGAGCAGCAGGCTGTCGCCGCGTTCCCTGGCGGCCGTGTGCCGCCGTGCCACGTCCTGCCAGTCGACGACCGCCCACATGGCGTCGATGAAGTCGGCCTTCTGGTTCCTGTACTGCAGGTAGAAGGCGTGTTCCCAGGCGTCGAAGACCAGGAGCGGGGTGGCGCCCTGCCCGACGTTGCCCTGGTGGTCGTAGACCTGTTCCACGACCAGCCGCCCGCTGACCGGCTCGTAGGCGAGGACGCCCCAGCCGGAGCCCTGGGTGGTCGCCGCCGCCTTGGTGAGCTGCGCCTTGAAGCCCGCGAAGGAACCGAAGGATTCGGCGATCGCGTCCGCCAGCCCGCCCACACCGTCCGCCGCGAGCGGCTCGCCGCCGCCGTCCTTCGGACCGGTCATGTTCTGCCAGTAGATGCTGTGCAGGATGTGGCCGGAGAGGTGGAAGGCCAGGTTCTTCTCCAGGGCGTTGAGG
This sequence comes from Streptomyces sp. NPDC001714, assembly GCF_042892755.1. NCBI lineage: Bacteria > Bacillati > Actinomycetota > Actinomycetes > Kitasatosporales > Streptomycetaceae > Streptomyces > Streptomyces sp. NPDC001714. The sequence continues at coordinate 21,972 of NZ_JBIAUL010000028.1, forward strand.
GACGCCCACTGCTCCTTGTCACGCGCCTCCGCCAGCTGCTCCAGGGTGTCGTTGGCGCCCTTCACATAGGCCGCGTGGTGCTTGTCGTGGTGCAGCTCGACGATCTCGGGGCTGATCACGGGCGCGAGCGCGGAGTAGTCGTAGGGCAGTTCAGGAAGCGTGTAGACGGGCATGGGCGTGGGTCCCCTCCGAACCTCTTATTGCAAAAGACTTGCAACTGCAGAATAGCAACAACAAGCCGGACGGGGGCAAGAAGCGAGGCCCCCACGTGTGGTCACGTGAGGGCCTCGCGGGAGCGGACGCGTCGTCAACGCACCGCGGTCACACGGCTACGGACGTGTAATGCGAGGCGTCGCCCTCGATCGAGTAGCTCTCCTTGCCCTCGATGCCGGCCGGGATGTCACCGGCGACGGTGACGCGGTTGAGGCGGCGCGGCAGGCCGTCGTAGTTGTCGACGGCGTAGTGCTGGGTGATGCGGTTGTCGAACAGGACCAGCTGGTTCGGGGACCAGCGGTGGCGCAGGATGTTCTCGGGGCGGGTGACGTACGCCTGGAGCAGATCGAGGATCCGGCGGGACTCGTCCTTCGACAGGCCGACGATCCGCTGCGCGAACCCGCCGATGAACAGGCCGCGCTCACCGGTCAGCGGGTGCACCCGGACGACCGGGTGGACCGTACGGAACTTGATCGACGTGAACTGGGCGCGCTGGGCGGCCTTCTCCGCGTCGATCTCCTCGTCCGGTACGGCGTAGTCGTAGTCGTTGGTGTGCTCCGCCCACAGCGTGTCGGCCAGCGCGCGCAGCGGCTCGGGAAGATCGCGGTAGGCGGCGGCCGAACTGGCGATCAGGGTCTCGCCGCCGTACGGCGGGACGGTGAGGGAGCGCAGGGTGCTGGCCTGGGGCGGGTTCAGGACGAACGTCACGTCGGTGTGCCAGTGGTTGGCCCGGCCGCGCTCGCTGTCGACCGGCAGCACGTTCGGGGCGCCGTCGACGGCGGGCACCGTCGGGTGGGCGGTGGTGAGGTCGCCGAAGTGCCGGGCGAAGGCCTCCTGGCCCTCGTCGTCGAGGTGGACGTCGTCGAAGACCAGGGCCTTGTGGACGTTCAGGGCCTCGCGGACCGCGGCGACCTGCTCCTCGTCGAGCGGCTTGGCGATGTCCACACCCAGGACCTGGGCGCCTATGTTCGCGGTGACCTTGCGGATCTCGATGGACATGCGGGGTGGTCCTTTCAGGCGGTGGCGAGTGCGGGAGTGACGTACTGGTTGGCGGGGCGGGGGAGGCCGTAGCGCTCCCGCAGGGTCCGGCGCGGGCCGTAGTCCGTGCGCAGCAGGCCGCGGGCGCGCAGGATCGGTACGACGTGGTCGACGAAGGTCTCCAGGCTGGAGGGCAGCACGGGCGGCATGATGTTGAAGCCGTCGGCGGCGCCCCGGGTGAACCAGGTCTCGATCGCGTCGGCGACCTGCTCGGGTGTTCCGGCGAAGGTCAGGTGCCCGCGGCCGCCGCCGAGCCGGCCGATCAGCTGCCGTACGGTGAGCCGCTCGCGGCGGGCGAGCCCGACGACCAGGGTGTAGCGGCTCTTGGCACCCTCGATGGCGTCCTCGGGCGGCAGATCGGCGGGGAGTTCGGCGTCCAGCTCCAGGGTGCCGACCGGGACGTGGAGCAGCCGTTCCAGGTTGGCGACCCCGTGCCGGTGCACGATGTGGTCCTCCAGGAGCTGTTCCTCCGCCCGCGCCTCGGCCTCGGTCGAGCCGATGACGGGGACGATGCCGGGCAGCACCTTGATGTGGTCGGGGTCGCGGCCCGCCGCGGCCGTTCGGGACTTCAGGTCGGCGTAGAACGCCCGCGCCTCCTCGAGGGTCTGCTGCGCGGTGAACACGGCCTCGGCGTACCGGGCCGCGAACGTCTTGCCGTCCTCGCTCGACCCGGCCTGCACCAGCAGCGGGTAACCCTGCGGGCTGCGGGGCACGTTGAGGGCGCCCTCGACGCGGAAGTACGTGCCCCGGTGCCGGGGCGGGTGGATCTTCGCGTCGTCGCCCCAGACGCCGGCCGCCTTGTCGGCGACGATCGCGTCGTCCTCCCAGCTGTCCCAGAGCTTCAGGGCCACGTCGAGGAACTCGGCGGCCCGCGCGTACCGCTCGGCGTGCGCGGGCTCCTCGTCGATACCGAAGTTGCGGGCCGCCTCCGCCCCCGCCGTGGTGACGATGTTCCAGCCCGCCCGGCCGCCGCTGATGATGTCCAGCGAGGCGAACTTGCGGGCCAGGTTGTAGGGGGAGTTGTAGGAGGTGGAGGCGGTGGCGATCAGGCCGATGTGCTCGGTGGCCGTGGCCAGCGCGGTGAGCAGGGTGAGCGGTTCCAGGGCCCCGGCGGGCCGCTGCCCGACGCTGCCCCACAGGTGCGGGCCGTCGGCGAGGAAGAGGGAGTCGAAGGTGCCGCGCTCGGCGGTCCGGGCGAGCCCGACGTAGTGCGCGAGGTCGACGTGCGCGTACGGGTCGCTCTCCGGGAGGCGCCAGGAGGCCTCGTGGTGACCGGTGTTCATGAGGAAGGCGTTGAGGTGGAGCCGGCGGGTCATACGGGGTCCTTTGCTGTTCAGCGCCGGTGGGTGTCTTTCAGCCCGTCCGGGGGTCCCCCTCCGGGGGAGTTCGAGGACGAGGCCGTTCAGGCCGAAGCGGGGGTCCGGGGGCGCGGCCCCCGGCGGACGGTCACGCGACGTCCTCCGTGACGCCCAGCGCCGCCAGCAGGCGGCCTCGGTACTCACCGCGCGGCCGGTCATGGTCCACGGTCAGGTCGAGACCGATCCGGCCCCGCTCCAGGACGAGCACCCGGTCGGCGAGGACGATCGCCTCCTCGACGTCGTGGGTGACGAGCAGCACGGACGGGCGGTGCCGCTTCCACAGCTCGCGCAGCAGGTGGTGCATCTTGATCCGGGTGAGCGCGTCCAGGGCGCCGAACGGCTCGTCGGCGAGGAGCAGTTCGGGCTCGCGCACCAGGGACCGGGCGAGCGCGGCCCGCTGCGCCTCACCGCCGGACAGCTCGCCCGGCCAGGCCCGCTCGCGGCCGCCGAGGCCGACCTCTTCGAGCGCGGCGCGGCCACGGTCGAGCGCGTCCTTGCCCTCCAGGCCCAGCACCACGTTGTCGAGGACCCGCCGCCAGGGCAGCAGCCGGGAGTCCTGGAAGACCACCGACACCCGTTCCGGCGCGGTGAGTTCCCCGCTGCCGGTGACCCCGTGGTCGAGCCCGGCGACCGCCCGCAGCAGGGTGCTCTTGCCGGAACCGCTGTGCCCGAGCAGGGCGGTGAACTGCCCGGCCGGCAGGTCGAGGTCGACGGAGTCGAGGACCGTACGGTCCCCGAACGACCGGGTCAGGCCCCGGAGTCGCACGGCGGGGCGGGTCAGCTGCTCAGTGTGCGGCGCCACGACAGCACCCTCCGTTCGATGATCCGGACCACGGTGTCGGAGACGAGGCCGAAGACGCCGTAGATCAGCAGGCCGACGAGGATGATGTCGCTGCGCCCGTAGTTCTGGGCCTGGAACATCATGTAGCCGAGGCCGCTGGTGGCGTTGATCTGCTCCAGGACGACCAGGCCGAGCCAGGAGCCGGTGACGCCGAGCCGGAGCCCCACGAAGAATCCGGGCAGCGCGCCGGGGATCACGACCTCCCGGATGAACCGGACCCTCGACAGGTCCAGCACCTCGGCGAGTTCGACGTACCGGCTGTCGATGGCGGACAGCGCGGCATGCGTGTTCAGGTAGATGGGGATGTAGACGACGATCGCGATGATGGCGATCTTGAAGGTCTCTCCGATGCCCAGCCAGAGGATGAACAGCGGGATCAGGCCGAGGGTGGGGATCGCCCGGTTGATCTGCACGGTCCCGTCGATCAGCGCCTCGCCGGTGCGGGTGAGCCCGGAGGCCAGGGCCAGCAGCACCCCGGCGGTCAGACCGATCGCGAAGCCGTACCCGGCCCGCTCCACGGAGGTCAGGATGTCGGTGCGCAGCGTCCCGGCCGTCCACAGGTGGACGGCGGTGTCCAGGACGGTCCAGGGCGCCGGGATCGCACCGGGGTCGAGCTGCCCGGCGGCGGAGGCGATCGCCCAGGCGGCGAGGACGACGAGCGGACCGGCCAGCCGGGCGGCGGGCAGCCGGCGGCCGGGGGAGAGCCGGCGGCGCGGCCGGACCCGGTGCGCCTCGTCCGCCGCGACGGGGACCGGCACGGTGCCGGTGGTCACGGCGGTCATTTCCGGTACTCCGCCGGTACGGCCTTGGCGGCGATGGACTCGAAGCGGTGGTCGAAGAGCGAGGAGACGTCGGTCTTCTTCACGAACCCGCCCTCCGCCAGCAGGTCGGCGGTCTCCTGCTCCCACTTGATGGCCTCGTCCCAACTGGGCGGGAACAGCGGCTTGTTGGCGAGCCTGCTGATGCCCTGGGCCTGGGCGAGGGTCAGGTTCTGGGTCTTGACGTAGAACTCCTCGTTCCAGGTGCCCGGGTTCTCCCACTGCCAGACCAGGCCCTTGGCCCACTGCGGGATGTACGCGGCGACCGCGGCCGCCTTGGCCTTGTCGTTCAGGACCGCCTGCGGCGCCCACAGCAGGTTGAGCAGGTCGACGACGTCGGTGGCGATGGTGTGCGCGCCCTTCGAGCCGTACTGCTGGAGGTAGGCCGGCGCCTGGGAGTTGGCCAGCGGGGCCACGTCCACCTGGCCGGACTGCAGGGCGGTGAGGAACTGGTTGCTGGTCAGCGGGACCAGTTTCACGTCGTCGTAGGCGAGCCCGGCCTCCTTGAGCGCCCGCAGCAGTACGACACCCTGCGCCTGCCCCTGCGAGAAGGCGAGCTTCTTTCCCTTGAATTCGGCGACCGTGCGTATGGCGCTGCCGGGCTTGGTGGCGAACAGGTAGTTCGGCTTGCGGGTCAGCTCGATCGCCACGATCTTTGCGGCGAAACCCTGGTAGTGCGCCTGGATCGGCGGAATTCCCGCGTTGTTGGCGAGGTCCAGGGACTTGGCGCGGAACGCGTTGATGACGTCGGGACCGGCCCCGATGTTCACCCAGCTCGACACGGTGAACGGCAGCGCGGGCAGCTTCGCCAGCTTGAACTGCAACTGCTGCTGGCCCAGATAGGAGGCGATCTTCAGGCTGGTGCCGGCCGGGACCTTGTCGGCCAGCGGAGCGGTCGAGGCGCCCGCGGTGTCGGCTGCGGCACTGCCGCCCGCGCAGCCGCTCAGCCCGGCCACGGCCGCCGAGGCGCCGAGCAGGGAGGTGAGGAAGAGCCGGCGGTCGATGCCGGAGGGGGACGCAGAAGGCATGGGAGTGCTCCGGGGAGAAAAGCAGCAGAAAGGCAGGGCGAATTCCCGGCGACAGAAGGCCGGAAAGAGAGATCTCACGCAGAGGGAAATGCGCGCCCGGGGCGCGTCAAGACGTCAGCAACAGAGGGTGCGACAGGTCATGAGAAGGATGTTCCTTGCCGTCGACGACGGCTGTCAATATTCCGAGTTTCTGAATTAAATAAGCTCTGGTGACAGGGTCGGAGCCGGGGCGTGCGAGGCGCTCAGCGGGTCCCGGTACAGCACGTCGAGGACCACCGAACCGCCCGCCACCGCCAGCACCGACTCCCGGAAGCTGGTCGGCGCGACCACGGCCGCCCGCTCCGCACCCACCGCCTCCCGCAGCGCGGCGAGACAGTCCTCGCGGTACAGCACCCCGACCTCGGTGACGACCACGCTCTCCGGGTTGAGGACGTCGAGCAGCAGCGCCGCCGCCCGCCCGGTCAGCCGCGCCCGCTCCACCAGCAGCTCTGCGGCCGCCGGATCACCGGCCCCGGCCGCCGCGAGGACGTCCATCGGATTGGCGCCGTCCGTCACCCCGGCCGCCCGGGCCCGCCGCACCAGCGTGCGCTCGCTGAGCTCCACCTGGAGGCAGCCGGTGCGTCCGCAGTCGCAGGGCTCGGTGCCGCCCGGCACCGGGAGATGGCTGATCGTGCCGGCCTGGGAGCGCGGGCCGTGGTGCACCTCCTCGCCGGTGGCGAAGGCCGCGTCGACCACGTTCCCGACGAACAGGTGCAGTACGCTCCGGCTGCCCCGGGCCCGCCCGAACAGCCGTTCCGCGTTGACCAACGCCCGCGCGTGCCCGTCCACATGGACCGGCAGCCCGGTGTGCGCGCCGAGCAGCTCGCGCACCGGCACCTCGCGCCAGCCCAGCAGGGGGTGCTCGACGACGCTCCCGGAGTCCCGGTCCACCCAGCCGCCGACGGCGACCCCGACGCCCAGCGGCCGGCTGCCGGGCACCTCGTCGAGCAGCGCGGCGAGCCCGGCGGCGGCCCGCGCCAGCACCCCGCGCGGGTCGGTGTCCCGGTGCTTCAGCTCCCGCCGTACGACGACCCGGCCGCGCAGGTCGAGCAGCGCGACCGTGGTGTACCGCACGGCCACATGCACCCCGCCGACCACGAACCGCGAGTCGTCCAGGTCGACCGGCACGTGCGGCCGGCCCACGCCCCGGCCGCGCTGCGGCGCCTCGGTCTCCCGGATCAGGCCGAGTTCGGTGAAGCGGGCGCAGTAGTCGGTGACGGACGCCGGGGACAGCCCGGTCAGCCGGGCGATGGTGGAGCGGGCGACCGGCCCGTGCTCGAGGACCGAACGGAGGACCACACTGGCGCTGGTCCGCCGCCGGTCGCGGGGCGCGGAGGTGAGCGGGGGTGCCGCGGTACGGGGCATGGGAAACCGTCCTCGGGAACGGGGCCGACACGTCTCGGACGTCGAGGCGCGCCGGACCGGTCTCCCGCCGCGCGGCCTCAGGGCGTACGGCGACAGGTGGCAGCTCCCTGGCGTCGCAGGTCGACATAGCGACGCGACGTGAGGTTCAGGGACTGGGCGACCATGTCCGGAAGCGTAGGCCAGAAACCTTGAATCCCACCAGACCGCTAGGGTTCGATTGGTGGAACTCCACAGGCCTGTTCAACGCCGTTGACGTGACTGAAACATCTCTGCCTCAGTGATCGGCGTCACCCCGTACCGCGTGTAACCCACACCCTTTGTGGGGAGCCCACCAAGCGCCGCTTCCGGCCTTTGTCGATCGCTGACGTGTCCGGCTCAGACGGCCCGGGATAGCGTCACGGTGTCCCTTGCCTGCCCCCACCCCGCGGAGTCCCCATGAGCACCGCCACCGCCGCCGCGTCGACCCGCACCGGCACCGTCCTCGCCGACCTCCTGCCCGCGTCCCGGGTGCGCGACGTGGCCCTCGTGGCCGGCGGCGCCGCGCTCACCGGCCTCGCCGCCCAGATCGCGGTCCCCGTGCCCGGCTCCCCGGTCCCGGTGACCGGCCAGACCTTCGCGGCCCTGCTCGTCGGCACCGCCCTCGGCGCCCGCCGCGGCCTGCTCTCCCTCGCCCTGTACGCGCTGGCCGGCCTGGCGGGCGTGCCGTGGTTCGCGAGCGGCACCTCCGGCGTCTCGGTCTCCTTCGGCTACATCCTCGGCATGATGCTCGCCTCCGCCGTCGTCGGCGCCCTGGCCCGGCGCGGCGCCGACCGCGGCGTACTGCGCATGGCGGGCACGATGCTGCTCGGCGAGGCGATCATCTACGCGATCGGCGTGCCGTACCTCGCCTACGCCGCCGGCATGTCCGCGTCCGCGGCGATCGCGGCCGGCCTCACCCCGTTCCTGATCGGCGACGCGGTGAAGGCGGCCCTGGCGATGGGCGCGGTGCCCACGGCGTGGAAGCTCGTCGACAAGCGCTGACCCCGCACCACCGCAGCGGGGCCCGGGATGCCTCGGCACCCGGGGCCCCACTGTCGTACGCGGTGCTACGACCGCTGCCGCGGCCGCCGCTGCGACCACCACACCCCCGCCGCCCCGGCCGCGATCAGCGCCGCGCCGGCCGCGCCGAGCGGCAGCACGTCACTCCCCGCGCCGGTCTTCGGCAGCTGGTCGCCGCTCGGCCCCACCGGCTTGTTGTCGGTGCCGAGCAGCAGTGGGGTGGCCGGGGCGTTCGGCGACGGGTTCGTCGTACCGAACGGCACCGGGCCCTGCTGCCAGAACGTCTTCTTCCCGTCCGCGCTCTGCACCGGCAGGCAGATCTTCCCGGTCTTTCCGAGGTCGAACGTGGCGTCGACCGCGTACGACTTCGACCTGCCCGCGCCGAGCGTGCCGACGGAGCAGCTGAAGGCGCTGTTCGAACCGGCCGGCAGATCCTTCTCGGCGACGGCGGCGCAGCCCTGCACGCCGGTGACCTTCAGGCCGTCGAAACCGACCACCAAAAGCCTGATGTCGTCGCTTTCCTTGGTTCCTTCGTTCTTGACGGTGGCGGTGATCGCCGTTTTCTGCGAACTGTTGTCGACCGAGATCTTCTCGGGCAGCGTGGTCGTCAGCCGTACACCGTCCGGTGCCTGGTCAACCGCCTTTCCCCCCTTGCTGCTTCCCGGTCCCTGGTCATCGGCGACGGCCGTGAACGGCAGGATCGTCACGGCCGAGAAAGCTGCCGTGACCAGCGATCCCGTGACCACGGCCAGTCGCCGGGCCGTACGACGAGAACTCATGTTCGTCCCCCTTGCAACCCCCTGGACCGCGCCTGAATTCGCGGTCACTTGAAGAGGTACCACAAGATTTCTCCGCACTATGCTGGTACGGCCGTAAGTGTGACCATTGCGTGTCAGCAGGGGCGGTCGTTGAGGGGGTGCAGCGAATTGCCGGGGAATTCAGGTAAATCAGAGAATTCGGAGAACGCAGGGAATTCGGTTGGCGCAGGGAGTTCGGAGAGCGCGGGGCAGGGTGGGGTTCCCGGGCTGCTGGTGACCGGCCGCTACCGGCTGGCCGAGAGCATCGGGCAGGGCGGCATGGGCCGGGTGTGGCGGGCCGCCGACGAGACGCTCGACCGGCAGGTCGCCGTCAAGGAGATGCGGATCGACGGCCTCGACGCCGAGGACACCCGCACCCGCCGCGAACGCACCCTGCGCGAGGCCAGGGCCACCGCCCGGATCGACCACCCCAACGTGGTACGGGTCTACGACGTCGTCGACGAGGGCGAACGCCTGTGGATCGTCATGGAGCTGGTCCACGGCCGCTCCCTGGAGTGGATCATGGCCGAGGAGGGGCCGCTGAGCCCGCGTGCGGCGGCCCGGATCGGCCTCGGCCTGGTCGCGGCGCTGCGCCAGGTGCACGCCGGGGGAGTGCTGCACCGGGACATCAAACCCGGGAACGTGCTCGTCGAGAACGCCGCGGGCCGGGTCGTCCTGACCGACTTCGGAATCGCGGCGATCCAGGACGCCAAGGCGCTCACCATGGTCGGCATGCTCGTCGGCTCCCCCGACTACATGGCGCCCGAACGCGTCTCCGGCCGCCCGCAGGGTCCGCCGTCCGACCTCTGGTCGCTCGGCGCGACCCTGTGCGCGGCCCTCGGCGGCCGCTCCCCCTTCTCCCGCGACACCACCCTGGCGACCCTGCACGCCGTCCTCTACGAGGAGCCCGAAATCCCGGCCACGGCAGGCCCCTTGCACGACCTGCTGGCAGCACTGCTGGAGAAGGAACCGACGGCACGTCCCGCACTGGCGGAGGTGGAGCAGGAACTGCACCCGGTGGCGTACCCGGCCCAGACCCCGACGGAGCGCCATCCCGCCCCGCGACCGCCGGAACGCCCGACCCCGGCGTACGTGGTGCACCTTCCGGCCCCCGAGGACGAGCGCCCGCAGCCGCTGCCGACGGAGATACAAGCAGCTCCGCCGGTCAGCGCGTCGACAGAGGCCCCCTCGGAACCCCGTGCGGAGGTCCGCTCGGAAACCCCGTCGAGCGATTCGACAGGCCCGACGCTCCCGACCCGTCCTCAGGTGGGCCCCGCATGGCAACGCCCCGAACCTCAGCGCCCCGTCAGGGGCGCGGGGAACGGCGCGACCAGCCACACCGCACCCGCGGCGACCCACCACCGCAAGGCCCCCAAACGCACAACTCTCCTCGCCGTACTGGGGATCGCCTCCGTGACCACCGCCCTCGTCATCCTCCTCACCACCACAGGCGGCGGCGACAAGGACACAGCGACCGGGACCTCTTCAACCCCCTCAGTCACAACCGACCCGTCGGCCACCGTGGCGGGCACCGCCCGCCCCCGCTCCCTCCCGCCCGGCACCCACGAGGAGGCCGGCGGCTTCGCCTGGGCGCCGCCCACCGGCTGGCGCAGGGACGTGAAGACGGGCGCCGAGGTCCACTACACCTCCCCCGACGGCCGCCAGGAACTCGTCGCCAGGTCCTCGCTCGCCCGCGGCAATCTCATGGACAGCTGGCGCGCCTCCGAACAGAGCGCCCACCAGGGCCAGGACTACACCAAGATCCGGCTGGCCGAGACGACCTTCCGCGGCCACCCGGCGGTGGTCTGGGAGTACACCTTCACCCTCAGGGGCACCGCCTGGCACGCACGGCTGCTGGGCTTCGACGCCGGCGGCAAGTCGTACCAGATCAACACCTGGTACCAGCCGGCCGTCGAAGCCCAGGCCGTGCGGACGTACGAGAAGGTGAAGGGGAGCTTCACCCTGCTGTGAGGATCAGCCGACGGACACCTGGTCGGCGGCCTCGGCGACCGCCTGCTCCGCCTGGTCCGCACGGCCACCGGCCACCTTCTGCTTCACCACCGCGACGACGATCACCGCCGCCGCGACCAGCAGCGAGAGCAGCACGGTCGTACGACCGCTGCTCTCGCCCTCCGTGTCGGTCAGCATGTAGCCCAGCACGAACACGATCAGGCCGGCCGTCGCCCAGGTCAGGTACGGGTACAGCCACATCTTCACGACGAGCTTCTCCGGCGCCTCGGCCTGGATGATCTTCCGCATGCGCAGCTGCGAGAAGCAGATGACGAGCCAGACGAACAGGGCCACCGCGCCGCTGGAGTTGACGAGGAAGAGGAAGACCGAGTCCGGGAACTTGTAGTTGAAGAAGACGGCGACGAACCCGAACAGCACGGACGCGAGGATCGCGGCCATCGGCACACCGCGGGCGGTGGTCCGTGCGAACGCCTTCGGGGCGTCGCCCCGCTGGCCGAGCGAGAAGGCCATCCGGGAGGCCGTGTACAGGCCGGAGTTGAGGCAGGACAGCACGGACGTCAGCACGATGAAGTTCATGATCTGACCGGCGTGCGCGATGCCGAGGGAGTCGAGGGCGGCGACGTACGAGCCCTTCTCCTTGATGGACGGGTCGTTCCACGGCAGCAGCGAGACGACGATGAGGATCGAGCCGAGGTAGAAGACGCCGATCCGCCAGATGATGCTGTTGGTGGACTTGGTGACCGCACGCTGCGGGTCCTCCGACTCGCCGGCGGCCAGGGTGGCGATCTCGCTGCCCATGAAGGAGAAGACGACGAGCAGGACGCCGGTGAGGATGGCGCCGGGCCCGTGCGGCAGGAAGCCGCCGTGGCCGGTGAGGTTGGAGAAGCCCGCCTTGCCGGCGTCCACGCCGGGCAGCACGCCGAGCACGGCCAGCAGGCCGACGACGATGAACGCCCCGATCGCGACGACCTTGATGCCGGCGAACCAGAACTCGAACTCGCCGTAGGAGCCGACGGAGACCAGGTTGGTGGCGGTGAGCACCGCCATCACGATGAGCGCCCAGCCCCACTGCGGTACGGCCGGGATCCAGCCTTCCAGGATCGTGGCACCGGCGGTCGCCTCGACCGCCAGCACCACCACCCAGAAGAACCAGTACAGCCAGCCGATGGAGAACCCGGCCCAGCGGCCGAGCGCGCGGTCCGCGTGCGCGGAGAACGATCCGGAGGTGGGGTTCGCGGCGGACATCTCGCCGAGCATCCGCATCACCAGCACCACGAGCGTGCCGACGAGTGCGTACGACAGCAGGATGCCGGGGCCTGCGGTGGCGATGCCGGTACTGGAGCCGACGAAGAGGCCGGCGCCGATGACGCCGCCGATGGCGATCATCGACAGATGGCGGTTCTTGAGTCCTGCGTGGAGACCGTCCTGGGGACCGGTGCCAGTCATGGGGGGAATCCTTTGCGCCGGGTGAGCGGGCTCTCGTACGAGCGGCGTACGAGTTGGTCCAGTGAAACGGAGGTGGACTGTTTCCTGAACCTTTGAATCCAGATCGTTACTTGAGGTTTTCCTGAGGTTCTGTAGTGTTGCTCACAATTTCCAGGGTTCGGCCCCGCCCCTGCCGCGCGCTCACGCCCATGTCACACTCATCCCATGCGCGTGTATCTCGGCTCCGACCATGCGGGCTTCGAACTCAAGAACCACCTCGTCGAGTGGCTGAAGGCGGCGGGCCACGACCCCGTGGACTGCGGCCCCCACATCTACGACGCCGACGACGACTACCCGCCCTTCTGCCTCCGCGCGGCCGAGCGGACCGCGGCGGACCCCGCCTCCCTCGGCATCGTGATCGGCGGCTCCGGCAACGGTGAGCAGATCGCCGCGAACAAGGTGAAGGGCGTGCGGGCGGCGCTCGCCTGGAGCGAGGAGACGGCGTCCCTCGGCCGGCAGCACAACAACGCGAACGTCGTGGCGGTGGGCGCGCGCATGCACACGCAGGACGAGGCGACGAAGTTCGTCGAGACCTTCCTGAACACGCCGTTCTCCGAGGGTGAGCGGCACATCCGCCGCATCGACATGCTGTCGGCGTACGAGACGACGGGCGACCTCCCGCCGATCCCGGCGCACCACCCGTCCGGGGACGACCAGTAGGCGACGGCCGGCAGGCGTTCGACCGCGGGCGCGCGGGGGCTGGTCGCACGGTTCCCCGCATGCCTACGGGCGCCGCCCGGTGGGGCCCTTCGACGTTCACCTCTCCACCGACCGAGTCGGGTGGGCGGATGGGAAAGGAATCACCTCAGTGCCAGAGGGGCACACGATCCACCGGCTCGCGCTGGACTACCGTCGGCTCTCCGGGCCCGTCAGGGCAACCAGCCCGCAGGGCAAGTTCTCCGACGCCGCCGAACTGATCGACGGCGCCCCCCTCACCCGTACCGAGGCCCACGGCAAGCACCTCTTCCTCGGCTTCCGCGACGGCGACTGGGTCCACATCCACCTCGGCCTCTTCGGCAAGGTCACCTTCGGCGACGCCCCCGCGCCCCCGGCCACCGACACCGTCCGCCTCCGCCTGGCGAACCCCACCGCCTACGTCGACCTGCGCGGCCCCACCACCTGCGCCCTGATCGCCGACGGCGACAAGAACGCCGTACACGCCCGCCTCGGCCCGGACCCGCTCCGCGACGACGCCGACCCGGACGCGGCGTACCGCAGGATCTCCCGCAGCCGTACGACGATCGCCGCCCTGCTGATGGACCAGAAGGTCATCGCCGGTGTCGGGAACGTCTACCGCGCCGAGGTCCTTTTCCGGCACGGGATCGATCCGTACCGCGCGGGCAGGGACATCACCCCGGCGGAGTGGGACAGCGTCTGGGCCGACCTCGTCGGACTCATGCACGAGGGCGTCCGGAACAACCGCATCGACACCGTCCGGCCCGAGCACACCCCGGAGGCGATGGGCCGCCCGCCGCGCGTGGACGACCACGGCGGCGAGGTGTACGTCTACCGCCGGGCCAACCTGCCCTGCCACCTCTGCGGCACCGGGATCCGCACCGCCGGCCTGGCCGCCCGCAACCTCTTCTGGTGCCCCACCTGCCAGCGCCGCTAGAAACCGTGCGGCAGCCAGGGCAGCACCGGTGAGCCGAACGCCACCGACGTCTCGGCCAGCGCCCCCGGCCGCAGTTCGTCCACCCGCCCGGCCCGCCCCAGCGACAGCAGGGACACGCCACCGAGGTACGCCGCCCCCAACTCCCGTACCGACAGCGTCAGCTCGGCCGTGTCCGTCGTCCGCTCGCAGGACGCCCCCTTGGCATCCCCGGTCAGCCGCCAACGCCCCGCGTTCCAGGGGCAGAAGGCGTCGGCCACCTCCAGCACCACGTCCACCGGCGCCTGGTACGTCCGCGCCGCGAGCGCCGCACCGACGTCGACGAGACGCACGTACCCCATGTCCCGCACCCGCGTCAGGCAGCGCCGGATGTCGGAGACCTGGTACTGCCAGGCGTCGTCGACCGGCCGCCCCCGTACCGTCAGCTTCGACATCAGGTCGATGCCGAACAGGAACCGCCACAGCGCCGCGTCGCTCGCCGGGTCGAGCGCGGCGAGGTCCTCCAGCGACACCGTGCCGTCGTGCCCGCTCGGCGACCAGCCCATCTTCGTACGGAACCTGGCGTACCCGGTGACCTTCCCGTCCCGCTCGGCGACCACGCACTGCAGCGCCGACGCCCCGCCCCGCTCGCTCTCCGGGTCCAGCAGCCCCGCCCGCTCCCAGCCGGGCTGCCGGGCCAGCATCCCGGGCCGCCGGGGCACCAGCTCCGCGTACACCGCCTCGCACGCGTCGAGGACGTCGGCCGGGTCGGCGTACCGCAGCCGTACGTCACCGGTGCCGGCCGGCACGTCCAGCGTCACCCGGCTCGTGTCGATCTCGGCGTGCAGTTGGAAGGTCGCGGCGCCGTACCCGAAGCGGCCGTAGATCGCCGGCTCGGAGGCGGTCAGCGCGGCCAGCGGCTCGCCCCACTCCCGTATGTCGTCCAGCTGTCGGCGCATCATCGACGTCAGCACCCCGCGCCGCCGGTGCGTCGCGGCCACGCTCACCATGGTGATCCCCGCGGTCGGCAGCACGGCACCGCCCGGCACGGTCATCCGGAACCGGAACGCCCCCGACGTCCCCACCAGTTCGGACCCGTCCCAGACGGCCAGCGAGCGTTCGAACTCCGTCAGGGACCGGTCCAGCGCACGCTCCTCGGCCGGAGCCGGACCGGCGCCGAAGGCCCGCACCAGGTGGTCCCACCACCCGTCGAACTCCTCGGGACGCAGCACCTTCAACTCGGTCGCACGCTCGGTCGCCATACGCCATGCCTACCAGGGCACTGCAGGCCGAGCCAGCGAATTTCTCCCGGACGGCGACGCGGGGGCGTCCGGTGAAGTTCACTGTGAAGTCGCACCCGAAGCTGAGCCTCGGACGGGGGACAAGTGGGACCTCCCGTGCCAAGCAGCTGGTCCGATGGATAGGGTCCCGAACTAATGGCAGTAGACCGAGAGCGGCGCGCGAAGGCCGAGACGTTCCCGGCCCGGTGGAAAGTGCAGTGGCACCGGGTCCGCGTCGGCGTGCGCAGAAGCGCCGTGGACTACTTCCGCGGCGACGGCTCCGACTGGATCGCCCTGATCGGCCTGCTCCTGACCGTCCCGGTCCTCGCGGCCATGACCCTCGCCAACTCGGTCTGGTTCTCACCGGCCGCGCTGGTCCTGCCGATCGTCGCGGGCGGCCTGCTGCTGCGCCCGGCGAGCCTGCTCGGCCTGTACGCGGCGGCGGCCACCGCCCTGATCGTGGAGTCGGTACGGCTCGGCCCCTACACCGAGGGCCCCTCCCGGGTCACCCCGGGCGTGGTCCTCGTCGTGGCCGCCTGCGGTTTCTTCGGTCTGCTCACCGCCCAGTTCCGCAGCCGGGTCGGCGTCCCCTGGCGGCGCGGCGGCACCATGCTCTTCGACCTGCGCGAGCGCATCCGGGTGCAGAGCAAGCTGCCGAAGCTGCCGCCCGGCTGGCACCGCGAGATGGCCCTGCGGCCGGCCGGCGGGCAGTCCTTCTCCGGCGACTTCGTGGTCGCGGCCCGCACGAACAACGGCCGCACGATGGAGGTCGTCCTCACCGACGTCTCCGGCAAGGGCATGGACGCGGCGTCCAGAGCGCTCCTGCTCTCCGGCGCCTTCGGTGGTCTCCTCGGCTCCCTCCCGCCGCACGCCTTCCTCCCCGCAGCCAACGGCTACCTGCTCCGCCAGGACTGGGACGAGGGCTTCGCGACCTCCATACACCTGGTCCTGGACCTCGACTCCGGCGACTACGAGCTGTACTCCGCGGGCCACCCGCCCGGTCTCCAGCTCAGCGCCGGCAGCGGCCGCTGGGAGGAGAAGGCCGCCGAAGGGCCCCTCCTCGGTGTCTACGACGGTGCCCAGTTCGACCCGGTCAAGGGCTCCCTGCGCCCCGGCGACGTTCTGATGATCTTCACGGACGGCCTGGTGGAGACGTCCGACCGCGACATCGTGGAAGGCATAGACCGCCTCACGGGCGAGGCCGACCGCTACGTCGCCGGCGGCTTCCACGGCGCCGCCTGGCACCTCATCGAGGCGGTGGCGAAGGACGTCAACGACGACAGGGCGCTGCTGCTGATCTGCCGGGAGGCGGCGAGATGAGCGGAGGGCCGGGGGCGGCACCGGAACGTCCTCGACTGCGGGCGCGCGGCGGCTGATCGCGCAGTTCCCCGCGCCCCTTGTGGGGCGCTGCCCCAGCCGCCCGGCGCCGGGGCGTTCTTGCCTGCGGGTGTGTGGGGGCTGATCGCGCAGTTCCTCGCGCCCCTTACGGGGGGCCGCCCCCGCCGCTTCCTGCATAGCCGCGGGTGCTCGTGGGCGGCACCCTGCCAACGCCGGTAAGTGGGACCCCCCGCCCCGGCCACGACATACTCGCACCGTGACCCGGACCCCGCTCTCCCTCGCCGACGTCGAGAAACTCGCCCGAGCCGCCCACGCGGCGCAGACCGACAAGGCCGGCCGACCCTACGCCGAGCACCTCGCCGCGGTCGCCCACGGCGTGGCCACCCGCGGCGGCGACCCGGACCAGATCGCCGCCGCCTGGCTGCACGACGCCGTCGAGGATCACGCCCTGACCGAGGAGTGGCTGGACACGGCCGCCCTCAGCTCCCGCACGAAGGCGATCGTGCGCGCCCTCACCAAACACCCCGGCGAGCCCCCCGAGTCCTACGCCCGCCGCATCCTCACCACCCCCGGCGCCCTCCTCGTCAAGGAAGCCGACCTCGCACACAACGCCGACCCCGGCCGTCTCGCCGTACTGGACGAGGACACCCGGAAACGGCTGACCGAGAAGTACGCCCGGATGCGCGCCCTCCTCGGTCTCCCCGCGTAAGCGGAACAAGCGGTGTCACGCGTTCGCCATCTCCCGGCCGCGCGGCTCCCGCTCCCGCCCCCGCTCCCGGGCCGGTTCCGCCGCCTCACGCCGGAACGCCCAGTCCATCCGCGGCTCCATGGAGAACCGGAACACCCGCTGCACGGGCCGGG
Organism: Streptomyces sp. NPDC001714; assembly: GCF_042892755.1. Taxonomy (NCBI): domain Bacteria; kingdom Bacillati; phylum Actinomycetota; class Actinomycetes; order Kitasatosporales; family Streptomycetaceae; genus Streptomyces; species Streptomyces sp. NPDC001714. The sequence continues at coordinate 39,030 of NZ_JBIAUL010000028.1, forward strand.
TGCACAGCAGCGTCACGCACGCGCCCGCGAGCGCCGTGACGAGGATCTCGCCGAGCGGCCCGTGCAGCCACTTCGGGTCGAACCAGCCCGCGTGGACGCCGTACTTCACGACGAAGCCGTGCAGCAGGTAGCCGTACAGCGTGCCCGCGCCCAGCGCCGTGAACCACGTCCGCCGGCCCGGTACCCAGGAGAAGAAGCCGGCCGTCAGCACCATCGAGCAGCCGAACATGGCGAGCACCATCACCGGCCCGCACCACCACGGCGCACTCAGCTCCTGCGCGGAGTCCCGGTGGTAGAACCACGCGGTGTTCATCCGCGGCACCGACCACCACGCGAACGCCAGCGCGAGGGCGAACACCGGCACCGCGGCGATCCGCACCGGCCACCGGCGCACCAGCCGGAAGTGCTCGGGCCGCAGGCACAGGCCGAGCACGAAGTACGGCAGGAACTGCAGCACCCGCTGGAGGTCGAGGTCGTCACCGATGCTCGGCGACACGGACGCCAGCATCGCGATGCCGAAGGCGACCGGAAGCGGGTGGCGGACCGCCTTCCACAGGGGCGTGGTCAGACGCCAGACGAACAGCGCGCACAGGAACCAGGTCAGGTACCAGGGATCGAGCAGGCTGATGTCCTGGCCGGAGTCGCCGACCACGAAGCGCTGGAAGAGCGAGTAGGCCGTCTCGAACAGGACATAGGGGACGACGACCCCGGTGACCAGTCGCTTCAGCCGGTCCGGGCGCATGTCGAAGTTCCGGGAGAAGTAGCCGGAGACGATGATGAACGCCGGCATGTGGAAGGCGTACACGACGGAGTAGATCGCCTCCAGGACGCGGCTGTCGCCCTTCAGCGGCTCCCATGAGTGACCCATCGCGACGAGCACGATCGCCAGGTACTTGGCGTTGTCGAAGAACGCGTCGCGCGGTCTGCCCGCCGGCGGACGGGCCGGGGGACGCGGTGTTCGGTTCTGGCCGGGGAACGTGGCGGCGTCAGACATTTGAGGCACCCTAGCGTTGCCTGTGGGATTTCGTAAAACCGTCGATGTGAATCCTGGTAATCGACGCCAGTCGCCTGTTGATCGCCGGGTGATTTACCGAAGTCGATGCCTGTGCCTATGCGGTTCCATGCGGCACTTACACCCTTGATGTCCTCATTCATCCCTACTAATTGGGGCATAACGTCCGCAGGTCAGCGCTTCTTGCCGTGCCTGTGTCAATAATTCGAATTGGCTGCGCGCGAGTTGTGTGGACACGGAAACCATGTCCGTCAATTGCTGTGGATCTACGGGCGGGTGGCGTCTCGAATTGCAGTGCGGGCGGTTGTCGGTGTGCGGTGTGTTGTCGACGTTGTGTCACGAACCGCATAGTGCGGCCGGGTTGGTGGCACGATGGATCTGGCGGGGGTGCGGGGCCGTACCCCCGGGCCGGAGAGCGGACCGACCGAGGGTGTGATCAGTTGTGGCCATTTCACTGTCTGTGGTGTTGCTGTTGGCGATCATCCTTGTAGTGATGATGAGAGGGGGGAACATCAAGGCGGGCCCCGCCATCGTCGCCGTCCTCTTCGGCTTCTTCCTCGCGTCGACCGGGATGGCCCCCTCGATCCAGCGCTTCCTCGACTCGCTGGCGCAGACCATAAACTCGATCAACTTCTGACCACGGGGGGCGGCCGAGGCGCACGGCCCGTGCCGCAACGGCCGCGTACGCCACACCCTCGACGGCGACGCCCTGCGCCGCATCCCGTCACGTCACCGGATCGAGTGGCCGCACGCGCGAAAGACGTCGATCCGGCCCCGACGACGACTCAGGCCCAGGGCACCGGGTGATGTACCGGTGACCTGGGCCTGAGCGATGCAGAGCGGGCGACGGGAATCGAACCCGCGTAGTCAGTTTGGAAGACTGAAGCTCTACCATTGAGCTACGCCCGCACGACACGCGCCGCAGGTCGGTGACCGCGGCACAGGAGGCATCGTAGCGGGTCGCCCGCCGCGTAGGCCAACGTGATGGGGCCGCCGGGATGCGGCGGAGGCACGACGAGGATGCGACGCCGATGCGGGTGAACAAAGCGGCCGACGCAGGCAGCCCGGGCATGTACCCTACGTGTCGCACCGAAACGGGGTGTGGCGCAGCTTGGTAGCGCGTCCGCTTTGGGAGCGGAAGGCCGTGGGTTCAAATCCCGCCACCCCGACCACCACCTGACGGCGTCCGTCTTGATCGCCTTTTGGGGCGCTGAGCCGCTGCGGTTACTATGCAAGCTGCGCGCCCGTGTGTCCCGGCCCCCCTTCGGCGGCCTACGAACTCCTCCGGGCGGCGAAACTCCGCCGGGCCCCCTCTGGCACCGGCAGAACCCGAGAAGTCAGCCACAAGGAGACCGAACCGTGAAGAGCGCCGTGGAGACCCTGAACCCGACCCGGGTTCGGCTCACTGTCGAGGTGCCCTTCGAGGAGCTCAAGGACAGCCTCGACGCGGCGTACAAGAAGATCAACCAGCAGGTCACGGTGAAGGGCTTCCGCAAGGGCAAGATCCCGGCCCGCGTCATCGACCAGCGGTTCGGCCGCGGGGCGGTCCTGGAGGAGGCGGTCAACGACGCGCTTCCGAAGTTCTACACCGAAGCGGTCAACGAGGCCGAGCTGAACCCGCTGGGTCAGCCCGAGGTCGACATCACCGAGCTGAAGGACGGCGAGACGCTGAACTTCACCGCCGAGGTCGACGTCCGCCCGGCCCTCGAGATCCCGGACTACACGGGCATCGAGGTCGAGGTCGACGCCGTCGAGGTCACCGACGAGGACGTCGAGAAGTCGGTCGAGCAGCTCCGTGAGCGCTTCGCCTCCACCTCCCCGGTCGAGCGGGCCGCCGAGGACGGCGACGTCGTCACCATCGACCTGGAGGCCAAGGTCGACGGTGAGGTCCTGGAGGACGGCATCGCGAGCGGTGTCTCCTACACCATCGGCTCCGGCGAGCTGCTGGACGGCATCGACGACGCCGTGAAGGGCCTGGAGGCCGGTGGCGAGGCCACCTTCACCTCCGAGCTCAAGGGCGGCTCCGCGGCCGGCCGCGAGGCCGAGGTCACCGTCAAGGTCACCCAGGTCGCCGCCCGCGAACTCCCCGAGCTGGACGACGAGTTCGCGCAGCTCGCCTCCGAGTTCGACACCCTGGACGAGCTCAAGGAAGACAGCCGCAAGCGTCTCGCCAACATGAAGACGTACGACCAGGCCACGCAGGCCCAGGAGCGCGTCCTGGAGAAGCTCCTGGAGCTCGTCGAGGTGCCCGTCCCCGAGAAGCTGCTCGAGGACGAGATCAACACCCGCAAGCACAACCTGGAGCACCACCAGCTCGGCCAGATGGGTCTCGACCTGGAGAAGTACCTCGAGATCCAGGGCAAGACCGCCGAGGAGTTCGAGGCCGAGACCCGCGAGGCCGCGGTCAAGGGCATCAAGACCCAGTTCGTCCTCGACGAGCTGGTCAAGGTCGAGAAGCTGAACGTCAACCAGGAGGAGCTCACCGAGCACCTCATGCGGCGCGCGGCCTCCTCCGGCATGTCCCCCGACCAGTTCGCCCAGGCCGTCGTCGAGGGCGGCCAGGTCCCGCTCCTGGTCGGCGAGGTCGCCCGCGGCAAGGCCCTGGCCGTCGTGGTCGAGGCCGCCACGGTGAAGGACACCAACGGCGAGATCGTCGACCTGGACGACGAGGACGAGGACGAGACCGGGACGGAGGCCCCTGAGGCCGCCGCCGAGGCCGCCGACGCCACGGACGAGGACAAGACCGAGGGCTGAGCCCTACGGCGCCCACAACGGCGCACAGGGGCTCCTGGGACCATCCCGGGGGCCCCTTTGCCGTATGCGCCAGGGAAGCCCACCCAGGGGCGCGGGGAACTGCGCGAGCGGCCCCCACACAGCCGCACGCGCCCCCGTACCGCATCCCGAACGGCGCTACGCCCCCGGCGAACAGCCCTCTTACCGGGATTCCCCGAAGGGACCATCGCGTTAGGGTCCATGAGTACGAGGGCAGCCAAGCCCCCGGCTACGGAAACGTGAGACGGCCCGGCGCCGTCGTACAGACGAGCAGGTGGATACGTGACGAATCTGATGCCCTCCGCCGCCGGCGAGCCTTCCATCGGTGGTGGCCTCGGTGACCAGGTCTACAACCGGCTGCTCGGTGAGCGGATCATCTTCCTCGGCCAGCAGGTGGACGACGACATCGCGAACAAGATCACCGCGCAGCTGCTGCTGCTCGCGGCCGATCCCGCCAAGGACATCTACCTCTACATCAACAGCCCCGGTGGCTCGGTGACCGCCGGCATGGCGATCTACGACACCATGCAGTACATCCCGAACGACGTGGTGACCATCGCCATGGGCATGGCGGCCTCGATGGGCCAGTTCCTGCTCACCGGCGGTGCCGCGGGCAAGCGCTTCGCGCTGCCGCACGCCGACATCATGATGCACCAGGGCTCCGCGGGCCTCGGCGGTACCGTCTCGGACATCAAGATCCAGGCCGAGTACCTGCTGCGCACCAAGAAGCGCATGTCCGAGCTGACCGCGCAGCACTCCGGCCAGACCGTCGAGGCGATCATCCGCGACGGCGACCGCGACCGCTGGTTCACCCCGGAAGAGGCCAAGGAGTACGGTCTCATTGACGAGATCATCACGCATGCCTCCGGTGTTCCGGGAGGCGGTGGCACCGGCGCCTGACCCCAGGCCCGGCCACGCCACGCTCCGCCGAGACTCCAGCCCCCCGAACGCCACCAGGACGGTGAACACCCTCATGAGCAACATTCCCGGCGCCGCTGACGCCCGCTACGACGGGCCCCGGCCCGACGCCCGCTACGTCATCCCGCGCTTCGTCGAGCGCACCTCCCAGGGCATCCGCGAGTACGACCCGTACGCGAAGCTCTTCGAGGAGCGCGTGATCTTCCTCGGCGTCCAGATCGACGACGCCTCCGCCAACGACGTCATGGCGCAGCTGCTGTGCCTGGAGTCGATGGACCCGGACCGGGACATCTCGATCTACATCAACAGCCCGGGCGGCGACATGACCGCCCTCACGGCGATCTACGACACGATGCAGTTCGTGAAGCCCGACATCCAGACGGTCTGCATGGGCCAGGCGGCCTCCGCCGCGGCCATCCTGCTGGCCGCGGGCACGCCCGGCAAGCGCATGGCGCTGCCGAACTCCCGCGTGCTGATCCACCAGCCGGCCGGTTCCACCGGCCGCGGCCAGCTCTCCGACCTGGAGATCATCGCCAAGGAGTTCACGCGGATGCGTGACCAGCTGGAGACGATGCTGGCCAAGCACTCCAACCGGCCGATCGAGCAGGTCCGCGAGGACATCGAGCGCGACAAGATCCTCACGGCCGAGGAAGCGCTGGACTACGGCATCGTCGACCAGATCATCTCCACCCGGAAGATGAACAACGCCGACGTCCGCTGACAGAGGCCGCGGGCAGAGAATGTATTCTCTGCCGCCCTTGGCACGGTTTGACCGCGCGCACGGCAAGGTGCACGTCAAAGTGAACCGTGCCAAGGGGGGCCCGTACGGGGGGCCCGGCAAGGTACCGTCGACATAAGGCAGCACCAGGAGCCGCTGGATTCGAAAGAGTCCAGGCGTCTCCCAGGCGAAGGGGAAGCACACCGTGGCACGCATCGGTGACGGCGGCGATCTGCTCAAGTGCTCGTTCTGCGGCAAGAGCCAGAAGCAGGTCAAGAAGCTCATCGCAGGGCCCGGTGTGTACATCTGCGACGAGTGCATCGATCTCTGCAACGAGATCATCGAGGAGGAGCTCGCCGAGACGAGCGAGGTGCGCTGGGAGGAACTCCCGAAGCCCCGCGAGATCTACGAGTTCCTGGAGGGCTACGTGGTGGGCCAGGAGCCCGCCAAGAAGGCCCTCTCGGTCGCGGTGTACAACCACTACAAGCGCGTCCAGGCAGGGGAGAACGGCGGCGCCCAAGGCCGTGACGACGCCATCGAGTTGGCGAAGTCCAACATCCTCCTGCTGGGCCCCACCGGCTCCGGCAAGACGCTCCTCGCGCAGACCCTGGCCCGCATGCTCAACGTCCCGTTCGCGATCGCCGACGCCACCGCGCTGACGGAGGCCGGCTACGTGGGCGAGGACGTGGAGAACATCCTCCTCAAGCTGATCCAGGCCGCCGACTACGACGTCAAGAAGGCCGAGACCGGGATCATCTACATCGACGAGATCGACAAGGTCGCGCGGAAGAGTGAAAATCCGTCGATCACGCGGGACGTCTCCGGCGAGGGCGTGCAGCAGGCCCTGCTGAAGATCCTGGAGGGCACCACGGCCTCCGTGCCGCCGCAGGGCGGCCGCAAGCACCCGCACCAGGAGTTCATCCAGATCGACACGACGAACGTGCTGTTCATCGTGGGCGGTGCGTTCGCCGGCCTGGAGAAGATCATCGAGTCCCGGGCGGGCGCCAAGGGCATCGGCTTCGGCGCCACCATCCGCTCCAAGCGCGAGCTGCAGTCCAAGGACCAGTTCGAGGACGTCATGCCCGAGGACCTGGTCAAGTTCGGCATGATCCCGGAGTTCATCGGCCGCCTCCCGGTCATCACCTCGGTCCACAACCTGGACCGCGAGGCCCTGCTCCAGATCCTCATCGAGCCGCGCAACGCGCTCGTCAAGCAGTACCAGCGCCTCTTCGAACTCGACGGCGTGGAGCTGGACTTCGAGCGCGAGGCCCTGGAGGCCATCGCCGACCAGGCCATCCTCCGCCAGACCGGCGCGCGTGGCCTGCGGGCCATCATGGAAGAGGTCCTCATGTCGGTGATGTACGAGGTCCCGTCCCGCAAGGACGTGGCTCGCGTCGTCATCACGGCCGACGTCGTCCACTCCAACGTCAACCCGACCCTGATCCCGCGCGACGCGCGCGGCCGGGGCGCGGGGGAGCAGAAGTCGGCGTAACCCCGTCAACACCGAAGCGCCGGGCCCTCCTCGGAGGAACCCGGCGCTTTCGCGTGTGCCGGCGGGCGGCTACTTGGCGACGCGCACCTCACCCCGTACGTCGGCCGCGATCTTCGCCGAGTCGTCGAGGCCGTACGTCTTCACCGCCGCCGTCGGCTCCACCATGCCGATGGTGCTGTAGTCCGCCCAGATGCACAGGTAGGCCGTCTGGGCCTTGCCGGTGAGCTGGTTCTTGCCCTTCGCCTGCTGGCACTTCATCACCGCGCCGTCCAGCCCGGCGGGCGAGACGGACTGGGCGTCTCCCACCAACTGCACGCTGTCGCCCGAGGCGCCCTCCTTCTTCATGTTGGCGAAGGTGGCGTCGAGTGCGGCCTGCGGGTCCTTCACCGTGCCGTACACCCCGAAGAGGGTGACGTTCTCGGCGGTCTCCGCCTTGGCCACGTCCGCCGGGTTGCTGGTATCAAGCGATTCCAGGTCGATGGTCGAGTAGATCGCGGTCACCGAGGTGGCGTCGGTGACACCGGACTTGGCGAGGTCCTTCGCGTCGCTCGAACTTGCCTTCTGCTCGCTGGAGTCGCCCACCCGCTTGTACTTGGCGGACAGGATCGAGGCGGGCGCGGTCAGCTTGTGCGGCCCGTCGTCCGTGAGCCCGCCGCCGCCTTGGGCGAGCAGGAAGTACGCGCCGACCGCGACGGCGGCGACCACCGCCACCGCCCCGATGATCAGCCCCGTCTTCTTCTTGCCGCCGCCCGGGGCAGGGGGCTGCGGAACGCCGTAGGGCTGCTGGCCGTACGGGGGCTGGCCGTAGGGCGGCTGCTGCTGGCCGTACGGGTTGTCCTGCGGGGGAACGCCCTGCGCCGGGTAGCCGTAGCCCGGCTGCGGGGGCTGCGGAGGCTGGCCGTAGGGTCCCGGCTGCGGCGGGGCCGCCGGCGGAGCCTGCTGCGGGTAGCCGTAGCCGGGCTGGGGCGCCTGCGGCGGCCCGCCGTACGGACCCGGCTGCTGTCCGTACGGTCCCGGCTGCTGCGGCGGCGGCCCCCCGTACGGGCCCGGCTGGTTGTAGCTCATCTCTGGGTTCCCCTCCAGATGCTTATGTGTTCCTGACACATCCTGGCTCAGCCACAGGGGACTCATGGCGCGAGGGTGCCCACCGTTACAGAACAAACGCGTTTCGGGACAGTGCCGGGACACCTCTAAACTGAGCCCCGTGACCGAGAATGCTCAGCAGCAGCCCACAGCGCCCAGCACCGAACTGCCGACCCAGTACGCGCCGGCCGACGTAGAGGGGCCGCTGTACGAGCGCTGGGTAGAGCGCGGTTACTTCGCGGCCGACGCCAAGAGCGACAAGCCCGCGTACACCATCGTCATCCCGCCGCCCAACGTCACCGGTTCGCTGCACCTGGGCCACGCCTTCCAGCACACGCTGATGGACGCGCTGACCCGCCGCAAGCGCATGCAGGGCTTCGAGTCGCTGTGGCTGCCCGGCATGGACCACGCCGGCATCGCCACCCAGAACAAGGTTGAGCAGCAGCTCGCCGAGGAGGGCAAGTCCCGTCAGGACCTCGGCCGGGAGGCGTTCGTCGAGCGCGTCTGGCAGTGGAAGGAAGAGTACGGCGGGAAGATCCTCGGCCAGATGCGCCGGCTCGGCGACGGCGTCGACTGGGACCGCGAGCGCTTCACCATGGACGAGGGTCTGTCCAAGGCCGTCCAGACCATCTTCAAGAAGCTCTACGACGACGAGCTGATCTACCGTGCCGAGCGCATCATCAACTGGTGCCCGCGCTGTCTGACGGCCATCTCGGACATCGAGGTGGAGTACCAGGAGGACGACGGCGAGCTGGTCTCCATCAAGTACGGCGAGGGCGACGAGACGCTGGTCGTCGCCACCACGCGTGCGGAGACGATGCTCGGCGACACCGCCGTCGCCGTCCACCCCGACGACGAGCGGTACAGGCACCTGGTCGGCAAGCGCATCAAGCTCCCGCTGACCGACCGCACCATCCCCGTCGTCGCGGACACGCACGTCGACCCGGAGTTCGGCACGGGTGCCGTCAAGGTCACCCCGGCCCACGACCCGAACGACTTCGCGATCGGCCAGCGCCACGGCCTGGAGTCGATCACGGTCATGGACGAGCGGGCCGTCATCACCGCGCACGGTCCCTTCCAGGGCCTGGACCGCTTCGAGGCGCGCTCCGCCATCGTCGCCGCGCTCCGTTCCCAGGGCCGGATCGTCGCCGAGAAGCGGCCGTACGTCCACAGCGTCGGCCACTGCTCGCGCTGCAAGACCACCATCGAGCCGCGGCTGTCCATGCAGTGGTGGGTCAAGGTCGGCCCGCTGGCGAAGGCGGCCGGTGACGCGGTCCGCGACGGGCGGGTGAAGATCCACCCCGAGGACATGTCGAAGCGGTACTTCGACTGGGTCGACAACATGCACGACTGGTGCATCTCGCGCCAGCTGTGGTGGGGCCACCGCATCCCGGTCTGGTACGGCCCGGAGGGCGAGGTCGTCTGCGTCGGCCCCGACGAGGAGCCGCCCGGCACCGAGGCGGAGGGCTGGAAGCAGGACACCGACGTCCTCGACACCTGGTTCTCCTCCGGCCTGTGGCCGTTCTCCACCCTCGGCTGGCCCGAACAGACCGCGGACCTGCGGAAGTTCTACCCGACCGACGTCCTGCTCACCGGCCACGACATCATCTTCTTCTGGGTCGCCCGGATGATGATGTTCGGCCTCTACGCCATGGACGGCGAGGTCCCCTTCCGCACCATCGCGCTGACCGGTCTGGTCCGCGACGAGCGCGGCAAGAAGATGTCGAAGTCCTTCGGCAACGTCGTCGACCCGCTGGACTGGATGGACAAGTACGGCTCCGACGCCGTCCGCTTCACCCTGGCCCGCGGCGCCAACCCCGGCACCGACGTCCCGATCGGCGAGGACTGGGTCCAGGCGTCCCGGAACTTCGCCAACAAGATCTGGAACGCGACCCGCTTCGCGCTGATGAACGGCGCGACGGTCGAGGGCCCGCTGCCGGACCCGTCGGAGATGTCGGCGACGGACCGCTGGATCCTCTCCCGCCTCAACAAGACGGTCGCCGAGGTCGACGCGTTCTACGACGACTTCCAGTTCGCCAAGCTCTCCGACGCCCTCTACCACTTCGCGTGGGACGAGGTCTTCGACTGGTACGTCGAGCTGTCCAAGACCACGTTCCAGGCGGGCGGCCGCGGCGCCGAGGTCTCCCAGCGGGTCCTCGGCGAGGTCCTGGACGTCACCCTGAAGCTCCTCCACCCGGTCGTCCCGTTCGTCACGGACACCCTGTGGACGACGCTGACCGGCGGCGAGTCGGTCGTGATCGCCGGCTGGCCGGCCGACAGCGGCTTCCGGGACGAGGCGGCGGAGCGGGAGATCGAGACCCTCCAGTCCGTCATCACCGAGGTCCGCCGCTTCCGCGCCGACCAGGGCCTGCAGCCCGGCCAGCGGGTTCCGGCCCGCCTCACCCTGGACGGTACGGCCCTCGCCCCGCACGAGGCGGCCATCCGCCAGCTGCTGCGCCTCCAGCCGGAGGGCGACGCCTTCGCGGCGACGGCGACCCTCCCGGTGGCCGGTGCCGCGGTCGCCCTCGACCTCTCCGGCACCATCGACGTCGCCGCCGAGCGCAAGCGCCTCGCGAAGGACCTCGCGGCCGCCGAGAAGGAGAAGGCCCAGGCGACCGGCAAGCTCGGCAACGAGGCGTTCCTGGCGAAGGCCCCGGACAACGTCGTGGAGAAGATCCGCACCCGGCTCGCCAAGGCCGACGAGGACATCGCCCGCATCCAGGCCCAGCTGGACCGCCTTCCGCAGGCGTAGCCGCAGGGCCCGCAAGGCCACGGACGAGGCGTCCCCGCAGGCGTCCGGCAGCCCTTCCCGAAGGGCTGCCGGACGCCTGCGCGCGTTTCCCGGGTCACAAAGCGCCACCCGCCCGCCGCCCTACAATCCAAAAGTAGGAACATGACCCTAATGTTCCGTTTTGTTGCCAGGCGGCGGAGGGAACGCCCACATGCAGCGCAGGGGCCGAACGAGGACGCCTCCGCACCGGGGACTGGTCTTCCTGACGGCCGGGGCGGGCGGCCTGCTCGCCGTGCTCATGGGCCTCGTCCTCCTCATGCTGGTGCTGGCGATCGAGGACGCCCAGCACTCCCTGCTCTCCGCGAGGAGCGGCCGGCCGGCCCTGGAACAGGTCGGAGTGGTCCAGGGGACCGTCCTCGACGTGGAGGGCGGTCAGCGCAGCTACGTCATCACCCGGCAGGACGCGTTCCTCGAACCCTGGCGGGCCGCCCGGGCCGCGTTCCCCGCACAGGCGCAGCGGCTCGTGGACGTCAGCACGTCCCCCGCCCAGCGGCAGCTCGCCCGGCAGATCCAGCGCTCCGGCCAGTCCTTCGTCGACGACTACTCGGTCCCGCTCGTGGCCGAGGCCCGGCGCGGCGACCCCGACGCGAGCAGCACGGCGCGGACGCTGGAGGGCAAGGAGCGGCTCGACGCACTCCGGGCCCAGTTCTCCCGCTACCTCCACGACGAGCGCGCCGCGATCAGCCGGCGCGAGAACGCGCTGGAGGCCCGGATGCGCATGCTGACGATCGCCGCGTCCGCCGGCGTCGGCGCGGCGGTCCTCCTGATCGTCGCCTACGGCGCCTACGTGACCCGGGTGATCGTCTGGCCGGTGCGCAGGATGGCCGGCGTCGCGACCCGGCTCGCCGCCGGGGACCTGGGCGCACGGGTGCCGCTCTCCGGGCGCCGGGAGATCGGGCAGCTGGAGACCGCGTTCAACACCATGGCGGGCTCGCTGGAGAAGAGCCACCGGCGGCTGCGGCTGCTCTACGACGCCGGCACCGCCGTCGGCAACACCCTGGACGTGGGGCGGACCGCCGACGAGCTGGTGCGGGTGGCAGTCCCCCGCTTCGCCGACTTCGTCACCGTCGACCTGGAGGAGTCCGTGCTGCACGGCGGGGAGCCGACGGCCGCCGAGACGGTCCTGCGGCGCGTCGCCCGGCGCGGTGTCCGCGACGACTCCCCGCTGGACCCGGTCGGTGCCCTCATCGCCGTGAGCCCGCCGCCCGGAGCCGACCGGCCCGGCGGCCCCGGCGCGGCCTTCGTAGCCGATCTGCGGGACACCCGGAACGCGGGGTTTCCCGACGCGCGGCACCTGGACCGGCTCCTCGACTACGGCATGCGCTCGCTGATCACCGTGCCGCTGTCGGTACAGGGCGTCCTGATGGGGGTGATCGTCTTCTGGCGCACCCGGGACTCCCCGCCGTTCGAGAAGGACGACCTGTCCGACGCCGAGGAACTCGCCGCGAAGTCCGCGACCGCCATCGACAACGCCCGCCGGTACACCCGGGAGCGGGAGACCGCGCTCGCGCTCCAGCGCAGCCTGCTCCCGCACGTCCTGCCCGACTGCCCGAGCGTCGACTTCGCCTTCCGCTACCTCCCCACCGGAACCCGGGCCGGCGTCGGCGGCGACTGGCTCGACGTGATCCCGCTGTCGGGCACCCGGGTGGCCCTGGTCGTCGGGGACGTCGTCGGCCACGGCATCCAGGCCTCCGCCACCATGGGGCGGCTGCGCACGGCGGTCCGCACCCTCGCGGACGTCGACCTGCCCCCCGACGAACTCCTCACCCACCTCGACGACCTCGTCCTGCACCTGGACGACGGCGCCGGGGAACAGGCCGGTGAGGTGGGTTCGACCTGCCTGTACGCCGTCTACGACCCGATCTCGCGGCACTGCTCCCTGGCCAGCGCGGGCCATCCGATGCCCTTCGTGATCACTCCCCAGGGGGCGGTGGAACCGGCCCCCGGCCAGGCCGGCCCGCCGCTCGGGCTCGGCGGGCTGCCGTTCGAGACCACCGACGTGGACCTCACCCCGGGCTCCACCCTCGCACTGTTCAGCAACGGCCTGGTGCACTCCCGCAACCTCGACATGGGCCACGGCCTGGACCGGCTGCGCCGCGCGCTCACGTCCGCCGGGGAGGGGGAGGCGCTGGAGGCGGCCTGCGACCGGGTGGTGGCCGCGCTGCGCACCGGCGAACCCGCCGACGACGTCACCCTGCTGCTCGCCCGCACCCGCGCCCTGCCCTGCGACCAGGTGGCCGCCTGGGAGGTCCCCGCGGACCCCGAGCAGGTGGCAGGGGCCCGGGCCCTGGCCACCGACCAGCTCGCCGCCTGGAAGCTGGACGACCTGTCCTTCACCACCGAACTGGTGGTCAGCGAACTCGTCACGAACGCCGTCCGCTACGGCGGCTCCCCGATCCAGCTGCGGCTCATCCGCGACACCAGGATGCTGATCTGCGAGGTCTCCGACGGCAGCAGCACCGCCCCGCACCTGCGGCGGGCCCGGGTCTTCGACGAGGGCGGCCGGGGCCTGCTGCTGGTCGCCCAGCTCACCCAGCGGTGGGGGACCAGGCAGACCGCCGCCGGCAAGACGATCTGGTGCGAGCAGGCGCTCCCGGCGACCGACGCGTCCACGGCCCGCGGGGCTCCGTAGACTGGTGCCGTGAGTGATCTGCCTCCGCGCGACCCCCATGAGAGCTTCGACGACGACTTCGAAGGCGACTTCGACGAGCTCGTCGCGGCCGAGACGGACCGTGACCCCGATCTCGCGGTGATCGAGGCCGGCAGCCGGACCCTGCGTACCCAGGGCGGCCCGCAGCAGGCCGACGTCCCGGGCCGCCCCGAGGACCCCGAGGTCGACCGGGCCCTGCGGGAGGTGGAGACGGAGCTCGCCACCCGCTGGGGCGAGACCAAGCTGGAGCCGTCGGTCACCAGGATCGCCGCCCTCATGGACGTGCTGGGCGAGCCGCAGCGGGCGTACCCCTCGATCCACATCACCGGCACCAACGGCAAGACGTCCACGGCCCGCATGATCGAGGCCCTGCTCGGCGCCTTCGACCTGCGCACCGGCCGTTACACCAGCCCGCACGTGCAGTCGATCACCGAGCGCATCAGCCTCGACGGCGCCCCCATCTCCGCCGAGCGGTTCATCGAGACGTACAACGACATCAAGCCCTACGTCGAGATGGTCGACTCGCGGCAGGAGTACCGGCTCTCCTTCTTCGAGGTGCTCACCGGCATGGCGTACGCGGCCTTCGCGGACGCCCCCGTGGACGTCGCCGTCGTCGAGGTCGGCATGGGCGGCTCCTGGGACGCCACCAACGTCATCGACGGGGACGTCGCCGTCGTCACCCCCATCGACCTCGACCACACCGACCGGCTCGGGGAGACCACCGCCGAGATCGCCGCCGAGAAGGCCGGGATCATCAAGCAGGACGCCACCGTCATCCTGGCCCAGCAGCCGGTCGACGCGGCGCAGGTGCTCCTCAAGAAGGCCGTCGAGGTGGACGCCACCGTCGCCCGCGAGGGTCTCGAGTTCGGTGTCGTCGCCCGCCAGGTCGCCGTGGGCGGCCAGCTGCTCACCCTGCGCGGCCTCGGCGGCGAGTACGGCGAGGTCTACCTCCCCCTGCACGGCCCCTACCAGGCCCACAACGCGGCCGTCGCCCTGGCGGCGGTGGAGGCGTTCTTCGGCGTCGGCTCCCAGCGCCCGGAGCCCCTCGACATCGACACGGTCCGCAAGGCCTTCGCGGCCGTCTCGTCCCCGGGCCGCCTGGAGGTCGTACGGCGCTCTCCCACCGTCGTCCTCGACGCCGCCCACAACCCGGCCGGCGCCCGCGCCACCGCCGAGGCCGTCGGCGAGGCCTTCGACTTCAGCCGGCTGATCGGCGTGGTCGGGGCCAGCGGCGACAAGAACGTCCGCGGCCTCCTGGAGGCCTTCGAGCCGATCCTCGCGGAGGTCGTCGTCACCCAGAACTCCAGCCACCGCGCGATGGACGCGGACGAGCTGGCCGCGGTCGCCGTCGAGGTGTTCGGCGAGGACCGCGTCCAGGTCGAGCCGCGGCTGCCCGACGCCCTGGAGGCCGCGATCACGCTGGCCGAGGAGGAGGGCGAGTTCGCGGGCGGCGGCGTGCTGGTCACCGGCTCCGTCATCACCGTGGGCGAGGCCCGACTGCTCCTCGGGAGGGGCTGACCATGCGTACGCTCTGTTCCTCCACCCTGATCGGCGAGTTCTTCGTCATCGGCTTCGCCGCCCTGGTCGCCATGAAGGACCCCGACCTGTCCACCTCCACGGTCTGGCTGGTCAGCGGCATCGCCATGTTCCTGTGCGTGGCCCTGTGCGGAGTGATCACCCGCCCGGGCGGCGTGGCCCTCGGCTGGGCCCTGCAGATCGCCCTGGTCGCGTCCGGCGTGTTCGTTCCGACGATGTACTTCCTGGGCGCGGTCTTCGCGGCTCTGTGGTGGGCGTCCGTGCACTACGGCAGGAAGATCGACGAGGCCAAGGCCCGTTTCGCGGCACAGACCACCGAAAACAGCCCGTCGGGTGCGTGAGGACGAAAGCCGGCCGGTACCACATCTCAGCGCGTCCGGCGCGTCCGGCGCGTGCGGGCGGAGGCCGGTCCGGGGTGTGAGGACGAAGGCCGCTCGGTACCACATCCCAGCCCGTCCGGCGTCCGAGGACGAGGCCGTTGAGGCCGAAGCGGGGGGCCGGGGGCGGCGGCCCCCGAAAAGGGCCGCCAGCCCGACCCGCACACTGTGTAACGGACGCTCAGACCAGCCCTGTAGCCTCTCCTCACCGCACCCGGCCAGTATCGAAGGAGCCCTCCCGTGACCCAGCGCACCCTCGTCCTGCTCAAGCCCGACGCCGTCCGTCGGGGCCTGACCGGCGAGATCATCAGCCGTATCGAGCGCAAGGCCGGCTGGCAGATCACCGCGCTGGAGCTGCGCACCCTGGAGCGCGCCACGCTGGAGCAGCACTACGCCGAGCACGTCGGCAAGCCGTTCTACGAGCCGCTGGTCGAGTTCATGTCCTCCGGCCCGTCCGTCGCCCTGATCGTCGAGGGCGAGCGGGTCATCGAGGGCATCCGCGCGCTGGCCGGCCCCACCGACCCGATCGCCGCGGCGCCCGGCTCCATCCGCGGCGACTTCGGCGTGATCGTCCGCGAGAACCTGATCCACGCGTCCGACTCGGAGGAGTCCGCCGAGCGCGAGGTCAAGATCTTCTTCCCCGGCCGCGCGTAACCGTCAGGGTCCCGCAAAGGGCCCGTACGGAGTTTTCGTGCAAGTTTTTGACGAGGCGTCAGCCCATTGAGCTGCATGACCTGGGGGCGGCCGAACGATTTCGGCCGTCCCTCGGCATATGCGTGCCGATCGGGGGAACGAGTGGCCCCGTCGGACCGTCTCCACAAGCGAGGCGGCCGTACACGTGCTGACAATGGCGAAGACCCTCGCGCAGTGTTCGTGCAGGCGCGTCTACCATGGAAGCCTTCACGTCACAGCACCCACTTCGCCGACCTGATATGCCCTCAAAAGCTCCCGGGAAGGCCAGACGAATCCTGATGGGGAACTCAATGTCGTTCATCGGCCGTGACATGGCTGTCGACCTCGGGACCGCCAACACGCTGGTGTACGTCAGGGGTCGCGGGATCGTACTCAACGAGCCGTCCGTTGTCGCGATCAATACGAACACCGGTGGAATTCTCGCGGTCGGCGCGGAGGCGAAGAAGATGATCGGGCGCACGCCCGGCAACATCGTCGCCGTCCGGCCGCTGAAGGACGGCGTGATCGCCGACTTCGAGATCACCGAGCGGATGCTCCGCTACTTCATCCTGAAGATCCACAAGCGGCGGTATCTCGCGCGGCCGCGCGTGGTCGTGTGCGTGCCCTCCGGTATCACGGGTGTCGAGCGCCGTGCGGTCATCGAGGCGTCGTCGCAGGCCGGTGCCCGCCAGGTGCACATCATCGAGGAGCCCATGGCGGCCGCCATCGGCTCCGGACTGCCGGTCCACGAGGCCACGGGCAACATGGTGGTGGACATCGGCGGCGGCACCACGGAGGTCGCGGTCATCTCGCTCGGCGGCATCGTCACCGCCCAGTCCATCCGCGTCGCCGGCGACGAACTGGACAACGCGATCATCCAGCACATCAAGAAGGAGTACTCGCTCCTCCTCGGTGAGCGGACGGCCGAACAGATCAAGATCACGATCGGTTCGGCCTACGACCTCGACGACGACCAGCACACCGAGATCCGCGGCCGGGACCTGGTGTCCGGCCTGCCGAAGACCGTGGTCATCTCGGCCGCCGAGGTCCGCAAGGCGATCGAGGAGCCGGTCAACGCGATCGTCGACGCCGTCAAGACCACGCTCGACAAGTGCCCGCCGGAGCTGTCCGGCGACATCATGGACAGGGGAATCGTTCTGACCGGCGGCGGAGCCCTGCTGCGCGGTCTGGACGAGCGGCTGCGCCGGGAGACCGGCATGCCGATCCACATCGCCGAGGACCCGCTGGACAGCGTGGCGCTCGGCTCCGGCAAGTGCGTCGAGGAGTTCGAGGCGCTCCAGCAGGTCCTGGACGCCCAGCCGCGCAGATGACGTAACTCTTCGATTCCGCCGTACGAGATGACCCCCTCTCGTGCGGCGGATCGTTGATATGGAGGCATAGGCTCGCAGGCAGCGAGTCCCACCCCCACAAGCCTCCGCAACTCCCCCCACATGCCCCACATGTTCCACAAGCTTCCGCAACCAAGCCCCGCAAGTTCCTATTGAGGAAGGCACGGCCGCCGCACGTGAGGGACACGAAAGAGAGCCGGCTGCTCCTGGTGCTGCTGATCGCCATCGCGTTCGCGCTGATCACGGTGGACATCCGAGGTGGCAGGAACTCCCCGGTCGACGGCGCCCGGCAGGCCGCGGCCGCGGTCTTCGGCCCGATCGAGAACGGCATGTCGACGGTGGTGGACCCGGTCGGAAACGCCGTCTCCGCCGTCCGCGACTCCGGCGACCGGCACGACCGGCTGGCCCGGCTGGAGAAGCAGAACGCGACCCTCAAGGCGAAGCTCGGCAGCGACGACCGCAACCGCAGCCGCCTCAGCCAGCTCGAGAAGATGCTCAACGTCGCCGCCGAGGGCCAGTACGGCATCAAGGGCGCCCAGGTCATCGCCATAGGGTCGGCGCAGGGCTTCTCCTGGACCGTCACCATCGACGTCGGCTACAACGACGGCATCAAGCGGGACATGACCGTCCTCAACGGCAACGGCCTGGTAGGCCGCGTGACCACGGTCGGCCCGGACGCCTCCACCGTGCTGCTCGCCAACGACCCCGACTTCACCGTCGGCACCCGCATGGAGGGCAGCGACGAACTCGGCTTCGCCTCCGGACAGGGCGACCGCCCGCTGCGCGTCGAACTCCTCGACAGCAAGGCCGAGGTGAAGAAGGGCGACCGGCTCGTCACCTTCGGCTCCCAGGGCGACAAGCCGTTCGTGCCCGGCGTCCCGGTCGGCACGGTCTCCAGCGTCGACCCGTCCAACGGCGGCCTCACCCGCACCCTGTACGTCACGCCGTTCGTGTCCTTCACCAAGCTCGACATCGTCGGCGTGGTCGTCCAGGCACCGAAGAAGGACCCGCGCGACGAGGTGCTCCCGGCCAAGCCCAAGCCGACCCCGACCCCGACGGTGACCGTCACGGTCACCCCGTCCGCGGACGCGAGCACCAATGCGTCCGACACCACCGGCCAGTAGCAGTAGGAGCTGAATCCCCCATGCGTGTCAACCGGATCCTGCTCTCCTCCGCCCTGGTCGTCGTCGCCCTGGTGATCCAGGTGAGCGTCCTCGCCCGCCTCCACCTGCCCGGCGCCGTCCCCGACCTCATGCTGCTCACCGTCCTCGGCCTCGCCATGGTGTACGGCCATGTCGGCGGCGCCCTCGTCGGCTTCGGCGCCGGACTCCTCGCCGACCTCGCCCCGCCCGCCGACCACGCGGCCGGCCGCTACGCCCTGGTGCTGTGCGTCGTCGGCTACTTCGCCGGCCTCATCAAGCCGGAGAACGGCCGCCTGAAGTCCGCGACCGGCCCGATGCTCGTCGTGGTCGCCGCCGCCGTCGGCTCCACCCTGCTGTACGCCGGCGTCGGCGCCCTCGTCGGCGACACCGCCGCCCGGCACGTCGGCATGACCAGCCTGCTGATCACGGCCGCCCTGTACGACCTGCTGCTCGCCCCGTTCGTGGTCCCCGGCGTCATGGCCCTGGCCCGCCGCGCCGACAACGACCCGCTCACCGAGGCCAACTCCGGCGGCAAGGCGGGCGACATCTCCTCCGGCTGGATCTCCTCCGGCACCGGAATGCGCATCGGCGGCCAGCGCGGCGGCCTCGGCGGCCTCAAGGCCAGGGCCCGCACCCGCACGGTCCGCGTCGGCCGTATCAAGGGAGTCAAGCGCCTGTGAACGCGGGGGAGTTCACCCGAACGGGTGCGCGGGGGCGGAACGCGGCCTCACAGGTAGATCGTTCATCATTCGTACGCGCACGCGCATTTGTGCCGGGAGAGGGGGAGACAGCCCAGTGACCAACATTCCCGAGACCGGTCGGACCCCACGCGTCCAGATCCGTCTCGTCGTCATCCAGATCCTCGTCCTCTCCCTGCTCGGCACCCTCGGCGGCCGCCTGTGGTACCTGCAGATCCGGGAGGGCTCCGCGTACCAGAAGGAGGCCTCCGGCAACCACGTCCAGCAGGTCGTCGACCCCGCCGTGCGCGGCTCGATCCTGGACGCCCGCGGAGTCCCGCTCGCGGACAACGAGACCCGGCTGGTGGTCTCCGCCTCCCGCACCGACCTGCTCAAGCAGAAGGACGACGGCAAGTCGGTCCTGACCAAGCTCGCGGGTGTCCTCGGGATGAGCCCCACGGAGGTCATGCAGAAGGTCCGCCTCTGCGACGCCAAGACCCCCCAGCCCTGCTGGAACGGCTCGCCGTACCAGCCGATCCCGATCACCGACGAGGCCACCGCCAAGCAGGCCCTGCAGATCCGCGAGCGCTCCGAGGACTTCCCCGGCATCACCGCCGAGCCCGAGGCCGTCCGCCGCTACGCGAGCCCCGGCAAGTCCAACACCGCCCAGGTCCTCGGCTACCTCTCCCCGGTCACCGACGACGAGATCCAGCAGGCCAAGGACACCTCCTCCCCGTACCTGCGCTCCGACCAGGTCGGCCGGTCGGGCCTGGAGCGCGAGTACGACAAGGAGCTGCGCGGCAAGGCCGGCGTCACCCGCTACGAGGTCGACAACCTCGGCCGCGTCATCGGCAAGGCCAAGTCCGACTCCGCCGAGCCCGGTTCCAACCTGGTCACCAGCATCGACTCCCGCGTCCAGCGGGTCGCCGAGAACGAGCTGGACAAGGCGATGAAGGCCGCCCGCCAGCAGTACGACAGCATCACCCACGAGAACTACAAGGCCGACTCCGGCGCCGTCATCGTGATGGAGGCCAAGACCGGCCGGATCGTCGCCATGGCCTCCGCCCCGACCTACGACCCGAACGTGTGGGTCGGCGGCATCTCCGCCAAGGACTACAAGGCACTCACCGGCAAGGACTCCGACTACCCGCTGCTCAACAGGGCCATACAGGGTCAGGCGGCCCCCGGTTCGACGTTCAAGGTGGTCTCCACCGCCGCCGCGGTCAACGCCGGCTACGCCTGGGACGGCGGCTACCCCTGCACCAGCTCCTACTCGGTGGGCGGCCAGGTCTTCAAGAACTTCGAGGGCGAGAACTTCGGCGACATCTCCCTGGGCCGCGCCCTGGAGGTCTCCTGCGACACCGTCTTCTACGGACTCGCCGACCGCGAGTGGAAGAAGGACGGCGGCATCAACCCGAAGCCGGGTGAGCCGAAGGACTACTTCTTCAAGACCGCCCACCAGTTCGGCCTAGGCAAGGAGACCGGCATCGACCTGCCCAACGAGGTCACCGGCCGCGTCCCCGACCGCCAGTGGAAGATCGACTACTGGAAGGCCAACAAGGACGCCTGGTGCAAGTCCGGCAAGAAGGACGGCACCTACGTCGAGAAGATCGAGTACGAGAACTGCCTCGAAGGCAACAAGATGCGCGAGGGCGACGAGATCAACTACTCCATCGGCCAGGGCGACACCCTCGTCACGCCGATACAGGAGGCGATGATCTACGGCGCCGTGGCCAACGGCGGCACCGAGTACCAGCCGACCATCGGCAAGGCGATCATCAGCGCCGACGGCAAGAGCGTCCAGGAGATCAAGCCCAAGGTGCTCCGCAAGCTGCCGGTCACCCAGGCCACCCTCAAGGGCATGGACGACGCCTTCGCGGGCGTCATCACCCGCGGTACGGCGGCCTGGAAGTTCGGCGGCTGGCCGCAGGACAAGATCGCCCTGCACGGCAAGACCGGTACCGCCGAGGTCTACGGCAAGCAGACCACGTCCTGGCTGGCCACCTACAGCAAGGACTACACGGTCATCATGACCATCTCCCAGGCCGGTACCGGTTCCGGTGCCTCCGGTGAGGCGGTCCGCAACATCTACAGCGCGCTGTACGGCGTCTCGGCCGACGGCTCCATCGACAAGAACAAGGCGCTGCTCTACACCCCGCAGAAGGGCCTGCCGAAGGTCCGCACGGACGGCACGATCGCCTCCCCGAAGATCTCCAAGGACCCGGCGAAGGACTTCCAGGTCTACTCCCAGCAGGGCGACAAGAACACCGACAACGGGCAGACCCCGGCCGCCACCACGGCCTCACCGTCCACGGGCAACCGCGACACCCGCAGACGAGCCCGCAAGCGGGGAAGCCGGAGGATGCTCACATGACCGGAGTCAACAGCTTCTCCGTCTCCGGGTACGGCCCGGCACGGGCCGGCTGGACCCGGATCTTCGCCCGGGACTCGCTGACCCGCCGCCTGGACTGGCCGATGCTGCTGGCGTCGGTCGCCCTGTCCCTGCTCGGCTCGGTACTGGTCTACTCGGCGACCCGCAACCGCACCGAGATCAACCAGGGCGACCAGTACTACTTCCTGGTCCGGCACCTGATGAACACCGGCATCGGGCTCGCCCTGATGATCGGCACCATCTGGGTCGGCCACCGCCAGCTCCGCAACGCCGTACCGATCCTCTACGGCCTCTCCCTGCTGGGCATCCTCGCGGTGCTCACCCCGCTGGGCGCCACCATCAACGGCAGCCGCAACTGGATCGTCTTCGGCGGCGGCTTCTCGCTGCAGCCCGCCGAGTTCGTGAAGATCACCATCATTCTGGGCATGGCGATGATACTGGCGGCGCGGGTCGACGCCGGTGACAAGAAGTACCCCGACCACCGCACCGTCCTGCAGTCCCTGGGCCTGGCCGCCGTCCCGATCCTGATCGTGCTGCTCATGCCCGACCTCGGCACGGTCCTGGTGATGGTGACCATCATCCTCGGCGTGCTACTGGCCTCCGGCGCCTCCAACCGCTGGGTCTTCGGCCTGCTCACCGCCGGCGTGATCGGCTGCGTCGCCATCTGGCAGCTGCACATCCTGGACGAGTACCAGATCGCCCGCTTCGCCGCCTTCGCCAACCCGAGCCTCGACCCGGCCGGCGTCGGCTACAACACCAACCAGGCCCGGATCGCCATCGGCTCCGGCGGTCTGACCGGCGCGGGCCTCTTCCACGGTTCGCAGACCACCGGCCAGTTCGTGCCCGAGCAGCAGACCGACTTCGTCTTCACGGTCGCGGGCGAGGAGCTGGGCTTCGTCGGCGCGGGCCTGATCATCGTGCTCCTCGGGGTCATCCTGTGGCGCGCCTGCCGTATCGCCCGCGAGGCGACCGAGCTGTACGGCACGATCGTCGCGGCGGGGATCGTGGCGTGGTTCGCGTTCCAGGCGTTCGAGAACATCGGCATGACCCTCGGCATCATGCCGGTCACCGGTCTGCCGCTGCCGTTCGTGTCGTACGGCGGTTCCTCGATGTTCGCGGTGTGGGTGGCGGTGGGTCTGCTCCAGTCGATCAGGGTGCAGCGGCCGATGTCGGCATAGCCGGCACCGCCCGGGGAACCCAGGGAGGTGAACACCGAACCGCGTGTTCACCTCCCGTACCAATTCAGTCTTCCTCCGATTTACCCACTTCGGCCTCTGCCTCTGCGGCGGCCCGACCACTAGATTCAACTCATGGCGGATACGAAGCGTGAAATCGAGCGCAAATACGAATCCGATGACAGCGGCCTGCCCGATCTGACCGGCGTCGCAGGAGTGGCGAACGTCGTGGACAAGGGCACCGCCGACCTTGACGCGACCTACCACGACACCTCCGACCTGCGCCTGGCCTCGGCCAAGGTCACCCTGCGCCGCCGCAGCGGAGGCAGCGACGCCGGCTGGCACCTCAAACTCCCCGTCGCCCCCGGCGTCCGGGACGAGATCCACGCCCCCCTCTCCGACACCCTCCCCGACGAACTCGCCGCCCTGACCCGCTCCCGCGTCCGCGAGGGCCGGCTGGTCCCCGTGATCAGGCTGCGCACCACCCGCGACGTCCAGCACCTCGTCGACGCCGTCGGCGCCCTGCTCGCCGAGGTGAGCGTGGACCGCGTCCGGGCCGACCGGCTCTTCGGCGGCGACGGCAAGGCGCAGTGGACCGAGATCGAGGTGGAACTCGCCGACGGCGGCGACCCCGCCTTCCTCGACAAGGTGGAGAAACGGCTGGGCAAGGCGGGCGTACGCCCCTCGAAGTCCGCGTCGAAGCTCGCCCGCGCCCTGGCCGAGACGAAGGGCGGCAAACCGCACCCGCCGAAGAGCGAGCCCACCGCGCCGGTCACCGCGGGCGACCACGTCATGGCCTACGTCCGCGACCAGCGCGACGCGATCGTCGAACTCGACCCCGCCGTCCGCCTGGACACCGAGGAGGGCGTGCACGACATGCGGGTCGCCACCCGCCGGCTGCGCAGCACCTTCCGCACCTTCGGAAAAGTCCTCGACCGCCAGGTCACCGACCCGATCGCCGACGAGCTGAAATGGCTGGCCGGCGAACTGGGCGTGGGCCGCGACCAGGAGGTCCTGGCCGAACGCCTGATGTCGGCCCTCGCCGACGTGCCCCCCACCCTCGTCCACGGCCCCGTCCACGACCGCATCCACCACTGGGCCGAGGCGAGCGAACGCGGCTCCCGCAGCCGGCTCCTCGGCGTCCTGGACTCGGCCCGCTACCTGGCGCTCCTGGACACCCTCGACGCCCTCGCCGCCGACCCGCCCCTGCTGAAGACGGCCGCCAAGGACCCGGAGAAGGTCCTCACCAAGGCCGTCCACAAGGACTTCGCCAAGGTCACCGACCTGATCGAGACCGCCATGGCCGAGCCCCCCGGCCACGACCGCGACCTCGGCCTGCACGAGGCCCGCAAGAAGGCCAAGCGCACCCGCTACGCGGCCGAGGCCGCCCGCCCCGCCCTCGGCAAACCGGCCAAGACCATGGTCAAGTCCATGAAGTCCCTGCAGACCATGCTCGGCGAGCACCAGGACAGCGTGATGGCCCGCGAGACCCTGCGCGAGCTGTCCGCGGTGGCCCACGCGGCCGGGGAGAGCGCGTTCACCTACGGGCTGCTGTACGGCCGCGAGGAACAGCGGGCGGCGGCGGTGGAGGCGGAGGCGCCCAAGGCCTGGAAGGACATCAAGACCGAGGCTCCGGTGTGATCCGGACGTACGGGGGAGTCCGCCGACCGGGTTAGGCTTGATGGTCACCCTTCCCGGCCACCGGCCGGAGGGCGCCCCCCAGCCACCTCACAAAGGTCCGCGAGATGCCTGCCGAAGCCGCCGCTCAGGTCGCCGAGTCTGTGTTCCCGCAGCTCGAAGCTCTGCTCCCGCATGTGCAGAAGCCGATCCAGTACGTCGGCGGAGAGCTCAACTCCACGGTCAAGCCGTGGGAGACCTGCGACGTCCGCTGGGCACTCATGTACCCGGACGCCTACGAGGTCGGCCTGCCCAACCAGGGCGTCATGATCCTCTACGAGGTCCTCAACGAGCAGGACGGCGTCCTCGCCGAGCGCACCTACAGCGTGTGGCCGGACCTCGAGGCCCTGATGCGCGAGCACCGCGTCCCGCAGTTCACGGTGGACAGCCACCGCCCGGTCAAGGCCTTCGACGTGTTCGGCCTGTCCTTCTCCACCGAGCTGGGCTACACGAACATGCTCACGGCCCTGGACCTGGCCGGCATCCCCCTGGAGTCGAAGAACCGCACGCTCGACGACCCGATCGTCCTCGCGGGCGGCCACGCGGCCTTCAACCCCGAACCGATCGCGGACTTCATCGACGCGGCGATCATCGGCGACGGCGAGCAGGCCGTCCTCGACATGACGAAGATCATCCGCGACTGGAAGGCGGAGGGCCGCCCCGGCGGCCGCGAGGAGGTCCTCCTCCGCCTGGCGAAGACCGGCTCCGTCTACATCCCGGCCTTCTACGACGTCGAGTACCTCCCCGACGGCCGGATCGCCCGCGTGGTCCCCAACAGGTCGGGCGTCCCGTGGCGCGTCTCCAAGCACACCGTCATGGACCTGGACGAGTGGCCGTACCCCAAGCAGCCCCTCGTCCCGCTCGCCGAGACGGTCCACGAGCGCATGTCCGTCGAGATCTTCCGCGGCTGCACGCGCGGCTGCCGTTTCTGCCAGGCCGGCATGATCACCCGCCCGGTGCGCGAACGCTCCATCACCGGCATCGGCGAGATGGTCGACAAGGGCCTGAAGGCGACGGGCTTCGAGGAGGTCGGCCTCCTCTCCCTCTCCTCCGCGGACCACTCGGAGATCGGCGACATCGCCAAGGGCCTGGCCGACCGCTACGAGGAGGACAAGATCGGCCTGTCCCTCCCCTCCACCCGCGTCGACGCCTTCAACATCGACCTGGCCAACGAACTGACCCGCAACGGCCGCCGCTCCGGCCTCACCTTCGCCCCCGAGGGCGGCTCGGAACGCATCCGCAAGGTCATCAACAAGATGGTCTCGGAGGACGACCTCATCCGTACGGTCTCCACGGCCTACGGCAACGGCTGGCGCCAGGTGAAGCTGTACTTCATGTGCGGCCTGCCCACCGAGACCGACGACGACGTCCTCCAGATCGCCGACATGGCGACGAAGGTCATCGCCAAGGGCCGCGAGGTCTCCCGCTCCAACGACATCCGCTGCACGGTCTCCATCGGCGGCTTCGTCCCCAAGCCCCACACCCCCTTCCAGTGGGCCCCGCAGCTCTCCGCCGAGGAGACGGACGCGCGCCTGGAGAAGCTCCGCGACAAGATCCGCGGCGACAAGAAGTACGGCCGCTCGATCGGCTTCCGCTACCACGACGGCAAGCCCGGCATCGTCGAGGGCCTGCTCTCCCGCGGCGACCGCCGCATCGGCGCCGTCATCCGCGCCGTCTACGAGGACGGCGGCCGCTTCGACGGCTGGCGCGAGCACTTCTCCTACGACCGCTGGATGGCCTGCGCCGACAAGGCCCTGGCCCCCTTCGGCGTGGACGTCGACTGGTACACCACCCGCGAGCGCACCTACGAGGAGGTCCTCCCCTGGGACCACCTCGACTCGGGCCTGGACAAGGACTGGCTCTGGGAGGACTGGCAGGACGCCCTCGACGAGACAGAGGTCGAGGACTGCCGCTGGACCCCGTGCTTCGACTGCGGGGTGTGCCCGCAGATGGACACCAGCATCCAGATCGGCCCGACGGGCAAGAAGCTGCTGCCGCTGACGGTCAAGAACGCGGGGGCGGCGCCGGCTTCGAGCGGGCATACGCACTGACGTGGACGAGGGGGAACCGACTGCGGCGCCGGCTGCGGTCGGGGCCTCACGCCCTCACCGGCCGACGCCGTCGGCAAGCGGCCCGGCTGCTTGATCGACTACACAAGCTCCGCGGACATCTTCCACAGGCCTTCGAAGAACTCTGCGCTGTCCCTGACGAAGCGCTTCGACTCGGCGTTTCCGTTTTTGGAGCTCCAGCCGTGAATGCTGGTCAGCGGGCCTTTCGGGTTCAGCAGGGTGCGGTTCGGGTCATGGATGGGGAAGCCCGACGTCCAGGCGACGTCGTAGAACCCGGCGAAAGCCATGTCCTCGTTGAAGATGTAGAGCTTGAAGACCGGAATTCCGGGATAGGTTCGAAACTCGACGACGACATCGACCCCGGCTTCCTGTAGTCGCAGCGCGAGCCCGGACAGGTGATGGGAGTAATCCCTGGTTCTGCGGGTCTGGTATGCGCGGAATTCGGGATCGTCGGACGTCGAGCCGTCCTGATGGAGCGTGCAGGGGAGCCCGACGGGTCCCGACAGGTCGGGAACCAGGATCCGGACCGTGACCGAACGGGTGCGCCCCGGCGTGGTGAGGACGTCCAGCAGAAGGCGTTGCAGGTGCAGGAAGAGGGTTTCTCCCGTGTAGCCGATGAAGCGGATGTTCACCGTGCGAGCGGTGAAGGCTTCGTCGATGTAGGGGCCCAAGGAGTGCGGATTGGTGACCCGCGGTGTGTGGCGGCCGTTCGATGGCGCGTCCGCCAGGTCTTTCAATGCCTCGTACAGGATGTAGGCGACCGCGCTGAGCAGTGCCCCGCCAAGAGAGATGTTTCCCTCGAGAAGGTCGTTCAGCGGTTTGACGAACTGCGCCAGGATCCCGAGAGCGACGATGCCCAACAGCACGGATCGCGTGACGACCGGCTCCACACGGGACCGGAAAACATGTATACGTGCGCGAATCCGCGCAGCGGATGAATCCGCCATGACGCCCCCCCACGTCATCCGACCTGCAGGACGTCCGCCGTATGCCGAAACGGACGCACCCTGCACTCGTGGCGATCTGTGACCGTTACGTCACTGCCGGTCTTCTGTGCGCCCTGATGGTACGCGTATGAGGCGTTGTCGCGGGGGGATTTGTGTGGTTGCGGCCGGTGCTGCGGGATTCGCTCGTGCTGAGCGCCGTTGCCTCTTCAGGTGTCGGGGAGTTCGGGGGTGAAGGCGTCCTCGCCGGTCGTCCTGCCGGCCGGGTCCTGCGGTTTCCCGGTCCCGGCCGGGGTGTTCGTCAGGCGACCCGGCCGCCGACGCCGGAACGCCCTTCGGGGACGGCCAGGAGAGCGACCGTCACCTGGCCGCGGACGTGTTCGCCGAGGGCGCGGACCACGGCGTCGGTGATCGCGGCGATCAGGCGCGCGGGGGCGTCCGGCACCTCGGGGTGCCGGTAGGCCGCCTCGCGCAGGCTCAGGGTGACGTTCGGGGCGGTGTCGGCGGTCGGCTTCCCGCCGATGCCGCGCCGACGCTGGGGGATGCCGACGAGGTCGACCGCCACCAGGCGGCCGAACGGCTCGCCGTAGACGGATCCGACGGCCTCCGCGAGCCCACGGATCAGGCCCTGCTCGGCCGGCTCGTCGAGGGCGGTGTCGCTGATGTGCACGGTGAAGTGGGGCATGGTGGAATCTCCGTCCGGGTCCGCGGTGGCGGGCTGGGCGATCGTCGATGACTTTGCCAGCAAAGCATCTTTGTCTCCAAAGGTAAATGGTGGGGGTGCACGATGACCGGACACGCGCGGCACGAGGCCGGGAAGGGGGACGTGGACTCGGCTGTGCGTGAGCTGCTGCTGCTCATGCCGCGGATGGCCGGCCGGGTGAAGCGCATCCCCGTGCCCGAGGTCCTGCAGTCGCAGTCGCTGGCACCCCGTCATCTCTCGCTGCTGTCCTACCTGTTGCTGGACGGGCCCATGACCGTCAACGACCTGGCCGCACGTCTGGAGGTGGCACCCACCACGGTCAGCCTGATGGTGGGGGACCTGAGCGGGAAGGGCATCCTGGACCGGCGCGAGGACCCGTCCGACCGCCGGCGCCGGATCGTGGCCATCGCTCCCGAGCAGCACGACGCCATCGCCGCGTGGCTCGCCCCCGGCGCCGAGGCCTGGCGCCGCGTGCTCACTCCGCTGTCTCCGGCGCAGCGGCGCCTCTTCGTCGACACCCTGCACGCCTATGAGGCGGCGGTGGCGGAAGAACGCGAACGCTGAGCTCCGCCGGGGGACGGGAAGGGGACGGTTCGGTGCCCGTGCTTGTGCCCGTGGCCACTGCGCAGCACGTCGTACGGCGGCCAGGCCGGAGTGAGCGTCTGCTCGGTCCAGATGGTCTTGCCGTCGGCCGAGTGGCGGGCATCCCGGGCCCCTTTCCGGCGCGGCGAGCGGGTTCCCCAGCGCCCGGCGCCCGGCGCCCGGTGTGCGGGGGTGGGGTGGTGGTGGGTTCGCCGACGGGGCCGGGGAGTGCCGGTGGGCCCGGATGCCGTTCCACCGGGTGGGTGACAGACTGAGGTTCCGGAGTCGGGTGGCCGTGGCGGACAGCCAGGGACGGCCTCGACCGTCCCCGCTCTGTGCGTTGCCGCGGCGATCGGTCCGTTCGCCGACAAGATACTGCTCGTCGGCATGCGGGCCGGCATCTGCGTCGACGCCACCGCACGCTCCGGGCCGGAGTTCGGCCACCCCATGCCCCTCGTGCGCGACGCCATCGGCTCCTTCAGCAGGGAGGAGATGACAGCGGCGTTCTACCTCGACGCGCCCCCTGTACGCCCACGCCGTCCACGCCGTGCTCACCACCGGCGAGTTCGTCGGCGGCGTGGACGGCTGGACGGCGTGGCCGCGTGGACGGTGGGGCGGCAGGTACGGGGAGACGGCGGGACGGCGGGACGGCGGGACGGCGAGGGTTCGCGGTGAGGGTCGGCAGAGTCCACGAAGTGGGCGGCGGCGGACGTGGAGGCGGTCATGGCCGGTGGGTCCAGCGGAGCGCACGGAGAACTGGCCGGGCAGACGGTCGTCGTGGTGGGCGGCAGCGCCGGCATCGGTCTGGAGACGGCGCGGCAGGTGCGGGCGGCCGACGGCGACCTGGTGCTGGTGGCGCGCAACGCCGAGCGCCTGCGGCGGGCCGCCGACGAACTGCACCCGCTGAGCACGGCCGTGCTCGACGCCCAGGACACCGCACACCTGGAGCGCTTCCTCGGGGAGCTGCCCGGCCGGGTCGACCACGTGCTGGTGACGGCGGGCAGCCCGTCGTACACCCCGCTCGGCGAACTCGATCCGGCCGACGCCGCCCGGGACTTCGGCGCGCGGATGGCCATGGTGCTGGCGGTGGCGCGGGCGGGCCGGGAGAAGGTCAGGGCCGGGGGAACGCTGCTGTTCATCGGCGGCACCGGCGGCCGGCGGCCCGCGCCCGGGATGGCCGTGGTGGGCGCGGTCACCGCGGCGCTGCCGGCGCTCACCGCCAACCTGGCACTGGAGGTCGCCCCGGTCCGGGTCAACCTCATCGCGGCCGGGTTCGTGGACACACCGCTGTCCGCCGCCCTCCTCGGTGACCGACTGGAGGAGCGGCGCGAGGAGTTGCGCAGGACGCTGCCCATCGGCCGGGTGGTCGGCCCGGCGGACGTCGCCGCTCTCGCCCTGCACATCATGGTCAACGACGCCCTTACCGGCGCCACTTACGACATCGACGGCGGCCAGCAACTGCTCGCACACTGACCGCCCGTCCTCGCCCGCATCCCCCACGCCCCTACGAGACGGGAGGCGCAAGCCATGGACATGAAACTGGAGGTCGTCGTGGTCCCGGTGACCGACGTCGACCGCGCCAAGGACTTCTACACCGCGCTGGGCTGGCGGCTCGACGCGGACGTCGCCGGCGACGGGGACTTCCGGGTGGTGCAGGTGACCCCGCCGGGCTCCCCGGCGTCGGTCATCTTCGGCTCCTCCGTCACCGACCAGGCTCCGGGCTCGGCCCAGGGACTGCATCTGATCGTCGACGACATCAAGGCCGCCCACGACGAGCTGGCCCGGCACGGCGCCGGCCCGAGCGACGTGTTCCACGACGCCGGCGGCGTCTTCCACCACGCCGGAACCGACGCCCGGGTGGCCGGCCCCGACGGCAGCTACGGCTCCTTCCTGTCGTTCAGCGACCCGGACGGCAACGGCTGGCTCCTCCAGGAGGTCACCACCCGGCTCCCGGGACGGCTCGACCCCGCGGCCACCGCGTTCTCCTCGGCCGACGACCTGGCCGGCGCCCTGCGCCGGGCCGCGGCGGCGCACGGCGAGCACGAGGCCCGCATCGGCCGCGAGGACCCGGACTGGCCGGACTGGTACGCGCGGTACCTGGTGAGCGAGCAGGCCGGGACCGAACCGCCCTCGTGAACCGGCCGAGCCTTCCCCTCGCCTCCGACCTGCTGTGATGTGTCCCACGGGCCCTTGCCGTCACCCGGAAGGCTTACCTAAATTCGGTTATATGTCCGATAAAGATGCCTCCCGTCCCGCCGAACCGGTCGAGTTCTCCGTCGACCTCACCGGTCACGAGATGACCCGCCGGGCCCACGTCATGGCGGCGCTCGGCGACGGCTGGGACCCCGTCGAGATGGTGCGGGGCGAGGAGGAGGCGTACGACCTGCTGTACTCCGGCCTCGACCCGGAACAGCAGCGGCTGTACGACACCCTCGTCGCGGCCGGCGTCCTTCCGCGCCGCGGGGACGGCGGACGTCCTGGCGGCGCCGGAGACGACACGGCTGCCTGATCCGCGGACCGCGCACGCGGACGCGGACGCGGGGCCGTCGACGGTGCACGCGCACGCGCGCGTGCACCGTCGACGTGCCTGCGCAGCCCGCCGCCGTACGACGTGAACCACCCGGGAGGGGTGAGGAGGTCCCGGGCGGCCGGCGGGAAGCTGGACCCGCCGGAAGGGCGGGTGGGCCATGAGCGACGACAGAGCCGACCGCATCGCGGAGTTCATCGAGCCGCTGCGGGTCGAGCCCGGCAGCACGGTGCGGCTGGCCGAGGACTTCGACCCCGGTTTCAGGGCCGGCATCCGCAAGAAGAAGGACGGCGTCGAACTGCTCCGCGGCGGTATCGAGCAGCTGGCCGACTACCAGCGGCGGCTGGCCGCCCAGGACACCTACGGAGTGCTGCTGTGCCTGCAGGCGCTGGACGCCGG
Organism: Streptomyces sp. NPDC001714; assembly: GCF_042892755.1. Lineage (NCBI taxonomy): Bacteria > Bacillati > Actinomycetota > Actinomycetes > Kitasatosporales > Streptomycetaceae > Streptomyces > Streptomyces sp. NPDC001714. The sequence continues at coordinate 70,687 of NZ_JBIAUL010000028.1, forward strand.
CGGCAAGGACGGCACCATCCGCCACGTCATGAGCGGGGTGAACCCGCAGGGCGTGCGCGTGGTCGGCTTCAAGGTCCCCTCGAACGAGGAACTCGACCACGACTTCCTGTGGCGCTACGCCCGGAATCTGCCGGCCAGGGGTGAGATCGGCATCTTCAACCGCTCCCACTACGAGGAAGTGCTCGTGGTCCGGGTGCACCCGGACAACCTGCGCCGCCAGAAGCTGCCCGACACGGCCCGCGGCCCGGGCGTGTGGGAGCGGCGCTACCGCGAGATCAACGACTGGGAGCGTTATCTGACCGACAACGGCTTCAGGATCGTGAAAATCTTCCTGAACCTGTCGAAGGAAGAACAGCGCACCCGTTTCCTCAAACGCATCGACGTACCCGAGCGGAACTGGAAGTTCTCGTCGGCCGACGTGCGCGAACGGGCCTACTGGGACGACTATCAGCGGGCGTTCTCGCAGATGTTGTCCGCCACCAGTACGCCGTGGGCGCCCTGGTACGTCGTTCCCGCCGACCACAAGTGGTTCGCCCGGGTGTGCGCGGCCGCCGTCCTGGTGCACACCCTGATGGCCATCGACCCGCAGTACCCGCAGGTCAGCGACGAGACCCGGCGTGAACTGGCCGAGGTCAGGAAGAAACTGGAGGCGGAGGCGCCCCCGGGGGCGAACAGCAAGAAAGCCGGCAAGAAGACCGACAGGAAGGCCAACAAGAAGAACGGCGGGAAAAACAGCAGGAAAAACGGGGAGGGGAAGCAGCGCAAGAAGCAGCCGTGACCGGGGGGTGGGGGAGAAGGCCGGATCGGAGGCACCTTCATGACCGCGCAGACAGACGCCCCGCAGGACCGGGCGGCCGACCGCAGGCCGTGGTACGCGTGTCCGCCCGAACAGGTGGCCGCCGCCTTCGAGGTGGATCCGGCCGCCGGTCTGTCCACCGCCCGCGCCGCGGAACTGCTGCGGACCCACGGCCCGAACGCGCTGCCGCAGGAGAAGCCGCTTCCGGGCTGGCGCCGTTACCTCGCCCAGTACCGCAGCTACATGCAACTGGTCCTGGTGAGCGCCGCCGTCGTCTCGCTCGTCATCAAGGAGTGGAGCACGGGGATCCTGCTGCTCGTCCTGACCGTCGTCAACGCGGTCGCCGGGATGCGCCAGGAGGGCAAGGCGGACAGCGCCATGAACGCGCTGAAGTCGATGATGAAGGCCACCGCCCGGGTACGCAGGGACGGAACCGAATCGAAGATCCCGGCCGAAGAGGTCGTACCGGGTGACGTGGTGCTGCTCGCGGCCGGCGACGAGGTGCCGGCGGACGGCCGGATCGTCACGGCGAACGCCCTGCAGATCGACGAGTCGGCGCTGACCGGGGAGAGCGTGCCGGCCGCGAAGGAGGCGGGCACGCTCACCGACGGCGACCTGCCGCCGGGGGAGCGCCGGAACATGGCGTTCATGAACACCCCCGTCACCCACGGCAGCGGCACGGTGGTGGTCACCGCCACCGGCGCGGACACCGAACTCGGCCGTATCTCGGGCATGCTGTCGACCACCCGCCGGGAGGCCTCGCCGCTGACCCGGGAGATGGACCGGCTCACCCTGTGGATCACGGGCACGGCCGGGGTGACGATGATCCTGATGTTCGTGCTCGGCCGCAGCCGGGGTACGGCGTGGGACGCGCTGTTCGTCAGCGCCGTCTCGCTGGCCATCGCCGCCATCCCGGAGGCCCTGCCCACCGTCTCCCAGACGATCCTGTCCATCGGCGCCGTCGACCTGTCGAGGCGCCAGGCGATCGTGAAGGACCTGCCGTCGGTGGAGGCGCTGGGCTTCACCTCGGCGATCAACTCCGACAAGACCGGCACGCTCACCATGAACCAGATGACGGCCGTGGAGGTCGTCGACGCCGGCGACCGCTACACCGTCTCCGGCACCGGCTACGGCCTGGAGGGCCGGATCCGGCACCCGGTGGGCAGCGCCGCGGACATGACGGACGCGATCCTGCCCTACCTGGTCGCCAACGACGCCCGGCTGGTCGACGGCAAGGTCGTCGGCGACCCCACCGAGGGCGCCCTGCTGGTCCTCGGCCACAAGGCCGGCCTGGACGTCGACGCCACCCGGGAACGGCTGCCCAGGCTCGCCGTACTGCCCTTCGACCCCTCCTACAAGCTGATGGCCACCTTCAACGAGGCCACCGACGAGACGGGCCGCCCTGTTGTGCGCTGCTTCGTGAAGGGCGCGGCGCCCGCCATGATGGACCGGGCCGCCACGGCACTCCGGCAGGGCGCCTCCGTCCCGTGGGACGAGGGGCTGCGGCAGCGGGCGCAGGAGCACGTCGAACGGATGGGCGGCGAGGGCCTGAGGGTGATGGCCGCGGCGCGCCGCGACCTCGACCCGGCGGCCTTCGACCCGGACGGCGACCTGCTCGGCTACGTCACCGGCCTGCAGATGACCAGCCTGGTCGGCATGGTCGACCCGCCGCGCGCCGAGTCGAGGGCCGCGGTCGCCGACGCGCAGGCCGCGCACATCAGGGTCCGCATGGTGACCGGCGACGACGTCGTCACCGGCGCCGCCATCGCCCGGCAGCTCGGCATCGAGGGCGAGGCCATGCTCGGCGCGGACTTCGCCGCCCTGCCGGAGAGCGAACGGCTCGCCCGGATCGACGGCATCGGGGTCGTCGGCCGGGTCGCGCCCGAGCACAAGGTGCTGCTCGCCGAGACGCTCAGGAAGAAGGGCGGCGTCGTCGCCATGACCGGCGACGGCGTCAACGACGCGCCCGCCATCAAGGCGGCCGACGTCGGCATCGCCATGGGTTCCGGCACCGAGGTCGCCAAGAACGCCGGCCGCATGGTCCTCGCCGACGACAATTTCGCCACGATCGTCTTCGCCGTCGAACAGGGCCGGAAGATCTACGACAACCTCACCAAGTACATCCGGTTCGTGCTCGTCCTGCTCGTGGTGTTCGTGCTGACGTTCCTCGGCGCGACCCTGTTCGACATCGCCGCCGGGGAGCCGTTCACCCCGGCGCAGGTCCTGTGGATCCACTTCTTCGTCAACGCGGCCTTCGGCTTCGCGCTCGGCTTCGACCGGCAGAGCCCCGGCCTGATGGCGCGCCGCCCGCGACCGCGCGGCGCGCACGTGCTGACCCGGGGCGTCATGCTCACCGTCGGGCTGTCCGGCCTGGTGATCACCATCGGCCTGCTCTGCCTGATCGACCTCGGCACCAACCGCTACGGCAGCGTCGCGATCGGCCAGTCGATGGCGTTCACGTCCTTCGCGCTCTGCCTGATCGTGGCCGCGCTGGAGTGCCGCAGCGAACGCGACACCGTGCTCACCACCGCCAGCTTCGACAGCAAGCAGATGAACCGGGCCATGCTGATCGAGTTCGTTCTCGCGGTCCTGGTCACCCAGACGGACGCCTTCCGCAGGCTCCTCGGCACCACCCAGCTGAACCTGGCCCAGTTCGCCTGGACGCTGCTCCCGGCGCTCGCGCTGCTGGCGCTGTGGGAGATCGGCAAGTTCCTCGCCCGCTGGAACGGCAGGCCGGCCCCGCGGACCTGACGCGTCCGCGGACCGGCTCCTGCGGACGCCGACGAAACCGTGACACGACCGCCATGGAAGCCGCACCGAACCGGCCGCACAATCAGGAAAACCGAACACGGGCGCGCGGCCGAACACCGGCGGACAGCGGGGGAGCTGGCGGACATGGAACTGGAACTGGGATACGACCTGCTGGGCAGCCGGCTGCGCAGCATCGGGGAGGTCGAGCTCACCTACGGCCGGTGGGGCGGCCGGCCCCGCGCGCTCGGGCCGCATCCGCTGGAGTACGACCTGCTCGGCAGCCGGCTGCGCCGGATCGGCGACGTCGAGATCGGCTACGGCCGCCTGGGCAGCGTCCCCCGAACGTTCGGGACCTGGGACGTCGACTGCGCCGCCTGGTCCGGGATCCCGCGCCGGATCGGGCCGTACCCGATCGACCACCCCAGGTTCAGCGGCCGGGTACGCGGGATCGGCCCGCTCTCCGTGGGGTACGACCTGCTGGGCGGGCGGCCCCGCCGCGTCGTCCTGCCCGCCGGCCTGCACGCCCTGCCCGACGACCTCCTGCGCGTCCTCTTCCTGGTCCTGCACCTCCAGACCGAACGCAACAAGAGTTCGTCCTCCGCCGCGTAGCAGAAAACGGCGAAGGCCCGCCGGACGGTTCCGGCGGGCCTTCGGGGTGTCGGCGGGTCAGACGGCGGCCGCGTACTTCGGGTTGGCGCCGTACTGGTTCTCCTCCGGCTTGCCGTCGGACGCGAGCCAGACGAGCACGAAGATCCAACCGACCAGCGGGATGATGCCGACCAGGATCAACCAGCCCGAGCGGCCGGTGTCGTGCAGCCGGCGGACCGCGACACCGAGGCCGGGCAGCAGGACCGCGAGGTTGTAGATCGCGGCGAGGGCGGCGAAGTGGATGGCGTTGCCGACCACGGCAAGCACGATCGCGATGATCACGTTGATCAGCGTGAACATCCAGTACTCCTTGCGGCGCGCGCGTCCGCTGAACACCGCGTACTTCTTCAGTACGTCCACGTACCAGTTCATTACTCGTCCCCCCGGGGATCGGCTTGATTGTGCGCACAGCAAATCAAGCCGGGATGGCCGGTTCCAACCAGATTGGCGTGTGCGGGTCAACCGTTACCGTCTCGCCGCCGATCGGTGATCAAGGGGGCCCGATCGCATCCGCGCGGTACGCGATAACGTCTCTCCGGCCATGGACATGCAGAAACGATCCCGACAGCCGTCACCACGACCGCCACAGGCCCACCAACCGGAGGGATGCCTGGTCGTCGCGGTACGAATCCCCGTGCGGATCTTCGTGTTCCTGGTGGTGCTGCCGGTACGCCTGCTCTGGGACGCGCTCGCCGCCGCCGCCCGGTTCCTGTGGCAGTACGTCCTCGCCCCGGTGGGACGCGCGCTCGGCCGGGTGCTCCACGGACTCGTCGTCGTACCGCTGATCTGGCTGTACCGCTACGTGCTCACTCCCCTCGGTCACGCCCTGGTATGGCTCTGCGCGCATGTGTTCCCCCCGATCGGCCACGCGCTCATGTGGCTCTACGCGCGCGTGCTCACCCCGATCGGTCACGCGGTCGTACGGCTCCTCACGCCCGTCGTGAAGGCCGCGGCCTGGGTGGTCGACATGCTCGGCACCGCCCTGTACCGGATCGCGCGCGTGCTCCTCGTCCTGCCCGCCGTCGCCCTGTGGCGCTGGATCCTCGCCCCGGCCGGCCGCGTCCTCGGAATCGTCCTCAAGGAGATCGGGGAGGCCCTCGGCCACGCCTGGCGGGCCGCCGGGTACGTCGCACGGGCCGCCGGACGGGTGCTCGGCACCCTCTTCCGGTGGATCTTCCTGGAGCCCGCGCGGTGGGTGTACCGCACCGTCCTCACCCCGGTCGGGCACGTCGTCCGCGACCTCGTGCTGCACCCGGTGGCCGAGGCCGCACGCGCCGTCGGCCGTGCCGTACGCCAGGCCCGCGCCGACCTCCGCCGCGCCCTCCTCGGCGAGCCGAGGCGGCCCGAGCCCGTGGACCGCCGGGAACCCAGAGGCCGCGACACACGTACTCTTGATAGGTAGCAGTACACAGCCGTACGGCCGACAGCGGTACGGCCCTCGCACCAGAACCACGAAGGACTGACGACACTGGGCAAGCGACAGCCCGAAGGCCCGCCGCCCGCACCCGCGGTGCAGCGCATCCGACTGCGTTACACCAAGCGCGGCCGCCTCCGGTTCACCAGCCACCGTGACTTCCAGCGCGCCTTCGAGCGTGCGTTGCGCCGCGCCGAGGTGCCGATGGCGTACTCGGCGGGGTTCACACCGCACCCGAAGGTGTCGTACGCCAATGCCGCACCCACCGGCACGGGCAGCGAGGCCGAGTACCTGGAGATCGCGCTCACCGCACACCGCGACCCGGAGCAGCTGCGCGCCCTCCTCGACGAGTCCCTGCCCCCCGGGCTCGACATCGTCGACGCGGTCGAGGCACACACGTCCGGACTGGCCGACCGGCTCACCGCCTCCGTGTGGGAGCTGCGGCTGCCCGGCCAGGACCCGGCGGAGGCCGAGAAGGCCGTCGCGGCGTTCAACGCCGCCGAGTCCGTCGAGGTCCGGCGCACCACCAAGAACGGCGTCCGCACCTTCGACGCCCGCCCCGCCGTCGTACAACTTGAAACACAGAGTGAAACGGCTGATAGGCCGACCGACCAGCCCTGTGCGATACTGCGGCTGGTTGTTCGGCACGTGACGCCTGCCGTACGACCCGACGACGTCCTGTCCGGTCTCCGCGCCGTGGCCGACCTGGCGCCGCCGGTCCCCGCAGCGGTGACCAGGCTGGCGCAGGGGCTGCTCGATGAAGAGACCGGCACGGTGACCGACCCGCTCGCGCCCGACCGCGAGGCAGCCGAGGCCCTCTCGAAGGCCGAACCGACTGCCGCCGCGACGGTGCCGGCGTAAGGAAGGTCCCGCGAAGGACGGACGTCGTAGCGCAGCCCTCGTACTCGGGAGCCACCTGGGTCGGGCAGCGCACCGACCAGAAGACTTTCGCCAGGCCGTCCGCGACAAGGCGTACGGAACCGGCGAGACAGGACACAGAGAGCTCCTGTGCGGCGCCCGCGCCCCACACGGCGGCACCGCGCATCGCGCGAGCCGTGGACGTCACCGGCGGTCGCTCGAACCGATCGACGCCGGACCAGGCGCGGCGCCCGGGAGCCTGACGGGAGAAACGCCCGCATGCTCGAACCGACCGAGCCCACCGAGGGCTCCGAACTGAACACCCCCAGCGACACCCTGCCGCCGCGCAGGCGTCGCCGTGCCGCGTCCCGCCCCGCGGGACCGCCCGCCGGGACCGAGACCGTGGCCGAGACCACGGTGCCGGCCATACCGGCCGCCGAGACCTTCGAGTCCGCCGCCGAAGCGACGGAAGAGGTTGCCGAGGCTCCTGAGACGGCCGAAGTGGCAGAGGCCGCACAAGCCGCCGAGGAGGCCGCGCCCGCTCCACGGACGCGTCGCCGTGCGACCCGCCGGGTCTCCGCGCCCGCCGGCACCCCCGCAGCCGAGGCCGCGGAAACCGTCGTGCCTGCTGCTGTCGCCGCCGATGCCGGTGCCGTGACCGAGCCCGCCGCGAGCAAGGCCGCGGTCGAGGCCGCCACCGACACCGACGAGGAGGCCGCGCCCGCGCCGCGGACGCGTCGCCGTGCGACCCGCCGGGTCTCCGCGCCCGCCGCATCCCCCGTCGCGGTGGAGGAGCCGTCCGCCGTGACGGCGGCGGAGCAGGCACAGCCGCAGGAGACCGCCGAGGCGGTCGAGACCCCTGAACTGACCGAGACCGCCGAGGTCGTCGAGGAGGCCGCGCCCGCCCCGCGGACGCGTCGCCGTGCGTCCCGTCGGGCGTCCGCACCCGCCGGTGCCCCGGTGCCTGCCGAGGCCGGCGAAGAGACCGAGGCCGCAGCCGAGGCCGGTACGCAGACCATCGCGTCCGCCGAGGTGGCCGAGGCGCCCGAGGAGGCTGAGGCGTCCGACGAGGCCGCGTCCGTCCCGCGGACCCGCCGCCGCGCCACCCGCCGGGTGGCCGCGCCCGCCGGTGCGCCCGAGGCCGCTGCCGCCGAGACGGCCGCCGCCGAGGAGCCGCAGGCGGTCGTCGCCGAGACCCCGGCCGCCGAGCCCGTCGAGGCCGAGGCGCCGCGCCGCAGGCGTCGCGTCGTGCGGCAGGCCGCCACCGGCTTCTCCGAGCCCGCCGCCCGGGTCGGCGCCGAGGAGGAGCCGCAGCGCCGCCCGGCCCGGCCCGCCGTCGCCGTCTTCCAGGCGCCCGTGTTCACCGAGCCGAAGTTCCAGACCCCGGAGCGCGCCGCCGCCGAGGCGGCCGCCTCGGCCGCGGGCGCCGAGGAGCCGGAGGAGCCCGCGGCCGCCCCGGCAGCCCCGGTGTCCTCCGCCCCCTCCGCGTCGTCTTCCGCTGCCACGGCCTTCGCCGCCGAGCCGGCCGAGCAGGCCGACGCCGGTTCGCGCCGTCGGCGCCGCCGCCGGGGCGCCGTCGAGGACACCACGGTCGCCGAGCCCGTCGCCGAGGACGAGACCGAGGAGCCGGAGGAGTCCGTCGAGGACATCGCCGACGGCGAGGACGAGGCCGAGGAGTCCGGCTCCCGCCGGCGCCGCCGTCGCGGTGGCCGGCGCCGCCGCCGCGGTGACGCCGCCGACGGCGAGGGCGCCGACGACGGCACCGACGAGCTCGCCGCCGAACAGGCCGAGCAGGACGCCGAGGACACGGCCGAGCAGGAGGAAGAGGACGACGAGGAGGCCCACGACGAGGCCGGCATGTCCTCCTCCAGCAGCCGCCGTCGCCGGCGCCGCCGCAGGCGTGCCGGGGACACCCCCGACACCGAGCCCGGCGAGAACGACCCGGAGCGCACGGTCGTCAAGGTCCGCGAGCCCCGCAAGCCCTCCGAGCCGTCCGACGAGGTCCAGTCCATCAAGGGCTCGACCCGCCTGGAGGCCAAGAAGCAGCGCCGCCGCGAGGGCCGCGAGCAGGGCCGCCGACGCGTCCCGATCATCACCGAGGCCGAGTTCCTCGCCCGCCGCGAGGCCGTCGAGCGCGTGATGGTCGTACGCCAGCACGGCGACCGCACCCAGATCGGCGTCCTGGAGGACGGCGTGCTCGTCGAGCACTACGTCAACAAGGAGCAGTCGACCTCGTACGTCGGCAACGTCTACCTGGGCAAGGTCCAGAACGTGCTGCCGTCGATGGAGGCCGCCTTCATCGACATCGGCAAGGGCCGCAACGCCGTCCTCTACGCCGGTGAGGTCAACTTCGAGGCGCTGGGCATGGCCAACGGCCCGCGCCGAATCGAGTCCGCCCTGAAGTCCGGCCAGTCCGTGCTCGTCCAGGTGACGAAGGACCCGATCGGCCACAAGGGCGCCCGCCTCACCAGCCAGGTCTCCCTCCCCGGCCGCTACCTCGTGTACGTCCCCGAGGGCTCGATGACCGGCATCAGCCGCAAGCTGCCCGACACCGAGCGCGCGCGTCTGAAGACCATCCTCAAGAAGATCGTCCCCGAGGACGCGGGTGTCATCGTGCGCACCGCCGCCGAGGGCGCGAGCGAGGACGAGCTGCGCCGCGACGTCGAACGGCTCCAGGCGCAGTGGGAGGACATCCAGAAGAAGTCGAAGAACGGCAACGCCCCGACGCTGCTGTACGGCGAGCCGGACATGACCGTCCGGGTCGTCCGCGACATCTTCAACGAGGACTTCTCCAAGGTCGTCGTCAGCGGTGACGAGGCCTGGGAGACCGTCCACGGCTACGTCTCGCACGTCGCGCCCGACCTCGCGGAGCGGCTGTCGAAGTGGACCTCCGAGGTCGACGTCTTCGCCACGTACCGGATCGACGAGCAGCTGTCCAAGGCGCTGGACCGCAAGGTCTGGCTGCCGAGCGGTGGTTCGCTGGTCATCGACCGGACCGAGGCGATGGTCGTCGTCGACGTCAACACCGGCAAGTTCACCGGCCAGGGCGGCAACCTCGAAGAGACCGTCACCCGCAACAACCTGGAGGCGGCCGAGGAGATCGTCCGCCAGCTCCGGCTGCGCGACCTCGGCGGCATCATCGTCATCGACTTCATCGACATGGTCCTGGAGTCCAACCGGGACCTGGTGCTGCGCCGCCTGCTCGAATGCCTCGGGCGGGACCGTACGAAGCACCAGGTGGCCGAGGTGACCTCGCTGGGGCTCGTCCAGATGACCCGCAAGCGCGTCGGACAGGGCCTCCTGGAGTCCTTCTCCGAGACCTGCGTGCACTGCAACGGCCGAGGCGTCATCGTCCACATGGAGCAGCCCAGCTCCGGCGGCGGTGGCGGCGGCAAGCGCAAGAAGCGCGGGCGCGGCGGCGACGGGCACGAGCACGACCACGACGTCCACGAGACGCACGAGGTCGTGGCCGACGGGGCCGTCGAGCACGCCGAGGCCGTCCACGCGGTCGAGACGGCGGCGGAGGTCGCGGCCGCGGCCGCCGAGCCCGTCGCGCTGCCCGCGCCCGACTTCGCGCCGGACGAGGAGCTGTACAGCAGCGTCGCCGAGGCGGAGGCCGCGGCCGGCCGCGGCCGTACCCGCCGCCGGGCGAGCCGCAGGGCCTCGGCTCCGGCCGGCGCGCCCAAGGGCCGTACGGCACGCACCGAGACCGCGGGGACGGCCGCCGGGGCTGTCGGGGCCGAGGCGCCGACCGCGCAGGACGTACCGGCCGCCGTCGAGGCGGAGCGTCCGGTGCTGCCGGAGCCGGCCGCCGTGGCGCACGCCGAGCCGTTCGCCGTGGAGGACCCGACGGTCGAGGCCCCGCAGGCGCCGGCCGCCGAGGAGACCGCTCCCAAGGGCCGTACGCGTCGGCGTGCCACCCGGAAGGTGTCGGCGCCCGCCGGTTCCCCGGCCGGGGCCGAGGCGACCGTGGTGACCGTCACCGCCGAGACCGCCCCGGCGGTCGGGACGGTGGCGGAGACGGCCGTGGAGACGGCGCCGGAACCGGTCGCGGAGCCCGAGGCGGCCGCGCCCGCCGAGAGCGCCGCTCCGGCCCGCCCGCGTCGCCGTGCGGTGCGCAAGGCCACCGCGCCGACCGCGTCCGAGGAGGCGGCCGTCATGGTCGTACCGTCGGCGGAGGCGCCGGCGGCGGCCGAGGAGGTCCCCGCCGAGGCCGCTGGGTCCGCCGAGGCCGTCGAGGAGGTCGTCGAGGAGGCCGCGCCGGCCAAGAAGACGGCCCGCAAGACGGCCGCCAAGAAGACCGCGGCGAAGAAGACGGCCGCCAAGAAGACCGCCGCCAAGAAGACGGCGGCTGCGAAGAAGACGACGACGGCCAAGAAGGCGGCCAAGACCGCCAAGACGGCCGCCGCCAAGTCGACGGCGAAGAAGACCACCACGGTCGCCACCGCCTCCGACGAGGGCTGACGCCCGGGCGCGGGGCCGGTCCACGTGACCGGCCCCGCGCTGTACGGGACCTGTTCCGAGTGACCGGCCCCACACCCACCGGGGCCCGGTTTGACCCCCTCGGCCACCGCCCCGTAACCTTGACCGTCGGCGTGTCCATGGATATGAGGACGCGCCACATCCCCGTAAACCTCTTCCTCGGGAGCACAGCGTGTTCCGGAGAGGCCGCCCGCGTTCGCCGGACGGCTGGACTGCGGGGGTGCCGTTCCCGAGCGAGAGAGTGAGATCCGCGTGTACGCCATCGTGCGCAGCGGTGGTCGCCAGCACAAGGTTGCTGTCGGCGACATCGTTGAGGTTGACAAGATTTCCACTGCCAAGGTTGGCGACACGGTCGAGCTCTCGACCCTGCTCGTTGTCGACGGCGACGCTGTGACCAGCGACCCGTGGGTGCTGGCCGGCATCAAGGTCCAGGCCGAGGTCGTGGACCACCACAAGGGCGTCAAGATCGACATCCTTCGCTACAAGAACAAGACCGGCTACCGCCGTCGTCAGGGCCACCGCCAGCAGTACACGGCGATCAAGGTCACTGAGATCCCCGCGGCTGCGAAGTAAGGGACTGAGGAGAGATGGCACACAAGAAGGGCGCATCGTCCACCCGTAACGGTCGTGACTCCAACGCTCAGCGCCTCGGCGTGAAGCGCTTCGGCGGTCAGGTCGTCAACGCGGGCGAGATCCTGGTCCGTCAGCGCGGCACCCACTTCCACCCGGGTGCGGGCGTCGGCCGCGGCGGCGACGACACGCTGTTCGCGCTGCAGGCCGGTGCGGTGGAGTTCGGCACCCACCGTGGCCGCAAGGTCGTGAACATCGTTCCGGTCGCCTGAGCTCGATCCAGATCCTTGATCTAGGGCTTCAGACCGAACGTTTCGCGAGGCGGACCTCACTTCCCGATCGGGAAGGCGGGTCCGCCTTTCGCGTGTTGACATTGGTATTACCCCGCAACAACTGGAGGCACTGCACCATGACCACCTTCGTGGACCGCGTCGAGCTGCACATCGCCGCGGGTAACGGAGGCCACGGCTGCGCCTCCGTACACCGGGAGAAGTTCAAGCCGCTCGGCGGCCCCGACGGCGGCAACGGCGGCCGCGGCGGCGACGTCACCCTGACCGTCGACCAGTCGGTGACGACTCTCCTCGACTACCACCACTCCCCGCACCGCAAGGCCACCAACGGCAAGCCCGGCGAGGGCGGCAACCGGGCCGGCAAGGACGGCCAGGACCTCGTCCTGCCGGTGCCCGACGGCACCGTGGTCCTGGACAAGGCCGGCAATGTCCTCGCCGACCTCGTCGGCCACGGCACCTCCTACGTCGCCGCCCAGGGCGGCCGCGGCGGCCTCGGCAACGCGGCCCTCGCCAGCGCCCGCCGCAAGGCACCCGGATTCGCGCTGCTCGGTGAGCCCGGCGACATCGAGGACATCGTCCTCGAACTGAAGACCGTCGCCGACGTGGCCCTGGTCGGCTACCCGAGCGCCGGCAAGTCCTCGCTGATCTCGGTGCTGTCCGCCGCCAAGCCGAAGATCGCCGACTACCCGTTCACCACCCTGGTCCCCAACCTCGGCGTGGTGACCGCCGGCTCCACCGTCTACACCATCGCCGACGTGCCCGGCCTCATCCCCGGCGCCAGCCAGGGCAGGGGCCTCGGCCTGGAGTTCCTGCGCCACGTCGAGCGGTGCAGCGTCCTCGTCCACGTCCTCGACACCGCCACCCTGGAGTCCGAGCGCGACCCCGTCTCCGACCTCGACGTCATCGAGGAGGAGCTCAAGCAGTACGGCGGGCTCGGCGACCGGCCCCGGATCGTCGTCCTCAACAAGATCGACGTCCCCGACGGCAAGGACCTCGCCGAGATGGTCCGCCCCGACCTGGAGGCCCGCGGCTACCGCGTCTTCGAGGTGTCCGCGGTCGCCCACCTGGGCCTGCGCGAGCTGACGTTCGCACTCGGCGAGCTGGTCGCAAAGGCCCGCGCCGCCAAGCCGAAGGAGGAGGCGACCCGGATCGTCATCCGGCCCAAGGCCGTCGACGACGCCGGCTTCACCGTCACCCAGGAGGACGACGGCCTCTTCCGGGTGCGAGGCGAGAAGCCCGAACGCTGGGTCCGCCAGACCGACTTCAACAACGACGAAGCGGTCGGCTACCTCGCCGACCGCCTCAACCGCCTCGGCGTCGAGGAGCAGCTGATGAAGGCGGGCGCCCGGGCGGGCGACGGCGTCGCCATCGGCCCCGAGGACAACGCCGTCGTCTTCGACTGGGAACCGTCCATGATGTCCGGCGCCGAGATGCTCGGCCGCCGCGGTGAGGACCACCGCTTCGAGGAGCAGCGGCCCGCAGTGCAGCGCCGCCGCGACCGGCAGGCGGAACGGGACGAGTCCCTTCAGGAGTACGGCGACTTCGACCCGTTCGAGTAGGACCGCTGGCTGAGCGAGGCGCCCGTGTGAGCAGGGCGCCTGTGCGATCAAGGCGACTGTGCGCGTAAGTCTGTCGGCCTCCCCGGTTCCCGAGGCTCGCTGATCAACCGTCAAGCCCGTTGCGGCCAGGACCTGTTTCCGGCCGCAACGGGTTTTCCGTTGTCTCCTAGTTGTCATGCGCACGCATACCTGTGTTCAGCGGACCGACCGTCCGGCCGTGGGAGCTTCCGAAGGTCAGACCGTCCAAGAGGCCTCTGTGGCAAGGGAGTCCGCGCATGACCGGAGCACCATCGCCTGACCGCCGCCGCTTTCTGACCGCCGGTGCCGCCGTCCTCGGAGCCGCCGCATCCGCCCAGCTCTGGCTGCCCTCCGCCGCCCGGGCCGCCGAGGCCCCGCTGCCCGACGGCGTGTTCAGCCTCGGCATCGCCTCCGGCGACCCGCTCCCCGACGGCATCGTGCTGTGGACCCGGCTCGCCCCCGACCCCCTGAACGGCGGCGGCATGCCCGACGAGACCGTCCCCGTCGAATGGGAGATCGCCGAGGACGAGCGCCTCCGCAAGGTCGTCCGCCGCGGCACCGCCGACGCCCGGCCCGAGTACGGGCACAGCGTTCATGTGGACGTACGAGGACTGCGCCCCGGCCGCTCCTACTGGTACCGCTTCCGCGCCGGCGGCCGGATCTCCCCGACCGGCCGCACCCGCACCGCCCCCCGCCCGCACGCCAAGGGCGGCTCCCTGCGCGTGGCCCTCGCCTCCTGCCAGAACTGGCAGCATGGCTACTTCACCCCGTACGCCGACATGCTCGCCCAGGACCCCGACGTCGTCCTCTTCGTCGGCGACTACATCTACGAGTCCACGCCGTCCGCCGCGGGCCCCCGCCGGCACGAGGGCACCGGAGAGCCGTACACCCTGGTGCAGTACCGCAACCGCTACGCCCAGTACCGCAGCGACCCCGACCTCGCCGCCATGCACGCGAACGCGCCCTGGGTGGTCACCTTCGACGACCACGAGGTCGACAACGACTGGGCCGGCGAGGTCCCCCAGGACCCCGGCAAGCAGTCCCACGACGCGTTCGTCGCCCGGCTCACCGCCGCCTTCCAGGCCTACTACGAGCACATGCCGGTCCGGGCCACCGCGATCCCCACGGGTCCGCACATCCAGATGTACCGCCGCCTGGAGTTCGGCCGCCTCGTCCGGCTCAACGTCCTCGACACCCGCCAGTTCCGCAGCGACCAGGTCACCAGCCAGGCCGCCGCCGAGGACCCCTCGCTCACCATGCTCGGCGCCGGACAGAAGCAGTGGCTGCTCGACGGACTGCACGACTCGCCGGCCCGCTGGAACCTCGTCGCCTCGCAGATCATGATGGCCGAGACCGACATCCTGCCCGGCGCCGGAAAACTCTGGTACTACGACGCCTGGGACGGCTACCAGGCCGAACGCAACGCCCTGCTCGACGAGTTCGCCTCCGTCCGCAACCCCGTCGTGCTCAGCGGCGACCGCCACCTCACGATGATCAGCGACCTGAAGAAGGACTTCGCCAACCCGTCGTCGGACGTCGTCGGCGCCGAGTTCGTCGGCACCTCCATCTCCAGCAACGGCGACCAGGACCAGGCCGCCTTCCATGCCCAGTGGGACCCGCTGAAGGCCGACAACCCGCACTGGAAGGTCGTCGACGCCCACCGCGGCTACCACCTCTTCGACATCCGCCGCGACGGCATCGACGCGCGCGTGCGCGTCGTCGACACCGTCGTCGAGCCGCAGGCCACGGCGAGCACGCTCGCCACCCTGCGCGTCGAGTCGGACGAACAGGGCGTCCAGGTCGTGTGACGCACAAAGCGGGCGCGCCAAAAGTCAAGTCTGTGTAACAGGAGCCTGGGACTCATCTGCGTCCCAGGCTCCTCTCAGGTGAACCTAAGGTGAACGTCTTACCTTCCGTTAACCATGGAGACGGACTGTACGAGAGGCCAAGCCCCGGTGAACAACGCTGCCACAGGCCCCATGGGCCCCACCGGTCCCCTTGCCGCCCTGCCCGCCGGCACCCGCCTGCTGCACATAGGCCCGCACAAGACGGGGACCACGGCCATCCAGGGCGCCCTGTTCGCCGCGAAGGGCAAGCTGCCCGAACACGGTGTGGAGTTCCCGGCGACCACCCGGCACCCGATGGAAGCCGCCCTCGCCGCCTGCGCCCGGCCGGCGATGATGGGCGACGTCGTGCCCACCGAGAAACACTGGACGCGGCTGCTCGAGCAGGTCGAGGCCACCGGCACCCGCACCTCGGCGATCAGCAGCGAGTTCTTCGCCGACGCCCCCGACGACGAGACCGTCGCCCGCATCGTCGAGCAGCTCGGCGGCGAACGCGTCCACGTCCTCGTCACCCTCCGCCCGCTCGCCAGGATCATGCCCTCCCAGTGGCAGCAGTACGTGCAGAACGGACTGCGCATGGGCTACGAGGACTGGCTGGACCACATGCTCCGCAAGGCCCCCTACGAGAAGCCCAACCCCAGCTTCTGGCGCCGGCACCGGCACGACCGGCTCGTCGAACGCTGGATCCGCGCGGTCGGCGCCGACCGGATCACCGTCGTGGTGGTCGACGACCGGGACCGCGACGGCCTGATGCGCACCTTCGAGGCCCTCCTCGGACTCCCCGGAAACCTCCTCCAGTCCGTCCCGGACACGGCGAACCGCTCGCTCACCCTCGCCGAGACCGAAATGCTGCGAAATCTCAACGTGGAATTCCGCGGCAATGGACTCCCCGACGAGCTGTATTCCAAGCTCGTCCGCAACGGCGCCGTCATGCATATGAAGAACTCGTGCAGCCCCACCGCCGCCGACGTGAAGATCTCCACCCCCGCCTGGGCCGTCGAGGCCGCCGGGCGCATCGGCGCCGAGATGGCGGAACGCATCGGCGCCACGGGCGTCCGCGTCATCGGCGACCCGGCCCTGCTCTCCAGCCTGCCCGCCGTCCCCGCGCAGCCCGGACCGCCCGCCGCCGAGGCCCGCATCGCCCCCGAGGTCGCCGCCCAGGCGCTCTACGGCGCGCTCGCCGCGGCGGCCGCGGCTCCCGTGCGCCACACCGCGGAGCCGAAGTCCCGCACCGTGCACCAGACGTCCTCGAAGGAGCTGGTGCGGGTCCTGGGGCACCGATGTCTGAAGAGGCTGCGACGGCGTTGAGGTGCCGAGAGGTCGCGCCCGAGGGGACGGCTTAGCTCTGCTAAGCCGTCCCCCTGGCACGGCGTAGCGCTGCTGAGACGTGTATCGGGTCACGCACAGCAATCGGAATGACCTGTGTAGTTACTCACAGCAAATTCACGGAACTCTTCCAGTGGTCCCGTGGGCGGCGCCCATCACCAGCGACGCAAGGTGAATGAAAGGTTGCGGGCACATATGCAGTGGACAGCGCTCACCTTGCACAGCGGTTACCGGAAGTGGGACCATTTCCAGGTTCCCTGATGCCCCAAGGTAGGTCACCTGTGTCCCAGCGCATAGCCAAGCCCCGAACCACCGCAGTGATCCTGGCCGGTGGCACCGGCCAGCGGGTGGGTCTGTCGATCCCCAAGCAGCTGCTGAAGATCGCCGGCAAGGCCGTCATCGAGCACACCCTGGCCACCTTCGAGAAGGCCGACTCGATCGACGACATCATCGTGCTGATGGCACCGGGCTACGTCGCGGACATCGAGAAGATCGTCACCAAGGCCGGGTTCACGAAGGTCAAGAAGATCATCGAGGGCGGCAGCACGCGGAACGAGACCACCGAGCGCGCCATCGAGGCGCTCGGCGAGGGCCTGGCCGAGGGCGAGGACCTCAACGTCCTCTTCCACGACGCCGTACGCCCCCTGCTGTCGCGGCGCGTCATCGACGACTGCGTGACCGCGCTGGAGCGCTACCAGGCCGTCGACGTCGCCATCCCGTCTGCCGACACCATCATCGTCACGCGGACCCACGGCGGGGACGGCGAGTTCATCACCGAGATCCCGGACCGCTCCCGGCTGCGCCGCGGCCAGACCCCGCAGGCGTTCAAGCTGTCCACGATCAAGCGGGCCTACGAGGTCGCCGCCGGCGACCCCAACTTCCAGGCCACCGACGACTGCACCGTCGTCCTCAAGTACCTGCCCGACGTGCCGATCCACGTGGTCGCCGGCGACGAGTACAACATGAAGGTCACCCAGCCCGTCGACGTCTTCATCGCCGACAAGCTCTTCCAGCTCGCCTCCACCGCCGCCCCCGAGCAGAACAACGAGGACGACTACCGGGCGCTCCTCACCGGCAAGACCGCGGTCATCTTCGGCGGCTCGTACGGCATCGGCAAGGACATCGCGGAACTCGCCGAGTCCTACGGGGCGAACGTCTACGCCCTCGGCCGCTCCACCACCGGCACCCACGTGGAGAACCCGGAGGAGGTCGACGACGCGCTCTCCAAGGCATACGCCGAGACCGGCCGCATCGACTACGTCGTCAATACCGCGGGCGTGCTGCGCATCGGCAAGCTCGCCGAGACCGACAACGCCACCATCGAAGAGGCGCTGAAGGTCAACTACCTGGCCCCGGTGCAGATCGCCCGGTCCAGCTACAAGTACCTCGCCGAGACCCAGGGCCAGCTGCTGCTCTACACCTCCAGCAGCTACACCCGCGGCCGCGCCGAGTACAGCCTCTACTCCTCGACCAAGGCCGCCATGGTGAACCTCACCCAGGCCCTGTCCGACGAGTGGGCCGGCGACTCCGTCCGCGTCAACTGCATCAACCCCGAGCGCACCGCCACCCCCATGCGTACCAAGGCGTTCGGTCAGGAGCCGACGGGCTCGCTGCTCTCCTCCGAGGCCGTCGCCCGCACCTCCCTCGACGTGCTGCTCTCCGAACTCACCGGCCATGTCATCGACGTCCGCCAGCAGGATCCGACGGCGGCCGCCGGCCAGGCCTCCGGCTTCGAGCAGGCCCTGGCCAGTGTCCTGGACCGACAGGACGGCGTGGCATAATCGGCAGCCATTAGTCATCTGTCATTCAGGCCTCTGTGGTTTCGCGTTCGCGGAGCATTCGCAGGGGCCTGAACCCGTAGAACCCGGATCGACCACCTCCAGATTGTCCGCAAGGTCAAATTCAGGCCTTTTTGTCAGCAAAAGGTTCTCCGTGATATCCACCGCTATTCGCGTCGCCCGAGTGGGCAGCGCAGCCGAGCTGGCCGCGGCGGCACTCATGATGCTGGGCTTCCCGGTCCTCATGGTCGCCGCGCTCGTCCCGAGCGTTTACGCCTTCGCGGCCGCGGCCGCCGTCACGTACCTGGCGGACCACTACCTGCACCGCAAGGGCAGCTATCTCGTCAACCGCCTGAGCAAGGTCCGGGCCGGTCTGTCGATCCGCTTCCTGATCCGGCAGCTGCTGCTGATCCTGCTGCTGGCCAGGATGGACCTCTCGAACGGCCTGATCTTCTACGGCGCGATCGCCTGCTTCATCGCCTTCTACGGCCTGCAGGCCCCGCACGGCGCGCTGGTCACCCTGATCCGCAACCGCCGCCGGATGCCGGTCGCCACCCGCAACGTCGACCTGAAGTCCCGCATCAGCATCCCGGACGCCCCGCCGCGCGGCCTGCTCGACCGCTCCGCCGAGAAGATGCTCCACCTCGACCTCGCGGCCGTCGTCGGCCTGCTGGTCTCGGCGACGACGGACAGCGCGGTCGCCGGGTTCGTCGGCATCGGCATCACCCTCGCCCTGGGGTGCCTGTACGTCCTGGTGCTGATGCCGTACGTGCGCGGCCGCAAGACCCCGCCCGACGCCGACACCGTACTGGCCGCCGTCGACGACTGGCTGGCCCAGTACCAGCCCGGGACCGTGCTGTACTTCTCCGGCTCCAAGGACTCCGCCTACCAGCTCAACATGTGGCTGGAGACCATGGAACAGCTGGAGTCCCGCCCGCTGATCCTGCTGCGCGAACGGGTCATCCTGCAGAACCTCTCCCCGACCACCGTCCCCGTCATCTGCGTGCCCGGCGGCGTGCACCTGATGAACATGGACCTCTCCACGGTCCGCGTCGCCCTCTACGCGGCCAACGTCGGCAAGAACATCCACCTGCTGCGCGTCCCCACGATGAAGCACGTCTTCATCGGCCACGGCGACAGCGACAAACTGGCCAGCGTCAACCCGTTCAGCAAGGTGTACGACGAGGTGTGGACCGCGGGCCGCGCGGGCCGCGACCGCTACGCCATCGCCGACGTCGGCGTCCGCGACGACGACATCGTCGAGGTCGGCCGCCCCCAGCTGGCCCCCATCCAGACCTGGCAGGGCGTCCCCGACGGCCGCATCCCCACCGTGCTCTACGCGCCCACATGGGAGGGCTGGGACGGGGACCCCGGCAACACCTCCCTGGTGCTCGCCGGCGAGAACATCGTGAAGAAGCTGGTCAAGGCCGACCCGCCGGTCCGTGTCCTCTACAAGCCGCACCCCTTCACCGGCACCGTCAGCGCCGAGGCCGGCGCCGCCCACCGGCGCGTCACCGCCCTCGTCCAGAAGGCCGCCACCGCCCGCGCCACCGATGCCCGCTTCACCGCCGACCCGGCCGCCCAGGCGGCGGCACAGGCCGAACTGTCCCGCATCGAGACCCGCCTGGCCGAATTGGCCGGCACCGGCGACGACAGGCGCGACGAGGCCGAGGCCAGCCGGGACGACGTCGTCGACCTGAAGAAACACGAGGAGATCGCCCGGCTGCGCACGGCCTGGAACGACTCCTACTGGCAGGCCCTGCCGTCGTACCAGCACGCCGTCATCACGGGCGCCGAACCCCGCCTGTACGACTGCTTCAACGTCTCCGACGCGATGGTCTCCGACATCTCCAGCGTGGTCTCCGACTTCATCGCGAGCGGCAAGCCGTACGCCGTCACCGACTCCGCCGGCCTCGGCGTGGAGGAGTTCAAGAGGGCGAACACCGCCGTGCGCGCCGCCGTGATCCTCTCCAACAGCGCCAAGGAACTCGACGCCCTGCTGGACGCCGTACGCGACCCGTCGGCCGATCCGCTGGCCGCGGACCGGGACGAACTCAAGCACTACCTGCTCGGTCCGGACGAGCCGACCTCCATCGAGCGGTTCAACGACGCGGTGGCCGCGCTCGCCCGCAAGGCCGAGACCCGCAACCTGGGCCAGGAGGCCCGGATCGCGGCCGGCGACCCCGAGGCGGCCGAACTCGCCGAGGCGGTGCCCGGCGCAAAGCCGCGGACGACCGCCGGCGAGGCAGAGGGCGCGACCGCCGGCTGACGCCAGCCAGGACGCAGAACGGGCCCGGTCCCGGGGACATCTCCCCGGGACCGGGCCCGTTCGGCGTTCTCGCGCCGCGTTCTCTTACCCCTGCTTAGTAATGCACGGATGTCTTCTTACCGATGCTTCGCCGTTCCCGTTGAGCGGCTCTTACCGCACGTCCGTACTGTCCGGTGTAACCCGCTGTACACCACCAGGCTGTCCGTTCGTCATGTGAGCTGGGCCACTGAGCGCGCGTTCCGAGGCAACCTGTCGCACCGATCGGTCATCTAAGACGCAGTCTCATTTGGCGAGTCTGCGGTAGCAGATGAGGCTGCAGGCGATGGCGGTGAATGCCAGGAAGTGGTCGGCCTTGCGTTCGTAG
>NZ_JBIAUL010000029.1:0-87464 GCF_042892755.1 Streptomyces sp. NPDC001714
GCCACCCCGAGCAGCGCGGCCGGCTTGTGCCGGAGCAGCTGAGCCATGGCCTCGGCGATCAGCTCGCCACCCGCGGCGGCGTCCGGAACGATGACAACTTCCACGCTGGGCCTGCCGTTCTCAAGAGGGCTGGAGGGTCTGGAAGGTCTATGTGGTTTAGACCAATCTGATGGGACCAATCTAACAGAACCGACCCCTGTCGCCGGAGGCCGGGCGCAGAGAAAGGGGACAAGTGCGAGGTTACGTGAATACGTCAGATGGGGTGAATTGAGGAAAATCTCCGCGGCGGGGGGTCGCGTCCCGCCGGGCCGCCGAAAATTGCCCCGGACATCCGGCCCCACGGCCGCCCCCGGCGGGCTACGCTGCGATCGGATCAACTGTGAACAGTCTCCAACGCATGGACACACACCGTGGTCTAGTCCACAATTGCGTACGAGGGCTGAACGAGTACGGCATCAGCCGTACGGCACAGTCACACTCTTCCGTCTTCCCCGCACAGGAAGGCGGACCGAGGAACCGGAGCTCTCTGCCCTGACTGCCCCGGATCCTCACCTTCGGCCGACTGGGACCGCACACCCCACGGCCGTTGCTGCTCCGGGCTGCGGTGCCGGGAGGGTTGAGGGTCCCTCTCAGGCGCCGCGGCCCGCGGGTGTTTCCGGGCCCGCCCTTCACGCCGTACTCGCCGATTTTCGGCCATCCACATACCCCCAGGTACGCTCACAGACGTGCCCTCCATGAACGAACTGGTCCGCCAGCACACCGCCCTCGACGACTCCGACCTCGAGTGGCTCCATCTGCTGGTCTCGGAGTGGCAGCTGCTCTCCGACCTCTCCTTCGCCGACCTGGTCCTGTGGGTCCCCACCCGGGACGGCACCCGGTACGTCTCGGTGGCGCAGATGCGCCCCAACACCGGCCCCACCTCCTACCAGGACGACATGGTCGGCCACCTGGTCCCGCGCGGCCGCCGGCCGATGCTGGACATCGCCCTGGACGAGGGCCGGATCGTCCGCGAGGGCGACCCGGAGTGGCGCGAAGAGGTCCCCGTACGGGTCGAGTCCATCCCGGTACGGCGCGAGGGCCGGGTTCTCGGGGTCATCGCCCGCAACACCAACCTGCTGACCGTGCGCACCCCGAGCCGCCTGGAGCTCACCTACCTCCAGAGCGCTTCCGACCTCGCGCAGATGATCGCTGCCGGATCGTTTCCCTTCCCGAACCAGCAGGTCGACATGGACGCCTCGCCGCGCGTCGGCGACGGCCTGATCCGGGTGGACGGCGACGGCATCGTCCAGTACGCCTCCCCGAACGCCCTCTCCGCCTACCATCGCCTCGGCCTCGCCGCCGACCTGCTCGGCCACCACCTGGGGCAGACCACGGCCGAACTCGCCCCGACCAAGGGGCCGGTGGACGAGGCGCTCGCCAAACTCGCCAGCGGCTGGGCGCCGCGCGAGTTCGAGATCGAGTCCGAGGACGGCGTCATCCAGTTCCGGGCGATCCCGCTCAAGCCCAAGGGCACCCGCATCGGGTCCCTGGTGCTGCTCCGGGACGTCACCGAACTGCGGCGTCGCGAGCGGGAGTTGATCACCAAGGACGCGACCATCCGGGAGATCCACCACCGGGTGAAGAACAACCTCCAGACGGTCGCCGCGCTGCTGCGCCTGCAGGCCCGGCGCATCGACTCGGAACGCGGCCGGGAGGCCCTGGAGGAGGCGGTACGGCGGGTCGGCTCGATCGCCATCGTGCATGAGACGCTGTCCCAGAACCTGGACGAGCGCGTCGAGTTCGACGAGATCGCGGACCGGGTGCTCGCGATGGTCGCCGAGATCTCGCCGGGCAAGGTCGCGGGCCGGCGCACCGGCCGCTTCGGGATACTCGACGCCGAGGTCGCCACCCCGCTGTCGATGGTGCTCACCGAAGTCCTGCAGAACGCCCTCGAACACGGCTTCCGCGAGGGCGACACCGGCACCGTCGAGGTCACGGCGGTCCGCGGCGGTACCACCAAGGAGGCCCGGCTGCTCGTCACCGTCCAGGACGACGGCGTCGGCCTGCCCGAGGGCTTCGACCCGCACCGCTCAGGCAACCTCGGCCTGCAGATCGTACGGACGCTGGTGGAGGGCGAGTTGGGTGGCACGTTCGACATGGTGCCGGCGCCGGAGCGTGGGACCCGGGTGATCCTGGACGTTCCGGTGCGCCCGCAGAAATAGGCCGCGCCGACGGGGTGTCCGTGCGCGGCACGGGAGGTACGGGCACAGCAAAGAGCCCCGGACCTGGTGGGTCCGGGGCTGCTCGCTCGTTGCTGCTCTTACTGCTAAGCGCATCGGGGGTACTGCGCGCTGCGGCTCGGGGGCGGGAGATGCGTACTCGCTGTACGCGCCGCCAAGCTCAGGCTGTCACCAGGGGTGGGACTGTCAGGCGGTGGCCTGACGGGCCCGGTTGCGGGCGGCACGGCGCTTCATCGCGCGACGCTCGTCCTCGCTGAGACCACCCCAGACGCCGGAGTCCTGGCCGGACTCGAGCGCCCACTGCAGACACTGATCCATAACGGGGCAGCGCCGGCAAACGGCCTTGGCTTCCTCGATCTGCAGCAGCGCAGGACCAGTGTTGCCGATGGGGAAGAAGAGCTCGGGGTCTTCCTCGCGGCAAACGGCGTTGTGACGCCAGTCCATGGCTGCTACCTCTCCTTGGTATTACATGCACGTTGCTTGTGAATGTGAACGCTTTCACGAATCCCTCAACAAGTGAAGGGCCGACCGCCAGGTTCCCTGGCAGGGGTCCTGTGAGTTGAAGGGGGATTCCGGTGGTCAGTGGACGCCGGTGTTGCGGGCTGTCCCGACCGCCACGTAGAGCCTCGCAAACCTCAGCGACGGATACAACCCCTTCCGGAAAGTTTTTTTTGATTCCTCGGTGTCGACTGGGTCACAGCCGTACTTCCATGGGGTGGATCCTGGCCTAAACGTTCGAGTGAAAGGACTTTGGCCCGTTCCGCTCACACAATCACACGCAGTGCGCGGCGTACGCCTGTGAACGTCACGCTCGTACGCAGTCCTAGGTGGTCGCCGTCCATCTGGAGGGGGAGGGGCACCTTCGAATGCAAGGTGAACTGGTCCAGATCGTGCAGGGACACCGCGTGCTTGCCGTGGGGTCCGCGCTCGGGGGACGAAGTGAGCAACTGCGTGCCATACCGGGCAGCGGCGGCGGTCGACAGCCGGCTGAGACCGAGTACGTCGATACCTTTATCGAACGAGGCCTTAGGTGACGTGTACATCGGGCGATTGCCGAGATACGTCCAGGGCGAGGTGTTGCAGACTATCGCCACGACAAGATCCGTGATCGGGTCGGCGCCGGCCCGTTCGAGCGTGATCGTTCCGTGCCGGCGGTGCTGCTCGCCCAGGAATTGCCGGACGACCTGACGAACGTACAGCGCGTGCGTGGATTTCTTACCGAGCTCGCGCTGCTGCTCGACCCGGCCGACGACGCCCGCGTCGAAGCCGAGTCCCGCGTTGAAGGTGAACCAGCGGGCCGGGACCGCCTCGTCCTCGGTGCCGGGAGTACCGGCGGTCAGACCGAGGCCGACGACGCGCTCGCGCCTCTCGCGGAGCGCGTCCAGCAGGTCGCCGGTGGCCTCGACCGGGTCGTTGGGCAGGCCGAGGGCCCGGGCGAAGACGTTGGTGGAGCCGCCGGGGACCACGGCGAGGCCGGGCAGCCGGTCCGGGTCGGGCCCGTCGTGGAGCAGACCGTTGACCACCTCGTTGACCGTGCCGTCGCCGCCGAGCGCCACGACGAGGTCGATGTCGTCGCTCTCCGCCGCGAGCCGCGCCAGGTCGCGGGCGTGGCCGCGGTACTCGGTGGTGACCGCCTCCAGCTTCACTTCGCTCGCGAGCGCGTGGATGAGGACGTCGCGCCTACGTGCGCTTGTGGTGGTTGCCGCCGGATTGACCACGAGAAGTGCACGCATGGATTGCAGCGTACCTACTGGAAAGTACCGGGCCCAGACCGAGTTAGGGATCGGGTAAGAGATAGGGGCGTGAGTCTCAACACTCGGGTGCGAGGGCCGCGGCTCCCGCCGCGGGGCCGAGGGCTACCCTTTCCGGCGTGAGCAGTGAGGATGTGCCTACGGCCGAGAAGGCCGACGGAATCGACGGACCCCGTCCGCGGCGGCTGACGTATGCCGCCGCGCTGGCCGGGCTGGAAGGGCTCGCGCTGCTCGTCGGCGGGGTGTGGCTGGCCGTGCTCGGGTTCACCGGGAATCCGGACGACCGGGGGCAGGCCATCACCGGGGGCGTCACGGTGATCGTGCTGGCGCTGCTGCCGCTGATCGCCGCGCGCGGGCTGCTGCTGCGGAAGAGCTGGAGCCGGGGGCCGGCGGTGATCACGCAGATCATGGCGTTGCCGGTGGCGTACAACCTGCTCCAGGCCGACAGCGTGGCGATTCCGGTGGGGATCGTGCTGGCGGTGGTGGCGGTGGCCTCGCTGGTGCTGCTGGTGAACTCCGCTACCACCCAGGCCCTTGGGATCAAGGGGCCCGGGCGTAGTAGCTGATCTGCGGGTGGGTGGGCCCGCGCCCCTTCGGGGCGTTCTACTCCTCGACGAGCAGCTTTTCCCGCAGCTGAGCCAGGGTCCTCGCCAGCAGCCGTGAGACGTGCATCTGGCTGATGCCGACCTCCTGGGCGATCTGGGACTGGGTCATGTTGCCGAAGAAGCGGAGGAGAAGGATCCGCTTCTCGCGGGGCGGGAGGTCTTCCAGCAGGGGCTTGAGGGACTCGCGGTACTCGACGCCCTCCAGGGCCTCGTCCTCCGCGCCGAGGGTGTCGGCGACCGCCGGGGACTCGTCGTCGGTGTCGGGGACGTCCAGGGACAGCGTCGAGTAGGCGTTGGCCGACTCCAGGCCCTCCAGGACCTCCTCCTCCGAGATCGCGAGCTTCTCGGCCAGTTCGTGCACCGTGGGCGAGCGGCCGTGCTGCTGGGACAGCTCCGCCGTGGCGGTGGTGAGCGCGAGGCGCAGCTCCTGGAGACGGCGCGGGACGCGGACCGCCCAGCCCTTGTCGCGGAAGTGACGCTTGATCTCGCCGACCACGGTCGGGGTGGCGTACGTCGAGAACTCCACGCCCCGGTCCGGGTCGAACCGGTCGACCGACTTGATGAGGCCGATGGTGGCGACCTGGGTGAGGTCGTCCAGCGGCTCGCCGCGGTTGCGGAACCGGCGCGCGAGGTGCTCCACGAGCGGCAGATGCATCCGGACCAGCCGATTGCGCAGCTCCGCGTACTCGGCGCTGCCCTCCTTCAGCCCGCGCAGCTCGACGAACAGGGCGCGCGCGCCGCTGCGGTCCTGAGGTTCGCTGCGGTCCCGAGGCTCGTGCTGGGTCGCCTGCACCACCTCCGCGGCCAGCGCCTCGTCCTCGGCGTATCGCTCGTGCTCGCTCATCGTCCCGCCCGTCGCCCTTCCGCGAGCCTTCGCCCCGGCCCGGTTCGGGGCCGCGACCCCGTTCCGTCCTTCCGGGGGCGCGCCCTGCACGGCACCCTCCAGACCGACCTGCGCGGAGGGGTCCTCCGGGTGCGGCCTGGCCTGTTCCGGGATGCCGTCGATGCCGTCAGCCATGCGGCGGGAGCCCGCCCCGGGGCCTTCGCCCCCGGTCGGCAGTTCCCGTGTGCCGCGCTCTTCGTCCCGCACCGGCCCGTCCCCGTCCCTCACGCCGGCCCGGGTCCCGCGCCGCGCTGTTTGTAGAGGCTGATCGACACGGTCTTGTCCTCGTCGACGGCCGACGAGACCTTGCCCGCCAGGGCCGAGAGCACGGTCCAGGCGAAAGTGTCGCGCGAGGGGGCGTGGCCGTCCGTGGTCGGAGCGGAGACCGTGACCTCCAGCGAGTCGTCGACGAGGCGGAAGACACAGCTGAGCACCGAGCCGGGAACGGCCTGCTGGAGCAGGATCGCGCAGGCCTCGTCGACCGCGATGCGCAGATCCTCGATCTCGTCCAGGGTGAAGTCCAAGCGGGCGGCGAGACCGGCCGTGGCCGTGCGCAGCACCGACAGGTAGGCACCCGCAGCCGGCAGCCGGACTTCCACGAAGTCCTGGGTCGCGGGCTCGCCTGCGATCTGGGACACCCTCACCTCCATGGTGGTACAAGCTTTTCGGGGCCGAGGGTCGCCCCCCGGGGTAACGCACTACGTGGTTCAGCGGTGACGCTACCGCGCTCCGAACTTTTCTGTCCCCGGGACCCCAACCCCCTGGCGTCACTCACAGTAAACCTGTGGATACGCTCCGTGTCTAGAGGTCTGCCTTGCCCAATTGGGAAGAGCGCGCGCCGGGTTGACGTACCCCGGCGTAGAACCGTCGAACCGTCGGTTGCCGTGGTCTTCAGCAGCCGTAGTGCAGTGTCACACGAGGACGTGGTCGACGAAGCACCAGCGCCAGTCCTCGCCGGGCTCGAACGTCCGCATCACGGGGTGACCGGATGATTCGTGGTGGCCTGTCGCATGTCTTCCCGGTGACGAGTCGCAGCAGGCGACGTGGCCACAGGTCAGACAGAGCCGCAGTTGTACCGGGTGCCAGCCCTTGGCGAGACACTCCGGGCAGGTCTCGTTCTGTGGCTCGGGTTCCGGGTGCGGCAGCGCGTCGCGGTGCGTGCACTGTTTCATGATTGCCAGATTACGACGGGTGTGCGGGTGGCCGCGCGGAAAATGAGGGCGGGCGAGGACCATGGACGTGATGCCACTGCTGTTGCTGGTGGCGGGGAGCGCCGCGATCGCCGGTGCGGCCCGGCGCACTCCGGTGCCGGCGCCGCTGCTGCTGGTCGCGGCCGGCCTGGTGGTGTCGTACGTGCCCGGGGTCCCCGACTACACCCTCGACCCGGACATCGTGCTGCCGCTGGTGCTGCCGCCGCTGCTGTACAAGGAGGGCACCGAGAGCTCGTACCTCGACCTGCGGGCGAACATGCGGCCGGTGGCGCTGCTCTCGGTGGGGTACGTGCTCTTCGCGACCTTCGTCGTCGGCTGGGCCGCCTACCTGATCGTGCCCGGGCTGCCGCTGCCCGCGGCGCTCGCGCTGGGCGCGGTCGTGGCGCCCACGGACGCGGTCGCGGCCGCCGCCATCGCCCGCCGGGTGGGGCTGCCGTCCCGGCTCACCACCATCCTGCAGGGCGAGTCCCTGCTGAACGACGCCACGGCGATCACCGCCTACCGCGTGGCCGTCGCGGCCGCCATCGGGGAGGGCGCCTCCTGGGCCCACGGAATCGGGGAGTTCCTCCTGGCCGCGTTCGGCGGCGTGATCGTCGGTGTGCTGCTGATGGTGCCGATCCACTGGCTGCGCCTGCATCTGAAGGAACCGCTGCTCCAGAACACGCTGTCGCTGCTGATCCCGTTCGTCGCGTACAGCGTCGCCGAGCAGTTCCACGCCTCCGGCGTGCTGGCGGTCGTCGTCGTCGCCCTCTACCTGGGCCACCGTGCCTGGGAGGTCGACTTCGCCACCCGCCTCCAGGAGGAGGCCGTGTGGCGCATGGTGGCGTTCGTGCTGGAGTCGGCGGTCTTCGCGCTGATCGGACTGCAGCTGCCGGTCGTCCTCAAGGGCCTCGGCGCGTACGAGGGCATCGACGCCGCCTGGTACGCGTTCGCCCTCTTCCTGGTCGTGGTGGCGGCGCGGTTCGTCTGGATATACCCGGCGGCCTTCCTGCCGCGGTTGCTGTCCCGGCGGATCCGCGAGCGGGAGGACAACCCCACCTGGAGAAGCCCGGCGGTCACCGCCTGGGCGGCGATGCGGGGCGTGGTCTCGCTGGCCATCGCCTTCTCGATCCCGCTCACCGTGCACGGCGGCGCCCCCTTCCCGCAGCGCAACCTGATCCTGTTCCTGACCTTCACGACGGTCATCGGCACCCTCGTGGTGCAGGGCCTCAGCCTGGCCCCGCTGATCCGCCTGATGAAGTTCCCGCCCCGCGACACCCAGGCCGAGACCCTCGCCGAGGCGAACGCCCAGGCCCAGGCCTCCCGTGCGGCCGAGGCCCGCCTGGACGAACTCCTCTCGGACGACCGCAACGAACTCCCCCCGCCGCTCGCCGACCGCCTCCGCACGGTCCTGGAGCGCCGCCGCAACGCCGTCTGGGAGCGCCTCGGTCAGACCAACCCGGTCACCGGCGAGTCGGTCGACGACACCTACCGCCGCCTCTCGCGCGAGATGATCAGCGCCGAGCGCACCGTCTTCGTCCGGCTCCGCGACCACCGCTACATCGACGACGAGATGCTGCGCACCCTGCTGCGCCGGCTGGACCTGGAGGAGGCGGCGGCGTACCGGGAGGCAGAGTGAGATCCGGAACGCGGTCCGCGGCCCCGCACGCCGATCAGGCCGTCAGCACCGCCGCCACGGCCCCGCCCCGCCCCAGGCCGCCCTCCCGCGCCAGCTCGACAAGTCCGTACAGCAACTTGGCGACATACAGCCGCTCCACCCGCATCCCGTGCCGCTCCTCGAAGTCCTCCGCGAAGGCGTCGAGTTCCGGTGTCGTACGCCCGTACCCGCCGAAGTGGAACCGCTCGTCGAGCGACCACCGGCCGCGCCGCCCGCCGAACGCCTCCGCCTGCAACCGCTGTATCTCGCCCGCCAGGAACCCGCCCCTCAGCACCGGTACCCCCACCGCGCGCTGCCGCGCCCCCAGTCCGGCGGCCAGCCCGGCCAGCGTGCCCCCGGTCCCGCAGGCGATTCCCACCACGTCGGCTTGTCCCCGCAGCTCCGCGCCGAGGGCCAGGCAGCCGCGTACCGCGGCCGCGTTGCTGCCGCCCTCCGGCACCACGTACGCGTCCTCGGCCCCCGCCGCCCGCAGCAGACCGGCCAGCACCTGCGGCTCGGCCTTGCGCCGATACGTCGACCTGTCGACGAAGTGCAGCCGCATCCCGTCGGCCACGCACCGCGCCAGCGACGGATTCAACGGCCGGGCGGCCAGCTCCTCGCCCCGCACCACCCCCACCGTCGGAAAGCCCAGAAGACGGCCCGCGGCGGCCGTCGCGCGCAGGTGGTTGGAGTAGGCGCCGCCGAAGGTGAGGACCGGGCGGCCGGCCGCCGCCTCGATGTTCGGGACCAGCTTGCGCCACTTGTTGCCGATCAGCTCCGGATGGATCAGGTCGTCCCGCTTGAGGAGGAGACGGACGCCGTGGCGGGCGAAACGGTCGTCGGTCACCTCCTGCAGCGGGGAGGGGAGCCGGGGGGTGAGTATGTCGGCGCTGGTCACGTCGTCATTGTCGCCCGGGGTGCCGGCGCGGGCTCACTTCAGCCGGTCCCTGACGCGCTCGCGCAGCCAGGCCATCGAGAAGCCGCGCGGGTCCACCTTCCCCGGCTGCCACTCCAGGTGCCCGATCACCGACCGCTCCGACCAGCCGTGCCGCCGGCACACCGCCGCGGCCACCTTCTCGATCGCTTCCAGCTGGGCCTCGGGCCAGGGGTCCGCGCCGTCGCCCAGGTTCTCGCACTCGAAGCCGTAGAAGTGCCGGTTGCCGTCGGTGTTCGTCTCGTTGTCCGGGGGCAGGGCCTTCTCGGCGATCACCGCGCGCAGCACGTCGTCGTCGCCCAGCCCCGCGTGGTTGGCGCGGCCGTAGCCGACTAAGTGGACCGTGCCGTCCTTGGTGATGACGCCGTGGCACAGCGGGCCGGGCAGGCCGGGGTGGCCGTCGTAGCAGATCCGGACCGTTGTCTCGGTGCCGTGGGTCACCGTGTGGTGGATCATCACACCGTGGACGGGTCCCCAGGGGCCCTTGTGGTTCCGGTTGTGCTCCTTCCAGTCGCCGACCTCGACGACCGTGACGCCCTCGTCGCGCAACGCGTCGAGGAAAGCGCCCGCGGACATGGGTGGGGCCATGACCGCCTCCTTCGCGTCTGAACTATCCGTATCTTCCAGATCTTCTGGGCTTTCTACAGAAGTCGGGCTTAACGGGCCAGCCTCCTTCGAACTTGTTCGCATCTTGTGCGAGTCGATCCGGACAAGTCGGCATATCGAAGGGTGCGGATGAGGGGATTTGTCGGCATGCCCAGTAGTGCGATGATCTATTCCCGCTCTTTCGGGTAATGGTCCCGGCACGCTCCGTGATGACAGGGTGGCCCGTGAGACCGATGCGTGGGCAGTTCGGCGCCCGCGCAGGTATGGGAGGGCATTTCCTTATGTCGGTAGGCGAAGAGGTCCGCACGGATCAGGGCAAGCCGCAGCAGTCTCTGGACACGGCGGCAGCGCGGAACCTGGCCACCACGACCAAGTCCGCGCCCCAGATGCAGGAGATCAGCTCCCGCTGGCTGCTGCGGACACTGCCCTGGGTCGATGTCCAGGGCGGCACGTACCGGGTGAACCGACGGCTCACCTACACGGTCGGCGACGGCCGTATCACGTTCCTGAAGACCGGCGACCGTGTCGAGGTCATCCCCGCGGAGCTGGGCGAGCTGCCCGTCCTGCGGTCGTACGACGACGAGGAGGTGCTGGCGGAGCTGGCCCAGCGCTGCCGGCAGCGGGACTTCGCCGCGGGCGAGGTCATCGCCTCGTTCGGCAACGGGACGGACGAGGTCCACCTGCTGGCCCACGGCCGTGTCGAGAAGATCGGCACCGGCCCCTACGGCGACGACGCGGTCCTCGGCGTCCTCGCCGACGGCGCCTACTTCGGCGAGCAGGGCCTGATCGACCCGGACGCCATCTGGGAGTACACCGCCCGGGCGGACACGGCCTGCACCGTGCTGACCCTGTCCCGGCAGGACTTCGAACAGGTCGCCGAGCGCGCCGACTCACTGCGCGCGCATCTCCAGCAGCTGCGCGCGATCCCCGAGCAGCGCACCAACAAGTACGGCGAGAAGGAGGTAGCCCTCGCGGCCGGCCACAGCGGCGAGCCCGACATCCCGCACACCTTCGTCGACTACGAGGCCCGGCCGCGCGAGTACGAGCTGAGCATCGCCCAGACCGTGCTGCGCATCCACACCCGCGTGGCCGACCTCTACAACCAGCCGATGAACCAGACCGAGCACCAGTTGCGGCTCACCGTCGAGGCGTTGAAGGAGCGCCAGGAGCACGAGCTCATCAACAACCGGGAGTTCGGCCTGCTCAGCAACTGCCAGTACGACCAGCGGCTGCAGCCGCACGACGGCGTGCCCAGCCCGGACGACATGGACGAGCTGCTCAGCCGCCGGCGCGGCACCAAGCTCTTCCTCGCGCACCCGCGCGCGATCGCCGCCTTCGGCCGGGAGCTCAACAAGCGCGGACTGGTCCCCGAGACCGTCGAGATCGGCGGCAACCGCATCCCGACCTGGCGCGGAGTCCCGATCTACCCCTGCAACAAGATCCCGGTCACCGAGGCCCGGACCACCTCGATCATCGCCATGCGTACCGGCGAGGACAACCAGGGCGTCATCGGACTGCGGCAGGCCGGGATCCCCGACGAGATCGAGCCGAGCCTCTCGGTCCGCTTCATGGGCATCAACGAGCAGGCGATCATCAGTTACCTGGTCACGGCCTACTACTCGGCCGCCGTGCTCGTCCCGGACGCCCTCGGAGTACTGGAGAACGTCGAGATCGGCCGCTGGAGGTGACGTTTCCGCACTTGGTGGCCGTGTCCCCGCCCTCCGGGGCGGGTACACCCTCGGGGTACGTGCCGAGGCGGGGCGGAGACGCCACCGTACGCGCACTCCGCGAGGGGGAGGCCATGGGCGAGTTCGTGACGGAGCGGCAGCAGCGTGCCACGCAGCTGCCCGGGAGGCCGGAGTCGCCCGACGGGTCCGAGGCGGTCGCCGTACTGGAGCGGGTCCGGGCGTCCGTCGACCCCGAACTGCGCACCGCGGTGGCGTCCTTGCCCGGTTCGATGCGGCGGATCGCGCGCTACCACTTCGGCTGGGAGCACGCGGACGGCACCCCGGCGGACGGCAACGCGGGCAAGGCCATCCGGCCCGCGCTGGTCCTGGCCGCCGCCGACGCGCTCGGCGGACCGGCGGCCCGCGCGGCCGCCGTACGGGCCGCGGCCGCCGTGGAGCTGGTGCACAACTTCACCCTGCTGCACGACGACGTCATGGACCGGGACACCTCCCGAAGGCACCGGCCCACCGCGTGGACCGTGTTCGGCGACGCGGACGCGATCCTCGCCGGGGACGCCCTCCAGGCGCTGGCCCTCAGGCTGCTCGCCGAGGACCCGCACCCGGCGTCCGCGGCGGCCGCCGTCCGGCTCGCGGACTGCGTCCTCGAACTGTGCGCGGGACAACACGCGGACACGGCCATGGAGGGCCGGGCACCCGACGAGGTCACCCTCGACGAGGTGCTCGCCATGGCCGAGGCGAAGACCGGGGCGCTGCTCGGCTGCGCCTGCGCCCTGGGCGCGCTGTACGCGGGGGCGGGAGCGCCGGAGGTGGCGGCGCTCGACGGCTTCGGCCGCCAGGCCGGCCTGGCCTTCCAGCTGATCGACGACGTCATCGGGATATGGGGTGACCCCCGGCGCACCGGCAAACCGGCCGGCGCGGATCTGGCGGCCCGCAAGAAGTCCCTGCCGGTCGTCGCGGCCCTCACCTCCGGCACCCCGGCCGCCGCCGACCTCGCGGAGCTGTACGCCAAGCCGCATGTGCGGGCCGACGCCGACGAGATCGCGCGGACCGCCCTGGCCGTGGAGCGGGCGGGCGGCCGGGACTGGGCGCAGTCCGAGGCGGCCGACCGGATGGCCCGGGCGATGCAGGAGCTCGCCCGTGCCGTGCCCGGCCCGGAGGCGGCCGACGGCCTGCTCGCGCTCGCCGAGTTCGTGACCCGGCGCAGCAGGTGAAGACCCCGGAGCTCCCGGGACCGCGCGGCTCCTGACCCCGCGCGGTGCTCCGGGGGCTCCGGCCCGACGGGTCCCGCACATCCCCACGGTGTGCGGGGCTCGCCGATTCCCGACGTGGCGTTTCCTGCTGGGCGACGGGCGACGGGCGACGGGCGACGGGCGACGGGCGACGGGCGACGGGCGACGGGCGACGGGCGCGGCTGCCGGGCCCGGCCTACGCTGGGGGCATGGACAGCCAGGACCAGGTCTGTCCGGTCTGCGGACAGCCCGTCGAACGTGTGGTGCGACGGCACAAGACGCTGGGGGCCTGGGTTCCGGTCTGGGGACCCGGTCCCTGCCGTAACCCCCACTGCGGTGAGCACACCGAACCGCCGGGCCCGCAGGAGGCGTCACCACCCGGGCCCCCGCCGCCCGGGCCCGGCCGGGAGGGACCGTAGCGTGTCCGCATGACCGGACTCCCGAACATTCTGCACATCACCGAACGCTCCCTCTGGGAAGAGGCCCGCGCGCGGGGCGGCTACGAGATGTCCACCCGCGGCCGCACCCTCCAGGAGGAGGGCTTCATCCACTGCTCCACGCGTGACCAGCTCCCGCGCGTGGCGGCCTTCCTGTACGGCTCCTACGACGGCCCGGACGACCTGGTGGTGCTGGTCGTGGACCCGGCCCGGGTCGGCGCCCCGGTGAAGTGGGAGGCGCCGGAGCCGGGCGGTGAGGAGTTCCCGCACGTGTACGGACCGATACCGGTCACGGCCGTGGTGGACGTGGAGCCCTGGGTCCGGCACCCGGCCGGCTGACTCCTAGCCCCGGCTCGGGAGGCCGCCGGTCTCCGGGTCGCGGCCGGTGAGGCAGTAGACGCCGCCCGCCGGGTCGCGCATCACCGTCCAGTGGCGGCCGTCGGCCACGTGCACGGCGCCGAGTTCCTCGTGCCGGGCGCGGGTCGCCGGGATGTCCGCGCAGGCCAGGTCGAGGTGGGCGGCGGCGGGCTGCTCGTCGTCCAGCCGCTGGAGCAGGATCCGCACGGGCAGGCCGGCCGGCTGCCTGAGCACCCGGAACTCCGGCAGCGAGCCGGTGAGCAGCTCCCAGCCGGTCAGCTCCGCCCAGAACGCCGTCTCCGCCTCGTACGCGGACGGCGGGATGTCCAGGCTGACCTGGTCGAGCCGGCTGCCCGCCACGACCGGCGGCCGTACCGACTCCCCGTGCCAGGGCACGGCGCACCACGCCTGCCCGGCCGGCGACCGCAGGACCGCCCACCCGTCGTGCTCGGCGACCGGCTCGGCGCCGAGTTCCCGGGCTCGCTTCACGAGGCCCGGCACGTCCTCGACGCAGAGGTCCAGGTGAGCTCCGCCGGGCCCCGACTCGACGCCCTGGAGCTTGACACAGGCGTCGACGCCGGAGGTCGGCAGCAGCGTCACGAACTCGTCGTTCTCCCCACGGGGCGCGGAGAGGAAGGTGCCGGTGACGGCCGTCCAGAACGCCTGGGCGGTGGCGAGGTGCGCGGTGGGGCGGTCGGCGAAGGCGTACGTCCAGCGGATGCTCATGCGGTGATCGTAAGTGTGCTACTCGGCTGCCCGGCGCTCCGTGAAACGCAGCAGGTTCCCCGCCGGGTCCCGGAACGCGCAGTCCCGCACGCCCCAGTGCTGGTCCATGGGCTCCTGGATCACGTCACCGCCGTGCTCCCGCACCCGCTCGTACAGCGCGTCGCAGTCGGTGGTGGAGAAGATCACCCCGCGCAGCATGCCCTTGGCGAGCAGCTCGGCCATGGCCTGCCGGTCGGCGGGGGAGGCGTCCGGGTTGGCGCCCGGCGGCTCCAGCACGATCTCCACGCCCGGCTGCTGCGGCGACCCGACGGTCACCCACCGCATCCCCTCGAACTCCACGTCGTTGTGGACCTCCAGGCCGAGAACGTCACGGTAGAAGGCCAGCGCCTTGTCGTGGTCGTCGACGGCGATGAAACACTGCGCGAGTTTTACGTCCATGAGGTCAGGCTAGGAGGAAACCTCCGGCCGTGCGTGCGGTCGTACGCGTGCAGTGGAACGCGGGCAGTCGAACGCGTGCAGTCGAACGCGCGCCGTCAGTACGGCCGGCGGCGTGGCCGGGTGAACGTACGGGCCACACAGGACGGGATGACCGTGCTCTCCTCGTGGTCCCGTGCCCGGTACGCGCTCGGCGTCTCCCCGACCAGCTCGGTGAACCGCGAGCTGAAGGACCCCAGCGACGTACAGCCGACCGCCATGCACACCTCGGTCACCGTGAGGTCGCCGCGGCGCAGCAGTGCCTTGGCCCGCTCGACCCGCCGGGTCATGAGATGGCTGTACGGCGTCTCCCCGAAGGCCTTGCGGAAGCTGCGCTGGAAGTGGCCGGGGGACATGAGGGCGGTACGGGCGAGCTCGGCCATGTCGAGCGGCTCGGCGTACTCGCGGTCCATGCGGTCACGCGCCCGGCGCAGCCGTCTCAGGTCCTCCAGAGGGGTCACCCGACCAGCATGGCATGCACATCGCACACACGGCGGGGGTTTGTTTTTGGACGTGCGTTTCCCTCTGGTTCTCGCGTAATTGGCCCGGGCTTGTTTGCATAAAGGAATGGACCACATCACGTTCCTCGTGGCGGTCGTGATCGTCACCGCTCTTGCGTTCGACTTCACCAACGGGTTTCACGACACGGCGAACGCGATGGCCACGTCCATCGCGACCGGCGCGCTCAAACCGAAGACAGCGGTTCTGGTCAGCGGCGTACTGAACCTGGTCGGAGCCTTCCTCTCCACGGAGGTCGCCAAGACGATCTCCGGCGGCATCGTGAACGACGCCAAGGTGACCCCGGCGATGATCTTCGCCGGACTGGTCGGGGCGATTTTGTGGAATCTGATGACCTGGCTGGTCGGGCTGCCGTCCAGTTCCTCGCACGCTCTGTTCGGCGGGCTGATCGGGGCCGTCTGGGTCGGCGCGGGCTCCGGCGCGGTCAACTTCGACAAGGTTGTCGAGAAGATCATCATCCCGGCGTTCGCCTCGCCGGTGGTGGCGGGCGTCGCCGCGCTGATCGCGACGTACTGCGCGTACAAGATCACCGCCCGCGGCCGCGCGGACTCCGTGGGCAAGGGCTTCCGGCTCGGGCAGATCGGGTCGGCCTCGCTGGTCTCGCTCGCCCACGGCACCAACGACGCCCAGAAGACCATGGGCATCATCACCCTGACCCTGATCTCCGTCGGCGCCCTCCCCGGCGACGCCGGCCCGCCGGTCTGGGTGATCTCCACCGCCGGTCTCGCCATCGCCCTCGGCACCTACATCGGCGGCTGGCGGATCATCCGCACCATGGGCAAGGGCCTGACCGAGATCCAGTCCCCGCAGGGCTTCGCGGCGGAGACCGCCTCCACGGCCGTCATCCTGACCTCCGCCCACATGGGCTTCGCGCTCTCCACCACGCAGGTCGCCTCCGGTTCCATCCTCGGCGCGGGCGTCGGCCGGCGGCTCGCGGAGGTCCGCTGGGGCGTCGCCGGCCGCATGGTGGCCGCCTGGGTGATCACGCTGCCCTGCGCCGCGCTGGTCGGCGGCATCTCCGCGGCCACGGTCAAGCACGGCGGCAACTTCGGCACGGTCGTGGTCGCGCTGGTCGGCGCCGCGCTCGCGGCCGGCATCGTCGTGCTGTCGCGCCGCAACCCGATCGACGCGAAGAACGTCAACGACGGCCACGAGGTCGCCATCCGCACCACGACCCCGTCCAACGTCGGCACCGCCGCCTGAGTGAGGGAGTTCCCATGGACATCGACTGGACCGCACTCGGCCAGGTCACCGCGGTGAGCATCGGAGTTACATTCGCAGTGGTGGTCGTCTTCGCCCTCGGCGTCCTCGGGCTCGCCCGCTACGAGGGAGCCAAGGAGCAGGGCGGCACCAGCGCCGTCGGCGTCACCCAGGCAGGGCTGTGCTTCCTCGCCTGCGTGGCGGTGGTGACGTACAGCATCTACCTGATCGTGCCGCAGTTCCACTGACACGCCGATCCCACCAAGCCGCTGAGGAGGACTGGATGACGACGCCGGACCTGCTGTCCGACCTGGCCGACCTGAAGGTCGACTACAGCGACCCGGACGACCCCGTACTCATCCGCCCGGACGGATCCCCGATCGACACCTGGCGGGAGAACTACCCGTACGCGTCCCGCATGGAGCGCAAGGAGTACGAGTGGCACAAGCGGCTCCAGCAGATCGAGCTGCTGAAGCTGCAGACCTGGATCAAGGAGACGGGACGCCGGATCGTCATAGTCTTCGAAGGCCGGGACGCGGCCGGCAAGGGCGGCACCATCAAGCGCTTCACGGAGCACCTGAACCCCCGTGGCGCGCGCGTGGTGGCCCTGGAGAAGCCCACGGAGCGCGAGAGCGGGCAGTGGTACTTCCAGCGCTACGTCGAGCACCTGCCGACCGCCGGTGAGATCGTGATGTTCGACCGCTCCTGGTACAACCGGGCCGGCGTCGAGCGGGTCATGGGCTTCTGCTCGGACGACCAGTACCGGCGCTTCATGCGCCAGGCCCCGCTCTTCGAGCGGATGCTGGTGGACGACGGGGTGGACCTGGTGAAGTTCTGGTTCTCGGTCTCGCAGGGCGAGCAGCGGACCCGCTTCACCATCCGCCAGGTCGACCCGGTACGGCAGTGGAAGCTCAGCCCGATGGATCTGGCCTCGCTGGATCTCTGGGACAACTACACCGCCGCGAAGGTCGCGATGTTCCGCGAGACCGACACCGACTACGCGCCCTGGACCGTGGTGAAGAGCAACGACAAGAAGCGGGCCCGCGTCGAGGCCATGCGCAGCGTGCTGGCCCGCTTCGAGTACGCCGACAAGGACGAGGAGGTCGTCGGCAGCCCGGACCCGCGGATCGTGGGTGCGGCGGCCGGCCTGCTGGAGGCGGGCGAGGACGACCACGGCGGGCAGTAGCACCCCTCACCCGCCAGGGGCCGGCCGGTCGACCTCCGACCGGCCCTTCCTCGTACGCGGCCCCGCAACCCACGCCCGTGCCCACCGACTTGGTGATCGAGATTGCGCCCGTGAACGAGCTGGACCGGGGCGAGCGGATGGACACGGTTCGGCCGGGTGACCCATGATCCCTTGCATGATCCGCGCCGCCACCGAGAACGACGTCCCCGAGATACGGGCCATGATCCGCGAACTCGCCGCGTACGAGCGTGCCGTGGAGCAGGCCCGGGCCACCGAGGAGCAGCTCCGCGAGGCCCTGTTCGGCCCCCACCCCGCGGCCTACGCGCTGGTCGCCGAGGACGAGACCACGGGCGAACTCGCGGGCTATGCCCTGTGGTTCCCCACCTTCTCGACCTGGACCGGAACCCGCGGCATGCACCTGGAGGACCTCTACGTACGCCCGCACGCCCGCGGCGGCGGCCACGGCCGGGCCCTGCTCGCCGCCCTGGCCGCGTTCTGCCTGCGCAGCGGCTTCGAGCGCTTCGAGTGGTGGGTGCTGGCGTGGAACGAGCCGGCGATCGGCTTCTACCGGTCGCTCGGGGCGGAGTTCCTGGACGAGTGGCGCATCTGCCGCCTGACCGGCGATCCGCTCAAGGAACTGGCCGCCGCCTCATAGGCCGTACCTCGGAAAAAAGGACCGCACCCGAACCCTCCGGAACACCGTGAACGGCGGTCCGTCGGGACGGGTGCGGTCGATCAAGGCCTTGGCAACCGGTGCGGGTGCGGGTCAGGCCTTCTTGGTCTCCCAGAAGATCTTGTCGATCTCGGCGATGAGCTCCAGGGCCTTCTCGCCGGTCTTCGGGTCCGTGGACGCCTTGGCGGCGGACAGGGCCTTCAGGGTGTCGTTGACCAGCTGGTGCAGTTGCGGGTACTTCTCGAAGTGCGGGGGCTTGAAGTAGTCGCTCCAGAGCACCGAGACGTGGTGCTTGGCGAGCTCGGCACGCTGCTCCTTGATGACGGTGGCGCGCGCCTGGAAGTGCGGGTCGTCGTTGGCGGCCATCTTCTCCTGCACGGCCTTCACCGACTCCGCCTCGATGCGGGCCTGGGCCGGGTCGTACACACCGCAGGGCAGGTCGCAGTGCGCGCTGACCTTGACCTTGGGGGCAAACAGGCGGGAAAGCATGGAGCATTCCTTCCTCGTGATCGTCTTCTCAGGTGGGACATTACTCCCTGGGAAGCCTGATTTCGCGAGTGCCCCCATGGGCTTAGGACAAAAGTCCAGGGTCAGACTGAGACTGGTGGAGGAACGGACCGGGGAGGTGCCGGGGATGCCGGAGCTGTCGCAGGAGACCGAGCGGGGGAGGGGCGCCGCGCTCTTCGGACTGGCCGAGGTGACCGGCCCGTCCATGGTGCCCACGCTGTACCAGGGGGATCAGCTCCTGGTGCGGTACGGGGCCCGGGTGCGGGCCGGCGACGTCGTCGTCCTGCGTCATCCCTTCCAGCAGGACCTGCTGGTCGTCAAGCGGGCCGTGGAGCTGCGCGAGGGCGGCTGGTGGGTGCTCGGGGACAACGCGTACGCGGGCGGGGACAGCACGGACTACGGGACCGTGCCGGAGGAGCTCGTCCTCGGCCGGGCCCTGTTCCGCTGGCGGCCGCGCAAGCCGGATCAGCGTTCGCCGCTGGCGCTGGTGCGCTGGGCGCTCTCGGCCGCCAGGCCGGTGCTGGCCGACCGTTCCGGCCGGTCGGGGCGTTCCGCCTCCAGGCGTTTGCGGGCCCGGTAGGCGGCCACGTTGGCGCGGGTCGCGCAGCGGTCCGAGCAGTAGCGCCGGGAGCGGTTGGTCGAGGTGTCGAGGTAGGCGTTGCGGCACGGCGCAGCCTCGCACAGGCCGAGCCGGTCGACGCCGTACTCGGTGAGGTGGAAGGCCAGCCCCATCGCCGCGATCGCCGTGTAGCCGGCGGTGGCGTTGGAGGGGTGGTCGGCCAGGTGCATGTGCCACAGCGGGCGGCCGTCCTCGTCCCGGAAGTCGTGCCCGGAGATCTGCGGGCTGACCGGGAACTCCAGGAGGAGCGAGTTCAGCAGGTCGACCGCGAGGGTCTCCTCGCCCTTGTCGGCGGCCTCGAAGACCGCGCGGAGCCGGGCCCGCACCGAGCGGAATCGGGTGAGGTCGGCGTCGGTGGCTCGCCGGGCCGCCTGCTGGTTGCCGCCGAAGAGATCGCGGACGGCCTCGACCGAGGTGAGGGAGTCCTTGCCCCGGGCCGGTTCCTCGCTGTTGACGAGCCGGACGGCGTAATCCGAGTAATAGGCCAGTTCCACTTGTAGTCCTTACGCGGGCACTCTATGGTCGGTCGTGCGGTCGGGTAATAGCCGGTCGTGCTTCCAGGGTATTACGGGACTTGTGCGGTGGAGGGTTGCCATGACGGACGCGCCGACGACCACGACCACGACCGGGGCCGACTGGGGTGCCTGGCAGGAGAGCTGGGACCGGCAGCAGGAGTGGTACATGCCGGACCGCGAGGAGCGGTTCCGGATCATGCTCGACATGGTGGAGGCGCTGGTCGGTACGGCCCCGCGCGTCCTCGACCTCGCGTGCGGCACCGGCAGCATCAGCGGCCGGCTGCTCGCCCGCTTCCCGGACGCGGTGAGCACCGGGGTCGACCTCGACCCGGCCCTCCTCGCCATCGCCGAGGGCACCTTCGCGGGCGACGACCGGGTCACGTTCGTCACCGCCGACCTCAAGGACCCGGAGTGGACCACGAGGCTGCCGTACGACTCGTACGACGCCGTCCTGACCGCCACGGCCCTGCACTGGCTGCACAGCGAACCCCTCGCGGCCCTCTACGGTCAGGTCGCGGAGCTCGTCCGCGACGGCGGTGTCTTCATGAACGCGGACCACATGATCGACGACAGCACGCCCAGGATCAACGCGGCGGAACGGGCGCACCGGCACCGGGGTATGGATCAGGCCAAGGCGGCGGGGGCGCTGGACTGGGCCGAGTGGTGGCAGCTGGCGGCGCAGGACCCGGTGCTCGCCGGGCCGACGGCCCGCCGGTTCGAGATCTACGGCGAGCACGCGGAAGGCGACATGCCCTCGGCCGCCTGGCACGCCCGCGTGCTGCGTGAGAAGGGTTTCGGGGAGGCGCGGCCGGTGTGGTGCTCGCCGTCGGACACGCTGCTGCTCGCCCTGAAGTAGCACGCCGCTAGACCGAAGGGGCGGTACGAGGATGCTCGTACCGCCCCTTCGCGCCGTACCGCTACAGCACCTTCGACAGGAACGACTTCGTCCGGTCGTGCTGCGGGTTGGTCAGGACGTCGCGCGGGTGGCCGGACTCGACCACCACGCCGTCGTCCATGAAGACCAGGCTGTCGCCGACCTCGCGGGCGAAGCCCATCTCGTGCGTGACGACGATCATCGTCATGCCGTCCTCGGCCAGGTCCCGCATCACGTCCAGGACCTCGCCGACCAGCTCCGGGTCGAGCGCGGAGGTCGGCTCGTCGAAGAGCATCAGCTTCGGCTGCATGGCGAGCGCGCGGGCGATCGCGACGCGCTGCTGCTGGCCGCCGGAGAGCTGCGCCGGGTAGTGGCCGGTGCGGTCGCCGAGGCCGACCCGGCCGAGCAGACGCTGCGCCCGCTCCCGGGCCACCGCCTTGGTCTCGCGCTTGACCTGGACCGGCGCCTCCATGACGTTCTCCAGGGCCGTCATGTGCGGGAAGAGGTTGAAGCGCTGGAACACCATGCCGATGTCCCGCCGCTGCGCCGCGACCTCCTTCTCCTTCAGCTCGTAGAGCTTGTCGCCGTGCTGGCGGTAGCCGACCAGGTGGCCGTCGACGTACAGCCGGCCGGCGCTGATCTTCTCGAGGTGGTTGATGCACCGCAGGAAGGTGGACTTGCCGGAGCCGGACGGGCCGATCAGGCAGAACACCTCGCGCGGCAGCACCTCCAGGTCGATGCCCTTGAGGATGTGCGACAGCCCGAACGACTTGTGCACGCCCTCGGCCTTGACCATCGGCGCGCCGCTGCTCGGCGGGGTGATGTCCTTGACGAGAGAGCTCATCGGGCCACCTCCGGGCGACGGAACGAACCCCACCGGGCCAGATTCTTCCGCAGCCGCTGCAGCGGGGTGGGCGGGAGGTTGCGCGAGGAGCCGCGGGCGTAACGGCGTTCGATGTAGTACTGCACGATGCTGAAGATCGTGGTCAGGAACAGGTACCAGATGCAGGCGACGAAGTACATCTCGACGACCGCCAGCGAGGTGCTGGAGATGTCGGTGGCCTTCTTGATCAGCTCGGGGAGCTGGACCGCGTAGGCCAGTGACGAGGTCTTCAGCATGTTGATGAACTCGTTGCCGGTCGGCGGGATGATGACCCGCATGGCCTGCGGGAGGATCACCCGGCGCAGCGTCTGGCCCTGGGTCATGCCCAGCGCGTGCGAGGCCTCGGTCTGGCCCTCGTCGACCGACTGGATGCCGGCGCGGACGATCTCCGACATGTATGCGGCCTCGTTCAGGCCGAGCCCCAGCAGCGCGGTGAGGACCGGCGTCATCACCTGGTTCATCTCGTCCTTGTAGAACCCCAGGTTCAGGATGGGGAA
The DNA here is from genome assembly GCF_042892755.1 of Streptomyces sp. NPDC001714. Lineage (NCBI taxonomy): Bacteria > Bacillati > Actinomycetota > Actinomycetes > Kitasatosporales > Streptomycetaceae > Streptomyces > Streptomyces sp. NPDC001714. The sequence continues at coordinate 22,230 of NZ_JBIAUL010000029.1, forward strand.
GACGAGCGCGATGTTGTACCAGAGCAGCAGCTGGACCAGGACCGGGGTGCCGCGGAAGAACCAGATGTAGAACCAGGACACCGTGCTGGTGACCGGGTTCGACGACAGCCGCATCACCGCGAGCACCACGCCGAGCGCGACGCCGAGCACCATGGCCAGCACCGAGATGTAGAGCGTGGTCCAGGCGCCGGAGACGATGCCCTGGTCGAAGAGGTAGTCGGGGATGACGCTGTAGTTGATCTTCGCGTTGGAGAAGGCGATCCCGATCAGCACCAGCAGGGCGATGACCACGACGCCGGACACCCAGCGCCCGTAGTGGCGCACCGGGATGGCCTTGATCTGCTCCGGCGGCACGGACGGCGCCGGAATCCTGTCGACCGTGTCAGTCACTGTGACGGCCCTTCAGACGTGCGTGGGCGCTCAGGAGCCGCCGTTGATCTTCGACTCGGTCACCGCGCCCTGCGTGACGTTCCACTTGTCCAGGATCTTCTGGTAGTCACCGCTCTTGATGATGGCGGCCACGGCGGCCTGGATCGCGTCGCGCAGCTGGGTGTTCTCCTTGTTGACCGCGATGCCGTACGGGCCGGCCTCGATCTGGTCGCCGACGACCTCGAAGTCCTTGCCGCTGCCGGAGGTCTTGGCGTTGTAGGCGGCCACCGGGAAGTCGTTCAGGTCGGCGACGGAGGCGCCCTGCTTCAGACGGAGCAGCGCCTCGGGGTCGGTGTCGAAGGTCTGGAGGTCGATGGCCTTGTTGCCGTCCTTCGTACACTTCTTGCTCTGCGCCTTGGCGATGCCCTCGGACGTGGTGCCCTTCTGCAGGGCCACGACCTTGCCGCACAGGTCGTCCAGGGACTTGACGCCCTTCGGGTTGCCCTTCTGGACCAGGATCGAGGTGCCGGCGGTGAAGTAGTCGACGAAGTCGACGCCGTTGCCGGCCTTCTTGCCGGTGTCGGAGTCGATGCCGTTCTGGCGGTCCTTGGTGTCGTTCATCGCCGACATGATCACGTTGAAGCGGTTGGCCTGGAGGCCCACGATCAGGTTGTCGAACTTACCGTTCTGGAACTCGAACTTGACACCCAGCTGCTTGCCCAGCGCATCCGCGATGTCCGGGTCGACACCGACGGCCTTGCCGTTCTCCATGTACTCGACCGGCGGGTAGGCGATGTCCGAGCCCACCTTGATCACGCCGGCCTTGCGGATGTCGGCCGGCAGCTTGCTCGCCAGCGGGGCCGAGGACGTCGAGGAGGAGCCGCCGTCGCTGCCCTTGTCCGTCTGGTCACCGCAGCCGGTGAGGATCAGGGTGCCAGCGACCGCGATCGCACCGAACGCGGCAATCCTGGAGCGCGAGGTGGTGGTACGACGGGTGGAGCTTGCGGTCATGGTGGGTTCCTCCGACAGTGGGTAGGACAAGCCGATATACCGATGTGTCTGATATGTCGATATGCCGATGGGTCGACGGAAACACACACCTTCGGGTGTCGCGACCTCGCGGGTTTACGGCATCCTGCCATTGGGATTGCTCCAAGCAGACGTGTCACCATGTCAAAATCGGATAACGGGTGACCCCCGTGACGCGTCAGGCCGGTCCTTCCGTGACCCGCCGCCCCGCACATCTGCGGGAATCCGACCTTCCGGCCGGAGGATCTTCGGTTCACCGCCGGTTCGTCCCAGGCCGTAGCCGGTGGTCGTCTTCCGGTCACTCGCACCGCTCATCTGTCGGTTACCTACGACATCCGTGATGTGACCTTGCGCCTATTCGACTCGTCGTGGGCGCCGTCCGTCCGGTAAGAAGGTTCTTTACACCCCTCATCCGGGGCTCAGGGCGCGTGTGCGGCGCGCCCGTCGCGCAGGCGCTCGTACGTGCCACTCGTACGTATCAGTGATCGGGCCCTGCGCGGTGCCCGCCCATTCCCTCACCGGGAGTGGCCGACCCTCAAACCATGCATACCTAAGGGGTAAGACAAGTGGCAGCGGAGATCGTCAATCCTCGCAGCGACAGCGCGTCGGGCAGTGCGGACCAGGACGGCGGGGCCGAGCCCCTCGATTCCTTCGACCCGGCGTTCGCGCTGCACCGGGGCGGCAAGATGGCCGTGCAGGCCACCGTGCCGCTCCGTGACAAGGACGACCTGTCCCTCGCGTACACGCCCGGAGTCGCGCGCGTGTGCACCGCGATCGCGGAACAGCCCGAGCTGGTCAACGACTACACATGGAAGTCGTCCGTCGTCGCCGTCGTCACCGACGGTACGGCCGTGCTCGGCCTCGGGGACATCGGTCCCGAGGCGTCCCTCCCCGTGATGGAGGGCAAGGCGATCCTCTTCAAGCAGTTCGGCGGCGTGGACGCGGTCCCCATCGCCCTCGCCTGCACCGACGTCGACGAGATCGTGGAGACCGTCGTCCGGCTCGCCCCGTCCTTCGGCGGGATCAACCTGGAGGACATCTCGGCGCCGCGGTGCTTCGAGATCGAGCGCAGGCTCCAGGAGCGGGTCGACATCCCGGTCTTCCACGACGACCAGCACGGTACGGCCGTCGTGACGCTGGCGGCGCTGCGGAACGCGGCGCGGCTCAGTCGACGGGAGATCGGGCAGCTCCGGGCGGTGATCTCGGGCGCCGGCGCGGCCGGGGTCGCCATCGCCAAGATGCTGGTCGAGGCCGGTATCGGGGACGTCGCCCTCGCCGACCGCAAGGGCATCATCTCCGCGGACCGCGACGACCTCACCGCGGTCAAGCGCGAGGTCGCCGGGTTCACCAACAAGGCCGGGCTCAAGGGCACCCTGGAGGACGCGCTGGCCGGCGCCGACGTCTTCATCGGCGTCTCCGGCGGTACCGTCCCGGAGGAGGCCGTCGCCTCGATGGCCGAGGGAGCCTTCGTCTTCGCGATGGCCAACCCGAACCCGGAGGTGCACCCCGACGTCGCCCACAAGTACGCGGCGGTCGTGGCGACCGGGCGGTCGGACTTCCCGAACCAGATCAACAACGTGCTGGCGTTCCCGGGGATCTTCGCGGGCGCGCTCCAGGTGCGGGCCTCCCGGATCACCGAGGGGATGAAGATCGCGGCGGCGGAGGCGCTGGCGGCGGTCGTCGGCGACGATCTTGCCGCCGACTATGTCATTCCGTCTCCGTTCGACGAGCGGGTTGCGCCTGCGGTGACCGCGGCGGTGGCTGCGGCGGCGCGGGCCGAAGGGGTTGCCCGGCGGTGACGTCGCGCTGAATGGCCTCGCTCTCCTTGGGCGGGGCCATTTCTTTGCCCACCCGACCACCCGACCACCCGATCGGGCGCTTACGAGGTGACCGTTGTGCTGGGGGCTGCCGCCCCCAGGCCCCGCACAGGGGCTGTCGGGGCCGTCGGCGGGTGCCGGCGGGTGGGGGCCGGCCGCGTAGTTCCTCCCCCAGCCGTCGGCCGGGGGTACCCCCAGCGCCCCTTCGGGGCGCTTGTGCGGAGCGTTGCGTGCGAGGTACCGGGCGCAAGACGCAAGAGGGGATGTGTCACAACGGCCCCCGGTTTCGCGCCCGGCTCCGGGAACCTATCGTCGGCCCTATGTTCGCCGTCTACGCCGCCCGAATCGACCGCGACCAGCCGCTCTCCGGCCTTGAGTTGGGGGAGCGTCCCGCCCCCGAGGCCCGCGCCGGCTGGAGTACCGTCAACGTTCGGGCCGCCTCCCTCAACCATCACGATCTCTGGTCCCTGCGCGGCGTCGGTCTTCCCGAGGGCCGGCTGCCGATGATCCTCGGCTGTGACGCCGCCGGCGTCGACGAGGACGGCAACGAGGTCGTCCTGCACTCCGTGATCGGGCAGAGCGGCCACGGGGTCGGGCCGGACGAGCCCCGGTCCATCCTCACCGAGCGCTACCAGGGCACCTTCGCCGAGCAGGTCGCCGTGCCCACCTGGAACATCCTGCCCAAGCCCAGGGAACTGTCGTTCGCCGAGGCCGCCTGCCTGCCGACCGCCTGGCTGACGGCCTATCGGATGCTCTTCACGAACGCGGGTGTACGGCCCGGCGACTCGGTCCTCGTGCAGGGCGCGGGCGGTGGTGTCGCCACGGCCGCGATCGTGCTCGGCAAGGCCGCGGGGCTGCGGGTCTTCGCGACCAGCCGCGACGAGGCCAAGCGGAAGCGGGCCCTGGAACTCGGTGCCGTCGAGGCGGTGGAGCCGGGGGCCCGGCTGCCACAGCGCGTGGACGCCGTCATCGAGACCGTCGGCGCCGCCACCTGGTCCCACTCGGTGAAGTCGCTCCGGCCCGGCGGCACCATCGTCATCTCCGGCGCCACCAGCGGCGACCGCCCCTCGCACGCCGAGCTGACCCGGATCTTCTTCCTCGAGCTGAAGGTCGTGGGCTCGACCATGGGCACCAAGGACGAACTGGAGGACCTGCTCGCCTTCTGCGCCGCCACCGGCGTACGGCCCGTCATCGACGAGCTGCTCCCGCTCGACCGCGCCCGCGAGGGCTTCGAACGGCTGGAGTCCGGCGACCAGTTCGGGAAGATCGTACTGACCAGCTCCTGACCGGGTGGGGGACGGCCGGGCTTCAGGGTTGCGGGGTGCGCAGCAGCGCTCCGATGTGGGCCGCCGCCGTCGAGAGGTGGCGGCGGGCCTCGCGGAGCTGGTCCGTGGTGACCCCGTGGTCACGGGCCGCGTCGCGGATGTCGTCGCGGAAGCGGTCCAGGAGCCGGTCGAGGTCGCGGGCCGCGTCGCCGGTGTCGGTCTCGTCGCCGTGCGCCCACGCGGGGACGTACTGCGCCGGGAAGTCCTCCGGGGTCTGCGAGTACTCCGGGGCCGGTGCCGATGACGCCGCCGGTGCCGGCTTGCGCAGGTTCGGGCCGGTGCCGGGATCCGGCTCGGTGCGGGCGCCGAAGCCCTTGCCGTATTCCTTTCCGAACTCGCCGAACTCCTTGGCGAGTTCGGTGAGGCCCTCACGGACCCCCGTCGGCCAGTCGCCGCGCGTGAAGTGGTCCTGGACGTGCTCCTGCACCCGGCGGGCGATGCGCTGCATCTCCTCCTGGGCCTGGGCCCGCGCCCGGGCCTGGGCCTCCTGGGCCTGCCGGCGGGCCCGCTGGGCCTCGTCACGGGCCCGGCGGCTCTCGTCCTTGGCGCGGCGGGCCTGCTCCTTCCACTCCTGCTTGACCCGGCGCATCTCCTCCTTGGCGGCCCGCCACGACTCCTTGTCACCGAGGTCGCCGTACTCCCCGGCCCCTGTGCCGCCGCCGTGCCGGGCCTCGGAGGCGGCCTCGCGCACCTCGCGGCGCAGGTCACCGGCGGCTCCGCGCACGTCGGCCCTTATCTCGGCGGCCAGCTCGGCCACCGACTCCCGGATCTCCAGCTCCAGGTCGGCCAACTCGCCGCTGCGATCAGCCAGTTCGGCCCGGCCGGCGTCCGTGATGGCGTAGACCTTGCGGCCGCCCTCGGTGGTGTGCGTGACCAGGCCCTCGGCCTCCAGCTTGGCGAGGCGGGGGTAGACGGTGCCCGCCGACGGAGCGTAGAGGCCCTGGAAGCGCTCCTCCAGCAGCCTGATCACCTCGTAGCCGTGGCGCGGGGCCTCGTCCAGCAGCTTGAGGAGGTAGAGGCGGAGACGGCCGTGGGCGAAGACGGGAGGCATGTCAGAGCACCTTCTTGTCGGTCGTGCCGTCGGTCGGGGCGCCGGCCGGTTCTGCCGGTCCCGTGGGTGGCTCGGCCGCCCAGGCGGCCCGCTCGTCCTCGTCCTCCTTGGGCGGGCGGCGCAGCAGGGCGATGGAGCCGGAGACCGTGGTGGCGCGGAGCTTGCCGGTGCCCGCGCCGAGGCGGCCGGTGATCTTGTGGGCACCCCACTGGCCGTGCACGCGCAGTCCGTCGAAGGCGTTGGAGATCGTGCCGCTCGCGGTGTTGGCCTCGACCTCGGCGTCGGCCGGGTGCGGCAGCCGGATGGCGATCTCGCCGGAGACGCTGGTCAGCCGGACGTCGGTCGGGCCGTCCGGGTCCAGGTCGATGATCATGGAGCCGCTGACCGAGTCGGCGCGCACGGCGGAGCCCGAGCCCTCGACGACGGTCAGGTCGCCGGAGACGGAGTTGAACCGCAGGTCGCCGGTGACGGCCTGGGCCTCCAGGTTCCCGGACACCGTGTCCGCGCGGACCTCGCCGGAGAGGCCGACCAGGGTGGTGTCGCCGGTGACGCCCTTGACCACCGAGGTGCCGGTGATCCCGGAGACGACGGCCGCCGCGCCCACCACGCCCACCTCCACGCGGGTCTCCGCCGGGACGGCCAGGGAGACCACCGCGCTGCGCCGCCAGCCCTTGCGGTCGAGCCACTTGAGGAAGCCCTTCCAGGGCAGGTCCTCGTAGGCCACCGTGAGGGTGCCGCCCTCATGTGTGACGATCAGGGGCGGTCCCTCGATCTGGGTGACCTCCAGGCGGGTGGAACCCTCGTCGGTGCCCACGACGTTGACTGTTCCGTTGACGATGCGGACGTGCAGGTCGCTCACGGGGGTGTCGAAGTCGAGCTTCTCGGGCTCGGCGACGGACCACTCGGACTTGGACATGGTGCGGACCTCCTCGGGCCGGACACGACGGCTGGCGCGAACGCGATGGCACGGCTCGCGCCATATCGCGTCTTCCATGAAACACGATATATCGCGGGCGTGGGAAGTCAAGGCACCCGTGAGTGTGGTCGGTTGGGCGCGGTATTGACCGCGACGGGACCCGATGGGCTCGCATATCGGGCGATAAGCGGACGAGTTGCTTACCGTGTGTCCATGTCGACGGATGAGCCCAGGGCCGTCTCCCGGCCGTCGGGGGCGCAGAGCGTGGAAGGTATGCCGAGGGCCCATCGGCTGGCCCTGGCCGAGGTGGCGGTGGGGTTGCCGGCCGCCGCGTGGGGGGTGCGGCGGCACAGCGTGGGGTGGGCCGCCGTGGGAGCGGTGCTGATGGTGCACGGGGCGCTGGAACTGTCGTACGAGACGGTGTTTCCGCGGGACTGACCGACAGTTCAAGGGGGCCTGGGACCGTACTTCGGTGCGGGCCGGTGGGGGCTTCTCGCGCAGTTCCCCGCGCCCCTCACGGGGCGCGGACCCGAGGGGCGCCTACTCCTCGTCCTCGTCGTCCAGCCGGGCCAGCCACGTCGCCAGCCGCTCCACCGGGACCTCGAAGTCGGGGTTCAGGTCGACGAACGTGCGGAGCTGTTCCGCGAGCCACTCGAAGGTGATCTCTTCCTCGCCGCGCCGCTTCTCCAGTTCCTCGATGCCTCGGTCGGTGAAGTACATGGGTTGCTCTCCTGCTGCCTACATGTGTGGGTGCCCGGTGGTGGGCGCCTACCAGCCTAGGCGGACGGCAGAGGTCGCTGACGCGGGACCGAACGCCGAAGGGCCCGGCCCCCCGCAACGGGGGCCGGGCCCTTCGGCATGCCGGTGAGGTTTACGCCTCGAAGACCTCACGCACCAGCTGCTCCTGCTCGGCCTGGTGGCGCTTGGCCGAACCCACCGCCGGGGACGAGGAGTGCGGGCGCGAGATGCGCCGCAGGCGCTCGCCGGCCGGGACGTCCGCGCCGACCGCCAGGTCCAGGTGGTCGATCAGGTTGAGCGCGATGAACGGCCAGGCACCCTGGTTCGCCGGCTCCTCCTGGGTCCACAGGTACTTCTCGGCGTTCGGGTACTTGTTGACCTCGGCCTGGAGCTCCGCACCCGGCAGCGGGTACAGCCGCTCGAGGCGGATGATCGCGGTGTCCGTGACGCCGCGCTTCTGCCGCTCGGCCTCCAGGTCGTAGTAGACCTTGCCGGTGCAGAAGACGACCTTGCGGACCGCGGCCGGGTCGACCGAGGCGTCGCCGATGACCGGGCGGAACTGCCCGCTCGTGAACTCCTCCGCCTTCGAGGCCGCGGCCTTGAGACGCAGCATCGACTTCGGCGTGAAGACGACCAGCGGCTTGTGGTGCGGGTTGTGCACCTGCCACCGCAGGAGGTGGAAGTAGTTCGACGGGAGGGTGGGCATGGCCACCGTCATGTTGTTCTGCGCGCACAGCTGGAGGAAGCGCTCGATGCGGGCCGAGGAGTGGTCCGGGCCCTGGCCCTCGTAGCCGTGCGGGAGGAGGAGCGTGACGCCACTGGTCTGGCCCCACTTCTGCTCCGCCGCCGAGATGTACTCGTCGATGACCGACTGGGCGCCGTTGGTGAAGTCACCGAACTGCGCCTCCCACATCACCAGCGCGTCCGGACGGGCGAGCGAGTAGCCGTACTCGAAGCCCATCACCGCGTACTCGGAGAGCAGCGAGTTGTAGACGTTGTAACGGGCCTGGTCCTCGGACAGGTAGAGGAGCGGGGTGTAGTCCGCGCCCGTCTCCCGGTCGATCAGGACCGCGTGGCGCTGGCCGAAGGTGCCACGCTGGGAGTCCTGGCCGGACAGGCGCACCGGGGTGCCCTCCATCAGCAGCGAGCCGATGGCCAGGGTCTCGCCCATGCCCCAGTCGATCGTGCCGTCCTCGATCATCGCCGCCCGGCGCTGCAGCTGGGGCAGCAGACGCGGGTGGACGGTGAAGTAGTCCGGGATGTTGACCTGGGACTCGGCGATGCGCTTGACGACCTCCGTGGAGATCGCGGTCGGCACGGCGACCGGGAAGCCGTCCTGCGGCTCGTGGGCGGGCGCGGCGGCGGGCTGCGCGGTGGCCTCGCGGACCTCCGTGAAGACCTTCTCCAGCTGGCCCTGGTAGTCCTGCAGGGCCTGCTCGGCCTCTTCCAGGGTGATGTCCCCGCGACCGATCAGGGACTCGGTGTAGAGCTTGCGCACCGAGCGCTTCTTGTCGATCAGGTCGTACATCAGCGGCTGGGTGAAGGCCGGGTTGTCCGACTCGTTGTGACCGCGGCGGCGGTAGCAGATGAGGTCGATCACCACGTCCTTGTTGAACGCCTGGCGGAACTCGAAGGCCAGGCGCGCGACGCGCACGACGGCCTCCGGGTCGTCGCCGTTCACGTGGAAGATCGGGGCCTCGATCATGCGGGCCACGTCCGTCGCGTACATCGAGGAGCGCGAGGACTCCGGGGCGGCGGTGAAGCCGACCTGGTTGTTGATGACGATGTGGACCGTGCCGCCGGTGCGGTAGCCGCGCAGCTGCGACATGTTCAGGGTCTCGGCCACCACGCCCTGGCCCGCGAAGGCCGCGTCGCCGTGCAGCGCGACCGGCAGGACCGTGAAGTCCGTGCCGCCCTTGTTGATGATGTCCTGCTTGGCGCGGGCGATGCCCTCGATGACCGGGTCGACCGTCTCCAGGTGGGACGGGTTGGCGGCCAGCGAGACCTTGATCTGCTCGCCGTCCAGGCCGGTGAAGGTGCCCTCGGCGCCCAGGTGGTACTTCACGTCGCCGGAGCCGTGCATCGACTTCGGGTCGAGGTTGCCCTCGAACTCGCGGAAGATCTGCGCGTACGACTTGCCGACGATGTTCGCCAACACATTGAGCCGGCCGCGGTGGGCCATGCCGATGACGACCTCGTCCAGGCGGGACTCGGCGGCCGAGTCCAGGACCGCGTCGAGCAGCGGGATGACGGACTCGCCGCCCTCCAGGGAGAAGCGCTTCTGGCCGACGTACTTCGTCTGCAGGAAGGTCTCGAACGCCTCCGCCGCGTTCAGGCGGCGCAGGATCCGCAGCTGCTCCTCGCGCTCCATCTTGGAGTGCGGGCGCTCCACGCGGTCCTGGATCCACTTGCGCTGCTTCGGGTCCTGGATGTGCATGAACTCGATGCCGGTGGTGCGGCAGTACGAGTCGCGCAGCACGCCGAGGATGTCGCGCAGCTTCATCATCGACTTGCCGGCGAAGCCGCCGACGGCGAAGTCGCGCTCCAGGTCCCACAGGGTGAGGCCGTGCTCGGTGATGTCCAGGTCGGGGTGCTTGCGCTGCTTGTACTCCAGCGGGTCGGTGTCGGCCATGACGTGGCCGCGGACCCGGTAGGAGTGGATCAGCTCGAAGACGCGGGCGGCCTTGGTGACGTCGTCGTCGTGCGAGGCGTCGATGTCCCGCAGCCAGCGGACCGGCTCGTAGGGGATGCGCAGGGCCTCGAAGATGTCGTCGTAGAAGCCGTTCTCACCGAGGAGCAGGTTCGCGACGGAGCGCAGGAACTCGCCGGAGGCGGCGCCCTGGATGACCCGGTGGTCGTAGGTCGACGTGAGCGTCATGACCTTCGAGATGCCGAGCTTGTTCAGGGTGTCCTGGCTGGTGCCCTGGAACTCCGCCGGGTAGTCCATGGAGCCGACGCCCATGATGACCGACTGGCCGGGCATCAGACGCGGGACCGAGTGGACGGTGCCGAGGCCGCCGGGGTTGGTCAGGGAGACCGTGACGCCGGTGAAGTCGTCCATCGTCAGCTTGTTGTCGCGGGCGCGACGGACGATGTCCTCGTAGGCCTGCCAGAACTCGAAGAAGTTCAGCGTCTCGGCCTTCTTGATGGCCGCGACGACCAGCTGGCGGTCGCCGTTGGGCTTCACCAGGTCGATGGCGAGGCCCAGGTTGACGTGGGCCGGCTTGACCAGGGTCGGCTTGCCGTCCTTCTCGCCGAACGACCAGTTCATCGACGGCATGGCCTTGATGGCCTGGACCATCGCGAAGCCGATCAGGTGCGTGAAGGAGATCTTCCCGCCCCGGGCGCGCTTCAGGTGGTTGTTGATGACGATCCGGTTGTCGAAGAGCAGCTTCACCGGGACCGCGCGGACCGAGGTGGCCGTCGGCAGCTCCAGCGAGGCGTTCATGTTCTTCGCGACGGCCGCGGCGGGACCACGCAGGGTGACCAGCTCGGGACCCGCAGGGGCCTCGGCGGCGGGCGCGGCGGCCTTGGCGGCGGCCGGCTTCGCGGCGGCCGGGGCCGGGGCAGCGGCGGGCTTCGCGGGCGCCGGGGCGGGCGCTGCGGCCTTGGGAGCGGCGGGCGCGGCCGGAGCGGGCGCGGCGGGCGTCTGGGCGGCGGGCGCGGGCGCCGGAGCCGCCGGCTGGGCCGGCGCGGGTGTCGTGGAGGTGGTGCCCGCGGCGCCCGCGGCCGCGGTACCCGCCGGAGCCGAGGCGGCGGGCGCTCCCGGCTTGTAGTCGGCGAAGAAGTCCCACCAGGCTCGGTCTACCGAATTTGGGTCCTGGAGGTACTGCTGATAGATCTCGTCGACGAGCCACTCGTTCGGTCCGAACGCGGCTGCGGGGTTCTTGCCCGCTTGGTCTGCGTCGGTCGAGATGCTCGAGTTACTGGGGGACTGTGGCGACACGGCGGCAACCGCCCTCTTCCGCTTCACAAGGTTATGGACAGCGGGAATAAAGGCTACGCCTCCAAGACCGCGAAGGTCAGGTCGGGCCGGTTCATCGTCGCGTAAGTCACATCGAAAACTGTGTTTCAGGGCTTGATATGGCGGGAAACAAGCGTAGTTGCGCTGCGAAAGGACCGAACCAGGCATGGCTCCGCCGCGCCGGCGATCACCTCGCACCGAACCCCTGCGCGACCTGCGCGGAGGCCGCGCCTGATCACACGTGTCCGGCTGCGCGGACGGCCGGGCCGGCGACAGGTGGATCTTGAGGCTCCGGATCGAACTTTACGTCAACTTGGCACGGATGAAAGCCCCGGGAGAGTGACGATAATCCTGCAACCCCGATCGGATTCGGCCACGCCGATCCGGCCGCCGTGCAGATCCACCGCCCACCGGGCGATCGCCAGGCCCAGCCCGGTGCCGCCGTCGCTGCCCGGGCCGTGCGGCCGCCGTACGGCGCCGCGGTTGAAGCGCTCGAAGACGCGGTGCCACTCCGAGCGCGGGATGCCGGGGCCCTCGTCCAGGACCTCCAGCTCCAGCGACTCCGGCTGCGGCCCGCGCCGCGCCTTCACGGTCACCCGGCCGTGCGCCGGGCTGTGCTTGACCGCGTTGTCGATGAGGTTGGCCACGACCTGGTGGATGCGCTCCGGGTCGGCGTGCGCGGTCAGCTCGGGCGGCGAGACGTCGAGGTGCAGATGGACGTCCGTACGCGTGTGGTTCCCGGAGCCCGAGGTCATGCCCCCGCGCGCCCCGGCGACCATGTTGGCCTCCTTGAGCACACCGGAGAGGTACGGCCACACCTCGAAGCGGCGCTGCCGCAGGGGTACGACGCCGTTGTCGAGCCGGGACAGGTCCAGGAGGGTCTCCACGAGCCGTCCGAGGCGCTCGGTCTGCTTCAGGGCCGTGCGCATCGTCTCGGTGTCCGGCTCGGCGATCCCGTCGACGACGTTCTCCAGGACGGCCCGCAGTCCCGCGATGGGTGTGCGCAGCTCGTGCGAGACGTTCGCGACCAGCTCCTTGCGCTGGCGGTCCTGGGCCTCCAGCTCGTCGGCCATGACGTTGATCGTCTCGGCCAGGTCGCCCAGCTCGTCCCGGCGGTTCTCGCGCACCCGGCGCGTGTAGTCGCCCTGCGATATCGACCGGGCCACCGCGTTCATGTCGTCCAGCGGCGCGGTGAGCGAATGCGCCACGAACTGCGTTATCAGCAGTGTGGCGATCATCGAGAAGACCGTGATGAAGCGCAGCTCCGTCTTGGTGTGCACCGCGACGATCGACAGACCGGTGGTGATCAGGACCGAGACGACGACCAGCGCGCCCAGCTTGGTCTTGATCGAGAACGGGCGTACGCCGCCCCAGGGCTCCTCCCCGGGGCCTCTCGGTCCGACCGGCCCGCCGCTCATGGCGTCGGTGTCTCCAGCGCGTAGCCCACACCGTGCACGGTGCGGATCCGCTCGGCGCCGATCTTCCGGCGCAGCGCCTTGATGTGGCTGTCGACCGTGCGGGTGCCGGAGGCGTCCGCCCAGTCCCACACCTCGGCGAGCAGCTGCTCACGGGAGAGCACCGCGCGCGGGGTGTTCGCCAGGCACACGAGGAGGTCGAACTCGGTGGGGGTGAGGTGCACGTCCTCGCTGCGCACCCGGACCCGGCGCTGCGCGTGGTCGATCTCCAGCTCGCCGAGGCGCAGGATGCCCGAGCGGGGCGTGGAGGCCGCGATGGCCGCCCGCTCCACCCGGCGCAGCAGCACGTGCACACGTGCCGCCAGCTCCCGCATGGAGAACGGCTTGGTCATGTAGTCGTCGGCGCCGACCCCGAGGCCGACCAGCATGTCGGTCTCGTCGTCCCGCGCGGTGAGCATCAGCACCGGCACCGGCCGGGCGGCCTGCACGCGCCGGCAGACCTCCAGACCGTCGAAGCCGGGCAGCATGATGTCGAGGATCAGCAGGTCGGGCTGCCAGGCCTCGGCGGTGTCGACGGCGGCCGGACCGTCGCCCGCTGTTTGCACGAGGAACCCCTCGGCGCGCAGGCGGGCCGCGATGGCGTCGACGATCGTCGGGTCGTCCTCGACGACCAGAACCCGGCGCTGAGCGCCCGGAGTGGCCGTCGCCGTGCCGTTGTGGGAGGTGTGTGTCTGCTCCATCGCCCGCCCCTGTGTGCTTTCCGGAACCAGTGGGGTGATCCCATGACTGCGATTGACGCTTGAATGATCGGCGTCAGGGATGCACATTACGGGGACAGGAGGCGCACTCGCTATCCAGGGCGGACGGCAAGGTGAACGACGTCCGGAACGCCCCGGGCAACCGGGATCTCTTCGGTACGCACCCGTTGGAAACCGGCATTCCACAAGGTTCCCTCGAATTCCGCAGAGGGCTGCGCCGACCACACGGCCAGTACCCCGCCCGGCCTCAACACCCTTGCGCAGCCTGCGAGTCCGGCCGGTGAGTAGAGTCCCTCGTTGCCCTCGTCGACGGTCCAGCCGGGGCCGTTGTCGATGTCCAGGCACAGCGCGTCGAACGTGTCCGATGTCTCATTGACGTAAGTGATGAGATCACTCTCGACGATCACCGTGCGCGGATCGGCGAACGCGCGGGCGGACAGCGCGGAGAGCGGACCGTCCCGGTGCCAGTCGACGACCGCCGCCTCCCGCTCCACCACCGTGATCCGTCCCCACCGGGAGTCCTGTGCGGCATGGGCGAGCGAGAACCCGACGCCCAGCCCGCCGATCAGCACCGCCGGCTCGCTCCGCCCGTCCAGCGCCTGGTACGCGGCGTCCACCAGCAAACGTTCCGAGCGTCCGTCGGAGGTGTCCATCAGGAAGCAGCCGTTGGCGATGATCTGCAGGAGCTCGCCGTGTCTGCGCAGCACCACCTCGCCGTACGGCCCGTCGCGCCGGTCCAGGACCACCGGTGAATCCGAAGGGCCGGGGGCGCCGGAGGGCCCGGGGGAGCCAAGGGAACCGACATGCGGTGAGGTGGGGGAGGCCGAGGCGGTCATGGCCGCCATCCTGCCCCAACAGTGCTTTGGGGCCACGCGAATTACGGGTGTGCGGCAGCCGCACGGCTGTCACCCGTTCGAGGGGCCGTCCGGCGCTTCGCGCCCGCGGGTGACGGTGAGCGGCTCGTATGGTTCCTCCTGACCCCTCTTGGTTCTTCAGAAAATCCTTTGAATAGTCCCCTGGGTGGCGCCGGTCATAGACACCGGCTCGTCGGACGGCGAAGGGTGGGGTGAAACGGAAGGAGCGCCTCACCGTGGAACGGACCGCGAGGCCCGCATCGACGCCCACGCCCGAGCCCCTTCCTGCCGGGGACGTCGCCGCCCTCCTCGACGGCGTGCCCCGTCAGCGCGGCCCGCTCGCGGCGCCCGCCCCGAGGATCCCGCGCACCACCCTCCGGCTGCACCCCTGGCGGCTCCTCCCCACCCCCACCGGCACCCCGGTCACCTTCACCTACACGGCGGTCCTGGCCCTCACCTCGCTCTTCGCGACGTATGCGAGCCCCGGTCTCCGGTACGCGGTCTACCAGGACTCCAGCACCGACGTCGCCCACCTGCTGCGCACCCCGGTCTTCGTCCTGCTGGCCAGCGCGCTGTGGATCGCGGGCGGGCTGCTGTCGCCGTACGCGCTGGCCTTCGTGCTCGTCCTGACCGCACTGGAGCGGCGGATAGGCGGTGCCCGCGCGATCCTCGTCTTCCTGACCGGCCATGTCCTGGCCACCCTCGCGACCGAGGTGCCGGTCGGCCTCGCGGTCCTGGTCGGCCACCTTCCCGGCACCTCGCTGCACCGCCTCGACTACGGCATCAGCTTCGGGGTGGCCGCCAGCATCGGCGCGCTCTCCGGCCTCCTCGCCCCCTGGCTGCGCTGGCCGCTGCTCGCCCTGGTCGGCTACAGCCTCGTCACCGACCTGATCGCCTTCCAGGACCCGATGACCAACTGGGGCCACCTGATCTCGCTGGGCATCGGCACCGGGCTCTGGCCGGTGGTGAGGCGCTGGCGGCGGGAGCGGGTCCAGGGCCTCGCCGACGCCGTCCCTGTCGCTCCCTGAGCGCTCAGGCGCCCCGCGCCGCCGCCAGCCCCTTCGCCAACTCCGGTATCCCGAGGGCCGCTTCCTGCTCGGCCTTGGCGCCGTGCAGGCGGTTGGTGATTGCCGGGTGCCGCGTCGTTGTGGCTGGTCGCGCAGTTCCTCCCCCAGCCTTCGGCCGGGGGTACCCCCAGCGCCCCTGTGGGGCGCGTTTCAGTCGGCCGGGGTCCAGACGTACGGGGTCGTTGTCGTGAGCGTCCTGAAGCCCAGGCGTCTGAGGATCGGGGCGCTGTCGGCCGAGGCCTCCACGAGGAGGTAGGGGGCGTTCCTGGCCGCCGCGCGGGTCGCCCGGAGGGCCACCAGCGCCCGGTAGACGCCCTTGCCGCGCCACTCGGCCAGCGTGGAGCCCCCCAGCAGCATGGCGAAGTCCGTACCGGGCCGGAAGGCCACCCAGGCCGCCGAGACGACCTCCCCGGCCGCCTCGGCGACGTAGATCTCGTTGTCGTCCGGGGCGACCGCGAGCCGGCCTCTCAGGTGCCCGGCGATCCACGCCATGTCCGCGCCCCATACCGCCGTCTCCAGCGCGGCGATCCGGTCCAGGTCCGCGTCGGCGGTGACCCGGCGCAGTGTGACGCCCGGGGGCAGCGCGGGTGCGGCCACGGCCAGGTCCTCGACCAGGGCGATCACGACCGTCTCCGGCGGTTCGGGCACGAAGCCCGCCGTGCGCAGCCGGTCGGGGAGGTCCGCCGGGTCGTCGTGCCCGCGCGTCTTCCACTCGACCGCCTCGCCGCGCGCCGCGAAGAAGTCCCGCTGCCGGGCGATCAGCGCGTCCAGTTCGGGGCCGCGCACACCACCCCAGTCGCGCGGCCCGGTCACGAAGCCGCGGTGCTGGCCCACCACCCGGAGGACGGGGCCGTCGTGCTCGTAGGTGATCCCGGGGGCGGGGACGGGCTGGACGGCGCGCATCTGGGCGTCGTAGGCGGCCAGCAGGGCCGCGGTGCTGTCGGTGTCGGTCACCGGCTGACCGTACGGGGAATGAGCCCGCGCCGATGAACTGTTTTTACGGGCGTGGGACCGTGTTCGGCCAGGTCGGCAGTCGATCGCTCAGAGCGAACATATGCATGGGAACATTTCTGGGCTTGCAAACATTGAGTCGGCATAGCTCAAGTTGACTGCCGAAGGGGAGATCATGGCTTCGACGTCCGCATCACTCAGCCTCCCTGTGCTGCCGCTCGACGGCGAGGTTGTGCTGCCCGGGATGGTGGTCCCGCTGGACCTGAAGGACCCTGATGTACGCGCCGCCGTGGAGGCCGCGCAGGCCGCCGCCCGTACCGAGCCCGGCAAGCCCAAGGTGCTGCTGGTGCCGCGGGTCGACGGGACCTACCCGGGCACCGGTGTGCTCGGCACGGTGGAGCAGGTCGGCCGCCTGGCCGACGGCGACCCGGGCGCGCTGATCCGCGGCCGCTACCGGGTGCGCATCGGCGCCGGCACCACCGGCCCGGGTGCCGCCCTGTGGGTGGAGGGCACCCGCATCGACGAGAACGTCCCGGACCCGGTGCCCGGTCATGTCACCGAACTGGTCAAGGAGTACAAGGCCCTCGCCACCGCCTGGCTGCGCAAGCGCGGCGCCTGGCAGGTCGTGGACCGGGTGCAGGCCATCGACGACGTCTCCCAGCTCGCCGACAACTCCGGCTACTCGCCCTTCCTGACCACCGAACAGAAGATCGAACTCCTGGAGACCGTGGACGCGGTCGCCCGCCTGAAGCTGGCCACCCAGCAGCTCCGCGACCACCTCGCCGAGCAGGACGTGGCCGAGACCATCGCCAAGGACGTCCAGGAGGGCGTCGACAAGCAGCAGCGCGAGTTCCTGCTCCGCCGTCAGCTGGAGGCGGTCCGCAAGGAACTGCGCGAGCTGAACGGCGACGCCGCCAAGGACGGCGAGGAGTCCGACGACTACCGCGCCCGCGTGGAGGCCGCCGACCTGCCGGAGAAGGTCCGCGAGGCCGCCCTCAAGGAGGTCGACAAGCTGGAGCGGTCCAGCGACCAGTCGCCCGAGGGCTCGTGGATCCGCACCTGGCTGGACACGGTGCTCGAACTGCCGTGGAACGAGCGGACCGAGGACCAGTACGACATCCAGGGCGCCAAGGCGGTCCTGGACGCCGAGCACGCCGGTCTGGAGGACGTGAAGGAGCGGATCACCGAGTACCTGGCGGTGCGCAAGCGCCGTAGCGACCGGGGCCTCGGCGTGATCGGCGGGCGGCGCGGCGGTGCCGTGCTGGCCCTCGTCGGACCGCCCGGTGTCGGCAAGACCTCGCTCGGTGAGTCGGTCGCGCACGCGATGGGCCGCAAGTTCGTCCGGGTGGCCCTCGGCGGCGTCCGGGACGAGGCCGAGATCCGCGGTCACCGCCGTACGTACGTCGGCGCGCTGCCCGGCCGGATCGTCCGTGCCGTCAAGGAGGCCGGTTCGATGAACCCGGTCGTCCTCCTCGACGAGATCGACAAGGTGGGCTCCGACTTCCGCGGCGACCCCGCGGCCGCCCTCCTGGAGGTCCTGGACCCGGCGCAGAACCACACCTTCCGCGACCACTACCTGGAAGTCGAACTCGACCTGTCCGACGTCGTCTTCCTCGCCACCGCCAACGTCCTGGAGGCCATCCCGGAGGCCCTGCTCGACCGTATGGAGCTGGTCCGCCTGGACGGCTACACCGAGGACGAGAAGGTCGTCATCGCCCGTGACCACCTGCTCCCGCGCCAGCTGGAGCGGGCGGGGCTCGCCAAGGACGAGGTGGTCCTCGACGAGAGCGCGCTGCGCAAGCTCGCCGGCGAGTACACCCGCGAGGCGGGCGTCCGCACCCTGGAGCGCTCGATCGCCCGGCTGCTCCGCAAGGTGGCGGCCCAGCACGAGCTGGGCCAGCGGGAGCTGCCCTTCACGATCAGGGACGAGGACCTGCGCGCCCTGATCGGCCGGCCGCACCACGTGCCCGAGTCCGCCCAGGACCCGGCCGAGCGCCGCACGGCGGTCCCGGGTGTGGCGACGGGCCTCGCGGTCACCGGCGCCGGCGGCGACGTCCTCTTCGTCGAGGCGTCGCTGGCCGACCCGGAGACGGGCGCGGCGGGTCTGACCCTCACCGGTCAGCTGGGCGACGTGATGAAGGAGTCGGCGCAGATCGCGCTGTCCTTCCTCCGTTCGCACGGCGCCGAACTGGAACTCCCGGTCGGCGACCTGAAGGACCGGGGTGTGCACATCCACTTCCCGGCGGGCGCGGTCCCGAAGGACGGCCCGAGCGCCGGCATCACGATGACGACGGCCCTCGCGTCGCTGCTCTCCGGGCGGCTGGTCCGCACGGACGTGGCGATGACCGGCGAGGTCTCGCTGACCGGCCGGGTGCTGCCGATCGGCGGCGTGAAGCAGAAGCTGCTCGCCGCCCAGCGCGCCGGAGTGACGACCGTCATCATCCCCAAGCGCAACGAGGCCGACCTGGACGACGTCCCGGCCGAGGTGCTGGACAAGCTCGACGTCCACGCCGTGACCGACGTCCGCCAGGTCCTGGAGCTGGCGCTCGCGCCCGCCACGAACGGCGCGGTGCCGGAGGTTCCGGTAGCGGCGTGACGGACGCTGCCGGATGCAGAAGGCCCGGGTCCCCGCGAGGGGGCCCGGGCCTTCGCCCGGTGCGGCGTCGTCCGTCCGCGGCGCCGTCTACCCGTTGGCGAGTGCGACCACCCGGTCGACGGCCCCGTTGAACTTGTCGTGGTCCCCGACCGACGGTCCGGTCGACGTGTACTGCCACATCGTGTACGTCGACCAGCCGGCCGGCAGCGTGCCCACCTCCGAGGCGTACCGGGCGATCCACAGCGGGTTGGCGGTGGCGAAACCGCCGTAGTTGCCGGTGCAGTCGGTCCACCAGCTGGTCGCCGTGTAGATGACGGCGGCACGGCCGGTGCGGGCCTTGTACCTGTTCAGGAAGTCGGTGATCCAGGTGACCATCCCGCTCTTGGATTTGCCGTAGCACGCTGCGCCGTACGGGTTCCACTCGATGTCGAGGACGCCGGGAAGGGTCCGGCCGTCCCGGGACCAGCCGCCGCCGTGGTCGACGAAGTAGTCGGCCTGGGCGGCGCCGCCCGCGGTGTCCGGGGTCGCGAAATGGTAGGCGCCGCGGATCATGCCGACGTCGTAGGAGCCGTTGTACTGCTTGGCGAAGTAGGGGTTCGTGTAGGACGTGCCTTCCGTCGCCTTGGAGTACGCCCATCTGACCCCGCTGCCGAGCAGGGTCGACCAGGAGACGTCGCCCTGGTAGCTGGCGACGTCGACGCCCTCGGTCTGGGTGACGAGGTCGGTCTTGGGCGTGCCGCTCCGGCCGTCGTGGGCCAGGACGCCGATGCCCATGTAGGCCGAGCCGCGGGCCGGGACGGCCGGGCCGGACGCGTCGGCGTGGGCGGGGACCGGGGCGAGCGCCGCGAGCAGCAGCACCAGCAGGCCGGTCAGGAGTGTGGGGGCGGGTCTGTGCACGGGCATGACGTGCCTCCGTGGGGTGAGGTGAGGTCCCAGGTATGCCAGAGGCGGTCGGTCCGCGCGGCGCGACACGACGCAGTGTCACACGGCACGACGCGACTCAATGGCGTGGGCATGCCAGCGATTGCCTGGGTGCAGACGCTACGCACGGGCCGGACCCCGGGGGAAGGGGGTCCGGAGGCTGCCGTTGGTCTACGCCTGCGGAATACTTGGCGAGCTGCGGCGATGACGGGGCTTGACGGAAACTTTCAGGACTGCGAAACCGATCAGGGGTGCTGACGTGCACGAGGACGAAAAGGGCGACGAACAGCGCGCCGCCACCGGGTCGACGCCGAGTGGTGCGGACCGGGAGTTCCTGGCCCTGGAACGCGAGTTGACGGTGCTGCTGCGCCGCGCCCGGGCCAGCCAGGGCGAGATGGCCCGGGAGGTCCACCCCGACCTGGAGTCCGCCGCGTACGGACTGCTCGTACGGCTCGACGAGTGCGGCGGCCAGCGCGCCACCGAACTGGCCGCGTACATCGGCGTCGGCAAGGCCACCATGTCCCGCCAGCTGCGCGCTCTGGAGGAGCTCGGCCTGATCGCCCGGGAGCCCGACCCGGCCGACGGACGGGCCTGGCTGGTCGCCCTCACCGACGAGGGCCGGCGCCGGGTCGGCACGGTCCGCGAGGCCCGCCGGGGCCGCTACGTCCGCCAGCTCGCCCACTGGGACCGCACCGAGGTCGCGGAACTGGCCCGGCTGCTGAACCAGTTGAACGGCGTCATGGAGAAGTAGCCGCCACCGGGCCGCCCCCCCCGGGGGGGGGGGGGCTCACAGCTCGACGTACACCACCGTCGCGTCGTCGTGCGTCTTGCTCCGCCGCAGGAACACCCGCTCCTCCCGGTCGGCCGCCTCCAGCTCCCGCACCCGGCCGACCAGCGCCCGCGCACCCTCCTTGCGCACGACGTCCAGGAGGGCCGTCCAGTCGCCCTCGCGGAACTTCTCCGCCCAGCGGGCCGCCCCGTCCGTGAGGGCGGCCAGCGCGCGGACCTCGGCGAGGGGCACGGTCCCGGTGACCGCGCGGGCGGCCACCGAGGGGTCGGCGGCGGCCGTGAAGAAGCCGCCCTCCTTGTTGCGGACCGTGGCGTCGGCGATCGCGTCCGAGGCCAGCGAGGCGCGCGGCACCCGGTCGAGGCGGTCGTCCAGGACCGGGGTGACCGTGCCGTCGGGTGACCTCAGGAGCAGCACGGAGTCGGACAGGACCAGGAACTCCACGGTCTCCGTGGACCAGCGGCTCAGCACGACCGTCGCCTGCGGGGTACGCGGGTGAGAAAGGTCACAGGTGTCACCATGTGCCGCAGCTGTGCGGGCGATCGCCTGTTCGAGGATCTCCCGCAGCGTCAGATCTCCTCGCGAAACGGTCAGTTCGGTCAGTGCGCCGCCCAGCCGCGCGGTGAACCAGTGGACGGAATGCAGACACCCGGTGCCGTCCCGGGGCGGGGTCACTCCGTCCAGGACGATCACGCAACCCCCCTGCCCCGAGGCGGGAAGTCCGACACCGGCGAAGTCCTCGTTGGGGCGGTCGGGGGCACCGGGTTCCGAAACGACCTCAGTATGCATTCGGCCAGTCTGCACGACCCCTTCACGGACTTCACCAAAGGCTGGCAACGACCCCGGAATTGACGCGGTCTCGCAGGTCAGCCGCCTGTTTTGGGGTGGAATGACGCCCTCCGGGAAGGTGCGGTGGCGAATCCTGTCAAAGCCTGCCGTCCGCGTCCAACCGGCCAGCCGGAAAAGGCACCCGCATGGTCCGCCGGAACTTGCCCGCCAACTCCCCTCCGATGTTCACTCCTTCGGGTGGCGGGTCGGGTGATGTGAGACCACTGCCCACCGGCGCTGGGAGGGTCGGGGACCGATACGCAGGCGCACGCATCGGGTGCGTGCACCACTTGGCACCGAAATGCCGGGGATCATGACGGGGTGCCACCCAACCCCACGGGTACACGAGTTCAGGAATGCGAGCACCGGTGCAGAAGACGCGGCCTCGGCGCACAGGCAAGAAGACGGCCTCCGAAACGGGCGCCGCGGCCCCCGTCGGCACCGGCCGCCCCAAGCACGTCCGCACCCGGCTGATCGTGGCCGTGGCCGTGGTCGCCGCGGCGATCGCGGGGGCCGGAACGCCCGCCCTGCTCACCGCCTCCGGGCAGCTGAGCGACTCCCAGGACCTGGTGACCCTGTCCGGCCGCACCCAGGACGCGCTGGCCCTCGCCAACTCCCTCGCCGACGAACGCGACGAGGTCACCTCCTACATCGCGGCCGGCCGGCCCAAGTCCAAGGCGCCCTCCGAGGACCGCAGCGCCCGCGTCGACCGCCAGGTCGAGGACCTGCGCGCGGACACCGACGCGCCCGGCTGGCTGCGCACCGACCTCGACGGCATCGCCGCCGTCCGACGCTCCGCCCTCACCGGCAAGAGCACGGCCCTCGAAGCGCACCAGGCGTACTCGCAGACCATCACCGAACTGCACCGGCTCGCCGAGCAACTGGCCGAGCAGACGCCCCCCAGGGCCGGCTCCGGCGCCTACGCCCTCGCCGAACTGGACTCCGCCGTCCAGCAGTCCGCCGCCGCCCGCGGCCTGCTCCTCGCCGCCCTGAACATCCCCAGCACCACCCAGACCACGATCAGCCCGCTCACCGGTCTGCCCGTCACCAGCACCACCACCTCCGAGGCGGACAAGAAGCAGCGCGACGCGCTCACCGCCGCCGCCCAGCAGGCCAGGCTGCGCGCCGACGCGGCCCTCGCCGACTTCCGCGACACCGCGCCCAAGGCGGCGGTCGACTCGTACGACTCCACGGTCACCGGCGGTGACGTCAACGACGCCGACAAGTACCTGGCCGCCCTCACCGACCAGCCGACCCTCTCCGACGACGACCTCGGCACCGGCACCAAGAAGCTGGACGCGGCGCTGTCCGCCCGGGTCGACCTGATGCGGGGCGTGGAGTCGGCCCTCTACGACCACCGCACCAAGGACCTCGCGGCGCTCCGCGACGACGACGTCACCGCGCTGGAGATCCGCATCGCGGTGCTCGGCGCCCTGATGCTGGTCGCGGTCGGCATCGCCACGGCCATGGCCCGCACCCTCACCCGCCCGCTCTCCGTGCTCCGCCGGGGCTCGGCCCGCCTCGCCGGGGCCGAGGACCCGCGCACCGAGGAACCGGTCGCCTTCACCGGCCGCAACGACGAGTTCGCCCAGGTCGTCCGCTCCGTCAACGCCCTGCACGCGCACGCCGCCGGGCTCTACGACCGCATCGCCACCCTGGAGACCGACCGCAAGCACCTGGTCGGCCAGCGCCAGAAGATGGCCGACGCCCGCGAGGAACTGCGCGCCGAGGTCACCGACGCCGCCGCCCAACTGGAGCGGCTGCGCACCAGCATCGGCTCCACCTTCGTCAACCTCGCGCTGCGCACGCTCGGCCTGGTGGAGCGTCAGCTCGCCGTGATCGAGACCCTGGAGGAGCGCGAACAGGACCCCGACCGCCTGTCGACCCTCTTCAAGCTCGACCACTTCGCCACGGTCATGCGCCGCCACAGCGAGAACCTCCTGGTCCTCGCCGGCACCGAACACGTCCAGCAGCACGCGGGCCCGATCCCGCTGGTGGACGTCGTCCGGGCGGCGGTCAGCGAGATCGAGCGCTACGAGCGGGTCCGGATCGCCTCCCTCCCCCCGCACGCGCACGTGGCCGGCTTCGCCGCCGACGACCTCTCCCACCTCCTCGCCGAACTCATGGAGAACGCCACCGCGTCCTCCCCGCCCGACGTCCCCGTCGAGATCTCCGGCTGGCTGCTGGAGAGCGGCGAGGTCATGCTCTCCGTCCAGGACGAGGGCATCGGGATGACCGCCGACCGCATGGTCCGCCTCAACGGCCGCCTCGCCGAGTTCGACCCCGAGTCGCCCTACGACCAGGAGGGCGAGGACGGTCTCGGCCTCGGCCTCTACGTGGTGGCCCGCCTCGCCCACCGGCACGGCGTCCGCGTCCAGCTCCGCGAGCAGAAGCAGGGCGGGGTGGCGGCGGTCGTGGTCCTGCCCCAGCCGCTGCTGGCCCAGCCCCCGCGGACCGCGGTCCCCTCGGCCACGACCTCGGCCGGCGCCCACACCTTCTCCCTCCCCGGCGCGGACGCGGAGGTCAACTCCAACGTCCTGTACGGCCGCTCGACGGCCGGCGACCCGCTGGTGACGCTGGCGGAGAAGGCGGTACGGGAGGCGGACGAACAGCCCGCCCACGAACAGACGTCCCCGCCGAAGGCCGCGGACCCCGAGCCGACAGCCCGTCCGAAGGCGCCGGCGGAGACGTTCGCCGAGACGACGATGGAGCTGCTGGTCCCGCTGGAGCCGGAGGCGGGTGCGGGCGCGGCCGGGGAGCGCGCGCATCCTGCCGACGCCGGCGCTCCCAGCCGCCCGTGGCCCGCGGCCGCCGACGGCGAACGCGCCCCACTGGGGCCACCCGCACCCGACCACGAAAGCCGCACGGGTGGTGCGAGTGGGAACGACCTCGGCGAAGCCGAGGAGCACGCCCGCCCGCGGCCCGCGGCCGCCGACGGCGAGCACGCCCCGCAGGGGGACGCCGAGGCGGACGACGACGAGGTCACCAGCAAGGGCCTCCCCAAGCGCACGCCGAAGATCACCGCTCCCGCCCCACCGCCCCGCCAGCGCAGCACCGGCGTCGACGCGGACGCCCTCCGCCGCAGGCTCGGCGGCTTCCGCCGGGGCGCCGACGCCGGACGGCGTGACGTCGAGGCGGAGATCGCCGAGCAGACGGGCCAGAACCAGGTGCCGAGCACCGTACGAGCCGTACCCGGAACAGCCGTATCCGAAGAAGCCACGGGGGGCACAGTCGAGGAGGCAAGCAGTTGACCGCGCCCAGTACCTTCGGACTGAGCAGTGAAGCCCGCAACCTGCACTGGCTGCTGAGCAACCTCATCGAGGAGGTGCCCGGGATCCAGTCGGTCGCCGTGGTCTCCTCCGACGGGCTGCTCCTGCTCTCCTCGGACCCCGTCCGGAACGAGGAGGCCCGCGAGGCCAGGAACGAGAAGCGGACGGGCCCGCGCGGCTCCGCCGCCGACCTCGCCACCATCGTCTCCGGCATCGGCAGCCTCACCGTGGGCGCCGCCAGGCTGATGGACTTCGGCCCGGTCAAGCACACGATGGTCGCGATGGACGAGGGCAGCCTCTTCGTGATGTCGATCAGCGACGGCTCGCTGCTGGGCGTGCACGGCAGCGCGGAGTGCGACATGAGCGTGGTGGCCTATCACATGGCACTGTTCGTCGGCCGCGCCGGCCACGTCCTGACCCCCGAACTCCGCACCGAGCTACGCAAGTCCCTAGAGGCCGACGCGACGAGGAGCGGCCGATGAACGGCGCGCCGAAGAACCGCAGGCAGAACCTCCCGGTACGCGGCGGCGACCGCAAACCCGCCCGCGTCCGTCCCTACTCGCTCACCGGTGGCCGTACCCGCTTCGGTCACGTCCTCCTGGTGGAGACCTTCGTGGCCGCGCTCGAGGCCCCGGAGGAGCGCAAGGAACTGACGAATGGTTCCCTCAGCACCCGGGTGATGCCGGAGATGCAGGCCATCGTCGAACTGTGCCGCCGCATGCGCACGGTGGCCGAGATCGCCGCGCTGCTGAAGATGCCGCTCGGTGTGGTCCGGGTCCTGCTCAGCGACCTCGCGGACCAGGGAAAGATCCGTGTGTACGGAACCGGTACCGGACACGGCGTCGGCCGTCCGGACCGCGCTCTGCTGGAAAGGGTGCTGAGTGGACTACGCCGTCTCTGACGCCACCGGCGTCGACCCGCTCCTCGACGAGGAGGAGCAGCCGCGGTCCTGGCAGACGGACCGCAGCCGGGCCCCCATCGCGACGAAGATAGTCGTGGCGGGCGGTTTCGGTGTCGGCAAGACCACGCTGGTCACCGCCGTCTCGGAGATCACGCCCCTGCAGACCGAGGCGCTGATGACCGAGGCGAGCGAGGAGACCGACGACCTCACCGCCACGCCCGGCAAGCTGACCACCACCGTGGCCATGGACTTCGGCCGCATCACGCTCGACGACGACCTGGTGCTCTACCTGTTCGGCACGCCGGGCCAGCAGCGGTTCTGGTTCATGTGGGACGACCTGGTGCGCGGTGCGATCGGCGCCGTCGTCCTCGCGGACACCCGGCGCCTGAAGGACTGCTTCCCCGCGCTGGACTACTTCGAGAGCTGCGGGCTGCCGTACGTCGTCGCGGTCAACCACTTCGACGGCAGCGAGCGCTTCGAACCCGAGGACGTGCGCGAGGCGTTGACGATCCCGCCGCGCATACCTGTAATGATCATGGACGCCCGCCGTCGGATCTCGGCCATCGAGACACTGCTGTCCCTGGTCGCCCACGCGCTGGACGAAACCCCCGAGTAGCACCCCGGGTAGATCTTCTGAACCCTTAGGAGCCACCACCGCATGCGGAAGATACTCGTCGTGGGGGCCGGCCAGGCCGGTCTCCAGCTCGCCCTCGGCCTCCAGTCGCACGGCTACGAGGTCACCCTGATGTCGAACCGGACCGCGGACGAGATCCGCTCCGGCCGGGTCATGTCGACGCAGTGCATGTTCCACACGGCACTGCAGCACGAGCGCGATCTCCAGCTGAACTTCTGGGAGTCCCAGGCCCCGAAGATCGAAGGACTCGGCGTCTCGGTCGCGGCCCCGGGCTCCTGGGCGGAGGGCCCCGCGGTCCGCGCCATCGACTGGGTGGGCAAGCTCGACGGGTACGCGCAGTCGGTCGACCAGCGGGTGAAGATGGCCGGCTGGATGGAGACCTTCGCGCAGCGCGGCGGCCAGCTGGTCATCCACGGCGCGGCGGTCGGTGACCTGGACTACTTCGCCCGCACCTACGACCTGGTGCTGGTCTCGGCCGGCAAGGGCGAACTGGTCCAGATGTTCGGCCGCGACGCTTCGCGCTCCCCCTACACGGAGCCGCAGCGGGCGCTTGCCGTCTCCTACGTCCACGGTCTCGGCCCCCGCCCCGAGCACCCGGACTACTACGCGGTCCGCTGCAACCTGGTCCCCGGCGTCGGCGAGCTCTTCGTCATGCCGACCCTGACCACCTCGGGCCCCGCCGACATCCTCTTCTGGGAGGGCATACCCGGCGGCCCGCTGGACGTCTTCAACGGCGTCAAGGACCCCTCGGAGCACCTCTCCCTGACCCTGGAACTCATGGAGCGGTACACGCCCTGGGAGTACGCGCGGGCCACCAAGGTCGAACTGACCGACGCCGGCGGCACCCTCGCCGGCCGCTACGCCCCCACCGTCCGCAACCCGATCGGCCGCCTCCCCGGCGGCGGTCTGGTCCTCGGTGTCGCGGACGTCGTCGTCGCCAACGACCCGATCACCGGCCAGGGCTCCAACTCCGCCTCCAAGTGCGCCGCCTCCTACCTCGCCTCGATCCTCGAACAGGGTGAGAAGGAGTTCGACGAGACCTGGATGCAGGAGACGTTCGACCGCTACTGGAACACGGCCCAGCACGTCACCAAGTGGACGAACGCCATGCTGGCGCCCCCGCCGGAGCACATCCTCAACCTGATCGGCGCGGCCGGCCAGCTCCCGCCGGTGGCCAACCGTTTCGCCAACGGCTTCAACGACCCGGCCGACTTCGAGAACTTCTTCTACGAGCCGGAGAAGACAGAGGCGTACCTGGCCTCGGTGACCGCGGACGCCTGATCGCTTTCGGCCGCGGGTGCGTGGGGGTTGCTCGCGCAGTTCCCCGCGCCCCCAAAAGAAAGGGCGCTGCAGTGCGCCCCCGAAGGGGCGCGGGGAACTGCGCGACCAGCCACGACGGCGCCGCACCCGCCCCGGGCCGGTGCCCGTCGCGGCGCCCCCGTCCCACCGCATACGCTGATCGCATGACCCCCCAGGCCGCCACCCCCGCCTACCGCAGACTGTCCGTCGAGGAGCGGCGCAGCCAGCTGCTCGACGCGGCCCTCTCCCTCTTCGCGCACCGCGCGCCGGAGGAGGTGTCGCTGGACGACGTGGCGGAGGCGGCCGGGGTCTCCCGCCCGCTCGTGTACCGCTATTTCCCCGGCGGCAAGCAGCAGCTCTACGAGGCCGCCCTCAGGTCGGCCGCCGAGGAACTCGAACACTGCTTCGACGAGCCCCGTGAGGGCCCCCTCCTGCCCCGGCTCGCCCGCGCCCTCGACCGCTACCTCGCCTTCGTCGACCAGCACGACGCCGGTTTCAGCGCCCTGCTCCAGGGCGGCAGCGTGGTGGAGACCTCGCGGACGACGGCGATCGTGGACGGCGTGCGACGGGCCGCCGCGCAGCACATTCTCAGCCACCTGGACATCGCCGACCCCGGTCCCCGGCTGCGGATGACCGTCCGGATGTGGATCACCGCCGTCGAGGCGGCCTCCCTCATCTGGCTCGACGAGGACAAGCAGCCGCCCGTCGACGAGCTGCGGGACTGGCTGGTGGACCAGTTCGTCGCCGTGCTCAGCGTGACCGCGCGCCGCGACCCGCAGACCGCCGCCCTCGTCGACGCCCTCGCGGCGGGTGGCTGAAACTGGTGCCGTGAAGAGTCAGGACACCCCCTTCGAGGGCGGCCCCATGGACGGGAGGGTGCTGCCCGTGCTGCTCGGCATGACCGGCCACCCCCCGAAGACGTACCGCATCCCGGTCCCGGACCCGGCGGGCGGCCCGCCCACCGTCCTGGTCTACCGTCGCGTGCCGCGCGGGCAGAGCAAGCGTCTCGGGCTGTCCCAGGGCTGGAAGTACGAGTACGACCCGACGGGCAGGGGCGGCGGGGCGGGTGGCGGCAAGCCGAAGTGGCCGTGGTCGAAGGCGGGCGACACCGACGGGTGACATGGTTGCGCCGAATCGCGCACCCCGCCGCGCGGACCACACATACATATCCGATTATCGCGTGATCATCGCGATGTGGAACGGAGAGACCGTCCCGCATCGGAGGTGATGACGTGTCAGGAAGGTTTCTGCGTCTGGCCTGTGCGGCCGCGGTGGCGGCGGCCCAGGCCGTCCTCACGCCGCTGCCCGCACTCGCGGCACCAGACCCCGCGCAACCGGTCGCCGAGCTGCTGACGGACCTGCAGCAGGCCTTCCGGGAGGCCGAACAGGCCACCGAGACCTACAACGCGACGGCGGAACGGCTGCAGCGCCAGCGCGCCGAGGTGACCCGCCTGGACGGCGAGCTGGCCATCGCCCGGCGCTCCCTGCACACCAGCAGGACGGAGGCGGGCCGGCTGGCCCGGCAGCAGTACCAGAACACCAGCGGGATCTCCCCGTACGTACGGCTGCTGCTCGCCCGGGACCCGCAGCACGCGCTTGACGAGGGCCATGTCATCGGCGAGCTGGCGCGCGAGCGGGCGAAGACGGTGGGCCGCCTGGCCGGCGACGAGCGGAGACAGGCCGACCTGGCCCGCCGGGCCCGCACGGCGCTCGACACCCGACTCGCCCTGGCCGAGAAGCAGAGGAAGCAGCGCGACGAGGTGCGCAACCGCCTCTCCGACGTGGAGCGCATGCTGGTGTCCCTCACCTCCGACCAGCTCACGGCCCTCGCCGACCTGGAGCAGGAGAGGACGGCGGACGCCCAGCGGAAGCTCACCACGTCCGGCGCCCTGGGCACCACCACCCCACCGCCCTCCCCGGCAGGCGACCGCGCGGTGCGCTACGCGGTGCGGCAGCTGGGGAAGCCGTACCAGTGGGGCGCGGCGGGGCCGGTGTCGTACGACTGCTCGGGCCTGACCTCCCAGGCCTGGGACCACGCCGGCACCCCCATCCCGCGCACCAGCCAGGAACAGTGGGCGGACCTGCCCCACGTCCCCCTGAACCGCCTGCGCCCCGGCGACCTGGTCGTCTACTTCCCCGAGGCCACCCACGTGGCCCTCTACCTGGGCGACGGCAAGGTGGTCCAGGCTCCTCGCCCCGGCGCCAAGGTCAAGGTCTCCCCGATCGCGGCGAACCCGATTCTGGGCGCGGTACGCCCCGATCCGAAGGCCGGCTCCCTGGCGCACTACAAGCCCCCGACGATCCCGAAGACGGCGACAGAAGGCTCGGACGAGGTCTTCGGGACTCTGTAGCCGACCCCACCCCCACCCTCCCACACCCGAAACTCAGGCCAGCAGCCCCGAGCTCTTCCACAACCGCCGCCCCACCCCCCGAAGAACCCCGATGTCGTCCAGGAAGTCGGTCAGCCGCTTCGCGCCCGTCTGCATGACCTCCCGTCGATGCCCACTCGCCCGCACCTGCGCCACGGCCTCCCGCTGGTCCAGCCCCACGTTCGTGTAGACCTCGGGATTGACGAACGCCACCGAGAACACCCGCGCGAACTCACCGGAGGTGACCCGCGTGAACTCCTGCGACCACCGCGGCGCCGTCACCATCTGCCGGCGCAGCTCCTCGCGGGCGTACCGCACGTGCCGGGCCTCCTCGACCACGTGGATCCGCGTGACCCCGCGGACGAGCGGCTGGACCCGCTCGTCTGGGAAGGTCAGCCGCTGCATCCAGTCCAGCACCTCCTCCCCGAGCAGGGTGGCGGTGAAGGACCCGGGCGTCGTGGAGATCGTCTTGAAGAGGCGGCCCAGGTTCTGGTGGGCCCGGCTCACCGGGTACCAGGGCGCGTCCCCGCGCGCTATCAGCCGCGCGAACATCTTCGAGTGCCGGCACTCGTCCTCGATCTCGGTCAGCGCGTAGCGCACGTGCGCACTCGTCGCCGCCTTGTCGTAGATGTGCCGGACCAGCAGCTGCATCAGGATCAGCTCGAACCAGATGCCCAGCGAGGCCAGTGCGGCGGCCTCGTGCTGCGACAGCAGCACCCGCTGCTCCTCGCTCATCCGCTTCCACATCGGCGTGTCGTACAGCGACACCAGCTCCGGCGGCCAGAACCACTTGCCGTCCTCGAAGGGCGCGTCCCAGTCCAGCTCCTTGTCCGGGTCGAAGGAGTGCTTCGCGGAGGAGACGAGCAGCCGTTCGGCCACCTGCTCGCGGTCCTTGAGCAGGCCGAGCGCGTCCCGCAGTCCGTCGACCGCGTCGGCTTCCGTCAGGGTCGTCATGGCTCCCTCACCTCGTTACCCGGGGGTACGTCGTCGTCCGCTCTTATGAGACCGCTTGTCAGCAAGCCGGTCAATCCCCCGCGCGCGACTTGTTGACTCCGCGTCTCAGAACCCGAGCACCGCCCGCATCACCGACCGGGCGATCGGCGCCGCGTCCCCGCCGCCGCTGATGTCCCCGCGGTCCGCGGCCGCGTCCTCGACGACCACCGCCACCGCGACCTTCGGCTCCAGGTCGTTGTCCGCCTGCGCCCAGGACACGAACCAGGCGTACGGCACCCCGGAGTTGCCGATGCCGTGCTGCGCGGTGCCGGTCTTGCCGCCGACCGTGGCGCCGCGGATCGCGGCGTTCGTGCCGGTGCCCTCCTCGACCACGTCGACCATGAGTTCCTTCATGCGCACCGCCGTCGCGGCACTCATCACCTGCCGCACCGGCCCCGCACCGCCCGTGCCGACCGTCTCGCCGGTCCGCCGCACGGTCCGCTCCACCAGGTACGGCGGGTGCGCCAGCCCCCCGTCGGCCACCGCCGCCGCGACCATCGCCATCTGCAGCGGCGTGGCCCGGGTGTTGTACTGCCCGATCGAGGACAGGGCCAGCTGCGCCTTGTCCACGCTCGTGTCGAAGGTGCTCGGCGCGGCGGTGAACGGGATGCGCAGCCGGGTGTCGTTGAAGCCGAACGCCTGGGCCGTCGCCGTCATGTCCGCCGCCCCCACGTCCACGCCCAGCTTCGCGAAGACCGTGTTGCAGGACCACTCGAAGGCCGCCCGCAGCGAGGCGTCCGCGCAGCCGTCGCCCTCGTTGGTCAGCCGGGTCGTGGTGCCCGGCAGCCGGTAGGGATCGGGGGAGTCGGTCGGCGCGTCCAGGTCGGTGACCACGCCCGCGTCCAGGGCGGCGGCCGCGGTGACCACCTTGAAGGTCGAGCCCGGCGGATACGTCTGCCGTACCGCCCGGTTGAGCATCGGCTTCTCCGGGTCGCCGTTCAGCCGTGCCCAGGCCGAGGTCACCGCCTCGCCGTTGCCGGACAGTTCGGAGGGGTCGTACGACGGGGTGGAGACCAGGGCGAGGATCCGGCCGGTCGCCGGTTCGATCGCGGCGACCGCGCCCTTGCGGGAGCCGAGACCCCGGAAAGCGGCCTCCTGGGCGTACCGGTTCAGGGTGGTGACGACGTTCCCGCCGGGGCTCACCGCCCGGCCCGTGTCGTTCCACAGCTGGAGGGACGACAGCATCGGGTCGGTCCCGGAGAGCACCCCGTCCTCGGCGTGCTCCAGGAACGTCGTGCCGTACAGCTGGGAGGCGAAGCCGGTGACCGGGGCGTACAACGGGCCCTGCGGGTAGGTGCGTTCGTAGCGCAGCTGTTCCCCGCTGTCCCGGGAGCCGGTGACCGGCTCGCCGCCGACCAGGATGTCGCCGCGGGGGAGGCCGTAACGGGCGATCGAGTTCCGGCGGTTGGCGGGGTTGTCGTCGTACTGCCGGGCCAGGACGACCTGGACGCGGGCCGCGTTGACGAGGAGGGCGAACAGCAGCAGGGCGCACAGGGCGCGGGCCCGCCGGACGTAGCCGGCCATGCCGCCCCGCCGGCGGCCGTACCCGGTGCT
Source organism: Streptomyces sp. NPDC001714 (assembly GCF_042892755.1). NCBI lineage: Bacteria > Bacillati > Actinomycetota > Actinomycetes > Kitasatosporales > Streptomycetaceae > Streptomyces > Streptomyces sp. NPDC001714. The sequence goes on from NZ_JBIAUL010000029.1 coordinate 54,635, forward strand.
CATGGGGCCACCTGCCCGTCGTAGTGGCGGCGGGCCGAGTCGCTCACCCGGATCAGCAGGGCCACGATGGCCCAGTTGGTGACGACCGAGGAGCCACCCTGGGCCAGGAACGGCATCGCCATGCCGGTCAGCGGGATCAGCCCGGTCACCCCGCCCGCGATCACGAACACCTGGAGCGCGACGATCGAGGCGAGCCCGACCGCGAGGAGCCGGCCGAAGGGGTCGCGCAGGGCGAGCCCGGCCCGGTAGCCGCGCTCGACGAGCAGGCCGTAGAGGAGGAAGATCGCGGAGAGTCCGGCGAGACCGAGTTCCTCGCCCGCGGTGGCCAGGATGAAGTCCGACTTGGCGGCGAAGCCGATGAGGACGGAGTGGCCGAGGCCCAGTCCGGTGCCGAGGACCCCGCCGGCCGCGAACGCGAAGAGGGACTGCGCGAGTTGGTTCGGTCCCCGGCCCGCGTCGATCGAGGCGAACGGATGCAGCCAGTCCTCGATACGGCCGTGCACGTGCGGTTCCAGACGGCCGACGGCGACCGCGCCGAACACGGCGAGCAGCAGGCCGACGGCGATCCAGCCGGTGCGCCCGGTGGCGACGTACAGCATGACGACGAAGAGGCCGAAGAAGAGGAGTGAGGTGCCGAGGTCGCGTTCGAGGACGAGGACGCCGACGCTCACCAGCCAGATGGTGACGATCGGGCCGAGCACCCGGCCGGTCGGGAACTGCATGAACCACAGCCGGCGGCCCGCGTACGCGAGCGCGCCGCGGTTGGCGGCCAGGTACGCGGCGAAGAACACCGCGAGCAGCACCTTCGCGAACTCGCTGGGCTGGATGGAGAATCCGGCGACCCTGATCCAGATCCGGGCTCCGTTGACGGCCGGGAAGAGGATCGGCAGGAGCAGCAGGACGAGCGCGGCGGCGACGCAGACGTACGCGTAGCGCTGGAGCACGCGGTGGTCGCGGAGCATCAGCACGACCAGGATGAACAGGGCGACGCCCAGGGTGGACCAGACGAGTTGGGCGGGAGCCGCCCGGTCGCCGGGGGTCTGCAGGTCCAGCCGGTAGATCAGGACCAGGCCGAGTCCGTTGAGCAGCACGCCGATCGGCAGCGGCAGCGGGTCGGCGTACGGGGCGCGAAAGCGTACGGCGAGATGGGCGAGGAGCGCGAGGACCCCGAGGCCGGCGCCGTAACCGGCGGCGCCGGGCGGGACGGTGCCGGTCTTTGCCAGGCCGACCGCGCAGTAGCCGTACACGGAGAGCAGGACGGCCAGCACGATCAGGGCGAGTTCGATGCCACGGCGCCGGGGGAGGCGTAGGGCGGAGGTGGGGGTCGCGGTCGCCGCCAGGGTGGTTCCGGCCTTGGTCATGTCCGGAACTTACCCAAATAGTGCGAGTTGAGTGTCCTGCTGGTCAGCACCAGCGTGGCGTACGGCCGAGGGTGTCGATGCCGGAGGCGGGGTCTTTAACCGGCGGGGTCGTCCGGGCCGCCGGGACCGAGGAAGTCGAAGTCGTCGGTGTCGGTCGTCCCGCCGATGCCGCCGATGCCGCCGGTGTTGCCGACGCCGTCGAGGCGGCCGTCGTCGGGATCGACGAACTGGCCGGTCACCGGGTCGGCGCTGTCCCAGCCGTCGTCGGCGAGCGCGGGCGCGGTGCCGCAGAGGGTGACGAGGGCGGCGGTGACGGCTATGAGCGTGCGGCGGGGGAGCATGGTGCCTCCGGCGGGCGATCGGTGCGGACCTGGCTATTCGCCACGCTAGGAGGGGTCGGAGGGGGGCGCCCCTTGCAGTGAGCCGAAGGGGGGCCGAGGGGAGTGAGGCATGTGCCGGCCGGTGGGGGTTGCTCGCGCAGTTCCTCCCCCGGCCTTCGGCCGGGGGGGACCCCCAGCGCCCCTGAAAGAAGGGGCGCTGCAGTGCGCCCCTTTAGGGGCGCGGGGAACTGCGCGACCAGCCACGTACCACCCGCAGCCGCGCAACGCACCGCTCACCCCCCTACGGAAGCGTCAACGTCGCCACCGCCCCACCGTCGATCGCGTTGGCGAACGACAGCCGCGCGCCGAGCACCTCCGCCTGCCCCACCGCGATCGTCAGCCCCAGCCCGTGCCCCCTGGCCCCGCCCTCCGTCCGGAACCGCTGCGGGCCGTTCGCCACCAGGTACTCGGGATAGCCGTCCCCGTGATCCCGCACGGTGACCTCCTTCCCCTCCACCGTCAGCACCACGGGCCCCCGCCCGTGCCGGTGCGCGTTGGCGACCAGGTTCCCCAGCACCCGTTCCAGCCGCCGCCGGTCGGTCTCGACCCACACGTCCCGTGCGACCTTCACCTCGGTCTCCGTCCCGGACGCCCGCACCACCCGCTCGGCCAGCGTGCCCAGCGCCTCCGCGTCGGTCTCCAGCCGCTCCCGGCCCGCGTCGAGCCGGGAGATCTCCAGCAGGTCCTCGGTGAGCGTGCGCAGCGCCGCCACCCGGTCCCGGACCAGTTCCGTCGGCCGCCCCGGAGGCAGCAGTTCCGCCGCCGCGTGCAGCCCCGTCAGCGGCGTCCGCAGCTCGTGCGCCACGTCGGCCGTGAACCGCTGCTCGCTCTGCAGTTTGCTCTGCAGCGACGCGGCCATCCCGTCCAGCGCGGCGGCGACGGCGGCCACCTCGTCCTGCGGCCGGGTCGGGTCCTTCGTACGGGGGTCGTGCACGCGGGCGTCCAGGTCGCCGGCGCTGATCCGCCGGGCCACCTGCGCGGTGCCGTGCAGCCGCCGGGTCACCCGGGTCACCGCGAACGCGCCGACCAGCAGCGTCGCCCCGATGGCCAGCGCCGACGACCAGAGGATGGAGCTGTCCAGTCCTGCGATGGTGCGGGCCTGCTGGGAGTAGTCGACGGCCACCGAGAGCGCCCGGTGCCGGTCGGCCGGGCCCGCCGCCCACATGGTGGGGTGACCGTCGTCCCGGGTGACCATCGTGCCGCGGTCCCCGGCCACCGCCAGCGCCCGCAGCTGCGCGGGCAGCCCTCGCGGGTCGACGCGGGCGCCCCGCGGCAGCGCGTCCCCCGCCTCGTACGCGGTCGTCGCCTCCGCGAGCCGGGACAGCGCCTGCTCGCGGGCCTGGGCGACGGTCTGGTCGGTGACCGAGACATGCACCAGGACGCCGAGCAGTGCGGCCAGCGCACAGCACATCACCGTGATGAACGCGGCCGACTTCGCCGCCAGCGTCCCGGCCCAGCGCGGGAGCCTCATCGCGCGCCCGCCGAGGCCGACGGCATCGGCCGGCGGGTGTGGTGTCCCTTACCGGTGCGCAGGAACTCGTCCCGGGAGAACACCATCGCCTTCCGCTCCGGATCCCATGCCCAGGTCGTCCGGTACTCGTACCCGCTGATCCCGGCCGGCGACCGTACGATCACCGTCCGCCCGGCCAGCTCGACGCCGATGATCGCGTCGTCGTCGTCGAGGACCTGTTCGAGCCGGTGCTTCTCGACGGTGTACACGCGCAGCGCGGTCTGGTTGGTCGGATACAGCCGGAACCCGAGCGTCAGCTCGTCCCGCCCGTCCCCGGTGAGATCCCGGTAGTACGGCTTCAGCAGCGGACAGCGCGCCCCGCCGCCGCCCGCCGTGCACTCCTTCATCCGGTCCGCGGTCCCGTGGTACGCCCCCTTGGCCCCGTAGTCCGCCGGATCCGAGGCGATCTCCGCCCGTACGACGGCCACCGGATCCACCCGGCGGATGTCTTCCCCGGGAACCGTGATCCCCTTCACGGCCTGCGTGCTGCCCTCGTCGTACGGCCAGGCCGGGCTGGCCGCCGGCCGCAGGTCGGGCCAGAGCTTCGCGGGGCTGACCGCGGTCGGCGCCGCCCCGGCCCCGCGCAGCCCGCCGGAGTCGCCGCAGCCGGCCGCGGTCACCGCCAGCAGGGCGACGGCGGCCGCGGTCAGGGCGGTACGGACGGGACGACGGGCTGGCACGCTGCTCCTGGCTCGGCGGGGTCGGTGGGCCGGGGCCCCGTACACCTTATTCGTAGATTTGTAAGGAAGTCCTTTTTGCGCCTGGGGCCGCCGGTGCACGGGAGAGGCTACTCGGCGAGGTCCTCCAGAAGACGGGCGGTGGACAGACCGGCCCGCAGGTAGGCCACGAACAGCTCGTTGTGCAGCGCCCAGGGCGAGCGGCGGGCCCGCACCAGCCGGATCGCCTCCTCGGCCGTACGCCCCTGGTGCACCAGCGCCTGCGCGACCACGAGCCCCGACCGGTTGTACCCGCTGTAGCAGCGCACCAGCACCGACCGCCCCGCGTCCAGGGCCTCGCTGGCCGCCCGTGCGAGCCGCATCACGCCCGCCAGCTGGGTACCGTCCAGCGGCCCGTCCGGTATCGGCCACACATGGTGCTCGACCCCGTCGGCCGGACCGTGCCCGGGCATCCGCAGCAGGCTCTGCACCAGATCGAACTCGTCCCGCACCACGGCAGCCTCCAACTGCCCCGAACGCTCCCGGAACTCGTGCCCGCCCATCCACAGCCCGGGCAGCACCTCGCTCCAAGGATTGTCCGGAGCCGGCACGTCGTACTGCTCCCCACGGATCCGCACCCGGCGCCTCCCCGCTGCGCGCGCCAACCCCTGTCAAAGGTAGCGGGGTTCTTGCCCCTGGAGCACCCCGCCTGTTCCCATGGTCGAGGGGTGATGGCGCAATGAGCGGACTGCGCGTCGTGCCGGCCTGGCGGCACGGCCAGGAGCGACTGTACGTATGCCTCACGGACGGAAGGAACGTCGCCTGGTACGACCGGGAGGCGGGCCGGGTCAACCTGCTCAGCGAGGAGCGGCGGGACGAGGTGCTGGAGACCCTCAGGCCGTTCCTGACCGGCCCGGTCACGATCGGCCCGCCACCCGTGCCCACCCCCGCCGAACTGGCCCGGCTGAGCCTGCATCCCGACGACGACCTGGCGCCCAACCGCCCCGGCGAGGCGCTGCTGGTCGCCCTCGACCGGGACCCCGGCCCGGCCCACCGCCTGCGCCCGGACCCGCGCCGCCGCGCCCTGACCGCGGAACAGACCGTCGGCGACGCGCTGGACCGCCTGGACGGGGCCGGCTGGCACGCCCTGCACTCCGTCCCGCTGCCCGGCGGCGACCGCCTGCACCACCTGCTGATCGGGCCGGGCGGGCTGTTCTGCGTCCACTCCCTCTACGCCCGCAAGCAGAAGGTCCTGGTCGCCGACCCGATGATCACACTGGGCCGGCGTGAGCCCCAGCCACTCCTGCGCCGCCTGCGGGCGGACGCCGACCGGGCCTCGTACGCGCTCACGGCGGAGGTCCGCCCGGTCCTGGCCCTGACCGAGCCGGCGGACGTCAGGCTGACCGCCCCGCCGCGCGAGGTCCACATCCTCCGCGACCGGGACCTGGACACCCTGTCCCGCCTGGGCGGCGTCCTCAAGCCGGCGGACGTGGAGGCCCTGCACGCGATGGCGCGGGACCGGAACACGTGGGTGAGGGTGTAGGGGCCCCGTAGGGCACTGAGGGCGTTCAGGGCAGCGTCGCCGCGCGCCCCGCGTCCAGCAGCGGAGCCAGCAGGTCCCCGTGGTCCTGGAGGCGCGGCGCGATGTCCCCCGCCCGGAACACCAGCTGCCCCGCCGCCCGGCACTCCGCGACCTCGTCCCACGTCACCGGCGCCGACACCGTCGGCTCCCGCCGCGCCCGCACCGTGTACGGGGTGGCCGTCGTCTTCCGCGCCGCGTTCTGGCTCCAGTCCACGAACACCTTCCCCGGCCGCAGACTCCGGGTCATCCGGTGCACCACCAGCCGTGGCAGCGCCCGCTCGGCCTCCACCGCCAGCGCCTTCGCGTACTCGCTCACCCGCTCGCTGGACGCCCCCCGCACCGCCGCCAGCAGATGCAGCCCCTTCGACCCGGCCGTCTTGGCGTACACCTCGATCCCGTCCGCCGCCAGCCGCTCCCGCAGCCACAGCGCGACCTCACAGCACTGCACCACCGTCGCCGGCGCCCCGGGGTCCAGGTCGAAGACGATCCGGTCCGCCTCGTCCGGCGTCCCCACCAGCCACTGGTGCGTGTGGAACTCGGTCACCAGGTTCGCCGCCCACATCAGACTCGCGAGGTCCTGCACCAGCACCATCCGGGCCGCCCCCTCCGACCGGCGCACCTCGGCGGTCGTGACCCACTCGGGCGTACCCGGCGGCACGTTCTTGGCGAAGAAGACCTGGCCGTCAGGACCGTCCGGGTACCGGAGGAACGAGACCGGCCGGTCCCGCAGGTGCGGCAGCAGGACCCCGGACGTCGTCGCGTAGTAGTGCAGCAGCTCGCCCTTGGTGAACCCGGTCGCCGGATACAGCACCTTCTCCAGATTGCTGAGCGCGATCCGTCGCCCGTCCACCTCTGTGATCGGCGTCATACGATGACAATCTCATACAAAGGCGTACGCCCTGGACGGAGGGAAGCCGCACGTGCGATCCATCTGGAACGGCGCGATCTCCTTCGGTCTCGTCAGCATCCCGATCAAGCTGGTGAACGCCACGGAGAGCCACTCGATCTCCTTCCGTCAGGTCCACACCGAGGACAACGGTTCTCTGGGGGTGTGGGTCGTTCTGCTGGCAGGCCGGTGGATATCGGCGCAGGTGGGGGCCCTGGATCGGGGTCTCTCGGCTTGCAACAGCTGTGGCGGACTCCCGTAAACGTCATGTCGCTGCATTCGCACTGCCTGGTGAGGCGTCCTCCTTGGAATGCGGCTTCACGACGCCCCGTCCACGCGTCCGGTCTATCTCGTGCCAGTCCGGCCGTAGTCCAGCGAGATTCGTGGTGAAGAAGTACGCGGTACCGCAGGCGAGCAGCACCGGCACGAGTCCGACGGCGGTCACCGCCGCCCCGGCGAGCAGCCCGCCGAGAGGGATACCGGCCCAGGCCAGCGAGTCACCGAGGGCGTTGACCCGGCCCAGCATCCGGCGTGGCACCCGCTCGACGAGGACGGCCCCCAGCACTGGATTGACGAAGCCGGCACCGAACCCACTGATCGCGAAGACGGCCAGTACCACCCCCAACCGAGCATCGAAAGCGAGGATCAGGAACCTCGGTGCCCCGGCCAGCAGGAACCCGGTGAGAACCACCACCCGCCGCCGCAGCCGGTGCGCGACCACCGCGGCGATCAGGCTCCCGCCGACCGCCGTGGCCCCCATCACGCTGCCCATCAGGCCGATCGCGGTCGGCCCGTTGCCAGACTCCCTGGCCCAGACGGGTACGAGCACCGAAGTGATCGCCGCGTCCAGCAGGTTGGTGATGCCGCACATGACGATGACGGTGAGCAGCAGCGGCTCACCGCGCAGGAAGGTGAAGCCCTCGCCGAACCGCCGCCAGTAGCCCGGTCCCGTTTCCCCGGCGGGCGAGGGGGCTTCCTCGACCGCGTGCCCCATGCTGCGAGGCAGCGCGAGTTTGATGATCACCGATCCGAGGGCGAAGCAGCCCGCGTTGACGGCGAGTCCGCTCAGGGGACCGAGCATCGCCACCAGGGATCCGCCGACCGCCAGGCCGACGGTAGAGGCCAGCCGCTCGATCACACCAGCCAGACCGGTGGCCCGCTCCAGCGGCACCTGGCCGCGCTCAGCCGCCTCCGGGACCATCACCTCCTTGGCCAGGTCGCCGGGTCCCCGGGCCGCGCCGATCAGCGCGACCAGGGCCAGCAGGAGCGGAAAGGACAGCAGATCCAGGGCGTGGAGCAGGGGAACCGCGGCGGCGGCGATTGCGCTGGCCAGATCGGTGGTCCAGGAAACGGCCCGCGGGCCGATCCTGTCGACCAGCGGCCCGGTGAACGCCTTGACCACCACGTAGGGCGCCATCTCGCAGAAGGCGACCAGTCCGGTCTGGGTGGCGCTCCCGGTTGTGACGAGGACGAACCAGGGCAGCGCCACAACGGAGATCCGGGTGCCGGTCAGCGACACAACCATGGCCGCCAGCACCCCGCCCAGGGGCCGTAAGGGCCTCTTGCCGGGTATGCCGCCGGCCTCCGAGGCGTCGTCGGTCATGACGTCAGGCTTCCTTCCTCTTCTTGAGGGCCGGAAGGGAGTGGCGACGCAGCAGGCGCATCCAGTTCGGGCAGGATCTGCGTGATCACGGCGACCCGTTCGGCTCCCTCGGGGGCACTCGCCGCAGTCTCCGGCGCGTCTCGCCGGTAGCGCGCGATGACTTCGGCCAATTCCCGGTACAGGGCGGTGGCTTCCTCGGGGGTGAGCCGCAAGGCCCAGTCGCTCATGTCGAAGGTGTTCCGCCATGCACGGGGCATCGTCTGAAGCTCGTTCAGGGTCTGCTGCGTGCGCAGGGTGTAGATGGCGGCGACGGACTGCTGGTAAGCCAGTGCGGCCTCGGGCTCCCGCTCGGCCAGCTCCGGATCGTTGAACCAGGTAGTCCGGTGCACCGAACGCCACCAGCGCTCTCGCGCGTTGCCGCGTTCGGTGTCCTCCTCGACGAAACCGGCCGCGCCGAGCTGCCGGAGGTGGTAGCTGGCCGTACCGGAATTCACGCCCAGTCGCTCAGCGAGGCGGGTGGCCGTCGACGGGCCGTACTTCCTCAGCAGCCCGACCAGCTGCACGCGCACCGGATGTGCCAGGGCACGCAGCCCCTTGGCATCCAGGACGACCGAGTCCTCTTCGACGTTCGGGCCGTCCGGCCTCTCTACTGCATCAGTCATGCGACACACGGTAGTCCGCAAAGAGTTCTTCGCAAAGAGATCTTCGCGAAGAACTCTTTGTGGTTCATCTCGCTCGAGGTGCCGCTGCTCATCTGTCGACCGATTCCTGAACCAGGGCCGGGGCCACGGTCCCGCCGGCGCTGCCGTTCACGAGTTAGGGGACGATCACGGCCCACCGTCACTGTTCCCATGTCAGGAGGCTTGTTTGGCGCGACGCCCCCTCCTGCCGGTAAGGGCTTTGAGTAGGTCGTCGCGGGTCATCGATGAACGACCCGGGATCTCGGCGTTCGATGCGCGCTGGTAGAGCTCGGCCTTGCTCAGCCCCTCCAGCTCCGAAACCTTCGAGGACTTCGCTGCCTTTCCTGCCGTACGGCCGGCGCGCTTTTCGGCCGCTGTCTTCAACCGCGTCGGAGGACTCGTGCCCGCGGCTTTCTGCGCCCCCTTCCCGCTTCCCTTCCTTGTCGTCTCGGCCTGTTTGACACTGGCCTCCAACGCGCTCATGAGATCGATGACGTTGGTGGAACGCGGCGGCGGCTCACCCTTCTCCACCGTCTGACCAGTGCGCTTGGCCTCCACGAGCTGGAGCACCTTCTCCTGGTAGGTGTCGTGGTACTCCTCCGGATTCCAGTCGGTGCTCAGCGCTTCGACCAGCTGCACCGCCGTCTGCAGCTCCTTCTCGGCGACCTGCGTCTCCTCCGGGAGACTTCCGATTTCCCGATGAGGGTCACGGACCTCGTCCGCCCAGTGCATGGTGTGCATCGCCAGGACGTCACCCTCTGCTTTCACCGCGACCAAGTACTCGTGATTGCGCATGACGACCGTGGCGATACCGACCTTGTTCGCGTGGGCCAGGGCACTGTGGAGCAGGGCGTAGACCTTGGCGTACTCCTTGCCCTTGGGGGCCAGGTAGTAGGTCTTGTCGAAGAAGACCGGCTCGACCTGGTCCAGGTCGATGAAACCGGTGATCTCCAGCGACTTGGACTGGCCAGGGGCGATCTCGTCCAGTTCGCTGGGCTCGACGACCACGTATTCGTCCCCCATGTCGAAGCCCTTGACGATCTCCTCCATGGGGACTTCCTCGCCGGTGCGCTCGTTGACTCGCTTGTTGCGCACCCGGTCGGACGTTCCGCGTTGGAGCTGGTTGAAGCGGATCGTGTGACTTTCCGTCGCCGTGAACAGTTGCACCGGCAGGGCGACGAGCCCGAATGAGAGAGCACCGCTCCAGACCGCTCGGGCCATGGCCTTCCCACCTCCTGTTTCCCATGGCACATCCCCTGGCCGCTGATCGCATCTCGGCGTGCGCCACCTGGACGGTTCGGAAGAACAGGTGTTGTCAGCGGTGGGTCTGGTTGAGCGTTCGGGTCAGTTCGCGGTTGGCCGCACGCGCGGCCTGTAGTTCCTCGGTGCGGTCTTCGAGCTGGCCTTGGAGTTCCACCACTCGCTGTTCCAGCGTGGTGATCTGGCGCTGGAGGTGGTCGATGTCGGCGGGCGCTCCGAGGCCCGAATCCCGCCAGGCCTGTTCGCCGAGCTGCTGGGAGAGTCGGTTCTCCAGTTGCCGGACGCGGGCGGTGAGCCGGGCGTTGCGCTCCAGTGCGTTCGCCAGGTCGGCTTGCAGGGAGGCTCTGCTGACCTGGGCGTGTCCTTCGCCGGACGGCGGTGCCGTCGCTGCGGTGTGGAGGTGCTGCAGCAGGTCGCGGTGGCGGTAGAGGAAGGATCGGTCGACTCCGGCGGTTCGGGCGATGCCGGAGACGGTGAGATCTCCGCCTTCCTTGACCGCGACGCTGATGGCCTTCTCGACTCGCTGCCGTCGGCGTACTGAGTCCCCGCGCCGCCCTTCGGCCATGGGGAGATTGTTCTTGCTGGTCACAGCGGCCTTTCTGGACGCAGATCGGGGAGAGGCTGGCGGACTCGTGGCATCCCCAGCAGTACGCTTTGCCGACCTCGGCGCACCACGGAGACGGCTTCCTCGACCTCGGCGCGCTGGTTTGCGTCGAGGTCGTCCAGGCCGTCCTTGACTCGCTTGATGAGTCGTCTCACACGGTGGATCTCCTCGTCCGACGGCATCGCCTCGGCCTTCGCCCAGTCGTCCGCGTCCAGCGCAGCGGCGATCCGCTCGCGGTTGCGCAGCAGGTCAGCGAGGTAGGCCTCCAGGTCGGGCAAGTAGGAGACGTCGGTACGGAAATGACCGCAGCCCACACAGCGGAATCTGACGGGACAGTCGTGTCCGCCCGCTGCCACGTTCGACGGCTCCGTGCAGACGCCGTAGGGAACGGCGACCTCGCCGACGGCCCGGCGGGCGTGCTCGGAGTCGAGCAGTTCCTTGGCCTGGCGCCAGATACGCTTGCCGTGCCGGTCGAACTGTATCTCGGTGACGCGGTCCACGGCCTCGCGCCGCCGCTGTTCGGTGACTCGGTAGTAGGCCTGAGTGGTGTCCAGACGCCGGTGATCCATCAAGGCTCTGAGGACGTCGACGGCGACCCCGGCGTCCGCATGTCGCTGGCAGTAGGTGTGCCGGTATGCGTAAAGGAAGATCTTGGACTTGTCGAAGGGCATCATCTGGGTGACCGGCAGACCGTCCATCTCGACCCGAGTGGGCACCAGGAACTCGGGCAGGGACCGGATCCACTCGCGGTGGCGGCCGGACAGCCATCCCGGTGTGATGGGCTTGATGCCGTGTGGGTTGGCCACCCGGGTGGGCAGCAGCATCAACTGGTCGGTCGGTGTGCTCGGGAAGTCGGCGCGGATCAGTTCCTGCTGTCTGGTGATCACGCCTGCCGTGGCCTGGGAGATCGGCAGCCTGCGTCCGTGACGGTTGGCCTTGTAGTTGTCGTAGATGAGCACGTGCTGCCCGTCGGCATCCTGCTTGAGGCAGTCCCAGCGCAGCTGGCAGATCTCCTGAGGCCGTCTCCCGGTGTCGATCAGCAATTCGGCGGCCACCCGGTTCTCGTTGCCGTTCCGGGCTTGCCCGACCATCGAAGGCAACTGCTCGCAGATCTGCCGCATGACGTCGGCTGGGAGGTCCTTGCCGGCTTCGGTGTCCTCCGGGTCATCTGGGATGTCCTCCGCGAGGATCGCGAAGTCATCCGGCAGCCCGTGCAGCGGCTGACCAGGCCGGGTCAGTCCCAGTGACCGCATCCGGGCGAGATGGGTACGGACGTAGCGGACGACCCTGACCCGTCTGCGCGCCGAGATGTTCCCGCTGTGGTGCAGAAAGGCCAGTCGGTTGGTGAACGCCTTGATGTCCCGACGGTTCAGCGCGCGGATGTCGTCGCCATGATCCTCGCGTTGAAGCCGCAGGCTCTCGGACAGGAGGGTGAACGCGCTGAGGATGTCCTGGATGCTGCTCATGACGCTGCCACGCCGCTGAGGCAGGGAGAAGAACGCCCATTCCTTGGCAGCAGCCCTCAGCCAGGGCTGGTGGATCGCGGTGAACCCGAGGCGCCCGGCGTGCCCGAACGCGGCACCGCTCCACACGTCCTTGGTCCGCTCGCCCTCCGGCGTCAGGCCGAACCGGCCTACGAGCGTGACCAGGCTGCTGCAGAGACCGCGCGTACCGCGTGAGACATGAGCCGGGTCCACCGCGGTCAGCGAGGGCAGTTCGAGTTCGCGGAGCCGGTTGGCCAGGGTGCGGAGCAGGAACTGAGTGGTGTGGAGTCCCTCGCGCGTTCGGGCCTGGACGCCGTACAGGATTTCCGCCACCACACGATCCGGCAGTCCGCGCAGGCTGACCTCGTTGTTCGCGGACACGGGCGCTGTCGTGCGCCGCCATCGCTTCTCGTCGTCCTCGCTCAGGCCGCGGGCGACTGCCTTTCTCCAGCGCTCGCGGTGGGCGTGACAGTACGGAGACAAGCCGTCCCTGTACCGGTGGCAGGCGGAGACTTCACAGGGGCCGAAAGCGGGCAGCGCGATTACGTCGCCGAGGGTGAGGAACTCCTCCAGCGTCACATCCCGGCGCTTGAATTGCGCGAGGTGAGTCGAGCACAACGGCCGTCGCCAGGAAGAGAACGGCCGTTGGCATCCGGACACGGAGCAGTCCTCGACCCCGGCCTGCCGCCAGTTGCCGCGGTCCATCTCGGCGAACTGCTCCAGCGGGGGCTCCCCGGCCTGCTTCCACCGCAACCGGCAGCCGGAGCACAACTGCCTGGCGACGCTGGTCTGCACGCAGCCCTGTACCCGGCACAGCGGCGTGCCCAACAGCGGGTGGTCTGCGGGGAAGAACAGCACGCCGGTGTCCAGCGACCAGCCGAAGACGGCCAGGAACTCCGGATCGACCGCTGCCCACAAGGCTGCGGCACCACCGTCTTCCGCCTCCTGCCCGGGGGGCTGGAGGCGGACAACGTTGAGTGTCATCGGCCTGGCTCCCCGCCCAGGTCCCTCGGCGAGGGAACACGGCTGATCGCCTCGCGGAGCCGGGACTGCGCGGGGTGCAGGTAAGGACGAGCCGAGTCCGGGTTCTTATGGCCCAGGAGAGACTGGATCTCGTCCAACGAGCCGCCGGAGTCCGCGACATTGCTGGCGAAAGCGTGCCGCATCATGTGCGGGGTGACCTTGCGGTCCAGCCCGGCGCGGCGAGTCAGGGCCTCCACGGTCTCGCCGATCGCGTCCGGTGTGATGGGCGACCCCAAGGGCTCGCGAAAGAGGTTCACGAGCAGGAAATCACTGCCCGCCGTCCCGAGCCGTTCGTGCCGCTCCAGGACATACTGGTCGAACGCCTGCACCACCAGGAAGTCCACGGGCAGCACCACCGGACGGCGCGACTTCGACCAGGCGTTGTTCGGGTTCTGCCGCCGTACGACGTGCAGGTGGGCGCCTTCCAGACGGCATCCCAGGGTGGTCGAGTCCACGAGCAGGTGGGCGTCACAGCGGCGCAGGCCCGCCGCCTGCCCGCGGCGAAGCCCCACTCGGGCCAGCAGCAGGATCAGCAACCTGTCCCGCGCCGAGCGACAGGCCCGAAACATCGCCACGATCTCTGCGTCGCTGGCCCGGTCCACGGCCCTCTCCGTCTCCGGGAGGCGATGCTGAGCCTGGAGTCGATAGCGGAGTCTGCCGTCTTCGGACTGTGCCTGAAGGGGGAGGTCCAAGCTGTCCCCGAGCTGGTAGAGCTGTTCCAGCACCCAGCCGGGAACATCCCGCTCCGTCACCGCGTGAGCCAGAAAGCCGCGAACCGCTGTGAGCACGCCATTGATCCGACGTGCTTCCCGTGCGGGCCTCCCGCCGGGCCCCGGCACGACTGTCGCCTGCCCCTCCGTCCCGGCCGGCTGCCACTTCAGCCAGAGGATGAAGGAGCTCAAATCGCGGGCAGCCGAGTGCCAGTCTCGTCCCGTCGCTGTACACCAGCGCAGGAACAACGCGATCGCTCCGGCGTATGCCTTCGTCGTCGACTCCGCGCGATCCCTGCTCAACCTGAGACCCCGCAAGTACCGGTCGGCTTCGTTCACCACCTGCATCTCAGTGTCGACCACTGTCCAGTACGCAGTACCGGACGGCATCCGGACCGGGAAAGCACGCACCCGTTGATCTCCTTGCTCCATGGACAGGCCGCAACGGTCCACCACGGAGCAACACCCCCAGAGAACCGTCGCAGCACGCTCAACGAGGAAGGGCACTGCTACGTCACGCCACACATTCGGAACCCCCGGAGAACAACGGCCGCATCCGCTACCGCAAGTTCTGCGAGCTGGAGGAGCGTGAGGTCACCCAGTCGGAGATCGGCAAGGGGTACGAGGACGCCGACGGCACGATCGTCCCGATCACCGACGAGGACCTGTCCCACCTGCCCATCCCCACCGCCCGCACGATCGAGATCGTCGCGTTCGTCCCGGCGGACCGGATCGACCCGCTCCAGCTGGACGCGGCGTACTACCTGGCGGCCTCCGGGGCCCCGGCCGCGAAGCCGTACACGCTCCTTCGCGAGGCCCTCAAGCGCAGCAACAAGGTGGCCATCGCGAAGTACGCCCTGCGCGGTCGCGAGCGCCTCGGCATGCTCCGGGTGGTCGGCGACGCCATCGCCATGCACGGCCTGCTCTGGCCGGACGAGGTCCGCGCACCCGAGGGGCTCGCCCCCGATGTCGACGTCACCGTCCGCGACAAGGAACTCGACCTCGCGGACGCCCTGATGGACACCCTCGGCGAGGTCGACCTGAAGGACCTGCACGACGAGTACCGGGAGGCGCTGGAGGAGGTGATCGCCGCGAAGGCGGCCGGCGAGGCGCCGCCCGAGGCCCCCGAACCGGCGAAGGGCGGCAAGGTCCTCGACCTGATGGCGGCCCTGGAGAAGAGCGTGCGGGCGGCGAAGGAGTCGAGAGGGGAAGGGGCGGCGGAGGCGGAGGCGGAGGCCGAGGAGGCGGAGGTCACGCCGCTGCCGAGCAAGAAGTCCGCGTCCGGGGCGAAGAAGACGGCGGCGAAGCGGCCGACGGCCGGGAAGACGGCGGCGAAGAGTGCGGCGGCCGAGAAGTCCACGGCCGAGAAGCCCACGGCCAGGAAGGCGGCCGCGAAGAAGGCGGCCGCGAAGAAGACGACCGCCAAGAAGACGGCTGCCAAGAAGGCGACTGGCAAGAAGACGGCTTCGTCTCGCAAACGCTCCGCGTGAAAGTGCCGCACCGGGTGGCACGGGCGGCTCGCGTCGGATGGGGGCCTCGGCCCACCTGGCGGACCGTCATCGTGCGCCGCTCGGGTCCCCTCACCGCGGCCTGCCCCGTGGCGTGTGGCCGGGGCTCGCCGGGTGGCCCGGTTATCACCGTTCGAAATAGTGCATATTTCAACTTATCGGTAGATATGGTGCAGAGATGGCGCAATGCTGGGTGACGGGGGGAGGCCCGCTGTACGGCGGGCAGACAGCCCGTCCCCATCCGTGAAGGCATTGACATGCGTGCACTGCATTTCCACCCCCTCGGCAGAACCCGTGCCCTGTCGCTGACCCAGGTACGTGCCCCCGCGGCGGACGACCGCAGGCCCGCCGGCACGGCGGCCAGGACCCCCCAGGGCCCGCCGGACGCGACGCATGCCACCCATGCGGTTCCCAGGCTGTCCGCCGCCGAGTGCGGACTGCTGCTGATCAGACTGACCTTCGGACTGCTGCTGGCCGGCCACGGTGCGCAGAAGCTGTTCGGCATCTTCGGCGGGCCCGGCCTGGCGGCCACCGGCAGAGGCTTCGACGCCCTCGGCTACCACCCGGGAAAGGTCTTCGCCGTGATCGGCGGTCTCTCCGAACTCTGCGGGGGCCTCGGTCTGGCGGTCGGACTGCTCACCCCGCTGGCGGCCGCCGCCGTCATCGGTGTGATGATCAACGCCATGGTGACCGTGAGCGGTGCCCACGGCCTGTGGATCCAGAACGGCGGAGTCGAGTACAGCGTCTCCATCTGCGTCGTCGCCCTCGCCCTCACCGCCATCGGCCCGGGCCGGCTGTCCCTCGACCGGTTCTTCCCCTGGCGCTCGGGCGGCTGGCTCCCGGCCGCCGTCGCGCTCGGCCTGGGCGGCATCGGGGCCGCGATCGCCCTGAGCATCTGACATCCGGGTCCTGGGCAACCGGGCAGCGGGGCCGCTCCTCGACACCGTCGAGGAGCGGCCCATCCGCAGGCAGCCTCAACGGCGTCGCCCGTCAGGCCGGGATGAGCCGGCAGGCCGTTTCGGCGATCCGCGCGATGGACCCACCGCACAGGCCCCGACCCCGGCCTGGGTCATGCCATGCCGGCTACGACGTCCTCATCCGATGGCGCCTGCCCGTGACCGTCTCTCCGCCTCTACCGGTCCTGCCGACGTCGTCCACGACGCAACCCCCCGGCGCCGGCGGCGGCGACGAAGAAGGTGCCGCCCACCGTCATGGGGAGATGAGAGGCGAAGGGCGTGAGAGGGCGGTGTTCGAGGAAGGCTCGGTCGAACGCGACTCCGAGCAGGGCGGCTGCCAGCGTGACCGCCCACAAGAGCAGTACGAGCAGCCATGCGCTCCGGGTGCTCAGCCAGGAATTCATCGCATCATCATGCCCCCCGGCGTCCTGGCGCCCACAGTCCCCCTCGCTTCTGCCGCCCACCCGCGCCGACGCCGCGGACAGCTCAGGAGCAGGCACGCACATGGACAGGGTTCCCGTGGTCAGCCATGCTGTCCTGGCGCTGACGGAACGGCGCGGGCTGCATGGTGTTGGGGGGCGGGAATCGGTGGAGCAATCGGACCCTGTGGCTACGCCGCCGGAACGTATCCGTTACCGGTTGACGCGCCCTCAACGCCTGTTGCCCACACTGCCCGGATTCGTCGCCGCCACCTTCTCCCAGACCTTGTTCTGGCTGGACGGGGGACCGATTGATCCCGCACTCGTCCCGGGACTGCTCATCTGGGGAGTCCTGCTGCCCCTGGCGCTGATCACCACGCGGTCGTTCGGGGTCACTCTCACACCGTCGGCGGCCATCGCGCACAACCTCCGCCGCCGGACCATCCAGTGGTCCGACGTCCAAGCCATCCAGATCGAGTCGCTCCTCGGAAGCCGGACCGTCGTGATCTACGAAGCGGGCGGCCGCCACACCCGCCTGCGGGCGCCGATGACCGGGTTCCTCAGCTGGGATCGCGGCTTCGAGGAGAAGTTCCACACCATCGGCAGGTGGTGGCTGGACCACCGCGGCCCGGACTGGGTCCCTGTCCCGCCGCCGGCAGTGTGGTGGAGTGGCCCGCCGGCGTCCCACGGGAACCCCTACGCCCCTTCCACGTAGTCAACGGCTGCCTGGCCCGGGCCACGGAGCCGGAGTCGGAGGCGTACGCCCCCCGCACGCCTCAGTTCGCCATGGCGAGCCCGAAGCCGACGGCTTGCTCCCGGGCCCGCCTGCCCTTGTACCAGCGCCCGGAAGACCGGCCCTCAGATATGACCGCCGCCACCGGGCCCGTGCAGGGTGATGTCGTCGGCGTAGTAGCCGCCCTGTGCGTACCAGCCGTGCACGTAGATCGTCGCGCGGGTCTGGGAGGCGCCCGTGGTGAAGGAGACGGTCAGCGGGCGGTATCGGGAGGGGGAGTCGGTCCAGGTGGAGACGCCGCCGGTCACGCCCAGGTAGACGTAGGAGCCGCGGACCCAGCCGCTGAGCGAGTAGGTGGTGTCCGGCCGTACCGCGACGGTCTGGTCGCACTGCGCGGTGTCGCTCGAACTCACCGTCCCCTGAAGGGCCTTGGAGCCCGTGTGGACAGGGGAGGAGACGATCGTGCCCGGGTTGCCGGCGCAGCTCCACGGCGCGAGGCCGCCCGACTCGAAGCCGGCGTTGGTCAAGCCGTCGGCGGCCCCGACCGCGCCCGGGGCGGCCGACGTCGGGGCGGCCGACGCGCTCGCCGGGGGAGCGGCCGGGGTGGCCGCCGTGGTGCCGGGGATCAGGAGAGCGCAGCCGAAGCCGACGACGGCCGCCGCGACGACCCCGATCACCACGGCCGCCCGGCGCTGTCCGGGCCCCAGACGCGGGCGGTCCGCGGGACGCGGCGGGCCGGTGTCTCCGGCGAGTGCGGGGAGTTCCTCCGTCCTGCCGCCGGGGACGGCCGGGAGTTCCGCCGTCTCGCCGTCGGCCGGGGTCCGAGGGCCGGGTGCGGCCACGGTTGGGTGGCTGCGGTAGTCCTTGTCCTGGCGTATGTCGTCGAGCAGCCGGGCCAGCGCGTCGGTGCCGCGCGTGCGCAGCACACGGATGGGCTCCGGCGCGGTGCGGTCGTCCGGTGCGCCGGACGCGGGCGGTGTGGGCACGGTGCTCTCCTTGCGTCCCGTGGCACAGACCAGAGCTGTCCCTGCGGGAATTCATACGCAACGCCCGTTCCGGAGGTTCAGCCGAGCCCGCCCGGAGAAGCCACGATCGCCGCCCGTGAGGTCGGGGACAGCCGAGCCCGGGTCCCCGGCCGCGGGTTCGAGCCCCTGCGCGACCTTGCAACTGCCCTTCGGCTGCCGCGTCAACCGTCCCCCTGCTCGATGTCCAGGTGGATCGGCCCGCGCAGCACGGGGCTGCGCCGGTACGGGGGCGGGTCGGCGACCAGCCTGGGGTGGTCGAGGCGGCGTACCAGCTCGGTCAGCGCGATCTGGGCCTCGCGTCGGGCCAGTGGGCCGCCGAAGCAGAGGTGGATGCCGCTGCCGAAGCCGAGGTGCCGGTTGTCGCGCCGGTCGGGGTCGAAGCGGTCCGGATCGTGGAAGCGGTTCGGGTCGCGGCTGCCCGAGGCCAGCATCAGCATGATCTGCGAGCCCCGGGGGATGACGGTGTCGGCGACGGTGACGTCGCTGTACGCCGCGCGCCAGGGAATGATCTGCACGGGGGGTTCGTAGCGGAGCAGTTCCTCGACCAGCGGCACGATCAGGTCCGGTTCGTCGCGCAGCCGTTGCAGCACCTGCGGGTGGCGCAGCAGCGTCAGCATGCCGTTGGCGATGAGGTTGACCACAGTCTCGTGGCCGGCGACGAGGAGCACTTTGGCGGTGGCGACGATGTCGGCGTCGGTCATCCGCCCGTCGGGCCCGTCGTCGTTGGCCAGCCGTGCCAGCAGGCCGTCTCCCGGCCGGCCGTGGCGCTGTGCCACCAACTCGCCGAGGCGCTGGAGCAGGTCACTGCGGGCCCGTACGCCCTTGTCCAGTTTCTCCTTCGGGTCGGTCTCGGGGTCGTAGTCGATCGAGCTCATCAGGTCGCTCACCCAGAGGTGGAACCTTGGCTCGTCCTCGCGCGGCACGCCGAGCAGGTGACAGATCACGGTGACGGGGAGCGGAAAGGCGAAATCGTCGACGACGTCGATCCGCTCCTTGCCCGCCAAACCGTCGACCAGGCCACCGACGGTGGCGGTCAGGAAACCTTCGAGCCCGGTCACCAGCCCAGGGGTGTGCGGGGGGCCGAAGTGGCGGGTCGCCATCCGCCGCAGGCGGTCGTGCTCGGGCGGGTCCATGTGGATGAACGACGACGTGGCCGCTCCCTGTCCCTCGCCCACTCCCTCGCCCGCTCGGTCTCCCTCTCCCTCGGCCGAGGGCATCGGACGAGACAGGTTGCGGACGTCGGAACTGAGATGCGGGTCGTTCAGTACGTCCGTGATCTCGCGATAGGTGCTGATGACGTAACTGCCGTCCTCCTGCCGGGCCACCGGCGTCCTGCGCAGCTCGGCATAGAGCGGGTACGGGTCGGCCCGGGAGGAGTAGTCGAAGATCCGTTGCAGCGTGCCGGACGTCCCGGACGTGGTGGTCGTCCGGCCTTCCTCCTGCCGATGCCGATGCCGATGCCAATGCACGGCCGTGACGTGTTGCTCGCCCGGGTCGTGTCCGGTGACGACCACGGTCGCGCCCTGGGCGAGCAGGGCGGGACCGGGGAAGTCGACGGGCACCGGTTTCGTGTCGACGGGCTGGTCCGGCGTGGGGCAGGGCGGCGGGAAGGGCGCGGCCGTCTCGATGAGCCGCCGGTAGTGGTCGAGCCACTTCGCGTTGTTGAAGGTCACCGCCGCGGTGACCCGGCCCTGGTAGCCGTACGCGGCGACGAAGCGGTGGTCGGACACCGACCCCTGGCTGACGACCACCTCGTCGGCGAAGGTGGGCACGCCGACGGACTTGATGTTGACGCCGAACTGGATCGACCAGAACAGTGGGACGGACAGGTGGAGCCAGCGCTCCGCCTGGCCGTTGACCATGTTGTGGGCCGCGACCTCGGCCTGCTCCACCGCGTTGGCCCAGTGCTCCAGCGAGATGAGCCGGTGTTCGTAGAGGGGGTTCGGACAGCGTGCCACGTCCCCCGCGGCAAAGACGTCGTCGATGACGCGGCCGTCGACGTCGAGGGCGCGGCACGCCGTGTCACAGGTGACTCCCCACACGCCCGCCGCCAGCCCCGACTCCCGCAGCCACTCGGTGTTGCGGATGCTCCCGAGGGCGACCACCGCCACGTCGGTGTCGACCGTGCTGCCGTCGTCGAAGTGCGCACGGCGCAGCCGTCCCTGGTCGTCGCCCTCCAGCCGGGTGACCTTGACACCGCACCGCAGGTCGACACCGTGGGCCCGCTGCATCTGCGCCGCCACCTCGCCGATCATCGCGCCGAGCGCCCCGACCAGCGGGTACGGCGCGAGCTCGGCGACGGTCACCGGGATGTCCCGCTCCCGGCAGACCGACGCGATCTCGGAGCCGGTGAACCCCGCCCCGATGACCAGCACCCGCGAGGGCCCCGCGGCCAGCGCCCGCTGCAGCCCTTCGGCGTGCTCACGGGTCCGGACGACGAACACCCCGTCCAGCGCCGCCTCGGACCCCACGAACCACGGCCGGGCCCGCACCCCGGTGGCGATCAGCACCCGGTCGAAGGGCACCTCCCGTCCGTCGGCGAGCCGCACGTGGTCGGTGGCCAGGTCAAGACCCCTCGCCGGCACCCCCAGCAGCCACTCCGCGTCGATCTCACGCCGCCGCGGCAACCTGGTGCCCTCGGCGGGCACCCACCCCGTGAGGACCTGCTTGGACAGGGGAGGCCGGTCGTAGGGCTCGCCCAGCTCGTCACCGATCATCGTCAGCGATCCGGTGAAACCCTCGTCCCGCAGAGCCTCCGCGGCCCGCAGCCCCGCCAGCGACGCCCCGACGATCACGATGCGGCCCTCGCGCCTGAACGCACGCAGGTTGTCGGCACTGGTCATGGCCTCGACGCCTCCAACCGTGCGTCCCGCGCGACCAGCTGGTCGGGGTCCGGGTCGTCCATCAGCGTTTCCTTGCCGTGCATCCCGAACGCGTACACCGCGCTCGGCGGGCCTCCACGGAAAATATTGATCATCGCGACCAAGGAGATCGGCGCCTGGAACAGGGCGTATCCCTGTTGCGGCCGCACTTTGGTTACGTGAGCGGCGCTCTTTCGGATTGCCGTTTCGGCGAAAACCGTGTGGCACGGTGCCCCGGAATGCCGTCAGAGAATCGGCGTAACGGCGGCACCGGCACCGGTAACGGTGCGGCGGCACAGTCGTACTTGCGCCCTGCCCCGGTGTGCCTCTCGGGCTCACGCGCACGGCAGCGTGATCAAATTGGGCATGGCATCGTCCTGGACCGGTGATCGGGTCCGCCTACGCGCTGTCGAGCCCGACGACTGGACAGCGTTCATGCGCTTCGCCGATGACGACGGGCGGCGAGAAAGCCGGCTGGATCTGCCGCGGTCCGCCGAGAGCTACCGTGCCTGGACGCGGGAGCAGGCCGTTGCCGAGTGCGACGACGACCGCTTCCGGCTGGCGGTCGAAGCGACGGCCACGGGAGAACTGGTCGGCACGGTCGGCTCACATCGCACCGGTCCTCGTTCAGGCTGGTTCGAATGTGAAGTCACGATCGGCGTCGACCACCGGCGCAGGGGCTACGCGGCAGAAGCCGTAGTGCTGCTGCTGCGTTTCATGTTCGCCGAGCGGCGCTATCACAAATGCCTGGCAGCGATCTTCGCCCACAACGACGCGTCGTTGGCACTTTTCCGTCGGCTCGGCTTCACCGATGAGGGGCGCTTGCGCGAACACGTTTTCTTCGCCGGCCGACACCACGACCTCGTCATGATGGGAATGCTCGCCGAGGAGTTCGACCAGCGACACACGATGAGCCGACCATGACCTCAGCCGCGCACGGTGGCGCGCAGGCGCAGGCCGACAGTCGCGAGGCCTTCGAGGGTGGTGACCCGGTAGCTGGGTTCCGGACCGGGCGGCTCGCTCAAGTAGTGGCAGCGGGCGGTCTGCGCGGTCAGGAGCGTCAGCATCGCCATGGCCAGAGCGGCTCCCTCGCAGCCGTGCGGCCCGGTACCGAACGAGAGGAAGACCCCGGGTTTCGCCGGCGAACCCGCATCATCGAGCCAGCGCTCGGGCCGGAACTGGTCCGGCTCGGAGTACTCCCGTGCGTCGCGGTGGGCGGTGTAAGGGCAGACGAGAACGGTGGATCCGGCGTCGATGGTGTAGTCGGCGAGCTGAGTCTGCCGCGGGGCGCGCCGGGTCAGCAGCCAACTCGGGGGGTACAGCCGGAGCACCTCGCTCACCAGTGCCTGGGTGTATCGCAGGCCGCCGAGGTGGGCGCTGGTCGTCGCGGCCGGGTCCGCGGGCAGCGAGGCGGCTTCGGCCGCGACGCGGTCCGCTGCCTGCGGGTGCCGGGCCAGGTGGAGCAGGATCCATCCGGCTGCCCGGGAAGGTGTCTCGAAGGTGGCGACGGTGATTCCGGGGAGAGTGTCGAGGACGGCCTCTTCCGGCAGCAGGCCGTAGTGGGGGGAGGGCTGGAGCATCTGTCCCAGCATGTCGTCACCGAACCGGCCCGATGAACGACGCCGGCGAACGATGGGCCGCAAGGCGTCGGTGAAGGCGACCTGCTGCCGGGTGCGGAACCGCCGTGCCGGTGTGGGGATCCAGCGCGGCCACACCCAACGCGAGGGGCGTACGAGCACCTCCCGGGCCAGGAAGAGCTGCCAGGCATAGGGCAGCAGGGTGGGAGCGTCTTCGGAGAAGAGGTAGTGCACGCCGATCTCCGCCAGCGTGTGCCGGACCGGGGGCAGGATCTCGACGTCCTGGTCGGTGGGCCACTGGTCGGCGAATCGGGCGGTCCGGGGCGCGATCTCACCGATCCGGGCGGCAACCGCCTGCGCACGTAGTCCGCGCATGCGGGCGGTGTGAGCGTGCGCACGCTCCTCGGATGTCGGTGCTCCGCTCGACCGCTTCAACGGCGGGAAGAGCGGCGAGGGCGCCTTGGGGAAGTCCTGCGCGCGGCGCAGGACCGCTTCACACGGCCCGGCCGCGGCGGCTACGTAGACACCCGGCTCCAGCTGCCAGACGTCCCCGCACTCTTCGGCCCCACGGCGCGCCAGTGCCAGCCGGTCACGGCTCCAGGCCGCGAAGTTGCCTCCGGACAACCGCGGTGGCTCATTACCTCGGCCCATGAGATCGTCCCTGGCTCTCGTACCTGTCCAGGCCGATGTCGTCGGCAGCGTGGCTGGGAACGGCGGGCGTCCCCTGGGCGCCCGCCGACGGTGTGGTCAGTCCTAGTCGTCGCCGGCGTAGGCGTCCCACTCGTGGGACCCGTACGCACCGTAGTGGCGGGTGAAGGACAGTTTGCCGAGCAGCCTGGCGATCATGATGCACTCCTCTCGCCTGTCTTCAGCACCAAAGGCCACACTGACATGTTGCCACATACGTCATATCTGCGATACAGGAGCACATTCCACTCATCGGTCGCACACATTCACCACTGATCACCGCACCCGGGACCAGCGGCAGCGCCGCCGCGAAGGGCAGCGAGGGCGGCGGTCGCGAATACGCGTCGATGTCAGTGTGGGACGCCAGTGTGGGACGTCTGTGTGGGACGTCTGTGGGATGTCGGCAAAGCAGCCGATCATGCGGCGCACCTCAACGGAGTGTGGCCATAGCTCCGTGCCGCTCAGATGGCAGAAGGTCGAGGGCGAGATGGAAGCACGCCTCGGCGCTCAGCGCGAACAGGGCCATCAGCAGTGAGTTGAGGGTCTTGCCGTAGGCGAGAAAGCTCCCACCGAAGACAGCGGCGCCGATGACCAGGAGCGCCCCGAGCACGGTCCAGAACGCGACCGCGCGCTGACGGAGCAGCACGGCGCCCGCTGCCGCGACGATCGACAGCAGGACGAGCGTGAGGCCGAGCGCGATGTGCACGGAGAGGGCGACGGAGGTGCCGTGCCCGACCGTCCAGGCGAGGCTCTCGTACCCGATGCGAGGGGCTCCCGCCCGAGAGCCCCGATGGTGAACCGGAAAGAGGCCGTAGAGATTGATGACCAAGCCGACTCCGGCCTGCACCAGCACCAGAAGGCCGGCGGCGAGCAGGAGGCGGCGGACGGTACGGGGAGCGGCCACGAGAAGACCATACACAGAGTGATTATCGAATACAGAAAGTGATGGCGGGTTGGGGTGCTGTGTCTGCCGGGATCTGCCGGGACGCCGACGGCTCCCGCGGCAGCCATGGGGCCCCGCTCCCCGGGTGTCAGTGGCGGCACGTACGGTCTGCGCATGACTGATCGGTGGTGGGCGGGCGTACGCCAGCGGGTTGAGGGGGCCGGTGCAGGCCAGGCGGCCGGCAAGGTCTTCGGTGCACAGGGGCACAAGTGGCTCGTGGAGGATCCGCTCACCCAAGGCGAGCTTGCCGAACTCGAGGCTCAGATTGGCGTGCAACTGCCGGAGGAATACCGGGCCTTCCTGCTCCACGTGGGCGCGGGCGGAGCCGGCCCCGCGTACGGCCTGTTCCCGGTCCGGCGCGTGCAGGGCCGTTGGCGTTGGGAGGGCGACGGCGCGGACCTGGCTGACCTGGCGCGGCTTGCCGAGCCGTTCCCCGACCAGGGTCCGGATCCGGAGCTGCTCGACGAAGTTCTCGCCCAATGTCCCGAGGAAGAGGACTTCGACGACATGGAGGATTTCGACGACGCCATGGAAGCGTGGGACGAGCGGTGGGAGGCCGTCATGTTCGCCCCGGAACGCACCGCCGGCGCGATCGTGATCTCCCACCTGGGCTGCGCCCAAAGAGAGTGGCTGATCGTCAGCGGCAGCCACCGCGGCACGATCTGGTCCGATTGCCGGGTGGACGACGTCGACCTCGCCCCTCTCCTCGACGACGACGGTACGCCGGTGACGTTCGCCCGCTGGTACACCGACTGGCTGGAGAAGGCCGAGCTCACAGCCCTGTCGTAGGTCATCGCCCGGTGCTGCTGAGCGTTGCGGTCGGCTGAACGGACCAGGTTACTGCGTCCGTTCGAGCCGGGTCTTCAACCAACCCGGTGAGGTGGTCGAGGCTGTGTCTGGTGTGGAGCGCATCGCGAGCGCGGAAACGTGATCGCCGCCTCGCCGTACTCCCGCGCCCGGAAGCAGGCTCGGCAACTGGCGATCGTGCCCCATCAGGTCTCCTCGGTCCTGGCCTTCCGGTCGTACGACCTCCGTCACGCGGGCGTGTCCCAGCGGCTCAACTCCGGCATTCCGGCGCCGGAGGTCACCGCTCGCGCCGGCCACTCGGCGGACGTCCTTCTGAACAGCTACGCCAAGTGAGGTCTCGAACTCCGCTGAGTAAAGTGGGAGTTAGGGAAGAACAGGAGCCCGAGCCGGGGACCTGATCATAGGATCCACGCATGCCGAGAGGAGTTGGAAGTTCGACAGGGACGCAAGACGGGCCGCGCCCCGTTCGCTTGGGGCCTTTGGACGGCAGGTGGGAGCGGCCTGCGGCCGGAGTGGCCGGGAGCGTGTTCGCCGGGGCCGGAGTGGTAGCCGTCTTCATCTCGAAGAACCAGGCAGGCAGTGCCACCTTGGTCGTGATCGGCGCCCTGTTTCTCCTGATGGCCGTCAGCGGCCGCACCATCGAAAGCGTGCGAATCGGCGACTGGGAGTTCACGATGTCGGAATTGCGCAGGCAGGCGGCCGAACAAGCCCATTCCGGGCTGACCGATCAGGCCCAGGCCACGTTGGACGTTCTCAGGAAACTCGACCCGGCGGCAGACCGGGACCCAGCGGTTCACGCTGTGGAGATCACTCTCTTCGAGAACCGGGTCATCGACGCAGTCGAGGCCGCACGCTCCGAAGGTGAGCAGGTGGAACGCCACCCCAACGCCGGGCTGGGCGAGCCACTAGCCGTCCTCGTGGCGCAGCCCGACGGCGCCAGAATCGGCGTCTTCGCCGCGTACGCCGTGGACGACTCCGGCCATATCTCGGCGACATCTACGGACAGCTTCGTACGACGGGCCCGAGAGGTGGACTGCGCCGCCTACCTCTTCGTCAACGGCACACTCCACCAGGAGGACCTTGCTCGCCTGGTCGAGGGTATCGAGCGGGACGGTGGCCGGCCCGTGGGTATCGAGACCTGGGCGTCCATCGCGCAACCCGCGCCCCTGCGCCCCGCCATTGACCGCCTGCTCGCCCGCGTCCGAGGCCCGCAGGACGACAGGGTGACGATCCCCGGACAGTGATCGACCGACGGTCGGGCAGCACAGCCGCCACTTGTCGTCGCGGGCAGCGCGGGGAGCCACCGAGCCGACTGCGGTGGAGACTGGGTTTGCTGGTCCTGCGAAACTAACTCCTTCTGACCTGCCGCGAAGCCCCTCAAGATCAACACGCTATTACAACGTGATCACCGACAAGCGGCTGCTTCCGACCATATCCACCTGCACAAACGACAAGATCCCGCACTCAGCGGACTCGCTGATGGTGGGGTCTTTGGCACACTTGCGCTGAGTGCCCCCGGTGGGGGACACGGGGCATGGAAACAGGGAAAACCGGCGGTCGGGGGCGGGCTGCTGGTGATCCAGACCGTCGTCCGGCTGAAGGGTGAGATGGACGTCCTTGGGGTCGACGCCTGCGGTAAGCAGGGGTGGGTCGGGATCAGGCTCACGGCCGGCGCGTACGCGGGCAGCCTGGTGGATCTGCGGCTCGAGAGGCTGATCGAGCGCGCCGCCGAAGTGGATGCGATCGCGGTGGACATGCCGTTGGGCCTGGTCGAGGAGGGCTGGCGTGCTGCAGATCTTGCGGCCAGGGCGCTGCTCGGGGTGCGGCGCAGCAGCGTTTTCCCCATAGCGCCGAGGATGGCGTGGCAGGAGCGGGACTACAGGGCGGCCGCCGGCCGATGCCAGGAGCTCACCGGTAATCGGCTGAGCCAGCAGGCGTGGGCGCTGCGGCCGAAGCTGCTTGAGGCGCGGGCGTGTTGGCTCGCCGATGACCGGATCCACGAGGTGCACCCCGAGGTGTCCTTCTATGCGTTGGCCGGCGGAGTGCCGCTGGCCTACGCCAAGAGGACCTGGCGCGGCCAGAACCTGCGCCGCATCCTGCTGGCCAAGGCCGGCCTCGTACTCCCCGACGAGATTGGCGAGGCGGACCGCGTTCCCGTGGACGATGTGCTTGACGCTGCCGTTGCGGCCTGGTCGGCGCACCGGATTGCGCTCGGGACGGCGAACCGGGTTCCTGAGGTCCCCGAGCCGGATACAGAAGGGCGCCTCGTCGAGATTCGATACTGATCAAGCCATCGAGTATCGAATGAGTTCGCGGGGGCACTTAGACGTCGTTTCTTATGGCGCCATCGGTCGTTGATCCGTACATGACTGATCTCGTTGAGCGGCTGGTGCCGGACGAGTTGTGGGTGCTGTTCAGGCGAGTGGTGCCACCGACAGTGGTCACGCGTCCGCAGGGTGGTGGTCGGCGTCGGGCAGGTGACCGTGAAGCTTTGGCAGCGATCATCTTCGTGGCGACGTCAGGCTGCACGTGGCGGCAGCTGCCGCCGGTGTTCGGCCCCGCCTGGCCCACGGTCTACCGCAGGTTCGCCCAGTGGAGCCGGGACCGGGTCTGGGCCCGGCTTTACCGCGTGATCCTCGACGAACTCGGAGCGCGGGGTGAGCTGGACTGGTCCCGGTGCGCGATCGACTCGGTCAGCCTGCGCGCTGCAAAAGGGGGCCACTGACGGGACCGAATCCGACCGATCGCGGCAAGCTGGGATCGAAGATCCACCTGATCTGTGACCGGAACGGGCTGCCGCTGTCCTTGGGTATCTCCGGTGCGAACATGCACGACAGCCAGGGTCTGGAACCGCTGGTGCGGGGCATGCCGCCCATCCGGTCCCGCCGCGGCCCTCGGCGCCGGAGACCGGCGAAACTGCACGCGGACAAGGGTTACGACTACGACCACCTGCGCCGATGGCTCCACCAGCGTGGCATCCGCCACCGCATCGCACGTAAGGGCATTGAGTCATCACAACGGCTGGGCAGGCACCGTTGGGTGGTGGAGAGAACCGTGTCCTGGCTGGCCGGCTGCCGAAGGCTCCACCGCCGCTACGAGCGCAAGGCCGAACACTTTCTCGCCTTCGTCGGCATAGCCGCAATCCTCATCGGCTACCGCCGATTGGTTACTGCGCTCACGGCCTGAGCCGGTCCTGCTGAACGTCGAAGCAGATCAGCCCCATGGACTGCGCGACGGCCGCCGCGTAGGCCGATGCCTCTTCAGCCATGCTCCACCGCATGGCGAAGTAGATCAGCGGACCGCTTGCCTCGTCGATCAACGGACCAGTGGACCAGGGCGAGGTGTCCTCGTCGTCCTCGGTGATGTCGCACCACCGCTCAAGCAACGCAGCGACGTAGGCCGCAATGCGTTCAGAAGGAGGCTCCTCCACCTCCCCATCGATGTAGCGGTCGTACAGATCGCTGAAGATCTGGCCGGCGGTCTTGTCATCCGCTGGTCTCTCGCCTTCCCAGACAGCAAGGTCGTAAGTCATGCCTGGGAGGCTCCCATACCGCACTGACATCCGCGCGGTCGGTCAACGGCGCGAGCGTCAGCCATAAGAAACGACGTCTTAGAGGTCGTTTTCACCTATTTCATTGAGGTACGGCAATGTTTCTGCCGTCCGGTGATCTGGTGCTGGTGGGGCTGTCGGGCTGGTGGTGGATGCCGAGACGAATGGTGTGACGCCTGGGGCGGAGGACGGCTTGCGCCTGTCTCATTCCAGGACGCCCGGGTCCGTCCCGTGCTTCGACACGGCCGCACGCACGCCTGGGCGCACGCCCCTGAACAGCGGTATCTCCAAGTCATGGCTGACCGTCGTCCGTATCCGAGTGATCTGTCCGATGCCCGCTGGGAGCTGATCGAGCCGGTCCTGGCCGCCTGGCGCTACGAGCGCCACGGCCGGGCGCTGGCATTCGGCCGGCCCGCCGAACTCGACCTCCGCGAGATCATGAACGCGATCTTGTACGTGGACCGCACCGGGGTGCAGTGGCGCTACCTGCCGCACGACTTCCCCCACTGGAACTCCGTCTACGGCTACTTCGCCAAGTGGCAGAAAGACGGCATCTTCGCCCAGCTCAACGGCCTGTTACGGGAGCTGGTCCGCGAACAGGAGGGCCGTAACACCGAGCCGTCGGCCTGCGTGATCGACGCCCAGAGCGTGAAGACCTCCACCAGCGTCCCCGCCGCGAGCCAGGGCACGGACAACGCCAAGAAGATCGTGGGCCGCAAGCGGAGCATCGTGTCCGACACCCTCGGCCTCCTGCTCGCGGTCCTGGTCACCGCGGCCAGTGTCCAGGACTCCAACGCCGGCACCCTCCTGCTCGACCAGGTCGCCGCCGACCACCCCACGATCCGCAAGACCTGGGTGGACGGCGGCTACCGCAAGCACCTCGTCGAGCACGCCGCCACCCTCGGCATCGACATGGAGATCAGCGCCCGCACCCCCGGGACCAGGGGATTCACCCCGATACCCAAACGCTGGGCCGTGGAACGGACCTACGGCTGGCTCATGCTCCACCGCCGCCTGGCCCGCGACTACGAGACCCTCCCAGCCCGCTCCGAGGCCATGATCCACCTCGCCATGACCGACCTCATGGCCCGCCGCATCACCGGCGAGAACACCATCTCCTGGCGCGACACGACATCACCGGATCAAATCCGCATACCGGGATGAAACAACGGGAGAAAACGACCTCTTAGGAGGCAAGGTGCTGGACGGCTCGCTGGCCCGGCTCGCGACATTGGTGGAGTCGCTGACCGGCGATGTGGTGTTCGCGATGTCTAGAGGCAGCAAGGAACTGTTCCACAGCGACACCCTCGCCTGGTACCTCGATCGATATCCAGTCGCTGGCGAGGCGTTGCTGGACGCCTGGCAGGTATCCCGCGCCGGCCAGACCCGCGAGGCGCGGGTACGCCGGGAGTGGCGCAACCTTGATCTGGTCGTGGAGATCCCGGGCGCACCCCGCTGGTGATCGAGAACAAAGTGTTCTCGATCCCGGACACCGGCCAGTTGAATGCGTACGCGGCGGGCAAGCTCCACGGCCTGGACCATCCCGTCCTGGTACTGCTCAGCCTGGTCGCTCCCGGCTGGCCGGACGGCTCATGGTCCCGAACGGTCTGACCTGGCGTTACCGCAGCTACGAGGACCTGTGTGCTGCGCTGCGGACCTGTCTGCCGATCTCCGGCGAGCGGACGGGTTCGGCGCCGAGGTGTTCGAGCACTGGCTCGACTTGATCGACAAGCTCGTGGGACTGGCCGCCGAGGTCGGCACCCCCACACGCGCGGAACCGTTGCCGCTGCCAGAAGAAGCAGTCGCGATCCTCAAGAGCGCTCGACTGGACGCGACCGTGCAGAAGTTGCGTTGCCTGTACGTCTCGAGCCTCGTCCGGGCAGAGCTGGCGCGGGAGATCGAGCAGGACGGGGCATCGTGCGGACGGCGATGACCGGGGCCAGGGCAACGTGGAGATGTTCACCGCGGAGACGCCCCCCTGCTTCGGCTGGCAGATCCAGGAAAGCCAGTTCCGGCTGGTCCACCTGACCGGCCCTGGCCCTGCCCGCGGCCCCGGCCCGACTCGGCGGGCGGCCCGCGAACAGGAGGCCCGCGCCCACGGGTTCGACGGTGAGACACCCGACCAGGCCCTGGCGGGGATGCGCCCCGCCCTCCACCCCGGTCACCTGACGTATGCCGAGCACGCGCTCCGCACGTACGTGGGAGCGTGTGCCGGCGACGGTGAGCAGCGGCTGCGGCCGGTCCGTCCGTACTGGGTGGCTCGGCGGGAGAACGGCAAGTGCTGTGAGATGTACGCCTGGTGGCGCAGGTACGAGTCGGCCGACGGACGACTGCGCGAGTACCGACGGCTGCGGCACGGCGAGGCCAAGGACTCCGAGCCCGGCGAGATCGCCATCGCCGTGTACGTGGCCGTTCGCGGGCGCCAGGCGGCCTGGCCGCGGAAGTGGGGCCGCGCGTTCGAGCCGTTTGCACCCACCGCCCGGCCCGAGCGGGTGCGTGTCGTCGAAGTCGGGCTCGCCGGCGGACGGGCCGCAGGTGCAGTTCGACGGGACGGCCGAGGAGGCCGAGGCGTACTACGCCGAGCACGGGCACGGGCACGGGCACGCGCACGTGGCCCGTGTCGTGGCGGGCGGCAGGCCGGCACCCGGCTCATCCTGCGTCGACTGCAAGCAAGGTGGTCGCTACGCAGCTCAGCGCGCGCGTCTATCGGGAGCGTCAGGTAGCGGCACTGGCGCCGCTCTCGGGGGTGCTGACGGCCGAGCAGGTCGAGCGGGTGTACGGCACCGCTCGCCATCGTCAGGCTTGGAGCCATGCCTGAACCGGGTGCGTTCCAGCGAGGCGCTGGCCTCCCTGCGTGATCTTTGGGTGGCCTCCAGGATGTGACCACCGGCTGGGCGAGATGACCTGTCAGTGCCGTCTCCTACGCTGCGCTCTTGAACACGGAGTTCGAATGGAGAGGAGACGCGGATGGGCGGCGACGAATGGGCCCGCACTGGCCCGTATCAGCGTGATCTTGCGGCCGCGTTCCGGCAGAGCCAGGAAGACGAGCTGGCGCGCGACAGCCGCGGCTTCGAGGGACGGTCCGTTGAGCAACTCTGGCGCGACCCGGCCTGGCAGGAGTACATCTTCACCGGTGGCACGGGAACCGTGCTGGACTTCCCTCTCATGATCGAGGCCGAGGACACCGATGACGGTCCGTTCATGCGTCCGCTGACCGATAGCGAGGTGCGGGCGTGGGCTCCTCACGGCCGGCCCAGCTACGAGGAGTGGGACGCCGCACTCGACTCCGGGCGGTTGGAGTTCCCGGGCCGCAGCCAAGGGAACTGCACGGTGCTCTACCGCGACGGTAGGCCCGTGCAAATCGGCTACTGGGGCGTCACCACCGACTAGCGGGGAACCAGTAGCGCCTAGTGATGCGGCCGCCGCGCCTGTCCCGGGGCACGTCGTTTTGCGGGCTCACCTGGCGTGATGCATCAAGATCCCCTCCACGCCTCGTCCACAGACCCCGACATACGGCCTCTTCGGGCCGCACACGCCTGCACATGCAAGAAGACCCCGGCCTCAGCGTTTCCGCTGGTGACGGGGTCTTTGGGCACCTCATGCAAGGTGCCCGCGGCAGGATTCGAACCTGCGCACACGGCTCCGGAGAGCGTGTTGGTGCCGGCCGAAAGAGCGCTCTGACCTGCTGGTTCGTGTCCTAGCGGCGCAACAAGTGGGGATATTTATCACATACCGTGCGCACGCCTCACGATCGGAGCGGAGATGAAGCGACGGGTCGTGGGTCAAGGGCCGGAGCCTGACGGGTCTTGGCCAGCTGACCAACTGTCCAACACGGCTAGGGGAGGGCAACTGGCGAAGCCTCTCCCGTCGCCGGTAACTTTTGGCCTTCCGGTTGAGGGGCGGTCAAGCCGCCTGAGAGGTTGGGGGGCCTTAGACGCAGTCTCATTTGGCGAGTCTGCGGTAGCAGATGAGGCTGCAGGCGATGGCGGTGAATGCCAGGAAGTGGTCGGCCTTGCGTTCGTAGC
>NZ_JBIAUL010000030.1:0-85564 GCF_042892755.1 Streptomyces sp. NPDC001714
GTTCACCGAAGAGGAGGACCTCGGCGCGCTGAACCTCTACTCCCGCGAGCCCGGCGTGTTCAGCGCGGCCAGTGAGCTGGCCGGGTGGCTGCTGGGCTCCCATGCGGCGGTCGCCTTCTCCGCCGCCCGCACCCACGCCCAGCTGGAACGGGCCCTCGCCACCCGCCACACCATCGGCGAGGCCATGGGCATCATCATGGGCAGCCACCGCCTCACCGAGAAGGAGGCCTTCGACGTGCTGCGCCGCTACTCACAGGCGAACAACATCAAGCTCCGCGAGGTCGCCCGCCTGGTCTGTGAAGAGGGCACACCGTCGTGACCCCGGGCGAGCGGCTCCTCCGGCACTTCGGCTGAACCAGAGAAGCCTGGGCCGGGCCCGCTCTTGGCCGCTGTGCCGCCTGGACCAGCCCATGGGGGCCGACCCCCGTCAGGCCGACCTCGTGCCCCTCATCACCAGTGGGGCGGGCTCGCCCGGCACGTCCCAGCAGTTCAAGCCGCCCCCCTGACGCGGCCAGACCTCCGGACCCCCGCCATGCCATTCGATGAGGCCCGACTCGGCCACGTCCACCTCATCCCGGCATCCGAGCCCGGCGAGCCGCAGCAACTGCGTCAACTCGTGCAAGGAGTACGCCGTGCCCAGGCACTGGTCGTCGAGATGCACGCGGCGGCCCCCACATCCACCGGGCGCCTCCACGATCGCGGAACCCTGGACCATGGACTCAGCTTCTCTCCAGGTGAGCCGGTCCGCATTCCGGAGGGCAGCCTTCGTGTTCCTTGGTTGACCGGCCGGTTCATCAGGCCGGCCGTACAACCACCGTGCCGCCCGTACGGTGGGTGGACGCCTCCCCGACCACGGGGGGCTCCCTGTCGACAGAGCGAGGCAAAGCCCGATAGCTCTATGTCCCCCCGGCGCCCCGGCGCGGCTGCCCTCCGCGACACCATCACCCCCCTCAGCATGTCCGGGCAGCCCCGACCGTTGTGAGTGGAGGCTTCCTTGTCGCGCTGGTGTGCTGTCTGCCTGAGCGCCTGCAGCACGCTCGGCGAACGGCAGGCTGCCGCGTCCCACGCCGCCGTGCGGTTCGAGGAGAGTGTGTAAGTCACGAACATGCCGCCTACCGGCGATGAGGCTTCGTGAAGTGAAGATCCCCGGTCTCGCTCTTCGTTCCTCTTCGTTGACTGATCACCAGTGGGCCCAAGCCAGCCATATGGAGATCGTCAGGCCTGCTGCTCGCCGGCAGGAGGCTTCTGGGCAGTCATCACGCCCGCGTCGGTTTACAGAAGACGCGGGCGTGCGACGGGCTCAGCCATTGAGCGCCCTGGCGAGGAAGCCAATCGCCCGACTGATACCGGTCTCGGCGGGTGCGCCGGCGTTACGAGCGGGGGTCCTGCGGCCATCCTTGTGCGTCGAATACGGCGATGGGGTCCAGGTAGTCGCGCCAGTGCGTCACCTTGCGGTCTTTGACGGTCACGACGGAGACGAAGCGGTTGTCGTAAGGCCGTCCCGTCACTGCCGAAGTGCCGTGGACTTCATACTCCAGGACGACCACCGAGGTCTCGGGGTCCCGGTGAACGCGGAGATTGTCCGCACTGCGCAGCGTGACGTAGTCGCCGTAGTCGCTGTACAGGTCGATGATCCCCTGGCGTCCCTCGACCCGGCGGGGGTAGCCCGGCACGGTGATCACGTACTCGAAGACCACGTCCTCGGCCAGCAGGTCGTAGTAGTCCTCCCCGTCGACCAGGCCGTCCAGCCCCTCCTTGATGATGCGGAAGAACGGGCTGTTCGCCCCGAAGGAAGCGTTGTCGTCAACGGTCTTGCTCACATCGCCTCCGAGGTCCAGGCGTGGGCGCTGCGCTCGGCGAACGCGCGGAAGCTGGTCGCCGGACGGCCGGTGACTTTCTCGACGTCACCGGTGGGCGTGGCACCGTTGCCGGCCATGATGGTGCCGGTGAGCCAGCGCAACATCACCGCGTAGTCGGCGGGGACGCCCGCGGCGAGCGCACCGGCAATCCACATCTCCTGGTCGAGGTCGTGGTAGGCGACGGGACGGCCGCTCACGGCGGCGATGATGTCCGCGACCTCCTGGAAGGTGAGGGCCTGCGGGCCGGTGAGTGAGTAGACGGCGCCGGCGTGGGCCTCGGGGTTCAGCAGCGTCTGGGCCGCGACCGCCGCGATGTCGGCCGCGTCGACGAACGCTTCCCGGCCGCCGGCGCTCGGGACCGTCATCACTCCGTCGATGAGGGGGAGGTGGTCGTCGGCGAAGTTCTGCATCACCCACGACGTGCGCAGGACCGAGTGCGTGATGCCCGGCCGGGACGCCAGATCGGCTTCGACGGCCGCGATGTCGACCTCCGTCGGCGCCTGATCGGCGTTGTACACGCTCAGGTAGGTGACATGGCCCACGCCGGCCGCCTGGGCGAGGTCCAGGAAGGCCCTGACCTGACCGGCGTAGCCGATGCGCGCGGTGGGTGTCACCAGATAGAGGCGGTCAATGCCGTCCAGGGCGGGCTGGTGGGTGGCCTGGTCGTCCCAGTCGAAGCGGACGTCCGCTCCGCTACGCGCTGCGGTACGGGGGTTGATTCCTCGCTGGGCGAGTGCGCCGGCCAGCAGTGAACCGGACCGGCCGGTGCCGCCAAGGATGAGCGCGGTGGGTGCTTCGTTTTTCATGGCTCCATGCTCGAAGCGCGGATCGAGATAATCCATGTGTGATTCGCTCGATCTTTTATGTGAGGCTCTCACGCCTTGACCTTGGATGCTCGTGCTGGTCAAGCTGATCGCATGGATCTGCTGACTGACCACCTGGTGCGGGCACGCGCCACCGGCGCGGTGTTCGCGCGGACGGTCGCCGAACCACCGTGGGGCCTCCGGTTGGGCGGTTCGATACAGCTGTCGGTGCACACGGTCGTCCGCGGTCGCGGCTACCTCTGGCTGGACACCCCCGGCAGCACCGTGGAGCTCATCCCGGGAAGCGTCACGCTGGTTCGCGGCGGACCGGACCACTACATCGGGCATGAGCCGGGCGCCGCCTGCCTGGAGCCGGAGGAGTTCCGGGCACGGCACGCCCAGTCGCACCCCGGGGACAACCCGCGGGCCACGGTGTTCCTGTGCGGCGCCTACCAGTTCTCCGGCGACGTCGGCAGCGGGCTCCTGGACGCGCTGCCCCAGGTCATGACCCTCTCAGCGGCCGACGACGACCCCTTGCGGGACGTGATCACCTTGCTGTCCCGCGAACTGGTCCGCAACGAACTCGCCCAGCAGATCGTCCTGGACCGCCTCCTGGACCTGCTCCTCGTCCTGGCCATCCGCACCGACTTCCGCCGCAGCACGACCGCACCACGCTGGTACCGGGCTGCCGCGGACCCACGGCTGGGCCCCGCGCTGCAAGCCATCCACGACAACGCCGCCCACCCGTGGACGGTCCCCGAGCTCGCCGAGATCAGCGGCCTGTCCCGGGCCGCCTTCGCGCGGGTGTTCAGGGAGGCACTTGGTCAGGCCCCGATGCAGTACCTGACCGAATGGCGGATGACCATCGCCCGCGACCACCTGCGCGCCGACGATCTCACCCTGCCCCAGATCGCCGACGCCGTCGGCTACGGTTCCCCCTTCGCGTTCGCCGCCGCCTTCCGCCGCCACCACGGAGAACCGCCCGGCACCTGGCGACAGCGAGAACGAGCGACCGCGCAGACTCGACTGCTCACCACGCACCACGGATCTTGATCAACACCATGCCCGGTTCAACATCTCATCCAGCGCGCCTCCTGGACTCCGTGCCCCATGTCCTGGCTGCCGATCAACGGCTCGATCTGCGCGGAGGTTCTGGTGGTGCCGGGACGGCTCGCCACTGAGCAGGTCGATCGCCGCGAGCTCGTATCCGAGGCTTCTGTCAGCGATCCAGTGAAAGCTGGCACAGCCCTGACCTCGGCTTTCATGAGATCGCTGCCGAACCCTGAATGGCTGCCTCTGTTCGCCCCCGCACTTGGTTGCGATTTCAACCGCGGGTGGATCCCGGTGGAGCGGCGTGGCCGGCTTCTGCTCCGTAAAAGGCGATCAACTCCCGTATCGCGCAGGGTAATCTCACCGGTGTGAATGGTCTCGCACCCATGGGGCCACCGGAGATCCTCGCTTCGCTCGGCGTGTCCTTCCGGCTGCACGAGCACGCTCACGTGACCAGCCCGGTGGAGGTTTGCGCCGCGTTGGGCGTTCCGCTGGAGCGAACTGTCAAGACCCTCGCATTCGTCACCCCCGCGGACCGCCTCGTCCTGGCGGCGCTGCCGGGCCATGCCCGGCTGCGCTACGGCGCCCTCGCCCGCGCGGCCGGGATCCGCCGAGGTGAGCTGTCTCCCGCCGATGCCGGGCGGCTGGCGCGGGCGGGGATGCAGCCGGGCGGGGTGTGCCCCGTGTCCGCGGACCGGGCTGCGCTGGTGGTGTTCGACGAGACGGTCGGCGGCCTGGGACGTGTGCACTGCGGCAGCGGCCGGCGCGACAGCAGCATCGAGATCGAGGCGGCGGAGCTCGTGGCCGCTGTCCCGGGGGCCGCTACGGCTTCGATCGTCGGCTTCCCGCCGGACGGGCAGGCATGACGACTGTCCGCGACGCCACGCCCGCGGACGCCGACGACATCTTCCGTCTGCTGAGCGGGTTCGTGAGGAGCTACCGGGCCGACCGAGAGGTCTTCGACGGCGCCACGTTCCCCCGGATCATCGAGGCAGCCTCGGTCGGCGGCGCCGAGTTCCTGGTCGCCGAGGAGGACTCGTGCGTGGTCGGGTACCTGCTCGCGCTGCGCATGCCCACCCTGTTCGCGGGCGGAACGATCCTCGAAGTGCTCGAACTCACCGTGGCCGAGCCCGTGCGGGGCCGCGGTACGGGTTCCGCGCTGATCAGGGCCGTACAGGCGAAGGCCCGGGAGGTGAAGGATGTCGAGGTGACCGTGCCGACCCGCAGAGCGGCCGGCTTCTATCGCGCTCTGGGGTTCCACGAGACCGCCGTCCATCTCAGATGGTCCACAACATGACCGGGTATCCGTCGACCAATCGGCCGGGCGCGACGGGGAGACCATGCAGATCCACGGGGTAAACGATTCGAGATACGAGTCGACGCGCACCGGCCAGGCTCCGCCGCGGCCGTAAGGGGTGCGCTCGTCCCAGGGCCGCGTGATCCGGTCCACCTCGGGCCGTATCCGCCTCACCCCTTCAACGGCCGAGAGCGTTCTGCAACTGCTGCTTGGTCATCGAGGAGCGGCCGTCGATGTTGCGCTTCTTGGCCTCCTCGTACAGCTGGTCCTTGGTCGGCCCCTGCGCGCCGCTGTGCGAGCGCTGCCCGCCGCGCTGGGACGCGGACTTCGGATCACGCGTGGATGACTTGCTCGCGGTTTTCGACTCGCCCGACCTCGCCCGCTCCTTGTTGACCGTCCGCGAGGCGATCTCCTTGGCCCGTCCGGCGGACTCGCCGCGGTCCTGGGCGCTCTTCTTGATGTGTTCGTACTGCCGTTCCCGCTTGGAACTCGATCCGGCAGGCATGACGCTCCTCCTCGTTGTCTCTCAGGTGATCAGGCGTTCCCGGCGGCTCAAGGGTGCTCGGGCCGCTGGTCCGGCGGCACACCGCCGCTTTCTCCACCGCCCCTGTTTCCCTTGTCCGTGCCGTGAGCGTGGCCCTCGCCCGTCTCCTCGACGTGACGTGCCTTGAGCTCGCCGCTGTCCCGCGGCGTGGCACCGCCCTTACGACTGCGACGCTGCTGGGGCTGCTGAGGGTTGGACATGTTCGGTCCTTTCCCCATCGTTTCGGGATGAGGTCAACGTTTCGAGTTCCCTGAAGCTGTCGTCCGATCCGCCGCTTCCCGCTCGGCGTCAACCGGTGAGCAGGACGTCCTGGACCGCCCTGACGCGCAGCTCCTCCAGCGTGCTCAGCTGCCGCTCGGCCCGTGCGATCAGTCCGTCGAGCTCCTGGTCGTCGAGACGGTCGTCCGCCTCGGCCAGGGTGCGCAGCGTGCGCCAGCCGAGTTCCTTGCCCTGCACTCCCAGCCGGAGGAACTCAAGTTCGATCACCAGCGTCAGAGGTGAACGCCGCAAGAGGCGCCCGTTGGTCTTGAGGCGCCCCATTCGCTCGGCCGCGCCGGATGCCGCGACCTTGTAGTGGCGCTTCGGCACGCCCAGGCTCCGCATGATGCGCAGCAGGCTCGCGCGGTCCTCGGCGATCTCGCCCGCCAGGTGCCGCAGTGGTTCCGCGTAGGGCGGATTCCGATGGGATCGGGCTGTGAACTGGGAGCGTCCGGCTCCGACCGTGGAACCTGCCAGATGGTCGTTGAGGTAGATCCCGAGCAGGTCCGTGCGGATCCGACGGGTCTGCGGCCGGGTGCCCGGCATCGGCGTCGTCATGGCTCGTGCCTCGCTTCTCTCCATCCGTGTGTGGCGGCTTTGCACGAGTACCCGGACCGAGCGCGCCGGCCCAAGCCACGGTGAATCTCCTCGCCGAATCTCTGCACGATCCGGCCCGGGCCGCCGGCTTCGGGGGCGTGGAACCGGCACAGGGGCGCACCCGGCCACAGCAGGACCAGACCGCCGACGAAGACATGCCCTGCGCGACGAGGGAACCGAGGGCAAGGCGAAAACGACTGCAGGGCGACCGGCTCCCACCGGTGACAGCACCCGCACCCGAGGACCTCACCCCCGGAGACGGAGCCGTCATCCGGGTCGGCGGACACCAGTGCGCCGTCCACCGGGACGACAGCGGCCGGCTCCTACGCCGTCGCGGCCCGCTGCACTACCTCGGCTGCCTCGTCGCCTTCAACCCCGCGGAACAGGCATGGGAATGCCCCTGCCACCGCTCCCGCTTCGCCCCGACGGCAGCATCCTGCAGGGCCCGGCCGTGCGGCCCTTGGAGCAACGCGAGGTCCAGTCCCCCTGACACCCGCCCAAGGCTGCTCCTTCGTTACGGCAGCTGCCCAGGGGTACCCCGTGGGGCGCCGCCGACGGCGTCCGGCACATCCGCATCCCCGACACCCCTGTGGAGCAATCCCGTGAAAGCCCTGGTCATCAACTGCCCGCTCAAGAAATCCCCTGAGCCCTCCAATACGGAGGAACTGGCCTCGCAGGTCGCCGCCCGCCTGACCACGTCATCAGTGAGATATCCGGCGCGCTCGCGGACATCGGTTACACGATCCCCGGCCAGGCGTGGACTTACTGGCACCTCGGTCCCGGACCGGGCCCCGACTACCTGGACCGGGCCTGGGACGCCGGCACGGACGGACGGCTGCTGATGGTGCAGTCGCACCTCAGCGGCGTCGAGGAGACGCTGGACCGCCTCCGGGAAACGGGGATGCGCGCGGAAATCGTCGACCGGGCGCAGCTCCCCTTCGGCCACGTCCTGCGCTCCCGGCTCGGCTGGCTGCGCGAACGCGGCCTGGTCACCGACAACGCCGACTTCACGACCGAGGAGCTGGTGGTGCTCCGTGCCGAGAACGCTTGACCGCCCCCGCCGTATCCGCCTCCCGCGCGACGGCCCGCTCCTGGAAGCGGCCGTGCTGGGAGAGCTCCTTGCTGCGGTCCCAGGTCAGCGACCGCCGGAGCTGTTCAGGAAAGGGCAGGCCCGATTTTGGTTCGTGGGATGGTGCCGTACTCCCCTCATGCGCGCTGTACTGATGACTGCTGGAAGGCGGAACTGCACGACCGCGTGCCCTCGTTCCACGCTCACCCTGTCTTGCCAGGTCACGTCGAAGCAGCGTCAAGGTTCTCGGAACGGACGCCGAGGAATCCGCTGACAGCGCCGCCGGGCATACGGCCCGCACGAGTGACGCTCGCGGCGCGCAATCGACGGACAGGCCCACCCGCGGCTTACCGCGCGGGTGTGGATCGGGCCGCGGTGTCGACGTCCGCGGTGGTGAGGAGGCGATCCTGCTGCTCGCGGCATTCGGCGTGCCGGAGACGGACGACCGCGTCGAGTCCGCCGCCGGGGGCTGCCTCCAGGGTGACCTCGCCCCTGCCTGCGCGGGTCAGGTGCCGGACCAACGGCAGACCGAGGCCGGTGCCGTCGTGGTCGGCGTGGGGAGCTCGCCAGAAGCGGTCGAAGGCCCTGTGCCGTTCGGTCTCGGTCATACCGGGGCCCTGGTCGATCACATGCAGCTCGGTCATGGGCGGGGTGCGGGTGCCTTCTGCGGGGGTGGTGATGACGGCCAGCGTGACGGAGGTTCCCGGTGCGGACACACGGAGCGCGTTGGAGAGCAGGTTGTCGATGATCTGTTCCAGTGCGCCGGGGACTGCCAGCACCGGAACCGACGTGCTCCCACTGACGATGAGGTCGACCTGCTGTTCGGCGGCGAAGGCCGTCCAGATGTCCGCGCGGTCGGAGACGACGGCATTGAGATCGGCGGCTTCTGCCCGGATCTCCGTGTTCTCCAGCCGTGCGAGAGCGAGCAGCCCCTGCACCATGCGGCTGAGCCGCTCCAGCTCCCCGAGCGCCTTGTCGAGGCTGTCCTGGGCGCAGGGGGAGAGATGCGGCTCGAAGTTCTCCAGACGCAGGCGTAGGGAGGTCAGGGGTGTCTTCAACTGGTGTGACACGTCGGAGGCGAACGCCTGCTGAGCCTGGAGCAGGTGCTGAAGCCGGGTCGCGGTCCGGGTGAACGACGCGGCGAGCCTGCGCAGTTCCGGTGGCCCGTGGTCGGCGGCCGGGGGATCGGTGATCCGCCCTTCGGCGAGTTGCGCGGTGGCGCGTTCCAGGGCCTGCACGGGGCGGGTGATCGAGCGCGCGAGAGCGAACCCGATCAGGGAGGCGGCGGCGAGGACTCCGAGACCCACGGCGGCGAGGACCAGCCAGGTGGTGCGCACCCTGGCCTCGAGCGGGCCCAGCGCGTACACCGTTCGCACCACACAGGCGACGGCCGGGTTGGACCCGCCCGGCACGGTGACGAAGAGGAATTCACTGTCCGCGGGCGTGTCCCTGCGCGTGCCGACGGTGGGGCGACCGTGCAGTGCCGCGGAGATGTCCGGCTCGGCGGACAGGTCCTTGCCGACCACGGTATGGGCAGCGGTGTCGGTGAGGACGATGCCCCGCCGGTCGGCGACGAGCACGGTGCCGCCGGTCCGCCGCCCGTACGCGAGGGCGAGGCCGGGCAGGTCGGCTGTCAGTCCGTGCTCCATCTTGTCCTCGCAGACCTCGGCGAGCGTCATCGCCCCTTGCTCCGCCGTGCGGGAGAACCGGGCCAGCTCGCTGCGGCCGTAGAAGACGCCGAAGGGCACTTCGAGGGCGAGCAGGACGAGCAGTATCAGGCTCAGGTGGCTGAGCAGGAGGCGACGGGTCACCGGATCTCTCCGCCGCGCGTCTGCACCGCGGCGGACGGGGCGTCGGGATGTGCCGGGGGGACGAGGCGGAAGCCGATTCCGCGGATGTTCTCGATCCAGGAGGCGTCGCCGAGTTTGCGGCGTAGCGCGGCGATGTGGACGTCCAGGGTCTTGGTGGGGCCGAAGAAGTTGGGTTCCCAGACCGCGTCGAGGATCTGCCGGCGGGAGCAGACGGCGCCGGGGTCCTCGGCGAGGCACGTGAGCAGGTCGAACTCCTTGGGCGCGAGGGCGATGGACGTCTGGTGCAGGCGTACCTGCCGGGTGCGACAGTCGATGGTCAGAGGGCCGATCCGCTGGATGTCGGGTGTCCCGGGGTGACCGAGGCCGTCCGAGGGCTTCGAAGATCCGCACTGGGGGTCCGGAACCGCCGGGCGGGCGCGGCGGGTGACGGCACGGATCCGGGCGACGAGTTCCCGTACGCCGAACGGCTTGGAGACGTAGTCGTCCGCACCCAGTTCGAGCCCGAGGACACGGTCCACCTCGTCGTCCCTGGCCGTGATCATGATGATCGGTACGGACGAGCGGGATCTCAGCGTCCGGCACACGTCGATGCCGTCCATGTCCGGCAGCCCCAGGTCCAGCAGCACCATCGCCACCTCTGGCGCGGCAAGGCCCTCGGCCCCCGTTCTGGCGTGTTCCACGGTGAACCCGAAACGGCGCAACCCCTCCGCCAGCGGCCCGGCCACCCGGTCGTCGTCCTCGATCAGCAAGACACGCATGCCGAAAGGCTCACAGACACCGGCCACGGCGCGTGGCGCAAACGCCGCAAGCTCCCCCGAGCCAGTGATCTTCCACGGCCGGCTCATTCGCCAGGGCGCGGCTTCTTGACGACATCAAGGAACTGGCCAGCGTGGCGTAAGCAGAGAGTTAAGACGTCGGACGCCGACATCCGCTCTCCCAGATGGCAGTCGGAATCTGATCCAAGGTCAGTGCGCCGGCCCCGGTGTCGTACTCGGCTGGTTCGGCCGGAACCGCGCGGGGCGAAACGCCGCTTCGAGGGTGTCCGCGCCCTCTCGCTGTATTCGCTCTGGCAATTCCCTTGATCGTCTTCCCGTAGCGTCGGCCGGGCGGTCGGTGCCACCGGAGCACCACCGGACCACCCGCCACCGCAAGAACCAGGGACACCGCATGCCCTTTGACGACCGCATGCCCATCGACGACCTGCGCCGCATCCGCCCTGACCTGGTGGAGCCCTTCGCGACCGCGCTCCCGGGAGCACGCGCCACCGTGCTGTCCCGCCTGTGGGGCGCCTTCGGACGAGAACCCCTGCCCGGTGTGACCAGGCGTCGCCGTGAGGCCGGATCTCTGGTTGTCGAGCTGCAAAGGGGCGGTTCGCTCTCGGCGGCCGAGGCGGGCGCGCGGCCGTTCGCCGACGTTCCGCAGGGCTTCGCCGTGTCGGGGCCGGAGGGGCCGATCAGCGACCCGGCCCGGCTGCTGGGACAGCTGGGCCTGCGCACCCCCGCAGCGGAGCGACTGGCGGCCGAACTCGACAACAGCGTCGTCAACCTGGCCCTCGCCAGGGCCGCGAACGCGGGCCGGAAGGTCGCCCCGGCCGACTCGGCGGATGCCGAGCAGGCGGTCGTCGACGGCCATCCGCAGCACCCCTGCTGCCGGACGCGCACCGGCATGTCCGTCGCCGAGGTGCTCGCCTACGCGCCCGAACACCACCCGGTCGTCCGACTGGCCCTGGTCCGGGTCCCGGCCGACCGCTGGCAGGGCGCCGGCGACTGGCCGCGGGCCCTGCGGGACGGCGACGCGTTCCTGCTGCCGGTGCACCCCTGGCAGCGGGACCACGTGCTCCGGCACCACCGCGACCTGGCCGTCGTGGAGGAGACGATCGCGGCCCGCCCGCTGCTGTCGCTGCGTACCCTCGCACCGCTCGGCGCGCTGCCCGGCTGCCACGTCAAGACCGCGCTCGACGTCCAGGTCACCAACTACCGGCGCACCATCTCCGCGGCCGAGGTCGCCGACGGGCCCCCGCTGTCCGAGCTGGTCGCGGCCGTCCTCGACAAGGCCGGACACAGCGGCAGCCTGCGCGTCCTGCGGGAGCTGGGCGGTGGCTCGGTGCGCGTGGACGGACAGCCTTCCGCGAGCCTGACGGCCATGCTCCGGGAATCGACCGAGTGCCACCTCGACGCCGGGGAGATCGCGGTACCGCTCACGGCCGTGCACGCGACCGGCGCCGCCGTGGTGTCGGGGGACCCGGTGCGCTGGCTTGCGGACCTCGCTGGCCTCGTCCTGCCGCCGGCTCTGACGCTGCTGTCCATGGGGGTGGCGCTGGAGGCACATGGCCAGAACACCCTCGTCGTCCTGCGGAACGGGCGGCCGGTGCGGGTGCTGTACCGGGACCTGGACGGCGTACGGGTCAGCCCGCGCCGCCTGGCCCGGTGCGGCTTCACACTGCCGCCGCTGCTCGGCACCCGCGCAGGCGACGACAGCGGCGCGCTGCGCACCAAGCTCTTCGGCGGCCTGGTCAGCGGGGTCTTCAGCGAACTGGTCGACGTCCTCGGCCGGACCCGGGCGGCTGAGCCACGGGCGCTGTGGGGCACGGTCGCCGAGGCAGGACGCCGCGTCTTCGCCGACCTGCCGGACCAGGAGGACGCGGAAGCGTTCTTCGGCGACACGATGCCGCTGAAGGCGACGATCGCCATGCGCCTGTCCGAGAACCCGGGCGCCGCGCAATGGACGTCCGTGCCCAACCCCCTGGCGCTCTGCCGCTGACCTCTGACACCGCCCGCTGTCCCACTGGAGCGACCACATGACCACCGACACGGCCCCCCACACCGATGGCGCCACCACCGTC
The DNA here is from genome assembly GCF_042892755.1 of Streptomyces sp. NPDC001714. NCBI lineage: Bacteria > Bacillati > Actinomycetota > Actinomycetes > Kitasatosporales > Streptomycetaceae > Streptomyces > Streptomyces sp. NPDC001714. The sequence goes on from NZ_JBIAUL010000030.1 coordinate 12,131, forward strand.
CTCTCCCCGACCGCGGAGCCGTCGCGGACGGCCGACCTCGTCACGACCCACACGCTGCTCAACTGCCTGGTCCGCGAGGTGTCCGCCCCCGAGCACCAGGTGACGGTCGTCGACGATCACCTCCTGCTACGACTGCCCCGCCGGGGCCTGCTGCTGCGTGCCGCGCTGCGTCGGACCTCGTTGATCGGAGCGCACCGCTTCGAGGGCTCGGTGCAGCGGCTCGACGGCGATTCCTGGGTGACCGTGGACTGGCGCGAGCTGGCCGGCTGCATCCAGGAGGAACTGGAACAGCGCACGGGCCTGGCCAACGAGGAGTTCCTGGAGCAGGTGGCGGACAGCCGGGAGACGATCCGCGTCGTACTGGAGGAGCGGGCGGGCGCCCGGGCGGCCGCGGACCCCTACGTGGCCTCGGAGCAGTCCCTGGTGTTCGGCCACCGTTTCCACCCCACGCCCAAGGCCCGTACCGGCGCCCCGGCGGACTGGCTGGCGTACGGCCCGGAGACCGGCGCCCGCTTCCGCCTGCGCTACCTGGCCGTACGCCGCCACCTGGTGCGGGAGGAGGGCGAGCCGCACGCGCTGGACGCGCTTCACCCGGTGGCCGGCCCGGAGTTCGCCGTACTCCCCGTGCACCCCTGGCAGTTCCGGCTGCTGGAGGACCACGACCGGCTGCGCGAGGCGGTTGCCGCCGGGGATGTCGTGGACAGCGGCACGGGCGGCCCGGAGCTGGTGCCGACCGCCTCGGTGCGGACGCTGTACGCCCCGGAAGCCGACGCGTTCCTGAAGTTCAGCCTCAACGTCCGCCTCACCAACTGCGTCCGCAAGCACGCGAGTTACGAGCTGTCCGGGGCCGTCGCCCTCAACCGGCTGCTGCAGCCCGTCTTCGCCCGGCTCACCGACCGCTTCCCCGGCTGCGCGCTCCTGGCCGAGCCCGGCTACCGCACTCTCGACACTGCCGGCGACACCGCCCTCCTGGAGGGCCTCGGCGTCATCGTCCGCTCCGGCCTGCGCCGCCATCTGCGTCCCGGGGTCACACCCCTGCTCGCCGCCGCGGTGGCGGACGAGTACCCGACCGGCGCCGCCCATGTCTCCCACCTGCTCGCCCGCGGCGACGGCTCCATCCTGGCCTGGTGGGACGCGTATCTCGGGCTGCTGCTGCCGCCGGTCCTGGCCGCCTACTTCGAACACGGCGTCGTGCTCGAACCCCACCTGCAGAACGTCGTCGTCGGCGTCGAGGCCGACGGCACGCCCGCGCAGATGTTCTTCCGCGACCTGGAGGGCACCAAGCTCCTGCCCGGCCGACACGGGCAGGCCCTCGCCGAGCTTCCTGACGATGTGCGCGGTCCCCTCACCTACGATCCCGAACACGGCTGGAACCGGGTCGCGTACTGCCTCCTGGTCAACCACACCGCCGACATGCTCAGCGCCCTGGCCGACCTCGACCCGGCCCTGGAACCCGCCCTGTGGGGCCTGGTCCGCGACCACCTCGCCGGCTACGCCCGCACCGCCGCCGAACCGCCGCGTCTGCGGGCCCTGCTGTCCGGCGTACCGCTGCCGGCCAAGGCCAACCTCCTGCTGCGCTGGTCGCGCAAGGCGGACCGGCACGCGACCTACGTACCCCTGCCCAGCCCGCTCGGCGCGGACTTCCCCCGCGAGGTGGTCCGGTGAGGCCCGAGACGTACGACCTCGTCGCCGCACTGCCCGACGACGATCTGCCCGCCTACGTCTACGACCTGCCCGAGCTGCGCGAACACGTGCGCACGATCCGGGCCGCACTGCCGGACCGCGTCGAGCTGCTGTACGCGGCCAAGGCCAACTCCGACCCCCGGATCCTGCGCACCCTCGCCGAACACGTCCACGGCTTCGAGGTGGCCTCCGGCGGCGAACTGGACCACGTCCGCGCCACCGTCCCGGGCGCACCGATCGCCTTCGGCGGCCCCGGCAAGACGCAGCAGGAGCTCAGCCGCGCACTGGACGCGGGAGCCGAGCGCCTGCACATCGAGAGCGAACACGAACTCCGCCTGCTCGCCACTCTGCTGGGCGACCGGACCGTGGACGTCCTGCTCCGCGTCAACCTGCCCGTCGACGTGGGCCGGGTCGCCCTGGCCATGGGCGGCGGGCCGTTCGGCATGGACCCCCTACAACTGGACCGCTGCCTGGAGGTGCTGGAGTCGGTCCCGGGCGTCCGGCTGCGGGGCCTCCACTTCCACCTGGCCAGCGGCCTCCAGGCCCAGCCCCATCTCCTGCTCGTCGACAAGGTCCTCACCTGGGCCGAGAGCTGGGCCCGCGACCGCGAAGTGTACCTGCGTGAGGTCAACGTGGGCGGCGGCATGGGCGTCGACTACACGCATCCGCCGAGGGTGTTCGACTGGCCTGCTCTCGGCGCCGGACTGCGCCGGATCCTCGCCCGCCACCCCCACCTCACCCTGCGGATCGAGCCCGGCCGCTCGGTCACGGCGTACTGCGGCTGGTACGTCACCCAGGTCCTGGACCTCAAGTTCAGCCGGGGGCACGCGTTCGCCGTACTGCGCGGCGGCACCCACCACCTGCGCACCCCGGCCGCGAAACAGCACGACCAGCCCTTCGAGGTGATCCCCGACGACACCTGGCCGCGGCCCTGGAACCGTCCGGAGGTCCGGGACGAGCCGGTGACGCTGGTCGGGCAGCTGTGCACGCCCAAGGACGTACTGGCGAGCCGGATCATGATCGAACGGCTGCGCGTCGGCGACCGCGTCGCCTTCGCCATGGCCGGCGCCTACGCGTGGAACATCTCCCACCACGCGTTCCTCATGCACCCCCATCCGACCTTCCACCACCTCGACGACACCGGCGCGCCCGTCGCAGGCGACACGTATGCCCGTCAGACGTCATGAGTGCCGTCTTCCGCCTGCCGACGGCGCACGCACTCGCCGTACCGAACTTCCGGCGCTATCTGCTCGGACAGCTGGTCTCCAACATCGGCACGTGGATGCAGCGCGCCGCCCAGGACCTGCTCGTCCTCCACACCACCGGCAACAGCGGCAGCGCGGTCGGCCTCGTGACCGCGCTGCAGTTCCTGCCGCAGACCCTGCTCGGCCTCACCGGAGGCGTGCTCGCCGACCGGTATCCCAAGCGACGGACGCTGCTTCTGACCCAGACGGCGATGGCCGCCCAGTCACTCCTGCTGGGACTGCTCACGGTCACCGGAGCGGTGAACCTGCCGTCCCTCTACGCGCTGGCCTTCGCCCTCGGCACGGCCACCGCCGTGGACAGTCCCGCCCGCAACGCCTACATCGGCGAACTCGTCTCCCACGAGCAGAGGGCCGGCGCGGTCAGCCTGAACGCCGCCCAGTTCAACATGGCCCGCGCCATCGGCCCGGCCCTTGCCGGCCTGACCGTCGCAGCCTTCGGCACCGGCCCGGTGTTCCTCCTGAACACCGCCTCGTACCTGGCCGTCCTCTACGGCCTGATCGGCATCCGTACCGACACGCCGGACGCCCCTGTCCGCGCGCGACGGGGCCCCACCCGAGCGCGCGAGGCACTCCGCCACATCGCCACCACCCCGGAACTGCTCCTGCCGATCAGCCTCATCGCCTTCGTCGGCACCTTCGGCCTCAACTTCCAGGTCACCGTCTCACTGGTCGCCGTCACGGTGTTCCACACGGGCGCGGCCGCCTTCGGCTACCTCTCCGCCGCCTACGCTCTGGGCAGCCTCCTCGGCGCGATCCACTGGGCCAACCACGGCAAGCCCCCCACCGCCCGCCGCCTGACCTCCGCCACGATGGGCTTCGGCGCACTGGAAGTCGCGCAGGGCCTCATGCCGGGTTATGGCTCGTTCCTGGTCCTGCTGTTCGTCACCGGATGTGCCGCGGTGACCGTGACCACCACTGCCAACGCGCTCATCCAGCTCCATGCCGACCCGCGGTTGCGGGGCCGCGTCCTGTCCGTGTACTTTCTTGTGCTCCTCGGCGGCACCCCCGTCGGCGCACCGCTGGTCGGCCTGGTGTCCGACGCTCTCGGAGCCCGCTTCACCCTGGTTCTGGGCGGCGTCGTCTCCCTCGTCACCGCGCTCGCGCTCTCCGTCTTGTTCGCGAACCGAAACCGGCGGCGCGTACGGGTCGGAGCGCTGCCGGCAGGCGCCGAGACCGGAGTCGCGGCTTGTGAAGGCGGCCCGCTGCCGCCTCTGGCCAGGGGGCGGCCGCATGCGTAGTGCGGGCACGCCTTACTCTTACAACATGTAGGAGATGTCGGGGCGGGGCGCTGACCTGAGGAGTAGCGAGAATGAGCGAACACCGGCGCCGATCGTCGGGGCGGACCACACCGTCCGGTTCCGACGGCATGCACCACGGTGGCCGGGCCGCGGCGCGCAGGGCTGCGCAGTCCCGGAACGGGCGCGCCCGCCGCGCGGAGCGCGCGCGACACACGGACGCCGGACGTTCCGGCCGGCGCCGCCTGATCGACTACCCGCGGACGGGCAGACGCGGCCTCCGCCGATGGCTGCCGTCGTGGAAGCTGGTGTCCGGCACCTTCCTGCTGTTCGTCGGCGGCCTGCTGGGGCTGTTCGGCTACGCCTACGCCACGACGACCATTCCCAGTGCGAACCCCAGTACGCAGGCGCAGAGCAACACCTACTACTGGTCGGACGGCTCGGTGATGACCACCCAGGGGGCGACCAACCGGCAGAACGTCGACCTCGCCCAGGTGCCGAAGCTGGTGCAGTGGGACTTCCTCGCCGCGGAGAACGCCACCTTCTACTCCGACCCGGGCGTCGACACACAGGGCATGCTCCGCGCCATCTACCACATGGCCACGGGAGGTGAGGTGCAGTCGGGGTCCACCATCACCCAGCAGTTCGTGAAGAACACCTACCTCAGCCAGGACCAGTCGGTCACCCGCAAGCTGAGGGAGATCATGATCTCCCTGAAGATCGGCGGCCAGCTGTCCAAGCAGCAGATACTGCAGGGCTACCTCAACACCTGCTACTACGGCCGGGACGCCTACGGCATCGAGGCCGCGGCCCGTACCTACTACCACGTGCACGCCTTCCAGCTGAACGTCAGCCAGGGGGCCTTCATCGCCGCCACGGTCAACGAGCCGAGCCTGCTGATGCACGCCGACACCGACCCGCAGGCCAAGGCCCAGGCCAAGGCGCGCTGGACGTACGTGCTGGACCGGATGGCCAAGATCCACAAGATCACCGGCGCCCAGGAACAGCAGTACCTCGCGGCGGGGTTCCCCACGCCCAAGCCGTACGCGCCGTCGGCGGGCATGGCCGGGCAGACCGGATACCTGGTGCAGGCCGCGGAGAAGTACGTCGAGGCCCACACGTCCCTCACGGACCAGCAGCTGGGCCATGGCGGCTACCAGATCTACACCACCTTCGACAAGAAGAAGGTCGGCGCCCTGTCGGCGTCCGTCACGGCGATGGAGCGGAAGCATCTTGAGCCGCGACACCGCGCGGCCGACAAGGACGTCCAGGTCGGCGCGGCGTCGATCGATCCGTCGACCGGCGCGATCGTGGCGCTGTACGGCGGGCCCGGCTGGAACAAGGGGCACTGGACGGACAACGCGGACGCGACCGGCGTGCCGGTCGGCTCCACCTTCAAGCCCGTCGACCTGGCCGCCGCCCTCGACCACGGCGCTGTCCTCTCTCCGGGGCAGCCGGCCTCACCGATCACCCCGGCCTCGAAGTTCGACGGCGACGACGGCATCACCATCAAGAACCAGCAGGGCCAGGAGCTCCCGGACGCGAACGACCCCACGGGGCTCCTGCACCAGCGCAACGACGTGTCCACGAAGTGGGGATACATCACCCTGCGCAAGGCGATGGAGCAGTCGGTCAACACGCCCTACGTCCAGCTCGGCGAGTACGTCGGCTACGACAACGTGGAGCGCGAGGCCCTGAAGGCGGGGCTGCTGCGCACGAGCCTGCAGTACGACACGCCGGGCTTCTACATCGGCACCTCCACGCCGTCGGCGATCCGGATGGCGGACGTGTACGCCACCTTCGACGACGGCGGGGTCCAGCACGAGCCGTACTCGGTGACCAAGGTCGTCGCCGACGGCCGGCAGCTGACCGGCTTCGACAAGCCCAAGGGCACCACGGCCATGCCCGCCTCGACCGCCGACACCGTCACCGACGTCCTGCGAGACGTCGTGAAGAACGGCACCGGTACCAACGCCCAGGCCCTGGGCCGCCCGGTGGCCGGCAAGACCGGTACCACCGACGACTACAAGTCCGCCTGGTTCATCGGCTACACCCCACAACTGACCACGGCCGTGAGCATGTTCAAGGAGAACCCGAAGAACGCCGGCCTCCAGTCGATGCAGGGCGTCGGCGGCTACGCCAAGGTCTTCGGCGCCGACATGCCCACCGAGGTGTGGACCGGCTACATGACCGCGGCCCTCCGGGGACAACCCGTCCAGCAGTTCCCGCCCGCACCCGCGCTCGGTCAGTCCACGGACGAATACGGCGCCCCTTCACCCACGCCCTCCGCCACCGCGGCCCCGAGCACCCCCACGGCCACCCCGACCGCACCGGCCGCCCCGACCCCCACCACCGCACCGTGCCACGGACACGGAAAGCACTGTGTCAGCCCGAGTCCGACCGACACCGCAGGAACCACCGGCGGTAACGGCGGCGGCCTCCTCGGCGGTACGACCGGCGGCAACACCTCGCCCACACCCACGCCGACGAGCAGCACACCGGCGCCGACAGGCGTCCGCGGGCGGCCCTGAGCCGTCGCATCATCTGAGGCCGAGAGTGTGGCTCAGGGGGCCTTCACCCGCGGGGCAGGCCGGGGACGCCGTGGTCGCGCAGGGGGCCGACCTGCCAGCCGCGTTCCTGGCAGGTGTCGAGGATGCGCGGCAGCGCGGCGAGGGTGGTGCGCCAGGAGCCGGTCGCGGAGGTGCAGTCGGAGTCGTGCAACAGGATGGTGCCGCCACCGCGCAGGTCCCTGAGGACGGTGTGCTCGACGGACCGCGGGGTGGCCCGCCTGCGCCAGTCCTCGCCCCAGCACGTCCACAGCACGGGGGTCATACCGAGGCGCCGGCAGGCCAGATGGGCGGCGGTGCTCATCACCCCGTACGGCGGCCGGAAGAGCACGGGGGGTCTGCCGGTGACGTCGGCCACGGTGTCGCGGGCGCGGGCGAGGTCGTCGTGGGCGGCACGGGGACCGCGGAGCAGCAGCGGGCGGTGGTGCCAGCCGTGGACGGCGATCTCGTGCCCGGCCGCGGCCATCTCCTTGGCCAGCCCCGGTGAGCGGGCCAGCATGGAGCCGAGCAGGAAGAAGGTGACCCGCAGCCCGCGTGCGTCGAGGAAGTCGAGGAAGCGCGGGGTGGACAGGTGGTCGGGGCCGTCGTCGAAGGTGAGCGCGACGTGATCCGGCCGGCCGCGGCCGGACAGGCGGGGCATGGCCGCGTTGCGCAGCGGCCCGAACGTGGAGATGACGGGTGCCGCGTGCAGTGCCGCGAGCGTGGGCACCGCCGCGGCCGAGGCGAGCGCCGTGGCACGGACGAGACGGGCCTGGGTCATCGAGCGTCTCCGTCCAGGTAGTGGGCGACGGCCGTGAAGCGGGCGGGTGTCTCGTTGTAGGCGTAGGCCAGGGGGGCGGCGACGCCCAGGCAGGCCGTGGCCGCCACGGTGACGGCCGTCAGGGCGATCCGGCGTCGGCCGGCGAAGCGCCGCACCACGGGCTGTGCGTCCGGCGCGGGGTGCGGCCCGGTTCTGGCGGCGATGGCGGTCACCGGTCCGGGGGCAAGGCGGTGCAGGTCGAGTCCCGCCGCACGCTGGGCCCGGCCGCGCGGTCCGTGGAGGAGCTCGGCCAGCACCGGGCCGAGGTCCGCCGGTTCGCGGATCCAGGCCGCCAGGCCCGCCTCGTCCAGGGCGGCCGCGTTGGTCTGGCCGTGACCGGGTATGCAGCGGTAGCTGCCCACCGGCAGCCCGGCGGCGAACGCCTCCAGCGAGGTCAGGCCGCCCGCGTTCTGCACCAGGACGTCGCAGGCGTGCATCAGCCCGGCCATGTCGTCCACCCAGCCGAAAGTGTGCGCGATGCCGTCCCCGCGCAACTTCTCCGCGAGGGCCTGGTTGCGGCCGCACACCACCACGGGCACCGCGACTCCGGTCTCCCGTATCTCGGCGGCGGCCCGCCGCACCGGTCCGACGCCCCACGACCCGGCGACCAGCAGGGCCAGGGGAGCGTCCGCGGGCAGGGCGAACCGCTCGCGGGCGGCGGTCCGTTGCCCGGCGGTGGCCGGGGTGAAGCGTGCATCGGTGACCGGACCGACGACCGTGGCGGCGGCCGCGCCCTGTACGTGGGCCTGGGCCGCCGGCACCGGATGCACGGCCAGGTGGGCGTCGATGCCGGGGGCGACCCAGAGGGTGTGGACGGAGAAGTCGGTGAGGTAGGTGAACGCCGGCACCGTCAGCTTGCCGCGCCGGCGCAGCGCGCCGAGGACCTGGCTGGCGCCGGGGTAGGTCGAGACGACCGCACAGGTGTTGGGCGCGAGCGCCCGCAGGGTGCGCTGCTCGGCCGCGCGGAACAGGGCCCGCCACAGCGCACCCGGGCGTCCGGCCCGGTCGGTGGCCGCGTACAGGCGCTGGTAGCCCTCCGGCATCCAGGTCAGCATGCGGTGGTAGGTACCGCACAGGAGCCGGCCCGCACCGGTGGGCAGCAGGTCGAGGAAGTCGTGCCGGTCCACCAGGTACCCGTGCTCGGTCAGCCGCTCGGCCAGCCCCGTGGCCGCACCGTCGTGTCCCGCGCCGACACCGGCCGAGATGATCGCGATCCGCCCGGCACCGCCCTGCGGCGGTGCGGCGGACTGCGAGGGCGCCGACTCCGGCACCAGGTCGTCACGGTGGACCACGGTGGATCGCCTCCTGATGGGCTACGGGGAACGCCGGGCATGCCCCGGCCCGGACGGCGCTGCGGGCAGGCCGAGGTCGCGCCCGCGCACCGGCCGGGGCCACGACTCGACCGCTGTGGTGTCGAGAAAGGAAGCTACTACATGATGTAGAACTTAGGGAGCGATCGCCGCGGGATGGGGGAGCGGAGGCGGTTCGGGCTCCGGAATCCCCGCTGATGCCGGTCAAATTACTACGAGATGTAGAGGCTGTGATGGTTCGCCGAGGGGAGGGGCGTCGATGGCGTCAGGTCTCATCACGCGCTCGGTGAGAGCGGGCGGCACGGGACGGCGTACCTGACACCTGTCATCGGCGCTGTCGTCGCCGTCGGGTTGCTACCTCCTGTCATCGAGTGGCTGCGGACCCGCCGGGCGCCCTCCGTCCCGGCCGAGGCGGATCGTGACGCACTCGAGGCAGGCGTCTCGGAGTCGTCCGTGCCCGATCCTGGGCGGGCGCGACGTCGGTGACCAGGCGGCCTCCCGGGATCAGGTGAACCTGGCAAACCGGCTGGGCTTCGTTTCCGTTCGTCGCCCCTCGCCCCCGATCGGACCCATCCGGCCTCGCGGATGCAGCGTCTCCGCTGTGGGCGCGGCCCGTCAGGTGGGGGTCTCTGTGGCCACTGCCGGGCGAAACCCGACCTCGGCCGCGCTGTGCGGCGAACGGCCCGTCCTTCTGACGTCTACAAGATGTAGTAGATTAGTCGGGTGGTCACCCTGGCGTCGTCGCCATGTCATTCAGACGTCACCTTGCAAGCGAGAGGCGACCGGTGACAGAGCCCGAACCCCATGGCCGCTCGCTCATCCCGTGAGCACTTGACGCACTCTCAAAGACGGAAGGACCTCTCCCTATGGCCGCGGCCGCCACCGCGCAACTGGCCCTCGACGGATCCGGCGTCGACGGCTCGTTGTTCACCTCGGTCACCGACTTCGCCCGTGACACCAAGTGGCTCAACACGCCCATGGAGGTGTGGACCAACCTTGGTCTCGGGGTCTTCGCCATCCTCATGATCGCGGGCTGGTGGACCGCACGGCGCCGTGGCCCGCGGGCGATGACGGTCGCGCTGGCAGCGCCGGTCGCCGTTCTGACGGCCTTCGCCGCCGCCGAGGTCGTCAAGAAACTCGTCGCGGAGGTGCGGCCCTGCCGGTCGATGCCCCACGCCTACCTGGTCGACACCTGCCCGGCGCCTTCGGACTACTCCTTCCCCAGCGGGCACGCCACCGTGGCCGCCGCGACCGTGGCAGCGCTCTTCCTGCTCGACCGCCGGCTGACCGCCGTCGCCGCCGTGTTCGCCGTGCTGGAGGGCTTCAGCCGGGTCTACGTCGGCGCCCACTACCCCCACGACGTCCTCGGCTCCGCTGCCGTCGCCCTCCCGGTCGCCTTCCTCGTCAGCTTGGCCCTGCGCCGCTGGGCCACCCCGCTGGTCGGCTCCCTGAGCCATGGGCCGCTGCGCCCCTTGCTGGCGACCGAAGTCATCGCCACCACAGCACCGGCCCGGCAAGCCGTTTCGGCCGGGGATCCACTGTGACCGCCCGTCCGGCGGCGTAGCCTCTCACATCGTGCGGCGTGCCGGAACGGCCGAGACCGGGGGCGGCACCAGGGTCGGCAAACCGGCGTTCGGCGCCGAGTCGGCCGTGTGCCGGCAGGGCCTGGGGGGAGCGGCGCGCGTATGCCGGCCCTTTCCGACGGATCCGGAGCCGGCCCCAGGCGTGGCCGTGCCGCTTGCCGCCGTCGGCAGTGACGCGGACTCGGCGTAGACAGGCCGGACGCCGGCATCGGGCTCACGCTCGCCCGTGAACCGGCCTTATCGCTCGGCGGTCGGCTCGCCTTGGTGCGAGCCGCGCACCGCGCATGTTCGTCGTGCTCCTGCCGGTCCGCCGGGCGACCGCGCGACGGGGGTGAGGAACGGCGCCCGGCAGGTCAGAAGTGCCGCTCTCCGTGCTCCGGACGATCAGGAGCGGCACAGCCGTTCGGTCCGTGCCCAGGTGCATCGTCGTGGTCGGTCGGCGCGGCGGCGGTGGTACTGGCATGTGCCCTGCACAGCGCCCACTGCGCGCTGTCCAGCATGCGGTCGCTGTCCGAGGCGGCGTTGGCCAGGCTCGCGCAGCAGACGGCCAGCAGCAGACCGCCCGCCAGCAAGGGCAGGCTGCGACGGGCGGGCGGCGGGGCCAGCAGGGCCCGTACCCGCTGGGGCACCACACCGCCGGTCGCGGCCAGCGCCGCCGGACGGGACGCACCGGCGGACGCCAGGGCGGCGCGGCCCACGGCGTGGGCGACGACCGTGCGGTCACCGACCCGCTCGGCGGCCTCCTCGTCGGCCCAGCGCTCCAGGACGAAGTCGCCCGCGACGGCCACCGGTCGCAGCAACGGGTTCAGGGCGGCCGTGAGCCGCCACACGCTCTGGAACACGTGGTGACGCCCCCGCAGATGCGCCCGCTCGTGGGCGAGCAGTGCCTCGCGCTCGGCGTCACCGAGACGGCGCAGCATTCCCCGGGAGACGACGATCCGGCCCGGTGACCCGGGCAGTGCGAAGGCCAGCGGGACGTCGTCGTCGAGTACGGCCAGCTCCGTGTGTCCGGGCAGGTCGGCGCACTCTCGCCGGGCCCGGAGCAGGTGGCGGCCCTGCCGGACGGCGGCCACGCCGAGAGAGACGACACACACTGCGAGCACCAGGGTGCTCAGGGCCGCGACCACGGCATAGACGGGATCCTGGGAGCGCAGCGCGGACACGGACCAGCGGCCCTCCTCGGCGATCTGCGGGATCTGTGCCACTCCGGTGAAAGCCAGCAGGGCGAGGGATCCCGCCCATCCGGCCGCCGTCACCAGTGCGGCGCAGGCCAGCGCCAGGGCCGCCGGGCGTGGGGGCAGCCGGTGCGCCACGGGGGGTGCGAGCACGGCGAGTGCGGCCGTGACGAGGAACGGGATGTAGACGCTGATCAGCACCGGCTCACCGCTTCCCGGGCGAACGCCGGCTTTCGGGGAGTACGTCGTCGTGCCCGGACAGCAGCTGCTGCAGCAGGTGCTCGTCCTGTTCGGACAGCTCCGAGACGAAGCGGGCCAGCACCGCCTGACGGTCGGAGCCACCCGTCAGCAGGGAGTGCATGCGCTGGGCGGTGTGCGACGCCTCGTCGCGGGCCGGCTCGTAGGCATAGCCACGGCCCTCGCGGTGCCGTACCAGCATGCCCTTGTCATGCAGCCGGGACAGGATGGTGAGTACGGTCGTGTAGGCGAGGTCGCCCGGCAGCTGTTCCCGGACCTCCCGTGCGGTCCGTGGACCGTCCGCCGCCCAGAGCGCGGCGAGTACATCGCTCTCCAGTTGGCCGCGAGCCCGCCGCCCGGATGCCTCGTGGGCTTCCTCGTCTCCTTGGCTCGTCACCTCGCCGTCCGCCTTCCCTCGCCGTCGTCGCGTACAGGCTACCCGCCCACGTCCTACTTGTTGTAGGACGTCGGTGGTGACGAGGGTGCCCGGCGCGCGGGCCGTCGTGATCGTCGTCGGGGTGCCGGTGCCCGCGGCGGAGGCCAGTGCGGCGGTCCAGGGGTGCGCGTCCCTCCGGCCGCTCGGCGATATGTGAGATTCCGGACGATTCCCGAACGGCTACTACATCACGTAGAGGCAGGGCGTACGGTGGGGGTATCGCGGGAACCGGGCGGTCATCCGGTCTGTGCCGGCCTTCTCTCGTCGGCTGCCGGGGTGACGGACGGGAGCGGGTGCTCCCGAGGGGTGTCCAGGGCTCCGGCAGATGTCTACGAGGCCGTAGTCGTCCAGTTGTCTGGCTGAACTCATTCATCCGAAAGGACCCTGCCCCATGACGGCACCGATTCCGGCGGCGTCCCAGTTGGCTGTGAACGTGCTCGACGCCCACTCCCTGCTGGCCGCCTTCGGCGTGCTGGGCGTCGCCGTGGTGATGTTCGCCGAGACAGGACTGCTGGTCGGATTCTTCCTGCCGGGCGACTCCCTGCTGTTCACCGCCGGCCTGTTGTGCACGGGGTCGGCGCAGGGGAGCCTGCATCTGTCTCTCGGCCCCCTGCTCGTGGCGGCGGCGGCAGGCGCGTTGGCCGGGGCTCAGTGCGGATATCTGCTCGGGCGGAAGGCCGGCGGAGCGCTGCTGGCTCGCAGCCACTCCCCGCGACTGCACGAAGGAGCGAAGCGCGCCGAGGAACTCCTGGAGCGCTATGGGTATGCCAAGGCCATCGTGCTGGCCCGTTTCGTGCCCGTGGTGCGCACGGTCCTCAATCCGGTGGCGGGCGCGCTGGAGGTGCCGGTACGGACATTCACCCGGTGGCAGGTCGTCGGCGGGCTCGTGTGGAGCGTCGGCCTCACCCTCGCGGGGTACGCGCTCGGCTCGTCGATCCCGAACGTCGACCGCTACCTGCTCCCGTTGGTGGCGCTGATCGTCGTCGTGTCTCTGGCCCCCCTCGTCGCCGAGGTGTACCGCGGGCGCCGGGCGGCACGGGCGGATCTCGCGCAACACCAGCGCGCCGGCCAGGGAGAATAGAGAACCGTTGGTGGAGTACCTAGGGTCAGCCTGTGCCTTCTATTGTGGTGTGTGAGGACGATGCGGCGGTTCGTGACGTGCTCAAGCGTGCACTTGAGCACGACGGCCATACGGTCGCAGTCGCTTCCACTGCGGACAGCCTGCTCCGCCAGCTTGAGCCGGTCCCTCACCTGGTCGTTCTGGATCTGGGACTCCCGGACGCCGACGGCCGCGATGTCTGCCTGGCGCTGCGGGCCCGTGGCGTCGATGCCCCGGTGCTGATGCTCACCGCTCTGGACGGCATGCATCACAAGGTGGGCGGCTTCGAGGCGGGAGCCGACGACTACATGACGAAACCGTTCGACATCCCGGAGTTGCTGGTGAGGGTCCGCGCCCTGCTGCGCAGAACAACCGCGACGACCCCACCGAGGGGCGTCGTTCTCGATCCGGCGAAGCATGTCGTGATCCACGGTTCGACGAGCGAGAGCCTGACGCCGACCGAGTTCCGGTTGCTGGGCAGGCTCATCGCCTCACAGGGCGACGCGGTACGCCGCCATGCCCTGGTCGCCGCGGGCTGGCCGCATGGCGCGCAGGTCAGCGACAACACCCTTGACTCCTATGTTCGCCGGCTCCGGACTAAGCTCGGTGCGCTGGGCGTGGCCGATCGCCTGGCTACGGTCCGCGGGGTGGGCTATCGATGGGAGTGACAGGCTTCCGCGGGAGGGTCGTCGCCCTTGCGGTTCTGATCGCGACCGCGGTGGTCGCCGTGCTGGTGGTGGTCTCGCACGTGTTGCTGAGCCAGGTGACCGACGCCGACGCGAACGCTCTGGCGCACACCCGTGCGGAGGCGGTGGCGGCGAACGTGGCCGTACGCGGTGGCCACGTCGTGCTGATCGAGGGCGGCAACGAAGCGCTGGACACGGTCTCGTGGGTGTACGCCGACGGGCACCTCATCGACGGAATCGTGCCGGGCAGCTTCCTTGAACGCGTCGACGCGCTCGTCGGCTCCGGGCGGTCCCAGACCACCACGGTCGGCAGTCACCTTCTCTATGCTCAGCCGATCCGGCTGGAAGGCCACCACGTCATGGTGGTCGTGAAGGTGGATCTGACGCCGTACGAGACGTCGGAGCAGCACAGCCTGACGATGTCGCTGATTCTGGGCGGCATCTCGATCGTGCTCGCAGGCGTCGTCGCGCACCTCGTGGTGGGGCGCGCGTTGCGGGTGGTCCACGACATGGCGGCTCTCGCCGACGAGTGGGGCGATCACGAACCCGGGCGCCGATTCGACCTCGGCGTTCCTCGCGACGAGTTCGGGGAACTCGGGCGAACCCTCGATCGCCTGCTCGACCGCGTGGACAACGCGCTCGCGGACGAGCGCCGGCTCACCGACGAGATCGCCCACGAGTTGCGGACCCCCCTGACGGCCCTGCGGGGCGAGGCACAGTTGGCGCAGCTCTCCGGTCAGCAGGTGGCACCGGAGGCCGTTCTGACCGAGGTCGACCGCCTGAACACGGCGATCACCACGATTCTCGGTGCCGCCCGGACACGGATCCCCGGCGGTACCCGCTGCGATCTCAGGGCGGCGGCGCGACAGGCGATCGCCGGTCGCTCCATCGAACTCGCCATCCCGGCCAACGTCGATGTCGCCGTGGCGACCGACCTCGTGGTGGCTGTGCTGTCACCCCTGCTGGAGAACGGCCTGCGGCACGCGAGTTCGCGCGTCTGGGTCACGGCGCGCGTCCAGCCCCAGGGGGTCGTGATCGATGTCCTCGACGACGGTCCCGGGTTCGACCCGGCGGAGGTCGACCGGGTCTTCGAAGCGGGCGTGACCAGCGGTGACGGGCACGGGTTGGGGCTGGCGGTGGTAAAACGTCTCGCCGTGTCAGCAGGAGTGGCAGTCCGTGCGATCGCGGATGGTCACGGCCGCGTCGAGGTGACCTTCCCCACGGCCGAGGCGATCGCGTAGTCAGGTTGTGTGCAGGTTGGCCGAGCCAACCTCGGCGCATGACAACGACGAGCGAAGCCCGCACGCGCCGCAGTGGGCGGCTGATGCTGAACAAGGTTCCCGAGGTCACCATCTGGTTCTGGGTGATCAAGATCCTGTGCACGACCGTCGGTGAGAGCTTCGCCGACTGGATCAACATGAAGCTGGGCGTCGGCCTGGTGAACACGGCCTGGATCTTCACCGCGGTGTTCGTCGTGGTCCTGGGCGCCCAGCTGCGGCTGAAGCGGTACGTCCCGTTCCCGTACTGGCTGACCGTGGTCGTCGTCAGTGTCACGGGCACGCTGTACACCGACATCCTGACCGACCAGCTCAACGTGCCGCTGTGGATCAGCACCACAGTGTTCTCGGTCCTGCTCGCCGTGGTCTTCGGTGTGTGGTGGCTGCGCGAGCGCACCCTCTCGATCCACTCGGTCAACACGCTGCCGCGTGAGTCCTTCTACTGGCTCACCGTTCTCGTCACCTTCGCGCTCGGCACCGCGACCGGCGACTGGACCCTCGAACTCACCGGCTGGAGCCCGGGCGTCTCGGTCCTGCTGCCGCTCGGCCTCATCGCGGCGATCATGCTGCTGTGGAAGTTCGGCGCGAACCCGGTGCTGTCCTTCTGGCTCGCCTACATCCTGACCCGCCCGCTGGGCGCCAACATCGGCGACTGGCTCGCCTCCCCGAAGGTCGCCCAGCCGGGCGAGCCCACCGGCCTCGCACTGGGCACCTTCACCACCAGCCTGATCTTCCTCGGCCTCATCCTGGCGACCGTCATCTACCTGACGGTGACGCGCTCCGACGTGACCGAGACCTACGACGCCACGCACACCCCGCAGGTCACCGCGAACCCGCGCAGGGAGCGCACCGCGCTGGCGGGCTTCGGCCTCCTCGCCGTCGCCACCGCGGGCCTGCTGGTCTGGGCGCACAGCCAGCCGCATGTCGGCCCGGCGCCGGAGGAGGACGCCACCTCCACCGTTCACCTCGCCCCCGGCCAGGCCGTGAAGAAGTTCCCGGCCACGAAGGTCGACGCGCTGAGGACACTCGCATCGACCTCACTCAGGGACGTACAGTCCGGGAACGCCACCGGGGCCCACACAGCCGCCCAGTCGCTGCGAGACCTCTGGGACGCCGACCAGGCTTCGTTGCAGCCGCTGGACAACACCGGATGGACGTTCCTCGACGCCCAGATGGACCAGGTCCTGAAGACCTTCGGTATCGACCACTCGAACCCGCCGATGTCGCAGGCCCACCAGGAGGCCGAACTCCGCACCCTCCTCACAGATATGCGCTGACGGACCTGATCGGCGGCGACTCCGCCGGAGTCGCCGCCGATCACGGCTGATGTAGGACGGGGATCTGGAGTCCGGGGGCAACGGCGGAGCGCCGCCATGACAAGGCCGTGGCCGGGAGGCGACACCACGCTGCTCGGGCGAGGGCGGCGGGGCGCCGAACGCGGGACGGCAGTCAGGATGTGTTCAGGTAGTCCGTGGCACGGTCGGGCCTCATGGCACACGCGAGATCAGAAACCACGGCGGCCTCATCGGTCGATGCCGCGGCGTCCTCGGGCCGCCGGTCGCGCTGGAACAAGGTGCCCGAGCTCACCGTCTACTTCTGGATCATCAAGGTGCTGTGCACGACGGTCGGGGGGACCGCGGCCGACCTGCTCGACGAGAAGGCCGGGCTCGGCCTGACCGGAGTATCGGTGCTGATGAGCGCCCTGCTGGCGGTCGTCCTGGCCGTGCAGTTCCGCACGGGCGCCTACCGCGCCGGCGTGTACTGGCCGGCTGTCGCGCTGATCAGCGTCGTCGGCACGCTGGTCAGCGACGATCTCACCGACGACATGGGGGTGCCGCTGGAGACCGGCGCCACCGTCTTCGCGGTCGTCCTCGCGGTGGTCTTCGTGGTCTGGTACTGGCGTGAGCGGACCCTGTCCATCCACCACATCGACACGACCGCCCGTGAGTCCTTCTACTGGCTCGCCGTCCTGTTCGCCTTCGCTCTCGGCACCGCCCTCGGCGACCTGGTCTCCGAGCGGATGGACTTCGGCTCCTGGCTGTCCGCGGTCCTGGTCGCCCTGGTCATCACCGCGGTCGCCCTCGCACACTTCGCGCTTGACCTGGACGCGGTGTGGAGCTTCTGGATCGCCTATGTCCTCACCCGCCCGCTCGGCGCGTCCATCGGCGACTACCTCTCGCAGCCGACCGGTGACGGCGGAGTGGGCCTGGGCACCGTCGTCACGAGCGTGCTGTTCCTCGGTGTCGTCCTCGGCCTGGTGGTGTACCTGGCGGTGACCCGGAAGGACGTCGGGCAGCCGCAGCGAGCCGCGCGCCACGCCGCCTGAACAGGGACGGGGCAGGCGTTCCAGAGGTGTTCAGGCTGCCGCTGCCAAGGTCGTTGATCGCGATCGCCTCACCGCGGTCGCCCCTGTGGCAAGGTGCTCGCCCCCATAGCAGGACGAGCACCTTGCCCTGCGACCACACAAGGAGCCCCCCACCTTGCAGCAGCCGAACGATCTCACCGACCTCGACGTCGCGAGCACGACGAAATCGGTGATGAAGAAACTGCCCGAGGTCACCCTCGCCTTCTGGATCATGAAGATCGCGGCGACGACCCTGGGCGAGACGGCCGGTGACCTTTTCTCCCAGACCTTGAAGCTGGGTTACTTCCTCACCACGATCGCGCTGTTCCTGATCTTCGTGGTGACCCTCGTCGTCCAGCTCGGGTCCCGCCGCTACAACCCGTTCTTCTACTGGACGGTCATCCTGTCGACCAGCATGGCCGGCACCACGATGTCCGACTTCATGAACCGCGACGCCAGCACGAAGTACCTGTCCGGCGGCGCCACCTCACTCGGCTGGGGGCCACAGGGCCTCGGCCTCGGCTATCCCGTCGGCGCGGCGATCCTCATCTCGATCCTGCTGGTCGTCTTCGCCGTCTGGCGGCTGAGCGGAATGACGTTCCAGATCCGCGACATCGTCACCTTCCGCGGTGAGGCTCTGTTCTGGTCGGCGATCCTCGTCTCCAACACCTTGGGCACCTCCATGGGTGACTTCCTGTCCGACAGCTCCGGGCTCGGATACGCGGGCGGCGCGCTGCTGGTGACCGGGCTTCTCGCCGTACTGGTCGCCCTGATGAAGGTGCCCGTGGTGCCGAACGTCCTGCTGTTCTGGATCGCGTTCGTCCTCACCCGCCCCCTCGGCGCCACCGCGGGCGACTTCCTGACCAAGCCGGTAGCCAAGGGTGGTCTCGATCTCGGTACCCCCGGTTCCTCCGCGGTCCTGCTGGCCGTCCTGCTCGCCCTCATGGCCTACGCGCACGTCCAGGAAGGCAGGACCCGTAGCGAGCGGGCGTAGCCACCCCACCCAGGGCAGGCCTCAGCGAAAGCCGAGTCGCCTGCCGGCCAGATGTCGAGTACGTGTTCGGGGGTGCCTGCCCACACCGAGGCGGCAGGCACCCCGAGCCCCTGCGCCGTGTCTCCTCTTTGGTTTGGTCCACGGGCCTCTTCGAGTCGTACGTCGTCTCCTCTGTCTGTGCCCGCTCGGCAAAGGGCGGGAGCCTGCACCGTGCGGAAGCGGTGTGCCGATGCGCGCGGCGTGCCTGAACGTGTGGGGACAAGCGAGCGTAGGTGCGCGGGCCTTGTGGCTTCCGTCCCGCGCATGGCGTCCGCAGCGGTGTCACGGTTGTGGCGGGACCGGCGTCCGCCTGCGGTGCACGAAGAGCCGTCGGTTGTGTGAGACCCGGGGCCCGCCTGGTTGCTCGGCGGTGATGTGGCAGCGGGCCACAAGTTCGAGAGTGACTGTCACAGCCACGGCCTGAACGGCCATCAGGGCTATGAGGACGAAGAGTTGAACTGCTCCGGCGACAAGGGGGTCGGCTCCGCCGAGCAACATGCCGACAAAAGCGCCGGGCAGGGTTACCAAGCCGACGGTGCGAGTCTGGTCGAGACCCGGCAGCAGTGCGTCGGAAGCTGCGGGCCTGGCGATCTCGATCCTCGCATCGCGTTCCGTCATCCCGAGCGCGAGACCGGCCTCGACCTCACCGTGGCGTTGCGCGAGCGCCGAGAGACTCTGGCGGCCGGCCAGGACCGTCGCGGTGAGGGCGCCTCCGATCAGGATTCCGGTGATCGGGATGACGGCTATGCCGTGGGGCGAAACGAGTCCTGTGGCCAGCAGGAGGGCGACAGCCGGTACCACACTCGCGGCGATCGGCACGCCTGCCCACCACCAGGATCCGTTCGCGGTGATCCGTCGGCCTGCAGTGCGTACCGCGACCCCGTACATCAGGATCAGGAACGCCGGAAGGCCGGCGCGCGAGGACACAACCCATCCGATGACCGCGGATACGGCTATGAGTTGCACGGCGGCACGCACTCCCGCAGTCAGGACTTCGCGTGCTCGGCCGAAGCCTTGATCTGGGGACAAACGGGCCGTGGCGGTAACCGCCACGGCTGTTGCGAGGAGTACGGCCAGGGTCCAGCCGAGGTTGGCATCGACAGGCAGAAGGCTGGTCGAGGCGGAGCTCATGCGTCTCACCGTTCATCGCTGTTGGGCTGAGGGTCTGCGGGCACAATGCCGTGGCTTCGACGCTGCAGACGGTCCCGTTGACTGCCGTCTGAGGCTGCCCTAGGGGACCTACGTGGGTTGGTGATACCCGGCCGAGTACGTTGCCCGCTGCGTCGATCCTCCGGCGCAAGTAGGCGATGTACAAATCGACGACACGGGAAGTGCTCCCGGAGCGAAGCAGAGCGAACTCGTCGGGAGAGAGCTCAAGGAGCCTGCCGTTGCGAGTGACTCGTGAGCAGTCTCGTCCATCAACGGATCTGCGACTCTCAGGCGACTTCCGGCGCAACATCGCAAGCGGTCAGGAAGAGAACGGAGACCTCGGGCAGGAGCGCTCGGATGCGCCGAGCCACGGCGGGGCCCTCGAGGTCGGGCAACAGCACGTCGAGTACCCAGGGCGTCAGGGCGAAAGCGAGCGGTGGGGGCGAGCGGTCGTCGGCGGTGGTTCCTCCCTCGGCGGGAAGGACGGCGAGCCGCGTGCGACCGAGCCGTTCTTCGGTACGGGGGGCCGTGAGCGCGGGTGATGATCGAGTCGTGGCGGCGGGCGGGTGCCGTGAGCGAGGCTGCCGCCGGCACCCACGCCACCGCGGCCGCTGCGTCGTGGCCGAGTCCACCGTGAAGACGCATGTCGGCCGAGTCCCGGCCAAGGTCGCCGCCCGTGACCGCGTCCAGGCCGTGATCTTCGCCTACGACCGGGGAATCGCTCGCCCCGGTGCCGGCTGGCGGGAACGCCGCGGTCCGAAGGGAACAGGCGTCTTCTCACCCGCCTCTCACCCTACAAGTCGTAGGGTGGGATGTCCTCCTACGGTCTGTAGGAGGTTTCGGCTCGGTGGCCGGTTCGGCGGCGTGTGACGACGAGAGGCAAACGATGACCGACGGCTCGAACGCCATGGCGACCGGTGCCCCGCCTACCGGCCTTCCCGCGCAGGCCGTCCGGCCCCGGCGCCCGCGAGGCGACCCCCGGCTCGGAGCGGTCGCGGCCGCGTTCACGCTCGCCCAGCTCGTCCTCGTACGGCCCGATCTCGGCCTCGGCTGGGACGAGACCGTCTACGTCAGCCAGGTCAGCGGTCACGTGCCCGCCGCCTACTTCAGCGCGCCCCGCTCCCGCGGCATCTCGCTCCTCGTCGCCCCGATCGCGTCGTGGTCCGACTCCACCGTCCTGCCCCGGACCTACCTGGCCGTCCTCTCCGGACTGGCCCTCCACCTCGCCCTGCGCGTCCGGCGGGGCCACTTCGGACCCGGCGTCCTGGCCACGGCGGGGCACGACGCCAGCGCCACGGTGGCCGAGCTGAAGCGCGCCGCTCATCGCACGTCCTTCGCTCTCCTCGCTCCGCCGGGGGGCCGTGCGCCCGCGTACGCGCGCACCTGGACCGCTGAACAGGTCGGCGGTCTTCGGGCGTACGTGGCACCCGGTGCACGGCAGGGAAGGGGAGCGCTGTGACCGCGGCCGAGGGCCTGCCGATCACTGTGGGCAGGCGACTGTACTTCCAGCTGGCCATCACCCTGACTGTGCTTGCCGCCGCCGGTTGGGTGCTCGCCGTGCACCGGGCCACGCTGGACAGCGGCACCGACCGGCTGGCCGCTGCCGACCGGGAGTGGCTGGTGCTCGCCTGCCTCGCCGCGATGGGCACCTGGGTGTGCGCGGCCGTGGCACAGCAGGGGGCGGTGGTCGAACGGCTGCCCAGGGGGCGGCTGGTGGCGGCGCAGTTCGCGGCCGGCGCCGCCAATCACCTGCTTCCGGCGGGGGTCGGAGCGACGGTGGTCAACCTGCGGTTCCTGACGCGGTGCGGGCTTTCCACCCGGCGCTCGGCGACCGCGCTGGCGGTGAAGGCGGCCGTCGGCGGATTGGTGCGGTGTGCGCTGGGGGTGGCTCTGCTGGTCGCTGCGCCCGGCACGGTCCATCTCTCCGCGCGGGTCCCGCATGTGCTGGTTCTGCTGCCGGTGGCGGCCGGAGTCGTCGTCCTGGCGGCTGCGATCAGCCACCGCCTCAGACGACTGGTGGCCCGGGCCTTCGCCGACGTGCGGGACGTGCACCGGTGCCCGGCGCGGGCCTGTGCGTTGTGGGGCGGGTCGGTCGCGTTCGCTCTGCTGCATGCCGGGGTGGTCCTTGCCCTGATCCACGCGATCGGCCTCGGCCTCCCCGCGAACCGCGTGGTCATGGCCTACCTGGTCGCCAGCGGCGCGGCAGCGCTGCTGCCGACACCGGGCGGGCTGGGGTCTCTGGACGCCGCGCTCGCTCTCGCGCTCACGGCGGCCGGCGCGCCGGGAGCACAGGCGGTGACGACGGTCCTCGGCTACCGCCTGCTGACCGGATGGCTGCCGATGGCCCCCGGGCTGCTGGTCCTGGCGCTGCTGGCCCGCCGCTCGGCCTTGTGAGCCGGCGAGTTGTTCGTCATACCTGGGGGCACTCTGCGCGCGCCCTCAACCCGGCGGATCGGGTTGCCGTTCCAGCCGGTATCCGTGCCCCCGCAACGTGGTGATCCGGGGCAGCCGGGCCGGCCGCCCGCCCGTCTGCGCCACCTCGGTGAGTCTGCGGCGCAGGCCGGCCAACGTCACGTCGAGGGTCTTGGTGGAGCCGAACCAGTTCTCGTCCCACACCTCGGCCATCAGCGTCTCGCGCGAGACCGCTTCGCCGACCCGCGTGGCCAGCACCGCGAGCAGGTCGAACTCCTTGGCCCGCAGCGGGACGTCGACGCCGAGCAGTGCGCAGCGACGGGCCGTCACGTCGACGACCAGATCGCCCAGCCGCACCGGCTCCCGGGCCGGCACGGCCACCACGTGCCGTCTGAGGTGGGCCCGCAGCCGGGCGAGCAGCACGGTCAGGCTGAACGGCTTGACCAGGTAGTCGTCGGCCCCGGCGTCCAACCCGGCGATGATGTCGATGTCGTCGGTCCGTGCCGTCAGCACGACGATCAGCAGGTCGGGGAGGCGGGCGCGCAGCTGCCGGGCGACGTCCAGGCCGTCCATGTCCGGCAGCCCCAGGTCCAGTAGCAGTACCTCGTACGGTGCCTGCTGGGCCTCCGCCAGTGCGCCCGCTCCGGTGCGGCACCACGTCGGGGCGTAGTCGTGGCCGCGCAGGCCGGTTTCCAGGTGGCGGCCGATGGTGTCGTCGTCCTCGACGACGAGGACGCGCAGTCGGCTGCGGTCCGGTGCGGCGGGCGTGCGCATGGTCGACAGCCTAGGAGTCGCCGGGACGAGGGGCTCGTCATGAGTGCACGCCGGGTTCACAGGTCGCGGAGCTCCTCCACGGCTGGGCGGTGGCTGCCGCGGATGCCGTTGAGGGCCGCTGCCAGGATGGCGGCGACGGCGGCTGCCCCGGTGAGTGCCAGGTAGGCACCGGGGATCGACAGGGTCGCGGGTGGCGGATCGAAGACGCCGGTCAGGACCTTGACCAGCATCTCCGACAGGGCCCAGCCGATGAGAGCGCCTCCGGCCAGGCCGGCGACGGCGAGGAGCAGGGCCTCGGCGAGGACCATGCCGCGCAGCTGGCGTGGTCGCGCGCCGAGGACGGTGGCGATGGCGAAGGTCCGGCGGCGTTCGGCGAGTCCGAGGGCGAGGACCAGGCCGCCGGCCCCGGCGGCGAGCAGGACGGCGAAGGCGAGCTCGATGCGGGTGAGGCCGGCCAGGTCGACCGAGGTCAGGCTGGTGCCGACGGTGCCGCGGGTCTGGGTGAGATCGGTGACGGTGGCCCGGGTACCGAGCTGCCCCCGCAGGTGGGCGGCGATCTGCCGCTGGTTCGTGCCGCCGGTGTCGAGGAGGAAGGCGCCGACCGAGTCGTCACCGGTGGCCTTGGCGATGTAGGCGGCGTTGGCGACGAAGAAGCTGTCCTTGGGGGCGGTGGGGAACTCCTTGGCGATGCCGGCGTAGTGGAAGGGGACCGTGCGCAGGGACTTGGTGCGCGCGTCCTGGATGCGCAGGTTGAGGGTGTCGCCGGGGGAGAGCTGGAAGTCGTTGACGGTCTCGACGCTGACGAGGAGGTTGTCCGGGCGCTGGGCGAGGCGGCGCATCAGCTGGTCGGCGGTGCCGCCGGCGAAGTAGGCGTCCTGGAGCGAGGTGGCCTTGGCGACGCTGTCCGGTCGGACGCCGTAGAGGTCCTGCAGGTCGGAGCCGACGTAGGCGAAGCGGTGCTGGAGGGGTTCGACGTGCCGTACGCCGGAGACCTTGAGCGCTGCTCCGGCTGTGGGCGGGACGCGGGCACCCGGTGGTTCGGTGACGGTGACGTCGGCGCCGTTGGTCAGCCGGGCGTCGACCTCGGCCTGCTGGTGGTAGGTGGCGTTGAAGACGGCGGTGGAGACCGCGAAGGAGACGGCGAGGGCGAGCAGGACCACCGACCGGGCGAACGGGCGGCGGCGCCGGGCCAGCACGGCGGCGGTGGTGCCGGCCAGGGTCGCGGTCAGCGGCCGGGCCAGCCGGGCCAGCGCGGGCCGCCCGTGGGTGAGGGCGAGCAGGGTGAGACGCCAGAGCAGCAGGGCCGCGCCGATCCACAGCAGAGCGGGGCCGAGAAAGGCCCAGTACGACACGGAGATGCTGGGGACGCCCTCCGGGGCGAGGACGAGTGCGTACTGGTTGCCGGAGGAGGCACGGAAGACGAGCCACGAGCCGATCAGGAGGGCGAAGTCCAGGCCATAGCGCATCCACCAGGGCGACCGGGAGCCTCGTCCGTCCTCCTGCTTGCGGGTGTCGGCGACGGTCACCGTGCGCAGGTCCCGCACGGCCGGGACGAGGACCGCACCCGCGGCCACCGCGGCCCCGAGCACGAAGGCGACGGCGTACCAGACGGACCAGGTGCCCGCGCTCGCCCCGAAGGAGGCCGTGCCGAAGGCGAGACGGCCGGTGAGGGCGGCGATACCCAGCCCGGCCAGGCCCCCCGCGAGGCCGATCAGGGCCGCCTCCAGCCCGGCGAGTGCGGTGATCTGGCGGGGCCGCAGACCGCGCAGCCGCAGCAGCCCCTGTTCCTGACGGCGCCGTCCGCCGCCGGCCGAGGCGACCGCCGCCGTCAGTGTGGCGGCCAGCACTGCGCCCGGCACACCGAGGAAGAGGAAGAGGATCTGGGCGTACAGGGCGTCCTGCCGGGCCGAGTCGAGAGCCGCGCCGATGTTGTTACCGACCAGGGCCGTACCGGCGGAGCGGGCTTCGAGGTTGTGGGCGGCTCCGGTGACGGCGGAGTACGCGGCGGCCGGGTCGGAGGGCAAACGGGCGTTGTCGCGAGCGGTGTGGATCTGGGTGGTGACACCGGTGACGCCGCCAGTGAGGGCGGCGAACTGGGTGGCGGGCAGGAGCACGACGTTGTCCGGGGGCGCGGTCGGCTGGGACTGGCTCGGGGCTCCGACGGTCTGGAAGAGGGAGTCGGCCTGCGGCAGGTCGACCACGCCGTCCACCTTCACCTGGCGCAGACCGGCACCCGGAAGCTGGATGCCGATGGTGTCGCCGGGTGCCGCGTGCAGGTTGGAGGCGGTCTGCTGGCCCAGCAGGACACCGCTGGACGAACCGGAGAGCGTGCGGACGGCGTCGGGGAAACGGGCGCGGTAGCCGTCGGGCAGGCCGAGGGCCATGCCGGGGCCGGTGGCCTGGGTGCTTCCCTGCACGTGAGCGGTGAAGCCGCTGGTGTGCGCGAAGCCGACGGGCAGGGCGGTGCGCGTGCCCGGGGTCCTGGCCACCAGGGACAGGACCGTACGCGGGTCGGCGCCGGGCTGCACCTGGACCTGCCAGTCCACGGCGACCGAGCGCACGGCACGCTGGGTCATCGTCGCCTTCGACGCGGTGAGGAAGGAGCCGAGCGCGGCGACCAGGGCGACCGCGAGCGCGACGCCGGTCAGGGCGGCCAGCAGCCGTCCGGTGCGGTGGCGGGCCAGTCCGCTCGCCCACGTGGTGATCACGGAACCTCCTCGGGTGCGAGCAGGCGCCCGTCGCGCATGCTCCGGCGGACGGTGAGCCGGGCGGCGACAGCGGGGTCGTGGGTGGTGACGACGAGGGCCGCGCCGGTGTGGTCGGCGGCCGCCAGCAGCGCGTCCAGGACGTGGCTGCCGGTGGCGTGGTCGAGGCGCCCGGTTGGTTCGTCGGCGAGGATCAGACGTGGCGCCTGGGCCAGGACCCGGGCGACGGCCACCCGCTGGGCCTGGCCGCCGGAGATCTCCTCGGGGAGCCGGTCGGCCAGGTCGGCGGCGTCCACCAGGGCGAGTGCCGCGAGCGCGCACAGTCGCGCCTCGTCCTCCGGACGATCGGTGAGGACCAGGGGCAGAGCGGTGTTCTCTGCCACGTTCAGGGCTGGTATCAGGCTGTCGCCCTGGAAGACCAGACCGATGTCGTACGGCCCGAGCGCGGCGGCCCGGGAGACGGTGCCGCTGGTGGGCTGTTCCAGCCCGGCGAGCAGGTGCAGCAGCGAGCTCTTGCCCGACCCCGAGGGGCCGACGACCGCGAGCCGGTCCCCGGCCCGGATCTCCAGGTCGGCACCGTGCACGGCCACGACCGCCTGAGGCCCACGGCCGAAGGTCAGGGCCGCGTCCGCACAGCTGACAAGTACCTCATCCGACGGCATCGGGTGCCTCCTTGCGGTCCTCCCGTCGGGCATCGGTGGCCTTCCCATCGGTCAGGGTGATCACCCGGTCCGCGACACGGACCGCTTCCCGGCTGTGCGTGACGATCAGCACCGCGCATCCCTCCGCGGCCCGCTCCCGCAGCATCGCCAGGACCAACTGCTCGGTCTCGCCGTCGAGTTCACCGGTCGGTTCGTCGGCGAGCAGGACGGCGGGCGCGTTGGCCAGCGCGACGGCGAGCCCGGCCCGCGCCAGCTCTCCGCCGGACAACTGGCGCGGCAGGGCGTGCGCCCGGTCGGCGAGCCCCACCCGAGCCAGTAGTTCGCCGGCCGGGACGAGGGCTCTGCGGCCCTGGGCCCGCTGCGGCAGGCGGACGTTGTCGCGCACGCTGAGGTGCGGCAGCAGGTTGCGGGTCTGCAGCAGGACGCCGATATGCCGGGCCCGCAGCCGGGCCCGCTCGGTCTCGGGCCGATGGCTGATCCGTACGCCGTCGACGCGGACCTCGCCGCCGGAGGGCTCGTCGAGTCCGGCCAGGCACGCCAGCAGGGTCGACTTGCCGGCCCCGGACGGACCCACGACCGCGACCGTCTCGCCACGCCCCACCCTCAGCGACACCCCGCGCAGCGCGAGCGTCTCCTCCTCGCCGGCCCGGTAGAAGCGGTACAGCTCGCGTGCCGTGAGGGCATCGCCTGCGACACCGCCGCTCTGTGTGCCGTCGGACATGATGCTCACCGCCAGGTGAAGGAGTCGCTGACGATGCGCCACGGGTCGACGTTGTCGGCCTTGACCGGTCCGGACAGGGTCAGGTCCACCTCGTGCCCCGCGCGGTAGAACGCGTACCGCTCGAAGGCGTCCCGCACCACCTTGCCGGTGACCGGGTCCTTCGCCGAGTCGCCCTGATAGGTCAGCAGGATCACCCGGCCGGCGTGCCGGGTCACCTCACTCACCTTGGCCGAGGAGAACTTCGGTACCTGGGAGTGGAGTTGGGGTACGACCGTGTTGGAGACCGAGCCGACCGTGGGCGCGCCGGAGGCGGAGACCGCGGTGATTTTCACGGTGTTGAGCTTGTCGGTGAACGCGGTGGTGGAGCCCTGGCTCGTGCGGGCCCAGCCTTCGGGCACCTTCAGGGTGAAGCCGGTGAAGGTACCGCCGGTGGGCCGGTAGGAGACGTACACCTGGTTGTCGGGGATGTCGCCGGGCGGGTTGGACTCCGTGGGTGCCGGCTGCTTCTGCCCGCTGACGGTGGTCGACCCGGAGGCCGGGCTGCCGGAGCCGGCGTGCGACCCGGATCCGGAACAGCCGGCGGTCACCGCCGCCGCGAGGGTGAGCCCGACCACCGCGTACGTCCTGGTGTGTGCTGCCATGGTCACTGCCCTCCAGAGGAGCCTCGGACCGGACGGTCATGGCACCGACGCTAGGAAGCGGCCGGTTAACGCCCCGCTCGCAGCGGGTTAGACGACGGCAAAACCGTGTGGCGCAGCGCATCCGCCCAGGTGAGCGCCCCGCATGATGAGGACATGAGACTTCGCGTGGTGCGAGTCGCCCTGACCGCCGCTCTGGTCGCCGTCGTCCTCCTCGCCGTCCCGCTGGCCCTGGCCATCAGGTCGTCCCTGTACGCCGACCAGCGCGACACCCTGGAGCGGTCGGCCCTGGCCGCGGCCGTACGGGTTAGCCCGGACTTCGTGACCGGCGACCCGGTGGAACTGCCCGCGCCCCCGGTCGGCGGGCGTCTGGGCCTGTACGACGCGCAACTGCGCCTGCGCGCGGGCACCGGCCCACGGCCCGGCGACACCCCGGTCCGGCAGTCCCTGGGTGGTGCGGCGGTACGGGGCCGGGCGGGCGCCGACCTGGTGGTGGCCGTGCCCGTCTCCCACGCCGAGAAGGTGATCGGCGTCGTACGGGCCTCCACCCCCGCCGCCGCCGTACGCGACCGGGTGGTCGCAGCCTGGACGCTGCTGCTCGGCGTGGCCGCGCTCGCGCTGACCGTCGCCGTGCTCGTCGCCCGCCGCCAGGCCCGGGCGCTGGCCGCGCCGCTGGAGGACCTCTCCCGCCACTGCCGGGCGGTGACCGAGGGCGACCTGAACGCACGGGCCGCCCCCAGCGACGTCGCCGAGATCGACCAGGTCGCCCGCACCCACAACGAGATGCTGCACAGCCTCTCCGAACTCCTGCGCCGCGAACGCGACTTCACAGCCAATGCCTCCCACCAGCTGCGCACCCCGCTCACCGGCCTGCAACTCGCTCTGGAAGCGGGCCTGGCCCAGGACGACGACGCCCGGCTGCGGCCGGTGCTGACCGAGGCGCTGGCCACCACGGAGCGCCTGCACCACACAGTGGAGGAGGTGCTGCGGCTGTCCCGCTCCCGGGAGACGGCCCGCCCCACCGCCGGGACGATCGCCGTACGACAGTTGCTGCGGGAGACGGAGGAACGGTGGCACGGCCTCTTCGCCCAGGACGGCAGACGCCTGGAGTGCGCCGGCCAGGACGCACCGGCCGACGTCCGCGTTCCCGGCGGGCCTGTGTCGGAAGTGCTCGGGATCCTGCTGGACAACGCCCGGGCGCACGGGCGCGGCACGGTCCGCGTGGCGGTGCGGGATCTGGACGACGCCCTCGCCTTCGACGTGAGCGACGAGGGTGCCGTGACGGGCGAGCCGTCCCGGCTCTTCGACCGCGGCCGCACCGGGGACGGGCACGGAACGGGCATCGGCCTGGCCCTCGCGCGTGACCTGGCGGTCTCGCTTGGCGGCAGGCTCTCCCTGACCGGTCGGCACCCCGCCACGTTCACCCTGCTTCTTCCCGTCGGTCAGGACGGGAGGCAAGAGGCGGGTGGGTGAGCATGCCGCGGGGGCGCCCTGGTGGATGTCACCTGGGCGCCCCCGGGTCCGGTGGGGATCAGCCGGTCGGTCCTGCCGGCGTCGTAGTCGTCTTGAAGCCTTCGGTCTTGTTGGCCTGGAGGGCGAACTCGTTGGTGAAGGTCTTGCTGAGGTCCACCGACCCCTTCACGTTGCCGACCAGTTGCTCGGTCGCCAGGGAGGTCTTCGGACCGCCGGCAGGCATGATGCCGTCGGGGAGGAACTGGCCCTTGTCCTCGGTCAGGGCGGTGATGTAGTCGGCCTTGGTCACCAACTGGTTCGACACGAACGACGCCGGCAGCTTGTCGGCTATGTCGGCCGCGCTGTGCGTGTTGATCCAGTGCATGGTGGCGACGAGTGCGTCGACGACCTTCTGCACCGTGTCCTTGTGCGCGTTCACCCAGTCGGTGCGGGCGAGCACACTGGCCGCGGGGAAGGCGCCGCCCATCGCGGCCGTGGCACCCTGCGTGGTGGCCAGGTCGATCGCGGAGGTGCCGACACCCTTCTTCTCGATCGCGGCGACCGTCGGCTGCGTCGTCATCACGCAGTCGACCTTGCCGTTCTGCAGCGCGGCGATGGCGGTGGAGCCCGCGCCGACGCCTATCCGGTGGAACTGGCTCGTCTTGACGCCCTTCTTGGCGGCCAGGAACTGGGTGAGTGTGTCGGTGCCCGAGCCCAGGTCGGTGACGCCGAGGGTCTTGCCCTTGAAGTCGGCGCCCGAGGTGACGCCCGACTTCTTGGTGCACATCTCCCGCTCGCCCGGCGCGCCGGAGAGCTGGACGACGTCCTCCACCGCCTTGCCCTTGGCCTGGAACTCGATCGTGTGGTTGTACCAGGCGCCGGCCATGTCCACCTGCCCGGAGGCCATGGCTTCCTCGGCGCCGACACCGCCGTCCTGCTCGGTGCTGAGCTGGACGTCGACGCCGTACTTCTTGTAGAAGCCGAGGTTCTGGGCGAGCTGGTAGGGCAGGTAGATCTGCTTGTCTATGCCGCCGACCATGAGCTTGACGGTCGGTGTGCCGCCGGAGCCGCTCGTCGCGGTGGTGCTGCCGGAGTTGCCGGAACAGGCGCTGACCGCGCCGAGAGTGAGAACGGCGAGGAGAGACGCGGCAACGGTGGCGGGTCGTCTGGACATGGCTGGCCACATTCCTTTTGTGAGGTGGAACAGGGGAGAACGGGGGGAGGGGAGGGGCTGGGTCAGAGGGCGTTGGACGCCTCGGAGGGGGCCGGCGGGCGCCAGGACAGCAGCCGGTGCTCCAGCTTGCCGATCACCCACTCGGCGCCGAGCACGATGACCGAGATGACGAGCATGGTGGCGAACACGCCGTTGGGGTCGAAGTTGTTCTGCGCGGTCTTGATGACCAGGCCGAGGCCGCTCTGTGCGCCGAGCACCTCGCCGACCAGTGCGCCGACGATGGCGAAGCCGAAGGCGCTGTGCAGGCTGGCGATGATCCACGTGAGCGCGGACGGCACGGTGACGTGCCGGATGATCTGCAGCTGGGAGGCGCCGAGCACCCTGGCGTTGGCGAGGATGTTGCGGTCGACCTCGCGCACGCCCTGAAAGGCGTTGAAGAAGACGATGAAGAACACCAGTACCGCCGCGAGCAGGATCTTCGGCAGCACGCCGATGCCGAACGCGACGATGAAGATCGAGCCGAGGACGATCCGCGGGATCGCGTTGACCATCTTGATGTAGGGGCCCAGAACGTCGGCTAGGAAGCGGCTCTGGCCGAGCGCGACACCGACGACCACGCCGGCTGCGGCCCCGACGGCGAAGCCGACCAGCGCCTCCTGGATCGTCGTCCAGATGTTCGCGTAGAAGGACCCGAACTCGGTGCCGTGCTGGAAGAGGTCGACCAGCCGCTTGGCGATACCGGAGGGCTGCCCGAAGAAGAACGGGTCGACGATTCCCCAGGTGGTGAACGCCTGCCACCCTCCGATGACCAGGGCCGCGAGGCCGACGCGGCCGGCCCAGACCAGGGCGACGCGGCGCCGACGAGCGCGTTTGGCGACGGCTCCGGCCGAGAGAGGGGCGCCACCCTTGACGGGAGCGGGGGAGACTGCGGACGCCGTGCTCATGCGGTACCTCCTGCGGTGCGTGCGTAGGCGCGCTCCACCTCCTCGCGCAGCGAGTCCCAGATCTGGTGCTGAAGTTCGATGAAGCGGGGCTGGAAGCGGATCTCCTGGACCGAGCCGCGCGGGCGGGGCAGGTCGATGTCGAAGACCGCCTTGACCGAGCCGGGGCTGGACGTCATGACGACGACCCGGTCGGCGAGCGCCACGGCCTCGTCGAGGTCGTGGGTGATGAAGATGACCGACGGCCGGATCTGCTCCCACAGGCCGAGCAGTTCGGTCGACATGATCGCCTTGGTCTGCACGTCCAGGGCGCCGAACGGCTCGTCCATGATCAGGATCCGGGGCTCGTTGATCAGCGCCGCGGCCATCGCCACGCGTTTGCGCATACCGCCGGAGAGCTGGTGCGGGTAGCGGTCCTCGAACCCCGCGAGGCCCACCCGGCGCAGCCAGTCGCGTGCCGATGCCTGGGCCTGCTGCTTGGGTACTTTGCGGAAGACGGGGCCCATCAGGACGTTGCCGAGCACGGTCTTCCAGGGCAGCAGGGCGTCGGCCTGGAACATGAAGCTGACGCCGTCGGTGACGCCGTCCACCTGACGGCCGCCGACCTTCACCGAGCCCTCGCTGGGCCGGTCGAGCCCGGACACCATGCTCAGCGTCGTGGACTTGCCGCAACCGGTCGGGCCCACCACCGCGCAGAACTGGCCGGGCTCCACAGTGAACGAGACATCCTGCAGCGCCGTGAACACCTCACCGGCAGGAGTCAGAAATCGTTTGGTGAGCCCGGAGATCTCGACTCGTGCGCTGTCCTGGCCGGCTCTCCCGGCGACCGGACTCACTGCGGCATCGTTTCGCAAAGCCATCTGAGGTGGTCTCCTTCCTGACCTCGGGGGGTCGGACCTCGGGGGTCGAGGAAGGCAGACGCTAGGGGCCGCCGGGTGTTACGTCGCTGTTTCATCCGTATCCCGCGTAAGCCGTGTTAGCCGGACTTCTGCTCGTTCTGCTCAGCGATCCGGGGCTGGGCAGAGGGCCGAGGGCGGGGGCACAATCACGCCACCACGGGTACGGCGCAGGGGCCGCGCCCGGTAGCCGTACGACAGGCGAGAGACGCGAGTGACGCTGGTGAAACCCATCCGTATCCCGGTCGGACGTGGCGGGAAGGGGCGGCTCTCCGCGCGCATTCTGGCCAACCAGCTGGCCATCCTGGCGCTGACCGGGCTGATCGGTTTCGTGCTGTTCGCCTTCGCGCAGCGGGGCGAGATCGACCGCACCTACGAGCAGCGGGCGCTGGACATCGCGCAGACCACGGCCGCCGAACCGCAGATCCGGCACGCCATGCAGGACGGGGGCGGCGGCGACGTGGTGCAGACTGTGGCCGAACGGATCCGCAAGGCGTCGGGGGCGTCGTACGTGGTCGTGCTCGACCTGCGCGGCATCCGCCATTCCCATCCCGACCCGGCGCTGATCGGAGACCCGACGGGCGATCCGATCGTGGTGCTGGACGGCAGGCCCCACGTCGGTACCGACCAGGGCGCGACCGGGCGGTCCGCCAACGGCAAGGCTCCGCTGTACGGGCCCACCGGCAAGCTGGTCGGCGAGGTGTCCGCGGGCATTCCCGAGCACTATGTGCTGGGCGAGTTGTGGCGCGAGCTGCCGACCTTCGGCCTGTACAGCGCCTGCGCCGTCGCGCTCGGCTCGGCGGCCGCCCTCCTGCTGGCCAGGCGGCTCAAGCGGACGACGTTCGGGCTGGAGCTGGAGGAGATCGCCGGTTTGCTGCAGGACCGCGAGGCGATGCTGCACGGCATCCGTGAGGGAGTCGTCGCCTTTGATCCCGAGGGCAGGATCACGGTCGTCAACGACGAGGCTCGCGACCTGCTCGGCCTCGGCACCGCGCTCGGCAGAACGCTGGCCGAGGTCCTGCCGGAAGGGCGGCTGCGCCACGCCCTGGACGGCACCCTGACCGGGAGTGACATCAGTGTGCTCACCGACGACCACTGCCTGGTCGTCAACCGGATGCCGGTGGCCCTGCACGGCCGTGAACTGGGCGCCGTGGTCACCGTGCGCGACCGCACCGAACTCATCGGGCTGCTGCGCGAACTGGACTCGGTGCGCGGCCTCACCGACGCGCTGCGCGCCCAGCAGCACGAGTTCACCAACCGGATGCACACTGTGGCCGGCCTGCTGGACATCGGCGACCACGACGCCGCCTACGAGTTCGCCGTCGAGACGGCCGGCGCCGAGCAGGCGCTGACCGAGTCCGTACGGGAACGGATCGGCAACCCGCTGCTCGTGGGACTGATCGTCGCCAAGACCACGGTGGCCGCGGAACGCGGGGTGCGGATCGTCCTCAGCGACGACTCCGCCCTCGGCGAGGACCCGCCGCATCTGCGCCGGCTGCTGACCATCGTCGGCAACCTGCTGGACAACGCGATCGACGCGTCGACGACCGGACCGGCGCGGCCGGGCGGCTGCGAGGTGCGGCTGTCCTTGATCGAGGCCGTCGACGTCGTGCGGGTGGAGGTGGCCGACACCGGGCCGGGCATTCCGCCGGGCGCCACCGAGTCGATCTTCGAGGACGGCTGGTCGACCCGTCCGGACCGGGGCACCGCCCGGCGCGGCCTCGGACTCGCCCTCGTCCACCGGCTCGTGCAGCGGCACGGCGGCACGATCACGGTCAGCGAGGGGCCGGGCGCGGTCTTCACCGTGACGCTGCCCGTGCCCGACACCGCCCCGGCCCCGCAGGGCGCCCTGTTCACAACGGTTCCGCCGGTGCCGGTCGGCGCGCCGGGCGGCATCGCGGGAGGTGACCGCTGGTGATCCGGACCCTGGTGGTGGACGACGACTTCCGGGTCAGCCGCATCCACTGCGACTACGCCTCCCGCGTCAGGGGCTTCGAGGTGGTCGGCCAGGCGGCGACCGTGGACGCGGCGCTGGACGCGGTGCGCACCCTCCACCCTGACCTGCTGCTGCTCGACATCTTCCTGCCCGACGGCAGCGGACTCGACGTGCTGCGCCGGCTGAGCGGGGACGAAGGTGGCGACCGCCCCGACGCCATCATGATCACCGCCGACCGGGACATCACCTCGGTGCGGACCGCGATGAAACTCGGCGCCGTCGGCTACCTGGTCAAACCCTTCGGTGCGCCCGACCTCGCCGAACGGCTCACCGCCTACCGCGAGCTCCAGCACCGCATGGACGCTCTCGGTACCGTCCCGGAGACCGACCAGGCCGACGTGGACGCCCTGTTCAGCGCCGCCCGCCCGCCGGCCGTGCCCCGCGTCCCCGCCAAGGGCCACTCCGCGCCGACCCTCGCCCTGCTGCACCAGACCCTGCGCACCACGCACGACGCCCTGTCGGCCGCGGAGGCAGCCGAACGCACCGGGGTCTCCCGGGCCACGGCCCAGCGCTATCTCTCCTACCTGGTCAAGGAGGGCATGGTCCGGCTCGAACTGCGCTACGGAGCCACCGGACGCCCCGAGCACCGCTACCGCGCCGCGCACTGAGCCGGATCAGGGCAGAGCGGCGGGAGTGAGCGCCGGGGTGTCGTGGTCTTCGCGCGGGCGGGACAGCGCGAGGTGGCCGACCAGCGCGGCGCACACCAGCGCGGCGAGGACCGCCGTGGTGCCGAAACCGAAGCCGACACCGAGCGGCTGACGGCCGGAGAACGGGACGCCTTCCACCTCATCGCCACCGGCCTGACGAACGCCGAGATCGCCCAGTGCCTCCACCTCACCGAGACCACCGTCAAGACCCACAGCACGCGGATCCTGGCCAAGCCGCAGTTCCGAGACCGGGTTCAGGTGGTGATCTTCGCCTACGAGCACCGACTGCGCCCGCACGGAGCCTGACCGCTCGCGCCCGCGAGGCAGCGGTAAGAGAAGGGTGACTTCCCGGTGGGTGATTTCACGCGAACCGCTTACCGACTACATTCTTGTAGACGCGAGGTGAACTGTAGATGATCGAACGGGGCGTCCACTCGTCCCTGCCTCGAACGACGGGAGCGTGAACTCCGTGCCGGGGCGGTCGGATTGAGCCTCCGGCGCGGCGGAACCGGCCGGCCCGACACCTGCGGTCGCCGCTCGGCGGGGGCGCAGCAGAGGAGGCAGTTCTTGGCTGACACCCATCGCGGCGGAATGGGCGTCGGGATCCGTCCTCGTACCGCGACGCGCCTGGCGGCACCGCCCCCGACCCGGGCCTCGGTTCCCGGCGTCCAAGACGCCGGACCCCAGCAGTGGCACCGGGGCATGACCCTGCTGGCCACGATCAGCCTGTTCATCGGCACCCGCGCCGCCTGGACGACCGCGATGGCGTCGCGCCCGCCGGTCGCCGCCGTCATCTCCGCCTGCTACGCCTCGATCCTGGTCTGCGCCGTCCTCAGCCTCCTCGTACGGAGCCGGCGGGCCCTGATCAGGGTCGACGCGGCGGTGCTGGTCACGGCCGTCGCGCTGGTGATCTGCGGCTACCTGCTCGACCACGTGGGCACGGACGAAGCCGCCCTGACCGCCCAGGCCGCGGACCAGATCCTGCACGGCCGTCCGGTCTACGGCCAGGCATGGCCCTGGTTGTTCGACACGCACGGCGTCGGGATCACCAAGACCATGTCCGGCG
Source organism: Streptomyces sp. NPDC001714 (assembly GCF_042892755.1). NCBI lineage: Bacteria > Bacillati > Actinomycetota > Actinomycetes > Kitasatosporales > Streptomycetaceae > Streptomyces > Streptomyces sp. NPDC001714. The sequence goes on from NZ_JBIAUL010000030.1 coordinate 48,093, forward strand.
GCGCCGACTACACGTACGGCTATCCGCCGCTGACCGCTCTGCTGGCCGCACCGGTGCACGCCGTCCTCCACTCGACGGCAGCCGCGACCCTGGTCCCCACCGTCGCGCTGCTGGCCTCCTCGGTCCTGCTGTGGTTCCTGCTGCCGGGGCCCTGGCGATCCGCCGGTACGGCCGTCTGCCTCGGCTTCGGCCTGCTGCCCCACTACGCCTACGCCGGTTACCCGGCCGTCACGGCCCTTGCCCTGCTCGTCCCCGTCGTGGTCCGCTGGCCCGGCACGGGCGAGGGCGGCCACCTCGGGCCAGGGGGCGTGCTGCGGGCTGCCTGCCTGGGTGCCGCCTGCGCCGCCCAGCAACTCGCCTGGTTCCTCGCCCCGTTCCTCCTGATCGGCCTGTACGCGGTCCGGCGAGGCGAACTCGGCCCCCGGCGAGCCCTGGCGGTCACCGCCCGCTACACGGCCACCGCCGCTCTCACCTGGGCCGCGGCCAACGCGTACTTCGCCGTCCAGGACTTTTCCGGCTGGCTGCACGGCATCCTGCTGCCACTCGACCAGAAGGCGATCCTGCACGGCCAGGGCGTGATGGGCATCTCCTACTACTTCACCGACGGCAGCAGCCGCCTCGACTTCTACTCCTACGGCAGCCAGCTGCTGCTGTTCGGCCTGCTCGCTGCCACCCTGCTGTTCGTCCGGCGGCTCGGCCCGGCTCTCACCGTCCTGCCGTGGCTCGCGTTCTACCTCGCCACCCGCTCCCAGGACGGCTACTTCCTGATGATGACCCCGCTGTGGCTGGCGGCCGCCGCCACCGTCCCGGCCGCCGCGTTCGCCACCGCCTGGCAGCCACGCCTGCCCCGTCTCACCGGCCGACGCGCCAAGGCCGTCGTCGCGGCCGGCCTGCTCGCCCCCGCCCTCGCGTGCGTCGCGATCGCCGCCGGGAGCCCGCCGCCGCTGCGCATGAGCCTCGCGCCGCACTTCACCAAGCGTGGCTCGCGTGCCGGTGTCACCGCCATCGACGTCCGTGCCGTCAACACCACCGGTACGGCACTTCAGCCGCACTTCGCGAGCCGTACCGGCCAGGGCGCCTCCAACTGGTGGACGATCACCTCGGGACCGGCCGTGCTGGCCCCGCACGCCTCCGCCGACTATCGCGTGGAGCCCGAGGGCGGCTTCCGTGCGATGCCCCGTGGTCACGGGCCGGGCAGCTATCTCATCGCCGTCACCGGCACCCCGATGACGATCACGTCCGCCCACATCCCCGTCGGTTCCGCGGTGCGGTAGACGCCCACCGGGCCCACGGCGAACTCGAACTGCACTTCGTCGGACTGCCCGCCACCGAGAACCCCCTCGCGCTCGACGTGCCGACCGTACTGGCCGTCGGCCCGCTCCTGTGCGAGCTGATCATCGCCTACACCCGCGGCGAGGACGACGACAGCGCCGAACGGGCCCGCAGGCGCGCCGTCCTGCTCGACCGGCTGCGGGCCTCACCGCGACAGCCCCTGCACCTGCCGACTCCCACCGCACCCCTGCTGCGCGACGTGTGCGCCCTCCTGCGGGCCGACCCGGCCGACCGCCGCACCCTCAAGGAAGTCGGCCGTGCCGTCGGCGCGGGCGACCGCACCCTGTCTCGGCTGTTCCGCAGCGACCTGGGCATGACCTTCCGGCAGTGGCGCACCCCACTGCGCCTCCAGCACGCTCTCGTCCTGCTCGTCGACCGCACCCCGGTGACGGCGGTGGCCCACGCCTGCGGCTCGTCGTCGGCCGGCGCGTTCATCGACGCCTTCCGCCGGACCTTCGGCCACACCCCGGGCTCCCATCCGACGGACTGACGGGCACCGGTCTCAGGTGCCCGCCGGTTCCGGGTCGCCCACCTCCCGGGGGGAACGGGCGGCCGGTGTGGCGAAGACGGCCGCCACCACCAGAACGAGCACCAGGATCAGGGCATGCCGCAGCCCGAAGTGCTCACCGAGGTAGCCGAGCGAGGGCGGGCCCACCAGGAAGGCGACATAGCCGACGGTCGCGGCCAGCGCGACCCGGGCGGCCGAGTCGGCACCGGAGTCGCCCGCCGCGGAGAGCGCGACGGGAAACCCGAGTGACGCCCCGAGACCCCACAGGACGGCGGCCGCAGCCGCGACCGCCTGGTTGTCGACGAAGATCACGAGGGCCAGTCCGGCGGCCCCGACGAGCGCGCTCCCACCCAGGGCCGCCGCCCGCCCGAAGCGGTCGACGAACCGTCCGCCGACGAAGCGCCCCACGGTCATCGCGGCGGCGAAGACCGCGTACACGGCCGAGCCCAGCGCGGCGTCGAAGCCGTGACCGTCCACCATGACCAGCGGCAGCCAGTCGTTCGCGGTGCCCTCGGCCATGGCGAGCGCGAGGATGACACAGCCGATGAGCAGCAGTGTGGGATCGCGCCACCCCGCGGCGCGTGCCGCGCCCGGAGCACGGCGCTCGCCTGCCGTCTGCCGGCCCACCTCGGCGGGGACGCGCCGGATGACCAGGGCCAGCGCGCCCAGCACCACCGCGGCCACGACGAGCAGATGGACGAGGACCGGGAAGCCGACCGCCGTCAGGCACATGCCGACGACCGCCCCGAGCACGGTGCCGAGACTGAAGCAGCCGTGCATGGCGGGCAGCGTGGAGCGGCCGAGCAGCCGCTCGACCTCGGCGCCCTCGACGTTGAGGGCCACCTCGCCGCCGCCCATGCCCAGACCGAACAACCCGAGGCCCAGCGCGACGCAGGCCTCCGAACCGACCGCGGCTCCCACCCCGACCACCGCGGCACCGGCGGCGACGGCCGACGTGCCGGCCAGGATGACGAGCCGGGCACCCCAGCGGGCCACGACCGTGCCCGAGCACAGGATGCCGAGCATCGAGCCGACCGAGAGCCCGAACAGGATCAGACCCATCCGCGCCGTGGAGGCGCCCAGCAGGTCACGCACGTCCGGGGTGCGGGTGACCCAGGAGGAGATGGTCAGCCCGGGCGTGAAGAACAGGACGAAGACGGCGGTGCGACGCCGGGCGAGGTCAAGGGGCATGAGCGGTGGCTCCAGCTGGGTCCGTACACAAGTCTGTACGACCGTACACACTACTTGTACGCCTGTACACACTTGGGAGTGGGCAACCCATGGCACATTGAGGGCGTGAGCGGCACACGACGCGAGATCCCGAACGATCCCGGACGCAAGGAGCGGATTCTCGATGCGGCCCTGGACGTGATCTCCGAGAGCGGCGTGCACAGGACCACCCACCGGAAGATCGCCGCACGGGCGGACGTGCCGCTGGGCTCGCTCACCTACTACTTCGACGGCATGGCGGACCTGCTCGCCCAGGCCTTCGCCCGGCTGTCGGACACCATGTCCGGGCTCTACCGGAGCACGCTGCAGTCCGCCGCCTCCACGGCCGAGGCCGAGGCGGCCGTCGTCGAGCTGATCTGCGGTCCGGCCTACGCCACGGAACGCGACATGACCCTCATCTTCGAGATGTACGCCTACGCCAACCACAACGAGGCGGTCTCCGCGACGACCCGCACCTGGCTCGAACGCAGCAGGGACAGCCTCGCCCTGCACTTCACGCCCGGAGTGTCCCGCGCACTCGACGCCCTGATCGAGGGCTGGCCCATGCACCGGGCCTTCGCCGACGCCCCGCTGGACCGCAGGCTGGTCACCGAGACGGTCCGCGCGATCGTCGCCGCCGACCCCCGCATGTCCACGGACCCCACCTGAACCGCACCGACGACCGCTGCGCGATGCCGGCCCCGGCGGGAGAGGAACCGGCGACCGCGATCGCTGCCCGGATCAGGCCACGGTCCGCTGGACGTAGGGGACCAGCCGGACCGGGCCGAGGAGACCGTACGCCTGGCGTGCCGCCGTCCCGAACACCGCCTGGATGCTGACCCGCAGCCGGTTGAACAGCGGGGTGGCGACCTCCACTTCGACCGTGTTGGCGCCCGGGCGGAGCAGACCGCCGAGGTCCACCTCGGGGTTGAGGCGGCCGACGGGATCGAGCCGGGTGCCGTTGACGGTGACCCGGCAGGGGTCGGCGACGCTGCCGAGCCGCAGCACGGCGCCCGTCGAGGAGGACCAGGTACTCGGCAGTGTGACCGTGGTCCGGTAGCGGCCGATACCGCCCACATCGGCCAGTTCCGGAATCTGTGACCAGGCCAGCAGTGCGTCGAGGGCCAGGCTGTGCCGGACGATCTCGGTACTGGTGGCGTCGGCGCTGGGCCGCCAGTCGTCGACGGTGAGGGTCCACTGGTCGAGGGCGACGGGCGCGGGCACCTCGGGGATCCGCGTGGTGACCGTGCGGCCGTTCGAAAGGGTGGTGGCGTACGTGCCCGCCGCAGCCGCGCGCACGACCGGCGAACCGTCCGCGAACAGCACGCTGTCCGCCTCGGTCGTCACCGCGTGCGGGCGGGCCCCGGTACGGTCCCCGAACGCACCGGGCCGCGCCAGCGCGACGACGAGCGTCTCCCCGGGCTGGAGGGTCACCCGGAACGTGAAGGAGTCCGCGTCCTGGGTGTACAGGGCGAGCCGGGTGATCCGCCCGGTCCAGGGATCCAGCAGATAGGGCACCGTGCCGGAACCGGAGCGCACGGTGACGTCGTGGTCGACGGCCGCCACCGGCGGCTTGACGGTCTCGGCGTGCTTGCCGTTGCAGAAGTAGTAGAAGTCGGCGTCGTCCGTCGCCCGGTGCGCGTTGAGAAGGGTCGAGGAGGTGCCGTGGGCGACGTCGGGCGTCACGCCGAGATCCGCGAAGGCCGCGCCGACCAGGGTCTTGTCGGTGACTTGGCGAACGTTCGGCAGGGCCAGCAACCGGGCGGTCAGAGCGCGCAGTTCGGCGGTCTCGCCGGCGTCCGGGAGACCCGGGGTGAGGGCCTGGTCGAAGGCGCCGAACAGCATGGTGGGCAGCCCGGCCAGGGCGAACGTGAGCAGCCTGCGGGCGTCGGCGACGGCCAGCGTCGGGTTGGAGCCGTAGAAGAAGTCGCCTTCGAGGAACAGCGCCTTGTGGGCGGGCCCGTCCGGCGCGAGCCGCTTTCCGGACACCCTGGCCGAGGGCAGGTCGAGCAGCGGCCCGCTGAGGAACTGGTGGGTCCAGCCGAGCGGGACGCCGGTGGAGGTGAGCCAGGACGCGCCGATGCCGGTCGCGCTGTAGCCGGTCTGCCGGAAGACGGCGACGTCGGCGCGGACGGTGCCGGACTGGAGCACCTGGTGCACCCGCCCGAGGTAGCCGGCGATGTCCGGGACATGCCGCCAGGTGGGCTGGCGTGGCCTGCACGACTCGCCGTACCCCGCCCCGCCGTTGTACGGGCTGAACGCGGCGAACCCGGGCCCTCGCACCGAAGCTGAGAGGGGGAGGGTCTGGACGAAAATTCCCTTGCAGACCAGGGCAGTGACCGCCCTACGGTTGCTTTCCGTGACTGTCGAGATGCCCTACCGGCCACTTCCGATCGACCAGTCGGACGTGCGCTACGTCCACGGACCCGATTCCGCTCCACAGCCGGGCGTGCCCGCCGGCGAGACGGTCGCGTTCGAGTGGAGGGGCAGCGAGGTCTACCCGGGAACCTTCCGCAAGTTCTGGGTACACGTGCCTGCACAGTACGACCCAGCGGAACCGGCATCCTTGATGGTGTTCCAGGACGGATGGTGGTACCTGGACCCTGCAGGGGAGGTACGCGGCGCGATCGTCCTGGACAACCTCGTCCACCGCGGCGACATCCCCGTCACCATCGGTGTATTCGTCGATCCTGGTGTCTTCCCGGATGCGGAGAACCCGAAGAACCGCAACAACGAGTACGACGCCTTCGACGACCAGTACGTCACCTTCCTCCTCACCGAGATCATCCCGCAGGTTGCCGAGCGCTGTACCATCGCGCTCTCGCCCGAAAGGTGGGGCATCTGCGGCGGGAGCAGCGGCGGCAACTGCGCCTTCACCGCCGCGTGGCTGCGTCCGGACAAGTTCCGCCGCGTCATCGGATACCTGTCCAGCTTCGCGCAGATGCCGGGCGGCAATCCCTACCCGGACCTCATCTCCCGCGTCCCCCGCAAGCCGCTGCGCATCTTCATGCAAGGCGGCCACCGCGACCTGCACTGGAATGAGCCACAGCGGAACTGGCTCGCCGAAAACCTGCGCGTGGCCGCCGCCCTCGCTGAAGCCGGCTACGACTTCCGCCTTGTCCTGGGGGACGGAGGACACAGCCCCAACCACGGCGGCGTCCTGCTGCCGGACGCTCTGCGCTGGCTGTGGCGGCCCAACGAGGATTGATCGATACCTGCTCGTCCTACCTGGCGCCGGCTGAGGTGAGGGGGCTGCACCCTTGTCGCACAGAGCCGTGAAGCTCCTGGTAGACGAGTGCGCGGCCGAGATCACCTGCTTGACCAGGAGTGTCGTCGTGCTCGTCCATCCGTCCGCGATCGACCTGTGCAGCAGACTCAGCTCGAAGCGCGGCGCACCTGCTACGCAGCCCTCAACGCTGGTACTCGCGACTTCATCAAAGTGATGACGAAGCTCGTCCATGCTCTGGACAGGGACGAGGTGACCGAGGAACTGCGGTCGGAACTGGACCGATCACGCCGAGACCATCGCTTGCGCCGCGCGGAGGCCCAGATGATGCTGCCTGACGTTGTCATGGCGGCAGCCGGCACCGCGAACCGTCACTTCGGTGATCTTTATGGCCTGCTGATCCGTCTTGACAGAGGCACTACCGAACCGGGAGAGAACGTCGAAGCCGCCCGGGAGAGCATGAATCGGCTGTGGGACTCCCTATGGAGAGTGCGCCATGTCATGCGCGTCGACCTCGGGATCACGCCACCCGATCTGGGTTCGTAGGCCCGTTTGCATGGGTCACGTTGCCGATCACGGCAGCGTCTGAGCTTGTGCTTTAGCCTTCGGTGTTCTACAGCCTGCCACCCAAGTTGGACCGGCTGCGGTGAAGTCAGGGTGTTCATGCCTCTATACGCATCCAGGCGTCGCCTGCGCGGAGCCAGAGGGAGCCGTTGTGGCCTTGACCGCAGCGCATGACCACTCGGCCGGGAACGCGAAGCGTGCGGCGGCTGGTCACTGTGCAGGTGGTGCCGTTGAGCTCGGCATGTGTGAGCTCGACAGACCGCCTGTTGTGGTTCCTGCGGGTGAGTACTGCCCGGTTGCCGAGGACTGCGAATCCGTCCGGATCGGGGACGGGGCTGGCATAGCTGGACACTTCGCCGGTGGACGGAGAGATTTGTGTCAGGAAGGTGCCACCGCGGCTGCTGCCCGAGTACCAGACGAGCCAGACGTTCTCGCTCTCGGTCGCGGCGGTGCAGCCTTCCAGCGGATGGTCGGGCAGCCGTCCGTTGGGAGCCCACATCACCTGCCCCCGGGTGTTCCAGCCAGCGAGACCCGCTCCCGACTCGGTGTGACCTCCGTAGATGCCTTCGTCTCCGTAAGCCGTCCAGATGCCGCCGTGGATGTCGGTGACCAGAGCTCGGATGTCGTCACCGACGCAGAACTCGGCTTCGGGTGTCCCCGATGGAGAGAACATCACAGCGTTGGATGTCCAGGAACCCGCGGTCTCGTTCCGGAACGTGCGGCCGCTCACCAGGAGGAATCGGGAATCTGGGAGCAGAGCCAAGTGGCTTGGCCGAATGCGAATGTCCTTCACCGGGATGCGCCGCTCCCCATGAGCGGTGATGGTGACCAACTCGCCGGTGAACGGAATCACCGGCCCCCACCCGATCCATCCCTTGACGTAGCGGGTGTGATCAAGGTGTCGGCGGTGGACCAGGAGGACCGCAAGCTCTCCGGCAGGTCCGACGCTCCACCAGAGGGCTCGGTACCCTCGCACGGCATCGCCAGTGGGAAGCCGCCACACGTGGTGTATCGCGGCATCGGTACGACCGGTTATGGGGAGGAGGGGCATAGGCGGTCGCCTCCAGGGCGCGTATCGAGTTGTGATCAATCTGCGGGATTCGCCTCGCAACAAAGGCTGATCACATGGCCGGCGGGCGATCGCACTGGATGCACATGCCAGTCAACCTGTCGGCAGGCCGATCTGATGGCGTTCGAGCACGGAGCGGAGCTCCGAAAGGACCTGTACGGCGGCCAGTCCTGAGGGGCCACCGAGGGCGCCTGCGGTCAGCTCGGCCAGCGTTTCAGTGAAGGTCGCCTCCGCCGCCTCGACGAGTTGCAGGCCGTCATCGGTCAGGTCCAGCAGTGATGAGCGACGATCCGATGGATTGGTTCGCCGTATGACCCATGCCTGCTTCTCCAGACGGTCGATGCCCTTGCTGGTCGCACCGATCCCGATGGCGAACTCAGCGGCAAGGTCCGCCACCCGGGACCCAGGGTGGTCGCGCAGGAAGCGCAGGAATTCGAACTGCGAGGTGACGATCCCGTGCCGCTCGCGAAGACGGTCGTTCAGCGCGTTGTAGAGGCGCGTCTCACAGCGAACGAGGTCGGCGAAGAAGCCCGGGAGGTCGACCCGGCCACCGCTTGACTTAGATGCCATGGCATATATCTTAGCATCCATACAGATGCCTTGGCATATAGTTCCTTGGCATTCACTTGCGGTGGAGGCGACAATGAGCAGGCAACAGCGCGCGGAGATCGACGCGATGGTCCGGCAGCCCCGGCCTGAGGGCCCTCGGCCGGTGGAGGAGCTCCGCGCCGGGTTCAGGGCGATGATGGCCGAAATGATCGTCCCGGCCGGGATCCGCACCCGGACTGCGACGCTCGGCGACCGGCCCGCGGTGCTCGTCGAGCCGGCCGGCACTCCGACGGCCGGGACAATCCTCTACTTCCACGGCGGCTCCTACGTGGTCGGTTCACCGGAGACGGCGATGTCGCTGACGGGGAACCTGGTGACCAAAACAGGATTCAGGGCGTTCTCGTTGGATTACCGGCTTGCCCCTGAGCACCCGTTCCCGGCCGCGATCGAGGACGGGCTGAGCGCCTACCGCGCACTTCTCGACAGCGGCGAAGACCCTTCGGCGATCGCGTTCGCCGGGGAGTCCGCAGGTGGCGGCCTCACTGCCGCCACCTGCCTCGCCGCTCGCGGCGCGGGCCTGCCCATGCCCGCCGCGATCGTGGCGTTCTCCCCTGGACTCGACATGACCCGGACAGGCGGGAGCATGGACAGCAAGGCGGGCATCGATCCGTTCTTCACGCGTGAGGGCCTGGAATACACCGGAGCCATGTACCTTGCGGGACAGGACCCGCACCAGCCCATGCTCAGCCCCGCCATCCGCGCCGACCTGACCGGTTTCCCCCCGATACTTCTGCAGGCGGGCACCAACGAAATGCTCCTGGACGATTCCACACGCATGGCCACCCGCGCGAGGGAAGCCGGAGTGGACGTCATCCTGGACGTCACCGCGGACGTTCCACATGTCTTCCAGGCGTTTGCCGGCGTCCTGGACGAAGCCGACGAGGCACTGGAGCGCGCCGCTCTCTTTCTCCGCCAGCGCATCCGCAGCAAGGGCACGGCACACACGCCGGCAAGCTGAAGGCGGCATACGCCCTCATAGGGACGACGGCCCACACCCCGGCCCTGGCTCGCCGTTCCGCTCCCTGGCAGCCAGGGCCCCGCCCCGCTCCGAGGGCAATTCAAGACCCCGAAGCCCATCCGCCGTAAACAGTGTCTCACCTGGGGACGCTAGATCCTCTTGCGTGACGCGAATACAACTGACTGACGAGGAATGGGAGTTCATCGGGCGGTACGTGCCGATCGGCGAGTAGGGCCCGTATCCCGAGCGGCTGCGGCAGCAGTTCGAGGGCGTGATCTGGCGGTTCAAGACTGGCGGGCAGTGGCAGGAGATACCGAAGGAGTTCGGCGCCTTGTCACTGTGCACAACCGCTTCCGGCAGTGGCGTGATGACGGCGTTTTCGAGGCCCTGCTGGAGGGCCTGATCGCGGAAGCAGCGAAGCGAGGCGAGGTTGACCTGTCCCTGGTCACTATCGACTCCACCACCGCGCGCTCACCACGACGCCGCCGGAATGCACCTGGGTCAAGACGCCCTCACTCCTCATTGCCCTGGAGAAGGCCGCGGCCGAGGAGGAGAAGGCCAGGTCAAAAGGGGCGACTCCGAAGAACGAAGCGGGCAGGAAGCCGAAGCAGACCCCGAGCGGGAGGAGGGACGACGCACCTGGCGCCGACGCGGACTCCGCCTGAAGGCCGCCATCCCGGGGTTCCGGCCACCGGTTCCACAGCCCTCGGTGACGGCGCGGTGGTCACCGCGCACATCCGTGGCGTGCCGGCGGCCGTTCGGAGCCCGGCCCGTCCTCAGGAACCGTGTGCGACTCCCATGGTGTCCCAGAACGAGCACCGGTGTTCGGCGGAGACCTGGTCGTCGTCGATCAGGGCACTCCTGCCTCCCGCCCGCAGCGACAGCGTCAACCCCTTGCCGCTGTGGTAGGCGGGCCAGGCGGACAGCCGGGCGACATGCGGCCGGCCGGTCCTGGTGAAGGCGCCCCAGTACTGCGTCATCTCGCGGGCCAGCCGACGCTCGTCGGCGTTGAACAGCGGCGCGATCGGCGTGCCGTTGTCGAAGCTGGGCCAGATGTAGGCGAGTTCCGCGGCATGGCCGGCTCCCCAGACGTAACCGGGTATCTGCGTCAGGCCGGGCCCGGTCCGGTGGTCGAACTCGTACGAGTAGGTGGGGGTGTAGCGCTCGAAGGTCCGGACGAGCGAGCGTTGCCCGCACCCGCCGATCCCTCCGATCATCCCCGAGTCGGTCATGAGCGCGCCGACGAGGTACGCCGCGGTGTACGTGTCGGACTTCTCGGGCCAGGGGTAGCGGGCGAGGACCTCGTCGGCGCGGTCCCCGGCGACACCCTGGACGAAGGCGAGGTAGGCCTCCTTGTCCGCCCCTATGTAGCCCTGGGCGAAGGTGCGGCCCTCGTCACGGTTGGCGCCGACGACCAGGGGCACACGGGCGAACCGCCCGCTGTCCACCGCCGCGCGTACGTTGACCGGAAACGTCGGGGTCCCGTCCACGAAGGCGGCCGAGAAGGTCCGGCTCGCGTCGAGGAGTGAACCCGCCGACGCCGACCGCAGACAGCCGAGGACGACCGTCTCGTCGGTGCCGTCGCAGCCCGCCTGGCGTGCGAACGCCGTTCCGGCGGACTCGGCCTGGGCCTGCGGCTCGCTGGGGCAGGAGCCGCTCTGGATCATGGCGCGGGCGAACAGGCCGCGCGAGCCGGGCGACACCAGATGTCCGCAGACGGACCAACCGCCCGCGGACTCGCCGTCGATGGTGACCGCGCCGGGATTCCCGCCGAAGGCCGCGATGTTGCGCTGCACCCAGCGCAGTGCGGCCTGCTGGTCCATGAAGCCGTAGTTGCCGGACTCGCCACCCTCCTTGGTGAGGGCGGGCAGCCCGAGGAAGCCGAAGACGCCAAGCCGGTAGTTGAGCGAGACACCGATGACACCCGTCTCCCGTACGAGCTTCGACTCGTCGTTCTGTGCACCGCTGCCGTTGGTCAGGCCACCGCCGTGGATGAACACGTGCACGGGCAGACGGGCGCCGGCCCGCACTCCCGCCGGCCGCCACACGTTGACGTCCAGACAGTCCTCGGTCTCGCTGCGCGGGCCGTTGCCGCTGGGCAGCACCGGGCAGGGATTGCCGAAGGCCGTGGCCTCCCGAACGCCGGTCCAGCGCGCCGCGGGCCGCGGCGGCTGCCAGCGCAGGGAGCCGGTGGGGGCCGCCGCGTAGGGGATGCCGACGAAACGCTCGACGCCATGGGAGACGGCGCCGTGCACGGCGCCCTTGTCGGTGGGCACCACGGCCGGCGCACTCGCCGCCGTCGCGGACGTGGCCGCGGCCGCCGTCGCGGGCAGTAGCCCGGCGGGCCCGACGGCGGTCAGGGAAAGGATCAGCGCGCCGCCCAGGGCAGTACGGATTCTGCTGGCAGTCATCGGGGCCTCTCTGGCGGGATGCCGGCCGCGGCGGTGCGGCCGGCACGCGTGGTGGTGCGGAGGAGGAAGCGGGCGGTCAGCGGGTGACGCCGACGGTGCCGTGCAGGGGGAGCGTCCGCGAGGAGGAGCCGACCCACACGTCGCGGTTCCCGGTGCCGAGCACCCAGGCGTGGGAGGACGTGTTCCAGTACTTCAGCTGCTGGGCGTCGACCCGGATGCGTACGGTCTTCGACTGGCCCGCGCGCAGACGTACCTTCTGGTAGCCGCCGAGCGAGCGCACCGCCTGCGGTGCGGTGGTGCCCGGGCTCGCGCCGACGTAGACCTGGGCGACCTCGGCACCGGCACGGGTGCCGGTGTTCTTCAGGGTGAACGAGACGGTCAACGCGCCGTGACTCTGCCGTACCGAGAGGTCGCGGTAGGCGAAGGAGGTGTACGACAGTCCGTAGCCGAACGGGAAGAGCGGGGCGGACCGCTGCTTGTCGTACCAGCGGTAGCCCACGTAGACGCCCTCGGAGTAGTTCTCCTGGTTGCCCACTCCCGGGTACCTGAGCGGGTCGCCGGCCACCGGTGTCGCGGACTCGCTCGCGGGGAACGTCTGGGTGAGCTTGCCCGAGGGGTTCACGTCGCCGTAGAGCAGCCCGGCGGTGGCCTCGGCGCCGTTCTCCCCGGGGTAGTAAAGGTCGAGGACCGCCTTGACCTTGGACAGCCACGGCATGGTGATCGAGGAACCGGTGTTGAGGACGACGATCGTGTTCGGGTTGGCGTCGGCGACGGCGGAGATGAGCCCGTCCTGGTCGGCCGGCAGGGAGAGGTTCTTCCGGTCGAAGCCCTCGGTGCCGTCGTCGTAGGCGAAGACGACGGGGGTCTGCACCTGGCGGGCCAGGGCCACCGCCTGTTCTCGCGCGGCCTGCGCGGCCTGCGGGGTGACCCAGTTCAGCCGGACCTTCGTCGGGCCGCCCTGGATCGCGAGGGCGCCGGCCGCGAAGGTGTGCGCGCCTGCCGTGAGGTGCACCGTGGCGGTGCTGGAGCCGAGGAAGCCGGTGATGACGCTGTTGCCGTCGATCTTCAGCAGGCCGTAGGCGGCGGGGAGGTCGAAGACGAAGGAGTAGTCGCCGTCGGTGGGCACGGTGAGGGTGCCGCTGTAGTCGAAGGAGGCGTCCGGTGTGACGGGGATCGTGCCGTCCGCGTCGACCGGCAGGGCGGGGCTGAGGGCCGAGGCGGGGACGGGGACGCCGGTGTTGTCGCCGCCGGCCGCGTAGCGCACCGTGGTGTGCCGGCCGGCCCGCGCGGTGATGGTGTCCAGCGGCGAGGCGGCGGAGTCCGGTACGACGTTGGAGCTGCCGCCGCCGGTGACCTTCGGTGTCCTCGCGGTCGGGCCGATGAGCCCGATGCTGGTGTCCTTGCCGGTGAGCGGAAGCGCTTCGCCGGTGTTCTTCAGCAGGACCGCGCCGGATTCGGCCACCTTCTGGGCGACTTTCGCGCCGCCTTTCGGGTCGCGTGCGGGCCGCTGGGCCGCGGCGCCGTCGAGGAGACCGAATTTCGTCATCTGCTGCAGAATGCGTGCGACCGAATCATTCAGCTCGGAGACCGGAATGGTGCCGTCGGTAATCGCGGTCTTCAGTTCCTCGCCCAGGTAGACACCGCTCGGCATCTCCTGGTCGAGGCCGTTCACGATGTCGGTCGTTGCGTGGGCCGCGCCCCAGTCCGACATGACCCAGCCCTGGAAGCCCCACTGCTCCTTGAGGATCGAGTCGAGCAGTTCGTCGCTGCCGCAGCCGTGGCTGCCGTTCACCGAGTTGTACGAGCACATCACGGCCCCGGCGCCGGCTTCGACGGCGGCCTCGAAGGCGGGCAGTTCGATCTGACGCAGGGTCTGCTCGTCGACGTTGACGTTCACCCCCATGCGGTTGTCTTCCTGGTTGTTCTCCGCGTAGTGCTTGACGGTGGCGATCAGGCCCTGGCTCTGGACGCCCTCGACCTCGCCGGCCACCATGCGGGAACTGAGCAGCGGGTCCTCGCTGAAGGTCTCGAAGTTCCGGCCTGCGTACGGCACTCGGATGGTGTTCGTCATGGGGGCGAGGAGAACGTCCTGGCCGAGCGCACGGCCGTCGCGTCCGACGGTCCGGCCGAACTCCCGGGCCAGTCCGTCGTCGAAGGACGAGGCCAGGGCGACCGGTGCCGGCATCGCGGTGGCGTGCTCGTTGACCCGGACGCCCGCCGGGCCGTCGGTGAGCCGCAGTTCGGGGATGCCGAGGCGGGGCACCCCCGGGATGTATCCGGCCTGCCCGAGCGCACGGGGATCGGTGGCGCCGTGGACGAAGGACAGCTTCTCGTCCAGCGTCATCCGGGCGATGAGGGCGGCCACGCGGGCCGACACCTTGACGGTCAGGCCCGCGTTGCCGGCGCCCGAGGCGCCGGGGGCCACGGCCGTGCTCCCGGCCAGGAGCGCGGCGCTCACTCCCGCGATCAGCGCCGTACGGCGTAAACGGCCGCCGCGGCGTCGTACCGATCTCCGATCGAGCTCCATGCGGGCTCCTCACCACTGAAGTGCTCGACGATTTATGTCTCCGCTGGACAGAATTCGAGTCACAGCAGGTGGCTCTATAAAAGATCGAACGTTCAAGGAGGTTAAATTCGCGCATTCGATGCGTCAACCCTCTGGAATTCCGTTCTTGGCAGACATAAATTGGCGCCCTCGTGAGGGAGGTGACACGTGTCTCCACGTGACGAGGTCCTTGCCCATGTGCGGCGGCACGGGAGCGCGTCGCGCCCCGAACTGCAGACGGCGCTCGGCATGAGTCGTCCGGTCGTCGCGGCCGTCGTCCGCGACCTCCTCGCCGAGGAGCTGCTGACCGAGCACCAGGGGGAGAACACGGGCGGCCGTGGGCGCCCCGGCCGCCGCCTTCGGCCGCGCTATCCGGCGGGCGCGGTCGTCGGAGCGGACGTCAGCCACCGGCATCTCACCGTCGCCGCGGCCACCCTCGACCTGGCCATCCGGGCCGAGCGGCGGGTGGCGATCGATGTGGACACGCGGCCGACCGCGGCCCTGGACATCACGGCCGACATGATCCGGCAGACGGTGGAGGAGGTCCGGCTCACCGTCGGCGGCCCCGTGAGCGCGTGTGTCGTCGGCATACCGGGGCCGCTGGACATGAGCAAACGGGCGATCGCCTCGCCCACCATCCTGTCCAGCTGGTCCGGGCTCGATCTGGCGGCCGAACTGGGCTCCCGGACGGGACTGACGGTCGCCCTCGACAACGACGCGAATCTCGGAGCCCTCGCCGAACACCGGCACGGTGCCGCCGACAACCGCGGCAACCTCATCTACGTCAAGGCGTCCGACGGCATCGGGGCGGGCCTCATCGTCCACGGGATCCCGGTCAGCGGCAGCTTCGGGGCCGCGGGCGAGATCGGCCACACCCAGGTGATCCCGGACGGCAACTGGTGCCGGTGCGGCAACCGCGGCTGCCTGGAGACGATCGTCTCGGTCCGCCAGGTGCTCCAGCAGGTCCGGCACTTCTACCCGGGCGACACCGACCTGCGGTCCCGGCTGCCGGAGATCGCCCACCACCCGGTGGCCCGGAAGATCTTCGCCGAGTCCGGCCGTACCCTCGGCCGCGTCCTGGCCAATCTGTGCGCACTGCTCGACCCCGCGGCCGTCATCATCGGCGGCGAGATGAGCCAGGCAGGCGAGGCGTTCGTCGACGGTGTCCGCGACTCGATCGAACGCCTCGCCCAGCCGGGCTTCGACAGCCGCGTTCTGGTCGCCGCGTCCGCCCTCGGCACCCGCGCCGAGCTGATCGGGAGCCTCACGCTCGCCCGGGACATCGCCCTGCGGGGCGGAATCCGGCAGGCCGAGGGCTGATCCGCGCCGGACGGGGCGGCGGGTCGCTCTCCGCTCTGCCGGTCGGGGTGCCACTGGCGGGCCTCGGGCATCCCTCACCGGCCGCGAAACTGGGACGATCAGCCGTCAGACGGCGAACATGCAGCTCACGCCGGATCGGCGCTCACGGTCGTTGCGGACGGAGTCAGCGGCTCCGCCTGCAGGCCGGATGGGAGCTCTCCGTACCATCGAGGAACGATCGGCAGGTTTCGCGGCGTGGTCCTACGCCCGCACGTCGCCCGTGTCACGCGATCAGCAGTGCGATCATCGACGGGGTCGGCCCGGGCCGGGAGCCGATATCAGGGACAGGCGAGGATGAGCGAGCAGAGCAACCCCACCGCCACGACGGGTACGACGGTCAAGGCGTTCTCGCCGGACAGTCCCACGCTGCGCCGCCGCCGCCGACGGGCGGTGGGGCAACTCGCCCTGTGCGTGTTCGTGCTCGTCCCTTGGACCGTCTACCTGGCCGTCACGCTGCCCGATCGCTTCGAGGCTCGGTACTGGCCCATGGTGTGGGTGGGCTTCGACGTCATGCTGCTCGTGTCGCTGATCGGCGCCGGGGTGGCGGTCTGGCTGAGACGGCAGGTCCTGGTTCCGCTGTCCCTCGTGGCAGCCACGCTCCTGGTCTGCGATGCCTGGTTCGACATTTCCCTGAGCTGGGGGCGAGGCGACGTGTGGGGGAGCATAGCCTCGGCGGTACTGGTAGAACTGCCGCTCGCCTTCTTGCTCATCATGCGCGCGCGCCGGGTCCTCCAGATCTCGGCCCGGCTGGCCTGGCAGCGACTCGGACTGGCAGGCGAACCTCCGCCGCTGTACAAGATGCCGCTGTTCGTCACTCTGCCGTCCTCAAGCAGCATCCAATTGGACTTCAACGAGGCGAAGGACGCCTGACGGCCTCGGGTCCGACCCGGGAGTCGTGTCTTGGCGGACGCCGCAGCGATCGACGCGCCACGCCTCGAGGGGACTGCTGTCCCGGGCGGCGCGTCGCCGCGAGGTGAACGTTTGACGACCGGGTCGACCAGCGTCGGCGTTCAGATGGATCTCGCCCGGATGGCACGCGATGCGGGCAGTCCCCTCACTCCCAGTTCCCTGCAGTGGGCCGGCGGTGGGCGCCTTCCTGTCGGCCGCAGGAGCCAAGGCCGCGTCGGCCGTCGCACAGGCCGTCGGCCGACGCGTGCAAGGCCTCAGTTCATCTTTCCGGTCCGGGCGTCATGCCACAGGTCGACGCCGCCGTCGACGGCGTACGTGTCGATTTCGGCCAGCTCCTCGGCGGTGAACTCCAGGTTCTCCAGCGCGGCGACGTTCTGCGTGAGCTGCTCGGTACGCGACGCGCCGATGACCAGCGAGGTGACCCGCCTGTCACGCAGTGCCCAGGCGAGTGCCATCTGCGCGAGGGTCTGCCCACGGCGCTGGGCGATGGAGTTGAGCGCGCGGAGCCCGTTCATCATGTCGTCCGACAGCCAGTCCGTGTCGAACGAGGTGCCGGCCGCGGCCCGCGAGCCCTCCGGGATGCCGTCGAGGTACCGCCCGGTGAGCAGGCCCTGCGCGAGCGCCGTGAACCCGATGACGCCGAAGCCCTCTTCCTGCGCCGCGTCGAGCAGCCCGTCCGTCTCGATCCAGCGGTTCACCATGCTGTACGACGGCTGGTGAATGAGCAGAGGTGTCCCCAGTTCCCGCAGGATCGCGGCGGCCTGCCGGGTGCGCTCGGCGTCGTAGGAGGAGATTCCGACGTACAGGGCCTTGCCCTGGCGGACGGCGGTGTCCAGCGCGCCCATCGTCTCCTCCAGGGGCGTGCTGGTGTCGAGGCGGTGGGAGTAGAAGATGTCGACGTAGTCGAGGCCGGTGCGCCGCAGGGACTGGTCGAGGGAGGCCAGCAGGTACTTGCGGGAGCCGCCGCCCTGGCCGTAGGGGCCGGGCCACATGTCCCAGCCGGCTTTCGTGGAGACGACCAGCTCGTCCCGGTACGGCGCGAGGTCCTGCTTCAGCAGCCGCCCGAAGTTGAGTTCCGCGGAGCCGTAGGGCGGGCCGTAGTTGTTGGCCAGGTCGTGGTGGGTGATTCCGAGGTCGAAGGCGCGCAGGGCGATGTCCCGCTGGCTCTCGAACGACCGGTCGTCGCCGAAGTTGTGCCAGTAGCCCAGGGACAGCACGGGCAGGTCGAGGCCCGAGCGCCCGGTGCGCCGGTAGCGCATCGTGCCGTTGTACCGCTCGGGGTCCGCGACGTGGTTCATGGGGGTCTCCGCAGGTGACAGTGAGTTTCATGCTGTTCGGGGGGTGAACGTGCCCACTGTGCCCCGGCTCGATTTCCGAGTCCAACAGCTCCCGCACATCGCATTCATCGGTGTCACTTCTCAAAGAGGACTTCGCGGCGGAAACCGTGGCCGTAGCTGGGTGAACCCGCTGAGAAGGGCCATCGGTCTGCTCACCTCGGTGGTGGCCGCAGGCCTGTGCGTGGACGACGCGCCCTCCGGATGATCTCCGCAAGGACGTCCACGCCGGCCAAGGCCTGTCGCGAAACGCCTCCGTCGGCGGCGTGTCAGGTCAAGCGTTCCGGGCACTTGACTCCGTCGGTGCGCGGCATGATCCTCGTCCCAGGTATTGCGCGGTTCATGACAACCCCATGGTTTCGCCAATCGCGCCCTCCCGTCGACCGAGGGACGTGGACCGTGACGCGGACCGGACGCTCGCACCGCAGACGCAAGAACGTCACCCTGCTGTCGCTGCTGCTCCTGGTACTGACCATGGCCCTCGGGCCGACCCCGAGTTCCGCGGCCGGCGACGACTGGTGGATCCCGACCGCACGCCCCGCCCCGGACGTCCAGATCGACGTCACAGGCGAGCCGTTCACCGGCACCGACGCGGCAGGAGAAGTACGGGGGTTCGTCGACGCGCACAACCACCTGTTCGGCAACGAGGCCTTCGGGGGCCGGCTGATCTGCGGCAAGGTCTTCTCCGAGGCCGGTGTCGCCGACGCTCTCAAGGACTGCCCCGAACACTACCCCGACGGCACCCTCGCGCTCTTTGACTACATCACCCGTGGCGGTGACGGCAAGCACGACCCGGTCGGCTGGCCGACCTTCAAGGACTGGCCCGCGTACGACTCGATGACCCACCAGGCCGACTACTACGCCTGGGTGGAACGGGCCTGGCGCGGCGGCCAGCGCGTGCTCGTCAACGACCTCGTCACCAACGGCATGATCTGCTCCGTCTACCCCTTCAAGGAACGCAGTTGTGACGAGATGACCTCGATCCGGCTGCAGGCGAAGATGACCTACGACCTCCAGGCCTACATCGACAAGATGTACGGCGGCACCGGCAAGGGCTGGTTCCGCGTCGTCACCGACAGCGCTCAGGCGCGGCAGGTCATCGAGGAGGGCAAACTCGCCGTCGTCCTCGGGGTCGAGACCTCCGAGCCCTTCGGCTGCAAGCAGATCCTCGACGTCCCGCAGTGCAGCAAGGAGGACATCGACAAGGGTCTCGACGAGCTCTACGCACTGGGCGTCCGTTCCATGTTCCTGTGCCACAAGTTCGACAACGCGCTCTGCGGCGTCCGCTTCGACTCCGGCGGCCTCGGAACGGCCATCAACGTCGGCCAGTTCCTGTCCACCGGCACCTTCTGGCAGACCGAGAAGTGCACCGGCCCGCAACACGACAACCCCATCGGGAACGCCTCCTCGCAGGCGGAGGCGGACCTGCCGGCCGGCGTGGACGTCCCCTCGTACGACTCGGACGCACAGTGCAACAAGCGCGGTCTCACCGATCTCGGCGAGTACGCCGTGCGCGGCATGATGAAGCGCAAGATGATGCTGGAGATCGACCACATGGGCGTCAAGGCCGTCGGCCAGGCGCTGGACATCCTGGAGTCGGCGTCCTACCCCGGCGTGATCTCCTCGCACAGCTGGATGGACCTCGACTGGACCGAGCGGGTCTACTCCCTCGGCGGCTTCGTCGCCCAGTACATGCACGGCTCCGAGGGCTTCGTCGCGGAAGCCGCCCGGACCAAGGCGCTGCGCGACAAGTACGACGTGGGCTACGGCTACGGCACCGACTTCAACGGCATCGGCGACCACCCCGCCCCGCGCGGCGCGGACGCGGCGAACAAGGTGACATACCCCTTCAGGAGCGTCGACGGCGGGTCCGTCATCGACAGGCAGACCTCCGGCGAGCGCACCTTCGACATCAACACCGACGGCGCGGCACACGTCGGCATGATTCCCGACTGGATCGAGGACATCCGGCAGGTCGGCGGCCAGGACGTGGTGAACGACCTGTTCCGGGGCGCCGAGTCCTACCTCGACACCTGGGGGGCCACCGAACAGCACCAGGCCTCGGTCAACCTCGCCAAGGGGCAGCCGGCCAAGGCCAGTTCGTCCGAGTCGAACCCGTTCACGAGCTACCAGCCGGGCCGTGCCGTGGACGGCGACGACTCCACCCGCTGGGCCAGCGACTGGAGCGACGACCAGTGGTGGCAGGTCGACCTGGGCTCCACCCACCTCGTCTCCCGGGTGACGCTGGACTGGGAACGCGCCTACGGCAAGGCGTACCGCGTCGAACTCTCCACCGACGGCACGAACTGGCAGACCGCCTGGTCCACCACGAGCGGCGACGGCGGCCTGGACACGGCCCGGTTCCCCGGCACTCCGGCCCGCTACGTCCGGATCCACGGTCTCGACCGCGGCACCGACTGGGGGTACTCGCTGTACGAGGTCGGGGTCCACAGCGCCTGAAGCGGCGAACCGGCGACGGCACGGACGCCACCGCTGCCCCCACCCCCTGACCCCGTCACCCCCTCACCGCTCACATCGCGGGCCCGGCGATCTGACGGCTGCCCGGCGCGGCGGCGTCGTCCGCGCGCACCCTGTGCGGCCAGACTGTCCCGACCACTCCCACCGAGGTCCGACCACAGCGGCCTCCACCGGGATCACAAGCGGCCTCCACCGGGATCACGAGGGAAGGGCGGAGACATGAGGCGGGTGTTCCGGCCGGGCGCCCGGCGCCCCCGGCTGTGCTTCGACGGCTGGATCGCAGGCCTCGGCACCACCTCCGGCAACCGCGTCGTACTGGGCCACTGGCTCCGCTCGCCGTTCGGCCCGTTCAGCGACGTGATGCTGGAACGAAGCGACGGAGAACGGCTGTTGCTCGCTCCGACCCGGCGCACCGCGGAATTCGTCCGCGCCACCTACCACTTCGACACCGTACGCGTCGTACCCGTCGACGTCGCCGTCCTCGCGGACACCTGGACCGTCACGGCAGGACCGCTCCGCCTGCGCTTCACCACCGGCCCCCGCACGCTCCTCGGCCATCTGCTGCATGCCGTCCCCGGACCGCTCGCCCGCCGCCCGGCGTGGTCCGCCGTCACCGACAGCCTCGCCCGCATCCTGCTGCCCGGAGTACGCACCCGCGGCAGTGCCGGTGGAGGCCGCAGGGAGTGGTACGGTGCGCGGGATCTGCGGGCGATCCGCCGGCTCTCGGGTGACTACGACGGTACGGACCTGGGCGCGCTCGCACCCGTCGAACCTCCCGTGCGCTTCGGGTTCGGCTCGGTACCGCGCCGGCCCGCGCTCACCCGGGTCACCACGACCGTCGAGGCGGAGTGATCCCTTCCCGTCGCCGGCCCGCGGCGAGACCGTCGACTCGTCTACGGTCACATGACACGGGCCGTGAGAACCTCTCCCGCCCGTCGTAGTGCCTCCTGGTGCCCGAAGAGCCCGGGCAGTCCTCCGGTGTGGACGAAGACGGTCCGCTCACCCGGGCGGATGTCACCCTCGCGCACGGCCGCGACGAGACCCGCCATGGCCCGCCCCGTGTAGACGGGATCCAGGACGAGTCCCTCGGTCCGGGCGGCGAGGAGAACCGCCTCCGTCACCGGTTCGGTGAGGCGGGAGTATCCGGCCCCGACCTGGTCGAGCCGCAGCCGTGGCCGCCGCGGCGCGGGGGAGGGCGCGTACAGCTCCGTCAGCAGCAGGTCGAGCGTGTGCCCCGGATCCGCCACGGCCCCGCAGTGCACGCCCAGGACCCGGTCCTCGCCGACGGCACGCACCAGCCCGGCCATCGTGCCGCCGCTGCCCAGCGCGACCACGGCGGTGGCCAGATCGGGAGCCTGTGCGAGGAGCTCACGCCCGCCGTCGACGTACCCGAGGGCGCCGACGGGACTCGATCCACCGAAGGGAATGAGCGCAGGAGCCGCGTTCCGCTCGCGCAGTCCTGTGACGACACCGTCGAGGACGGCGGCGAGTTCGGACCCGTCCACCGCGCCGGCCCACACGACCCTCGCGCCGAGGAGACCGTCGAGCGCCAGATTGCCCGCCGCCGTGCCCGTGGGCTCGCCCGCGAGGACGAGGACGACGTCCATGCCGAGCCGGGCCCCGGCCGCCGCCGTGAGGCGCGCGTGGTTGCTCTGCGGCGCTCCGCTGGTGACAAGGGTTCGCGCGCCCTCGGCGAGGGCCTGTCCGCA
This sequence comes from Streptomyces sp. NPDC001714, assembly GCF_042892755.1. Taxonomy (NCBI): domain Bacteria; kingdom Bacillati; phylum Actinomycetota; class Actinomycetes; order Kitasatosporales; family Streptomycetaceae; genus Streptomyces; species Streptomyces sp. NPDC001714. The sequence continues at coordinate 70,313 of NZ_JBIAUL010000030.1, forward strand.
GGTCCACTCGAGCTTGCGGACCTTGTTCCCGCCACCGCCCAGCCCGATCAGGTCGTCCCGCTTGATCCACAGGTCGTCCGGCCCGAGCCCCAGGGCCTGCGCGAGCCGAGGGGCGGGTTCGAGCGGTGTCGGCCAGGAGGCCAGGGTGACCTTGCGGTGCTCCTCGCGCATCGTGCCCATACGACAACCCCTTCGTCTCCGTGCCCGCGCGTCCGTCCCACGGCGCACCCATGTCTTCCCGAGATCCACCTCGCTCAACACCGTGGGCGTACCGCGCGCCAGGGCCGGTGAACGTGCGGACGGGGCGCCGTGATTACGATGCCCCGTGCATTCGTTTCCCTCCCCCCGGCCGGACAGCGCGGTGAGCACCGCCGACTCGTTCCCCCTTGGAGCTTCGACCACGCTCGCCGAACTCGCCCGGGATCCGCACCCGCGCCTGGCACTGCTCCGCGCCCACGAGCCGGTGTCGTGGCTGCCCGAGCTGAACGGCTGGCTGGTCACCCGCCGCGACCTCGGGCTGGACGTGATGAGGGACTCCGCCACCTACACCGTCGACGACCCCCGCTTCACCACCGCCCAGGTCGTCGGACCGAGCATGCTCTCCCTGGACGGCGCCGCGCACACCCGCCACCGCGAGCCCTTCGCGGCACCCTTCCGGCCCCGAAGGGTGCACGACAACTTCGCCGCGTTCATAGAACGGGAGACCGACCGCCTCATCACCGCACTGGAACCCGGGGGCGCCGCCGAACTGCGCCGCGCCTTCGCCGGGCCGCTCGCGGTGGCCGTCGTCACCGACGCCCTCGGGCTGGTCGGGACGACCACCGACACGGTGCTCTCCTGGTACGACGCCATCGTACGGTCCGTCTCGGACATCACCGAGGGCCTGGCGGCGGGCCCGGCGGGTCCCGCCGCCTACGCACAGCTGCGGGCCGCCGTCGAGGCGACCGTCGCCGACCCGCACGCCTCCTCGCTCCTCGTCTCCGCCGCCGAGCAGCTGGACGTGCCCGAAGTGGCCTCCAACGCGGCGGTGCTGATGTTCGGCGGCATCGAGACGACCGAAGCGATGATCACCAACGCCCTGCTCCACCTGCTGCAGAACCCCGCCCAACTCGCCCTGGTGCAGGCCGATTCCGATCTGCTGGACGGAGCCGTCGAGGAGTCCCTGCGGCTGGAGCCCGGCGCGGCTGTGGTGGACCGCTACGCCACCCGCGACACCGTGCTCGGCCCGGCCGCCATCCGCCGCGGCGACCTCGTCAGCGTCTCCCTGACCGGCGCCAACCGCGACCCGGCCGTCTTCACCGACCCGGACCGGTTCGACGTCCGGCGCGCCGAAGCCCGGCTTCAGCTGGCCTTCGCCCACGGCCCGCACCACTGCCTCGCCGCCCACCTGGCCCGACTGGAGACCCGCATCGCCCTCCAGCGCCTGTTCGAACGCCTCCCCGGACTCCGCCTCGACCCGCAGCGTCCCGCCACCCCGTCCGGCCTGGTCTTCCGCAAGCCGGCCGCCCTCCATGCGCTCTGGGACGTCCCGGCCTGACGACCCCCGACGGCCGCAGGCCGAGGCCCTGGAGCACGGCGCGGCGGACGTCCGTCACGAAGAGGTGACTGTCGTCGCAAAGCCACTCCAGCACCCGGGGCGGCCTCACCTGCCCCCGGATTCCCGATGCGCTCCAGGACGCCTTGAGGTGCTGGTCCGGCAGCTGCGCGGACTGCCGACAGCCGCTGCCGGGCAGCACGCACGGAACACGGGACAAGTAGTGGGCGTGTCGGTTCTCGCCCTACCAGCACCTCGGCCGCCGGGCCCGCCAGGATCGACGTAGCATCAAGCCCGGTACCCCGTCGGCCGGGCTCGGCTTCGCCCGGTCTTGCAGCACACAGGAGTGGCAAACCCCATGGACGCACCCGCGGACAGCCCATGGTCCGGAGCCGGTCTGGACCCGCTGACCGGTCGCGTTCTGGAGCACCTGGTGACTGTGCCCTCGGCTGACGCGGACGAAGTCGCGGCAGCGGTCGGAGTGTCCACGGCGGACGCGGCGCGGGCTCTGCGAGACCTCGCCGACGCCTCGCTCGCCCTGCGCACCGATGCTGCCGCGCCACGCTGGGCAGCCGGCCCTCCACGCACCTCCCTGAGCGCCCTGCTGGCCCGTCGGCGGGCTGAACTGGCGCGCACCGAAGGGCTCGTGGAGCGTTTGCACGAGATGTACGAGACGGTGTCCGGACCGCGCTCGGCACACCTGGTGGAGCTGCTGGAGCGCGAGGACGAGGTATCGGCGCGCTACGCCCAGCTGCTCAAGGGATGTGCGACCGAAGTGCTGCACCTGGCGAAACCGCCCTACGTCACCAGTTCCGGGGTGGCCGCGCAGCCATCAGGGGTGGCGGACGGGGTGCGGATGCGTTCCGTGTACGAGACCGAAGGCTTCTCCGACGAGGTGTCCCTGGCCACGGCGGTGCACGGCACCGGGCGGGGCGGGGAACTTCGGCTGGCGGCACGGCTGCCGGTGAAACTCGTGGTGTTCGACCGGACCGCGGCCCTGCTGCCGGTGCGGGGGGACCGGCCGTCCGCCGGCTCACTGGTGGTTCACTCGCCCGCGCTCGTCGAGGCGCTGGCGGCCCTGTTCGAGAGCGTGTGGCGAGATGCCGAACCAATGTCCCTCTCCAGCCGGACCGATGCGCTGCCGCCGGCCTTCGGCCACCACGGCACGCCGCTGCCGGACACCGGGGCGACGGGGACACCCGACCCGCGCACCCGGGAGATCCTGCAGCTGATGGCCGCGGGGATGAAGGACGACACGATCGCCCGCGTACTCAAGGTGAGCCGCCGCACCGTTCAGAAACATGTCAGCGACGTGGGCACACGGCTCGGCGCCCGCACCCGCTTCCAGATCGCCCTGCTGGCGGCCGAACGGGGGTGGCTGGGGGAGAACCAGGGCTTGGCCGATGCCGTGCTCGGTCGGTGATCTGCAGGAGCACGGTGATCCAGGGCATCGAGGCAGGGCATCGAGTCAGGAAAGCGCAGGCCCGCAAGGTGGTTGCCGGGTGTCTCGGCGGAGGGCTTCGGACAGTCTGCCGCGGAGGCGGTTGCGCGGCCCGGCGTTGCCGCGCACGGTGCCGTACCCGTGGATACGGCACCGTGATCGAGGCCTACGTCGTGGGCTTCAACGCGAAGTCCCTGTGGGTGACCCGGTCCCGGTGCACCACGGTCCGGCGGGTGAGGGGCCGGTGGCCGTCCGCGGTGGCCTGGAGGGTGTGTACGCCGGGGGAGCGCGAGAACAGGGTGTAGAGACCGTCGCCCACGGCCGGGTCCTCCGGCGTGGCCACGGTGAGTACGGCGGTGTCCGGCGCCGAGGTGTCGGCGACCTTCGCGCCGATGATCGCCGTACCGGTGCGGGCGTCCTGGACGGTTCCCACCGTCAGCCCGCCCGGCACCGGCTCCAGCGTCCGGCTCTGCACGCTCACGTCGTCGACTTCCCAGAAGTAGGCCCAGTTGGCGACGAAGTGGAAGCGCAGCCGCACCGACGACTGCCCGGCGTACTGCCGCAGCGGGACGCTCACCGTGAGGTGGTCGGCCTCGCCGTTCGCCTTGGGACCGGCCCACACGTTCTGCCAGGTGGCCCCGTCGTCGGTGCTGGCGTCCACGGTCATGTGCTGCTGGCTGAGGTTGGTGATGTAGTGCGTCTTGAAGGTGAGACTGGCCGACTGCGCCGTCGACAGGTCGTAGGCGGGGCTGACCAGCGAGGTGTCCTGATGCGGTCCGAAGGGCGCGTTGTCGCTCTCGACGGTCGCGAAGGAGCCGCTGCCGCCGGTGGCGTTGCCGCGTTGGGTGGGGTCGTCGAACTGCCACCCGTCGTCACTGTCCGCCGCGCTCGCCACCGTCCAGCCCTGTGGTGCCGCGGTGGGGGTGTCGAATCCCTCGGAGCGCTCGGTGGTGTGGAGGGCGTAGCCGACGGCGGTGGCCGCGTCCGGGTCGGCGGCCAGGGCGCTGTCGGCGGTCACGGCCTTCCTGCCCACCGTCACCTCGCGGGTGACCGCCTCGTAACCGGGCAGAGCCGCTGTGACGTCCAGGGTGTAACCGGCTTGCTCCGGAAGGGAGATGTCGTACCGGCCGGTGACCGGGTCGGTCCACACCGGCGCCTCCGGCGAACCCTCGACGGCGATCCGGGCGTACAGCGGCCAGCCGTGCCCCGAGCCGTCCCGGACCGTGCCGCGCACATGGGTGCGGGGCAGGGCCTTGAGGCCGAAGTCGCGTGTCAGGGTCTGGCCGTCCGCGATCTCCAGGGAGACCGGTGCCGCCGACGCGTAGCCGAAGGCCGTCACGGTGAGCCCGTCGACCTCACCTGCGGGCAGGTTCAGGGTGTACGTGCCGTCGGCGCTCGTGGTGGCCACGTCGAGGCCGGAGGCCACGGTGGCGTAGGCGACGGGTTTGCCGGTCCTGGTGTCGGTCACCTTGCCGGTCAGGGTCCCGCTCGGGCCGCTGCGGAAGGCCGCCAGTCCGGCCGGGGTACCCAGGCCGGTGGGACCGTCGTAGCCGGTGCCCGCGGTGCACAGGTAGGCGGCGGCGCAGGTGCCGTTGGATCCGGAGGTGATGTCGTTCAGTCCGGTGCCGCCGGCCGTGTACGGATACGCGTTGGGATAGGTGCCCGGACGCGGTGAGCCGGCCAGCGCGTAGACGCCGGCGATCACGGGCGTGGCCGCGCTGGTGCCGCCGTAGGTCTGCCAGCCGGTGCCGTGGCTGCCGAACGTCGAGTACACGGCAACGTTGTCGGCTACCGCGGAGACGTCCGCGACACTGCGTCCCTGGCATCCGGTGTCCTGCTGGAAGGAGGGCTTGGACTGGTACGACGCGCAGCCCGAGCCCGGCCCGTAGGAGCCGCGCTTCCACACGGTCTCGTCCCACCCGCGGGCAGTGTCCGGGTCGGCGACCAGATTGGTGCCGCCGACCGCCGTCACCGTGGGAAGGGTGGCCGGGAAGGCGACGCCGTAGCCGTTGTCCCCGCTCGCCGCGACGACCGCGACGCCGGGATGGTCGTAGGAGGCGCCGTACGTCGGGACGTCGGAGGCGTAGTCGCCGGAGCGGCCGTAGGAGTTGGACACGTACTTCGCGCCCAGCTCGACCGCCTTGTCGACCCCGGCCGCGAGCCGGTCGAGTCCGTCGTTGTCGGTCTCCACGAGCAGGATGTGCGCCTGCGGGGCGACCGCGGAGACCATGTCGAGGTCGAGGGCGATCTCACCGGCCCAGCCGTCGTTGGACAGCGGGTAGTCGGTGCCGCCGCGCTGGTCCACCTTGGTGAAGCAGCCGTTGGCCGTGGTGCACGGCGGCAGCCCGTACTGGGCGCGGTAGACCGCCAGGTCCGCTTCGGCGTCGGGGTTGTCGTAGGCGTCCACGATGGCGATGGTCTGCCCCGCGCCGCCGTCGGCCGGGAGGCTGTAGGCGCTCTGCAGGTCCTGCGGTCCGAGCCCCGGCGGCGTCTGAGCCGCGGCCAGCCGGAGCAACGGGGACTCACTCGTGGAGCGCATGGCGAAGCACGACGCGTGTCCCTTGGCGGGCGTGCCGCACACGGGAGTCAGGTCGGTGGCCGCGCCGGCTTCGGTGTCCGGAGAGGTGTCGAGGCGGGCCGGAGGGGCGGCGGCACCTGAGGGCGTGGCCGGCATGGCATGCGCGGGCGCCTCGATGCAGAGCAGAGCAAGGGCGGCGAGCCCCAGGGCGGTTACACCCGAACGGAGCCGCGGGGCCACCGATATTCGCTCTCTTCGGAACGCGGATTGCTTCACTTCGTACCCATCGTGACGGGCCCTCGGAATCGGGCCGGGAACAGGGGAAAACCTGCGTGCAGGAAGACGTCCCGACAATTAGCCGGTCAGGCATGACGGGATGTCAATAGGCCCTTCGTTACACGTTCATTTCCCGGAGACTGCCGACTTCCGCTGAGGGTTCTCACTTGTGCAGAATCACGAAGTGGCATTGGAAGTCCGGTGCGGAGCAGCCGAGTTCGTACCCACAATGGGCGGGTCCGCCGAGATCTCCGCCTGATTCCGGCATGCCCGCACCCTTTTCCTCTCGCAACAGCTGCACAACGAGGTGACTCGGCCATGATTGCCGTGCCTAAAGACGGTCCCCTAAATGAATTCCCAGTGGGTACGGGAAGGCTCGGCTGCCGTACGAAGGTGTCCGGTGTGGGCGAGGTCGTGCAGTCGCGCGACGCCGGGCGTGGCGAGGGGGAGGCCGTCGCCCTCGACGCCCGCTCCGCGCACCCGCGGCTGCCGGCCCCCGTGGCCCGCCCTGGCCACTGCACCGGATGCGGCACCGCCTACGACCGGCCCACGAAAACGCATGACCTCCTCACAGCGACGGCGACCGTGAACCCCGCCCAGCATGCGGCGCCGCCTGGCTACCCCAGAGGCCAGGACAGGCGCGGTGGCTCAGCCTTGACGGATGGCCCCTGGGGGCGGGGTCGGAAGACCGGAGGCCGAAAGGAACTGCTTTCTTCATCGGCCAGCGGCTGCGTGGTGTCCATGGCGTGGCGACAGCCGGACGCCGGTCGCTCCCGAGGTCTCAACGAGTGGGCTTCACGACATGCCCCACCGCGACGAGACCGACCCCTGTGGCGAGGAGCGAGGCGAGTGAACGTTCCAACTCGCCGGCACCAGTAGGGCTCCTGCTCCCCAGAGCCTCGGCTGCCGCACTCGTTGCTGCACCCCAGTGACCCGGCATGCGGCCCGGCAGCAGAGCGTGGACTCCCGGGACCGCCCACACGAGGGCCGGCACGAACAGCGCCGGTGCCGGCACGCCGAAGACGAACACCTCGTTCCCTCTGGTACCTGCTGTCGCGTCACAGGACGGTGCCACTCAAACGGGGTGTTCACCCATGCCCCCCGATCGGGCACGCGTGAAGCCCATGAAGATCGTTCCCCGGGCAGGGTACGCCTCAGTCCCACCAGAAGTCCCAGTGGTGGACACCGGTGATCCGCTGTGCGTATGCGGCCAGTGTGTACGGCCTTGTGCCTTGCCAGATGTTGTCGGGGCAGAAGGCGAAATGTTCGGCAGCGACCAGGAGAGCATCCTGTTCAGTGGTCGGCGGGGCTGCGACGCTCAGATGCAGGGTGGAGAAGCCGACCGCGACGACGCGGGCGCCGAAGCGGCTCTCCCAGTCGCCGACGACTGCGGAGAACTTCGCCGTGTCGTTGTCGTAGTTGGCGGGACCAGACCAGCCCGCGGTGGTGAGGGCTTCGGCGCCGGATACGGCGGTGACCAGCCCCAGACGGGAGTGGGGTCGGCCGGCAAGGAACACCCGGGCGTAGTCGGCGGCCACCTGGTCGGCGTTCGTCACGGACTCCCGGCCGGGTGCCCGCCCGGGCCAGCTCTGTCCGAAGGGGGCGGTGCCGGCGAGGCGCTGCTCGGCCGAGAGCGTGTCGTCGTCTTCGTCGACGGCGGTGTACGTCGCCCACCAGTTGGCGAGGAGGCCGGCGGGGTCGTGGTCCGCGGCGACGGACATCTGCTCCGGGAAGACCTCGCCCGATCCCCAGGGGCGGAATTCGGCGTCTTGCGGATCGAGCGCGTCGAGCAGCAGGGGCCACTGGCCGGAGGCGCTGTGCTCGGCGTGCATCCGAACCCACAGCCCGGAGGTGGCCGGCCCGTCGCTGAGCCAGAGGGGTTGGGAATCCCCGTCGCCTTCACCGGACGTGATCATCCGGCCGGGAGGCATCACTGAGCGGCTCCGATCACGCGGTCACGGAACTGCTGGAAGGCCTGCCAGCCCGCTGTTTGCCCCGGCGTGATCAGGTCCCCTGCTGCGCAGTCGAGGACTTTGCATTGCAGCGCTTCGGCCAGACGGAAGACGGGCGTGAGCACGGCGTCGCCGGAGCCCCGGACGTGGAGCATGATCGAATCCACCGGGTCTTCAGAGCCGATGTTGAGTTCGATCGACCAAGTGGGGCCGGAAAGCTCGCCCCACGCCGGGTCCGAGAGATCAACCTCGGGAACGGCCTGGGCGACGGCCGCGAGCACGTCGCATTGCCGGCCCAACGGGTCCGCAGCGCAGTCGGCGGGAAGCTCGTGCACCGAGGTGACGTGGTCGGGCAGGCGGAGGAGGAGCACATCCCAGCTCATGGGGGCCTTTCAGGCAGGACTCAGGTAGCGGTTGCGGTGGGTCAGATCGGGCTGAGCTGTTCTCCGGGGGAGTGCGGCAGGAGCACGTTCTGCAACTGGCGCATGTGCGCACGCCAGGGGTCGCCATCCGGCTCGGCCCACAGCTCCATCAGCTCGGACGGCTCGGTCATGACACGGTCGAGGGCCCGGAGGGCGAGGTCGCGCAGGCCGGTGAGATCGGGAAGGGGCTCTTTCGGCCCATAGACCGGATCGGCAGGCTCGCCCTCCGGACACTGCGCCGCGACAAGGGCGGCCGCGGCCACCGCTACATCTGATGCGGGCGCTTCGAGGTAGTCGGCCGTGTCGATCACCCATGTGAAAGCGCCGCGAACCATGCCCTCGCGTTCGTCCGGGAGTGCCTCGTCGAGGTCACCGCAGAAGTCCGCTGCGGTGTCGTTGCCGAAGGGGCCGGCGTCCCACGTGCCCATAGATTCTCCCGATCATGGTGTTGGCCGGAGAATCCTGACAGAGACCACTGACAACGGCCGCGTGATCCAGACCAGGCCGGAGCAGGAACTGCTGCTTCGTGTGGTCGAACCGCTTCTGAAGGGCGGATTCGCGGAGAAGTGGACCGGCAGATCAGTTAGCCCTCCGGTTGCGCTGCGGCAGCCGGGGCGGCAGGCCACCGGCCTTCGACCCGGAGATCTGCAAGCAGCGCAACACCGTCGAGCGGTGCATCAACCGCCTGAAGCAGTGGCGAGGCATCGCCACTCGCTACGAGAAGACCGCAACCGTCCAAGGACTGTCCCGTAAGCCGTGGCTCTGCTGACGGTGGCAGGACACACGTAGACAAGTCAGTGGCAGGCTGACCGCCGGTAAGAGACGATCACAACGTGCACGGCCCTGCTCTTGCCGGATGCGCCCGAACGCGTTGAGCGGCGTGGCGCCGTGCTGACGTTGGATCGACGCTCGGCCTGGTGCTTTCCACGCCGGGTCGGAGAGGACGCGTGTGTCGCTCGCTCTTGAAGATCGCTTGGCCATCACCGAACTGGTCTCGCTGCATGGTCATCTTGTTGACGACGGAAGTCTTGACCGGTTGGAGGAGTTGTTCACCGCCGATGTGGTCTACGACCTAACCGACTTCGGCCAGGAGCCGCTGTGCGGGGTGGCGGCCATCCGAGAAGCGGCGTGGGCGCTGGGAGCGGCCAACCCTGTCGCGCATCATGTCACCAACGTCGTCGTCACCGCGTCGGCGGACGGCCAGGTGCATGTCCGTTCCAAAGGGCTGGGTATCAAGGCCGACGGCTCCTGCGGTTCCGTCTCCTACGACGACACCGTCGTGCGCACGGCTGACGGCTGGCGGATCAGCCATCGCAAGCTCTCGCCGCGCCGAACTCCCTTGGGCGGGCTGACAAAGCCCGGCTGACCAGGCACATCCCGCCTGTGCCTAGCCGGTGAGGATCACCTTGCGCAGGCGGGCGATGCCGAGCATGGCGTGGTGGACACCATCGCCCTTCAGGCGGCAGTCGCGAAGGATCTGACTCCAGGTCTTCGTGGGGGCCAAGACGTGCTCGACACGGGCTCGCACTTTACGGTGGGAAGCGTTGTGATCTTCCTTCCAGGCGGGACGTTCGTCCTGGCCGCGCTCCCGGCGGTGCGGAATGACCAGGCCAGTGCCTCGGTATCCACCGTCGGCGATGACAACGGACTTTCCTTCAGCGGCTTTGGCTCCGGACAGTTCCATGCCTTGCAGTCGTTCCGCTCGCCGGGCAGGGGCGGGCCGACGGCGACGACGAGGCGGGTATCGGCGTCGATGACGACCTGGTGGTTGGTGGAGTACCGATAGTTCTTCGACTGCTCGGCGACAGTGTGATCGCGGGTGGGGACCAGCGTGCCGTCCGCGATCAGCACGGCCTCCTTGCGGAACCGCTTGCGCTGCCGCAGGGCGAGTAACGGTCCGAGACGCCCGATGACCGCGCAGCAGCCGACTTGGGCACACCGAACAGCGGGCCGAGCTGCCGCAGCGTCAGGTTCGTCCGCCAATACGCGGTGACCAGCAGGACCTGATCATGCAGCGGCAGGCTCCACGGCCGGCCCTTGCAGGTCGGCTCCGACGCCGTGATCAGACCAGGCACGACAAGATCATGTCGCCAAGATCAGCCGTTGCGGGAGAGCCCTTAGCCGGCTGGACTGCATATCGCTGGCATCTTCCGCTGGGCCGCATCATGATCAGCATTTCGGCGACAGTTCGAGAGGCAAGCCATGCAGGACGACTATCCGAGCTTCCCGGGGTTCGAGAACGTCGGTTTGGAGGACAGCTACGTACTGGACATAGTGGTCCATCCGGCTGTCCTGATCCTCAAGTTGGACGTCCTGCTCTTGCCCGGTCACCCTGAACATCAAGCCCCGGCGCCAGGAGAACGCGCCTGCTTCCGGCAGGCCACGGTCGTCTTCTCATCCGTCCGTGATCTGCACTGGACGGGCCAGAACGTGATCACGCCTGCGATCGACGCGAGTGGGAGCGCCGACTACGGCTCGGTCGACTCCCTCACCAGGGTCGACAGCGGCTACAAGATCCTGGGTGACTGGGGCGAGATCAACCTGCAGTCAGGCTCGCCTTCGCTGTCCATCGATCCGCCCCCCCTTGATCCAAACGAAACTGCCCAGGTCTGCGGAGCCGATCAGCAGGGCGAAACGAGACGCGCCGAACGTTCCTGATCCCTAGGAGTCCGCATCAGCGCCGACTACCGGCCGGACACCTGCCGCCCCCGAACGGCTCTCCCGGCCCACCATCTGCGTCCATCGATCGCCATACACGGCTGTCCATCGACCGCCGTCACAAAAATGACACTTTTTGCCACGCGGGAAACGGGGTGCGCCCGCTCCGGGCCTAGGCTGTGCCGATGACCAGTGCCGATGCCGTCGCGGAGACCGGTTCCGAGCCGCGCACCCAGTCCCTGATGCTGACCTTCTTCGGTGTCCATGTACTGGGGCGGCCCGTCGCCGTGTCGTCGGGCAGTGTGATCGCCGCTCTCGGAAGGTCGGGCAGTACGGAGGAGGCGGTGCGGACCACCTTGAACCGGATGGTCAAACGCGGCCTGCTGGAGCGTCATCGCCAGGGCCGCAAGGCCTACTTCGGGCTCACTCCGCATGCCGTCCAGGTGCTGACGGACGGCAGGGACCGCATCTGGCGCACCGGTGCGGTGAACCGGGACTGGGACGGCCGGTGGACGATGGTGGGCTTCTCGCTGCCCGAGGCGTGGAGTCGTGAACGGCACGACCTGCGCTCCCGGCTGATCTGGGCCGGTTTCGGCCCACTGCAGAGCGGCCTGTGGGTGGCCCCGGCGCGTGTCGACGTCCGCGAGATGGTGGCGGATCTCGGTCTGGAACCGTACCTGCGGGTGTTCCGGGCGGAGGTGGAGTCGCCGACCGATGTACGCCAGGTGCTGGAGCAGGCCTTCGACGTGCCGGCCATCGGTGCCCGGTACCGGGCGTTCCTGGAGCGATGGGACCGCACCGACCCGCTTCCCGCGGCGGTCTCCGGCGACGAACTCGCAGGCCAGCTCCTGCTGCACACCGACTGGCTGGACCTGGTGCGACGCGACCCGCATCTGCCCGCCGAGCATCTTCCGAGGGACTGGCCCGCAGCCGAGGCGGAGACCGTCTTCCGTGGCCTGGCCGGCCGCTGGGAGCGCCCGGCCGCGCGTGTGGCCGCCCGGCTGCTCGACATTCTGCCGCTGGGCTGATCCGCACCCAGGCCTCGCGCATCCGGACGCGGAGCCACCTACCTCAATATTGGGCATGGCATTGACGGCGATGAAAAAAGAGCCCTACATTCGCAGCGCTCTTCCAGCTCGCTCCCTCACTCGGTCCCCCCCTCGACTCGCGGAGCCGCCGCCATGCCCCGACCCCGTCTCTCGACCCTCGCCGCCGCCTGTGCGACCGCCCTCGCAGCCTCCCTGGTCGGGCCGGTGACCGGCGCCCAGGCCACCACCGCCGACCACTACTCCGGCACCCTGTCCGACGGCGCCACCTGGATCGCGGACAAACCCGCGCAGTGGAACGGCAGCCTGCTGCTGTTCAGCCACGGCTTCGGACCGACCGTCGCTGCCGACGCCCCGTCGACCGCGGCGCGCCAGGCACTGCTGGACGCCGGCTACGCCCTCGTCGGCTCCTCCTACGACCCGAACGGTTCGATGTGGGCGCTCGACTCGGCCGAGCGGGATCAGTTCGCGGCGCTCGCCGCCTTCCGCCGGCAGGTCGGTACACCGACCCGGGTCATCTCCGTGGGCCAGTCCATGGGCGGCCTCATCAACGCCCAGATCGCCCGCGACGGCGCGGGACGCGTCGACGGCTCACTCGGACTGTGCGGCCTGGTCGCGGGCGGCGTGGATCTGGACAACTACCAGCTGGACGCCGAGTACACCCTGGCCACGTTCTTCGACCCCGCCGACGCCGACAAGCTCGTGAACCTGGGCAGCCAGGCCGACGGCGCAGCCCTCGCCGACCGGCTCACCAAGGCTGTGGAAGCGGCACAGCAGACCCCCACGGGACGTGCCCGGATCGCCCTGGCCGCCGCCTTCCTCAACCTGGCCGACTGGGCTCCGGGACAACAGCCGCCCGCGGGTGACGACTTCGCGGGCCAGGAGGAGCAGCAGTACGCATGGCTGGCCCAGGGCCTGCTCGGGTTCATCGTCCCGGCTCGCTGGTCGGTGGAGCAGTCCGCCGGCGGCAACACATCCTGGAACAAGGGCGTCGACTACGCAGGCCTGCTGCACAAGTCCAGCCATGCCAAGCAGATCAAGGCGCTCTACCGCGACGCCGGGCTCGACCTGCGGACGGACCTGAACCGGCTCACCCGCGGTGCGGACATATCGGCCGACCCGGCCGCGGTGGCTCATCTGAAGCGGACCTCCACGGCCGGGCAGGGACTGGCCGTGCCGCTGCTCGACCTCCACACGACCGCCGACCAACTCGTGCCCGTCGAGCAGGAGTCGGCCTTCGCCGGGCGGGTGCGCAGGGCCGGCGACTCCGCGCTGCTGCGGCAGGCCTATGTGGCACGCCAGAGCCACTGCAACTTCACCACCGCCGAAGTGGTCGCCGGGCTGCACGCCGTGGAGCACCGGCTGGACACCGGGCACTGGGACAACTCCACCACTCCCGCCGCACTCCAGCACAGCGCCGACGAACTGGGCCTCGGCGGCGCTGCCTTCACCGACTACCGGCCGAACCGCCTGACCGGTACCCGCTGATCCCCAAGCGTCCTCTCCCCATCCCGAACCCGCTCGCCTCAGGAGCCCCCGTGTCAATGACGACCGAAACCTCCGCCAGAACCGACGTCGGCCGCGGTCTGACCACCGGCACCCTGGTCGCCGGTCTCCTCGCCGTCTGCCTCGCCCAGATCGGTCTGGCGATACCGGCCACACTCAACGGGCTGTTCCAGTCCGACCTGCACCCGGTCGGCTCGCAGCTCACCTGGATCTCCGACGCCTTCCTGCTGCCGGTCGCCGTACTGGAGCTGACCTTCGGCCTGCTCGGCGATCTCTTCGGCCGCAAGCGGCTGCTGATCGGCGGCGCTTCGCTGCTGGCCGTGGGCGAGCTGGTCAGTGCCACCGCCTCCGGCGTCCACCAGCTCTGGGCCGGACAGGCCCTTTCCGGCCTGGGTGCCGCCGCACTGTTCCCGACCTCGCTGGCCATCCTGGCCGCAGGCACCACCTCGCCCGCGCAACGGGCCCGGGTCATCGCGATGTGGGCGGCCCTGCTCTCCACCGGCGGGTTCCTCGCACCTCTGCTCGGGGGTATCACCGCCACCTACGGCTCGTGGCGATGGTCCTTCGTCGTGGTCACCGCCATCGCCGCGGCGAGTGCCGCCGTCAGCGCCCTGTTCGTCGTCAACTCCAGCGCCCCCGAGGGACGCTCGCTGGACGTGGCGGGCCAACTGACCATCGGCCTCGGCCTGTTCTCCCTGCTCTACGCCATCATCCAGGGCCCCACGGACGGATGGGCCTCGCCCTCGATCGTCATCGCCTTCGTCCTGGCGGCCGCCTTCCTCGCCGCCTTCGTCCTGGCCGAGAAGCGCGCCAAGTCCCCGCTCCTCCGCCTGGACCTGTTCCGCAACCGCGCCTTCGCGGTCGCCTCGGTCGTGGCCGTGATCGGCATGTTCGCCTTTCTGGGCACCGCCTACTCCGTCAGCATCCGGCTCGGCCCGGTGCAGGACCAGGCCCCGATGCGGACGGCGCTGGCATTCGTCCTGCTCAACGGCATCACCCTGGTGATGCTGCCGCTGACGGAACGGCTGCTGAGAAGTGCGGCACCGGGGCTGCTGCTGGGCGCGGGGCTGCTGCTGATCGCGGCGGGAGACTACTGGGCGGCCACGCTGCCGATCACCGACAGCGCCTTCACCTCGCTGATCCTGCCACTCGGTCTGGTGGGCCTGGGTTTCGCGATCACCGTCTCGTCGATCACGGCAACGGCCGTCAACACCGTCCCACTGCACTTGGCCGGCATGGCGAGCGCCACCACCAACCTGCTGCGGGACTTCGGCTTCACTCTCGGCCCGGCCGTGATCGGTGCCGTGGCCCTGAGCCGCGCAGCCAGCAGCTTCTCCGACTCCCTGCACGACTCCGCGCTGCCGCAGGCACTCAAGGGCGCCGGCACGGCCGTGCTGGAAGAGGGCGGCCCACTCGCGGTGAACGGTGCCTCAGCGGCGTCACCGAAACTGGCCGACCTGCACCCTCTCGCCCTGGACGCGCTCGGCCACGGCTACTCGATCGGTTTCGTCGTCTGCGGCTCGGCCGCACTGTTCTCAGCGCTGCTGACCCTCGTGACGCTCCGCGGCCGAGCCGCTTCACGTGACGAGTCCTCAGAGCGGTAGCAGGGGACGAGCGGAACATCTGCCGTCCCGCAGTCGGCGGACGGCCGCCGGGCCGGCGCCCATGCGGCGCCGGGCTTCGGACAGACGCCGGGAGGCCGAGGAGGAGGTGACGCACCGCGCCGGGCGGCCGACGCCGGGCGCGGTGCGATGTGCGGCTCTTCCCGCGGACAGCCGCAGCCTGCCTCAGATCCCCTGCCAGTCCGGCTTGTTGGCGAAGGTGTACCGGAAGTAGTCCGCGAACTTCAGCTTCGACGCGGCGGCCTCGTCGGCCACCACGGTGGCATGCCGGTGCAGC